>JAZQQG010000041.1:0-124423 GCA_045628945.1 Lachnospiraceae bacterium
CCGTGGCAATTCCCCGCTTGTCTTCCGAGCGGAACCCTAAATCCCACTACAGCTCGAGCAAAAAGTCGCAGGATTCCATAGGCCGCGGCACCCCGCGTTTCCGGCGCGGGTATCCATCTGCCTGAGTGGCCGCATGGAAACGGTTTCTTCATGCAGTAGATCGTACGGATTCATGGAAAAAGTTTTTCATATGCTATACCGGACGGGCGCATGGAAAAGGATTTTTCGAGCGATCAGCGTTTAGCGTGCGTAGAAAAAACTTTTCCATGGAAGGCCGTCCGCTTAAAGCATACGTAATTTCCCCATGGAAGATTGCCCCCTGCAGAAAATATCGGGTGCCTACCCGGTCCTACAGAATCCTTCGTCAGTTGCTCTCCTTAGTGGGACTAAGAGTTCCTGCCGGAATCTTAGGAACCGGTCGCGTCGGCATCAACTCACGTCCGTGATTCGTGATGCCTGGAATTGCCCTCCGTGGCAATTCCCCGCTTGTCTTCCGAGCGGAACCCTAAGTCCCACTACAGCTCGAGCAAAAAGCCGCAGGATTCCATAGGCCCGCGGCACCCTGCGTTCCCGGCGTAGTATCCATCTGCTTGAGTGGTCGCATGGAGAAATCTTCTTCGTGAAGTAGAGATCGTACGGCCTCCAAGGAAAAGTATTCTTCATGCAACATACCGGCCGACCATACGGAAAAAGTTTTTCTATGTAGTACACCGGATGGCCCAAGGAAAAGACTCTTCATCCAGTAGACCGGGCGGCTCCAAGGAGAAAGGTCTCTTTATGCAGTAGACCGGGCGGTCTTCATGGAAAAAGATTTTCATATGCTATACCGGACGGGCGCATGGAAAAGGATTTTTCGAGCGATCAGCGTCTAGCGTGCGAGAAAAAACTTTTCCATGGAAGGCCGTCCGCTTAACACACACAACTTTTCCATGGAAGGCCGTCCGCTTAACACACACAACTTTTCCATGGAAGGCCGTCCACTTAAGCATACGTACTTTTCTATAGCCTCCACCCGCATTTTTTTTGTTTGCGTCAGATTATTGTGTGTTCGTGCCAACCCTATTGCCAACCGCCTTGCCTTTTGATAGTATCACTTCAGAAAGAAACACACATGAGAGGTTTAGGATGATTGTAGCAATTGTGTTGGGGATTTTAATCGAAGTAGTAGCTGGTGGCGTGATGCTTGTGGCATCGGTTCGTCCTGCTAAAGCAGCTCATTAGTGTGAAAAGGGAATTCTTTCGAACAAGTCGTAAAAGGGGATAAAAGAGCAGCCGAGAGGCTGCTCTTTTGTTATACTCGCGTACGGGGCGTCGCCTTTACAAACAGGGGGGACTATGGTATGATTCATTATGTATGTCTATGCCCATAAAGTGGCAAAAATGCGGGGGTTTTTGGAACACGGAGGAAATCGAATGGATTGTTTTCAGTACCCGATTGATACGAAATATCTGTTGCGTAAGAAGCTTCGTCTGAAGAAGGAACTTTTAGAGAATGCAACGGGAATGATTGAGAAGCGAATTGCGGTTCTTGGTGGTTCGACGACCAATGAGATTGTGGATCAATTGGAGTTGTTTCTTCTGAATTACGGAATCAAACCGACCTTTTACCAGTCGGAATATGCTCAGTTCTGGCAGGATGCGATGTATGGGAATGCCGAACTGGATGCGTTTGCGCCGGATGTAATCTATTTTCATACGAACTGGCGTAATGTCTCCTCTTTTCCGACAACGGCTATGTCCGTAGAAGAGATTGATACGCTTCTTTCTTCCGAGTACAGACGATTTGAGATGATGTGGGATCGTGCGGCTGTGCGTTACGGTTGCATGATTGTGCAGGACAATTTTGATCGTCCGGCCTGGCGTTTGCTTGGCAATGCGGACATTGCGGACTGTCACGGCAAAACGAACTTCCTGCAGCGTCTGAATCAGAAACTCTATGAGTATTCGCAGACCCACAAGAATTTCTATGTGAATGACGTTGACTATCTTGCGGCGAATTATGGTCTGGAGCAGTGGAGCAATCCGTTGTTCTGGCATATGTATAAATACAGTCTTTGTCTGGATGCCATTCCGTATCTTGCCAAGAGTGTGGCAGATATCGTGAAGTCGATTTACGGAAAAAATAAAAAGGTGCTGGTATGCGATCTGGACAACACGCTATGGGGCGGCGTTGTCGGGGATGACGGAGTCGAGGGAATCGAAATCGGTCCCGAGATTCCGACCGGACAGGTGTACAGCGAGGTTCAGTCCTACATTAAGGAACTGAAGAGTACCGGCGTACTATTGGCGGTAAACAGTAAGAATGATTATGAGAATGCGATTGCCGGACTCAATCATCCGGACGGCGTTTTGAAACCGGATGATTTTGCGGCCGTTAAGGCAAACTGGGAAAACAAGGATCGCAACATGCAGGCGATTGCCAAGGAACTGAACCTGGGCATCGACAGTTTCGTGTTTATCGATGACAATCCGACGGAACGCGAGATCATGAAGCAGGCGAATTTCGGCGTGGCGGTTCCGACGATGGAGCGTGTGGAAGAGTACATTCGCATGGTGGATCGGGGCGGCTACTTTGAGGTCACAACCCTTTCGGAGGATGACCTGAATCGTAATGCGATGTATAAGGCCAATTCCGAGCGGGCACAGTTAGAGCAGGAATTAGGGAATTATGATGATTTTTTGAAATCGCTTCAGATGCGCGCAACGATTCGCGGATATGAAGAAATCTATGTCCAGCGAATTGCCCAACTAACCAACAAGAGCAATCAGTTCAACCTGACGACCCTTCGGTGCAGTGAGAGCGATATTCGTCAGATGATGGCGTCTCCGGATTACCTGTGCCTGTACGGTAAGTTGGAGGACCGCTTTGGCGATAACGGTGTAGTTAGTGTTCTTGCCGGTGAGCGAAAAGAGAAAACCTTGCATATGCGTTTGTGGCTTATGAGCTGTCGCGTACTGAAGCGCGGGATGGAGGATGCAATGTTAGATACCCTGGTAAGCAGGGCGGCTTCTGAGGGAATCGAAACGATTGTCGGTTATTACTATCCGACACCAAAGAATGGTATGGTGAAGGATTTCTATGAGCGTATGGGCTTTGTACGCGGGGACGAGGAAGGTGTCTGGACCTTGTCGGTGGCCGCATTTGAGCCGCATAACCCCTATATTCTAATCAATGGAGAGGAAGCATAATGAGCAGAGAAGAGATTTTTGAGCGTTTGAATGAAGTGTTTCGTGATGTGTTTGGTGATGACGAAATCGTGGTAAATGATGATACTACCGCAGCGGATGTTGACGGTTGGGACAGTCTTCGTCACATTACTCTTTTAGCGGCAATCGAGGATGAGTTTGATGTTGAGTTCTCGATGGGACAGACCGTTAAAATGAAAAATGTCGGCGAAATGGTTGACTATATTGAGGCAGAGGCATAATGAAAGTTCATCACATCGGATATCTGGTTAAGAATATTGACCGGTCCATTGAGGGCTTTGAAGCACTGGGCTATGAGCTTGTGATTCCTTCCACCTGGGATGAGGGACGACAGGCTTATTTGTGTTTCCTTAAGAATGACGGATACTGTGTGGAACTGATTGCGCCTGTCAAGGAGTCACCGTTGTATTCGCTTTTGAAGCAGTACAGCAATGCGCCGTATCATATGTGTTATCGGTGTGAGAATCTGGAGACGGAGATCGAACGCTTAAGACAGGAGAAATTTATGCCGTTCTTAGAGCCGGCACCGGCACCCGTCATCGGAGAAACAGCTCGTGTGGCCTTCTTAATCAGTGCCAGAGTCGGCATGATTGAATTGGTGGAGGAATAGAATGGGAATCACATCAGTGATGTTTGTTTGCTTTATAGCCCTTGCGTTGGGCGTGTATTCCGTCATGCCATCTCGATTCAGATGGTGTGTTTTATTGGCTGCCAGCATTATTTTTTACGTAAGCTTTAGTCCGGTAGGAATATGGGTATTATGTGGGACGTCATTGTTTGCATGGGCAATGGGGCTATTAATTCAGCGAAATAAGGATGCATTGGATTGCTGGATGGAGAGCAATCGTGAACTTGTTGACAAGGACACACGGAAAAAGTACAAGCAGAAGGCATTGCGTATCCAGAAACTCTACTTGGTAGGAGCAGTGGCGGTTATTGTATTCTTGCTATTGTTGTTTCGGTATTATGGACATTTTGCATTTGAACTGAATCAATTGCTTCATATACAGTTGTGGACTGCCGAACACATTCTCATTCCATTGGGTGTTTCATACTATTCTCTTCAGCTGATTGGGTATGTTGTGGATGTTCAACGAGACATTGTAACTGCGGAGAAGAATCCGCTCAAGGTTCTTTTGTATGGGGGCTTTTTCTTGTCCATTATGCAGGGGCCATTTAACCGTTATGACAAATTGATGCCGCAACTGGTTGAGGCAAAAGCGAAAAAGAGTTCTGCTGAATGGAAGAAGGCGGTTTATCGTATCCTTTTGGGATATGTAAAAAAATTATGCATTGCAGATCAGGTGGCGGTCGTTGTTCAGCTTTCCTTCTCGCATTACAATGAATTGTCAGGGCTTGGTATTCTTTTAGGAATTGTCTGCTTTGCGATTCAGTTATATGCTGATTTTTCGGGATATATGGATATTGTTATCGGAATCGGTATGCTTTTTGGTATTCATCTTCCGGAGAACTTTGAACAACCGTTTTTTGCTTGTAGCATTACGGAGTTCTGGCAAAAATGGCACATTAGTCTTGGCGCATGGCTTAAAGATTATGTGTTTTACCCGATTCTGAAATCCGGATTGTTTAAATGGATAGGAAAAAGAGTATCCGGTTGGTTTGGAAAAGAAGCAGGACGAAGAATTCCCACATATATTGGTTTGCTTGTTTTGTGGACTCTGATTGGTTTATGGCATGGTGCAGGATTTACATTTGTTTTTAGCGTTGGACTTTTACAGTTTATATATGTTTTCTGCGCGGAGATTGCAGAACCGCTGATTGAAAGAATCAAGAAAAGAGTACGTTACGACAGAAATAAAGCCGGTTGGCATGTGCTCTCATCGGTAAAAGTAACTTTCTTGATGATTTTTGCATGGATTTTCTTCAATTCCAAAACGATGGCGGATGCGTTTTCTATGATAAAACGACTGTTTTTAGGAATGCCCAGGATGAATCAGATTGTCGATTTGTTTATGTTTGACAGTCCGATTGCGGATGCTTCGAAAAAGATTTTTCTGCTGTACATCACAGCCTGTGTAATCTTTTTGTTTGTTTTGGATTATCTACATGCGAAAAAAGTTTCAGTATGCGAGAGAGTGATTGCCAAGGGATATGTTGCACAAATTCTGTTGTTGCTTGTGTTAGTTCTGGCAATTATTGTTTTTGGCGCATACGGAAGTCAATACAGTGCCAATAACTTTATGTATTTCGAACTGTAGCGGAGGAGAAACATGGCTAAGAAAATAGTGATTCATATTGCTAAGTTCATCTTCCCGGTTGCGGTTTTTGTGATTGCTTGGCTGTTTTTGCAGGAATTGTTTATTCCAAAATATCTTGGGGACTCGACGACTATTGTAGACGGTTTCTATGAACTAAAAGAGAATAGCATCGAGGTCTTGTTCTTGGGACCGAGCCAAATGTTTTGTGGAATTGATAGCCAAAAACTGACAGAGGAGTATGGGATTCAATCCTATGATTTTGGCGCAAGTTCTCAAAATCTGACGATTACGTATTACTATCTTCAAGAAGCATTGAAGACTCAGAAACCGGAACTGATTCTGGTTGAGGTTTGTGAAATTTTTGAGGATGATTCTATGATAGACGAAAGTGTGTTGGCGTGGAATTATTCTCCGACTCATTTTTCGATTGAAAAGTGGAAGTCGTTGCATCGTGTTTTGGATGGAGACTTGAAGCGAGTTATTTCTTATTCTTTCCCATTGTTGCAATATCATGGGGCATGGAAAGAAGTTAAGATGAAAGATTTGACATACATTTTTTCTGATAAGCGAAATAGGTCGAGAGGCTATTTGGCTCGTGACAGGGTCTGGAGACAGGAAATCGATTTTCTTGCGGAAGACGAAGGGGCAGAAAAGCAAGTTTCTGAAGATAGTATGCGAGCTATCGATGATATTGTGAATTTGTGCAATAAAAACGGCATTCAGGTAATTTTCTTCAAAGTACCGGTCGCAAATTGGACGCGAAATGACTCAAAGATTACTAAGGAATATATGAATCGTCTGGGGTTAGAGTATGTCGATCTCAATGACTATCTTGATGAAATCCGGATTGATGGAGAGACGGACTTCTATAACAAGGAACATCTCAATAGCTCGGGTGCGGCGAAGACAACAGATTTTATGGCAAAATGGTTGAAAGCGAGATAATGGTATGTTTACATCTTTTTTGATTAAGTACGCCGAAATCGGCGTCAAGGGAAAAAACAGATATGTTTTTGAGGATGCGTTATGCAGCAGAATCATGAAGACACTGAATCATTTGGACGGCTGCTACAAGGTGTCGAAGACTCAGGGACGAATCTTTGTGGACGTGGAAGGCGATTACGACTTCGACGAAACCATTGAGGCATTAAAGACCGTATTCGGTATTACGGGAATTTGTCCGGTTGTGCGTGTGGAGGATGAAGGCTTTGCGTCTCTGTGTGAGACGGTGAAGCAGTATATGCATGAGGTTCATCCCGATTGCAATAAAACCTTCAAGGTTTGCGCCCGCCGTGCGCGTAAGAATTATCCGCTCGACTCCATGGAAATTAATGCGAAGATGGGCGAGGTGCTCCTGGATGAGTTTCCGCAGATGCGCGTGGATGTGCATAAGCCGGAATTGGAACTCACGGTAGAGATTCGTGAAAAAATCTATATCTATTCCATCATTATCCCCGGTCCCGGAGGGATGCCTCTCGGAACTGCGGGACGTGCCATGCTTCTTCTGTCCGGCGGAATCGATTCCCCGGTTGCCGGCTATATGATTGCCAAAAGAGGAGTGGTTCTGGAGGCTACGTATTTCCATGCACCTCCTTACACCAGCGACCGTGCGAAGCAGAAGGTGGTGGATCTTGCCCGCCTGATTTCGAAGTATACCGGACCGATTCGCCTTCATGTCGTGAATTTTACGGACATTCAGCTCTACATCTATGAGCAGTGTCCACACGAAGAGCTGACCATTATCATGCGTCGATACATGATGCGTATTGCGGAAGAGATTGCGAATCGCAACGATTGTATCGGTTTGGTTACCGGTGAAAGTATCGGTCAGGTGGCCAGTCAGACCATGCAGTCCTTAGCTTCGACCAACGAGGTCTGCACCCTTCCGGTATATCGTCCTTTGATTGCCTTTGATAAGCAGGACATCGTGGATATCTCGGAAAAAATCAATACCTATGAGACCAGTGTTCTTCCTTATGAGGACTGCTGTACGATTTTCGTAGCAAAGCATCCCGTGACGAAACCGAACCGTAAGGTAATTCGCGGTCATGAGGAGAAGCTTGCCGAGAAGATCGACGAGCTGGTACAGATTGCTCTGGATACCGAAGAGATTGTGGAAGCGGATTACTATACCGAGGCGGATGTGTAGACGAACGAAAGTATAGATGAACGGAAGCATAGACGGAGCGAAGATTAGCGCTTATGCCATAGAAGACAATAAAAAAGACCACATCGAAACGATGTGGTCTTGCTCATTCGTAGGGAGTATGGACTATACCATGTAGGTCTTAAGTACAGCCATAACATCAGCAGCATCGCCTTCAGCATGAATGTTCAGGTCGATGGGCTTGGACAGATCCAAACTGAAGATACCCATAATGGACTTAGCGTCGATTACGTATCTGCCGGATACAAGGTCGAAATCGTAGTCAAACTTGGTGATCTCGTTTACGAAGGACTTTACCTTGTCGATGGAATTTAAGGAAATCTGTACGGTCTTCATTTTAGAATACCTCCTCTTAATTTATACTTGTTTTCTCTTTGTTACGCCCTTATAGTAAAGGAAGAAAAACAAAAAGTCAATGCTTAAAAATGACAAATATCTTGAGGAAAACGATGAAAAAAGCAGCATTACACAACCTTGGTTGCAAGGTGAATTCCTATGAATATGACGTTATGCTACAAAAACTTAAGGAAAACGGTTTCGAAATTGTGCCTTTTAGTGAAAAAGCAGACGTATATATCGTGAATACGTGCAGCGTGACGAACATGGCGGATAGAAAGAGCCGTCAGATGCTGCATCGTGCCAAAGCCTTGAATCCCGATGCATTGGTGGTTGCAACCGGCTGCTATGTCCAGACCGGAGCCGAGGCACTGAAAAAGGATCCGGAGGTGGACCTGCTAATCGGCAATAACCGCAAGAATGCCATCGCCGAGACGATTCTTAAGGCATTGGAGGAACGAGCTGCTTCCGGCAAGAGGAATACGGCCGGTGCGACGATTCCTTGCCATGATGTGATTGATATCAATGCAACGAATGAGTATGAGGAGATGTCATTAACAACGACGGCGGAGCATACCCGGGCGACGATTAAAATTCAGGACGGCTGCAATCAGTTCTGCTCCTACTGTATTATCCCGTATGCCAGAGGCCGTGTGCGTTCCCGCGAGGAAGGAAGTCTCCTGGAAGAGATCCGTCGACTGGGAGAGCAGGGATATCGTGAATTCGTAATAACGGGAATTCATTTGAGCTCCTACGGTGTGGATTTTGAGGCAGAGAAGACCACTGTCGGGGATTATATGGTCGGAAAGTCTCGACTTCCCGGAGTGCTGGAGGCAGTGTCACGGCTTGACGTAGTGGAACGCATTCGGTTGGGATCTTTGGAACCGAGAATCATTACGGATTCTTTTTTGGCGGCGATGCGTAAGCTTAACAAGCTCTGCCCGCACTTCCATCTCTCACTTCAGAGTGCGTGCAATGAGACCCTTCGCAGAATGAATCGTCACTATTCCATCGAGGAATATGCCGAGTGCGTCCGTAAGATCAGAGAGGTCTTCCCGCAAGCGGCGATTACAACGGATGTCATTGTGGGCTTCCCCGGGGAGACGGAGGAGGAATTTGCCAAAACGGTGGAAAAACTTAGGGAATTGAATCTCTACGAGATCCATGTTTTCAAGTACTCAAAACGTGCAGGAACGGTGGCGGCTACGATGCCGAATCAGGTGCCCGAGGAAATCAAAAATCAGCGAAGCGATGTACTGTTGGAGCTTACGAAGAAGCAGTCGACGGACTTCCGGCAGCGTTTCGTGGGAAGCACCATGGAGGTGCTCTTTGAGGAGGAAAAGACCACCGACGGACAGCCTGTGCTGGCCGGCTACAGCAAGGAATATGTCTATTGTGCCGTTCCCGGGAAGGAAGCCCTTGCAAGGGGCATCACATCGGGAACCATTGCGCGGGTAACCGGCGGGAAACTCAGCGAAGACGGCGGGGCTATTCATTGCTTTTTGACTGAGTAAGTGCTATTATGAATATAAGTATGGTCGGATACTATACTTTGAAAGAGAGATAACAGATGCAGGATTTAGGAAACACACAATTTGTCGGCCTGGAAGGTGAGTATCTTCCTCCGGTCGAAACCGATGTCAAAAAAGTACTTGCAACCGTATATCAGGCATTGACGGAGAAGGGCTATAACCCGGTCAATCAGATTGTCGGATACATTATGTCCGGCGACCCGACCTTTATTACGGGTTACAACGGCGCACGAAGCCTGATTATGAAGGTGGAGCGCGACGAACTGGTTGAGGAGATGCTTCAGGAATACATTGCAAGCAACAGATGGGGATAGTCGAATGCGCATCATGGGACTGGATTTCGGATCCAAGACAGTGGGCGTTGCAGTCAGTGACCCGCTCTTCATTACGGCGCAGGGCGTAGAGATTGTTCGAAGAGAGCATGAGGACAAATTACGCAGAACCTTAGCCAGAATCGAAGAACTGATCGCGCAGTATGAGGTGGAACTCATCGTACTGGGACTACCCAAAAATATGAATAACACGGAAGGAGAAAGAGTCGAGAAGACGCTTTCTTTTTGTGATATGTTGAAACGTCGTACAGGGCTGGAGGTTGTTCTGTGGGACGAGCGATTAACGACGGTTGCTGCCGATCGCGCCATGATGGAGGCGGGAATTCGCAGAGAGAATCGTCATGAGCATGTGGACCGGATTGCGGCACAGTTAATCCTTCAGGGATATCTGGACCGCCGCAGCTTCGAATCCGCGAATAAGCACGAAGGAGAACAATAATGGCTGAGAAGATTCTGTTTACTCCCGAGGGAGAAGAGGCACCTGTAGAGTTTTTTGTATTGGAGACTACCACGGTCGGTGGTGTGAACTACATTCTGGTAACCGAGGAAGAGGAAGGAGACGGCGAAGCCTATATCCTGAAGGATCTGTCGAAGCCTGAGGATGAGGAAGCGGTTTACAGTATGGTGGAGGACGAGACAGAGTTCGAAGCAATCGGCGATGTGTTTTCCAACATTCTGGACGATGTAGAATTGGAGAAATAATGAGTGAATTGGCAAGTACCGGTAAGTTCAAGGTAATCCCGTTAGGGGGCTTGGAGCGAATCGGCATGAATATCACTGCCTTCGAGTACGAAGACAGTATTGTGGTGGTGGATTGCGGTTTGGCCTTTCCCCAGGATGATATGCTGGGAATCGACCTGGTAATTCCGGATGTCACCTACTTAAAAAATAATATCGACAAGGTCAAGGCCTTTGTCATTACCCACGGACACGAGGATCATATCGGAGCGCTTCCCTATGTGCTTCGGGAAGTGAATGTGCCTGTTTATGCAACGCGCTTAACGATGGGGATTATCGAACATAAGCTTGCGGAGCATTCCTTAACGGAGAGCGTGGAGCGACATGTGGTATCCTTTGGAGATACCGTGAATTTCGGCGCGATTGAGATTGAATTTATCAAAACGAACCACAGTATTGTGGATGCGGCGGCACTGGCCATCCATACGCCGGTCGGAACCGTGATTCATACGGGCGATTTCAAGGTGGATTACACTCCGGTATACGGAGATGCCATTGATCTGCAGCGCTTTGCCGAGTTGGGCCGCAAGGGAGTTTTGGCGTTAATGTGCGATTCCACCAATGCGGAGCGCCCCGGCTTTACGCCCAGTGAGAGTTCCCTCGGCAAGACCTTTGATACTCTTTTTGCGGAGCATGCGAATCATCGCATCATTATTGCGACGTTTGCTTCCAATGTCGATCGTGTACAGCAGATTATTAACTCGGCATACCGCTTCGGTCGCAAGGTCGTTGTGGAAGGCCGCAGTATGGTAAATATTATCGAAACGGCTTCGAATCTCGGTTGTCTTGAGATTCCGGAGAATACCTTAATCGATATTGAACTTCTGAAGAATTACCCCGATGAGAAGACGGTGTTAATTACCACCGGATCTCAGGGAGAGAGTATGGCGGCACTAAGCCGTATGGCCGGCGGTACCCACCGCAAAGTAACGATCAAACCGGGGGATACGGTAATCTTTTCCTCGAGTCCGATTCCGGGCAATGAAAGGGCCGTTACCCGTATTATCAACGAGTTGTCGATGAAGGGCGCGGATGTTATTTTCCAGGAGACCCATGTATCCGGACACGCTTGCCAGGAGGAGATTAAGCTTCTCTATACCCTGACGCAGCCGAAGTATGCAATTCCCGTTCACGGGGAGTACAAGCATCTGAAGGCACAGGCAAATATTGCAACCCGGCTCGGAATCCCGAAGGAGAATATTTTCTTACTCTCCAGCGGAGATGTGTTGGAGTTTGGCGACGAATGTGCGGAGATCACCGGTAAGGTTCCGGTGGGCGATATTCTGGTAGACGGTCTCGGCGTCGGCGATATCGGCAATGTGGTGCTGAAGGAACGTCAGATTCTTTCGGAGAACGGAATCTTAATCGTAGCCATTGCCATCGACGAGGCCTCCAAGTGCCTGGCCGGAGGTCCGCAGTTGATTTCTCGCGGCTTTGTATATGTGAAGGAATCGGATGAACTTCTTGAGGAAGCACGTGCACTTGCGGAAGAGAAGATCTATCAGTGGATTGACAGTGATAATAATGACCCGGGCAGAATGAAGAATCTGGTTCGTGACGGCTTGAGCGAATTGTTCTGGAAACGCACGAAGCGCAGACCGATCATATTGCCGGTGATTATGGAATTGTAGGAGTGAAATCGGATGGATAACGAAGAATTGACTCGTGCCATGGCGCCGATGTTGGATTTTTTGAAGAATACGGAAGAATACAAGCGATATGCTTACGAAAAGAAGAAATTGGAGCATTTCCCGGAGCTAAAACGACAGATTGATGAGTTCCGCCTGCGTAATTTCAAAATGCAGAGTGAGGCGAGCAGCGAAGAAATCTTTGAACGCGTGGATGATTTTCGGGCGCAGTACGAGCAGTTTCGTGATAATCCCATTGTGTCGGATTTTCTGGAAGCGGAGTTGTCGGTATGCCGAATGATTCAGAACATCTACATCACGGTTACGGAAGCCGTGGATTTTGATTTGGATTTGAACGCGAGAGGCATGTAGCCTGTCGCAGAATGGAGTTATAGTGAAGATTCGTCAGGTTGTATTAAGCTTTGTCGGAATGATCGTGAAACTGATTTTAGCGGTGCTGATTGTTCTGGTTATCTATAAGGTATCCGTCAAGTGTTACGATTTCGCTTATCGTATCTTTGCCGAAAAGCCCATGTGTAATGTGGAAAAGGGTGAGGAACCGCAGGATGTGACGGTGGCAATCGTTGCCGGTAAGTCCGTGAAGCAGGTGGCCCAGATTCTTAAGGATAAGGGACTGATTCGTGATACGCTTTTGTTCCAGATTCAGGAGATGCTCTCCGGAGATCATGGCAAAATGAGGCCCGGAGTGTATACCTTCAATACCGGGATGTCACCGAAGGAAATGATCAGTATGATGGTAGCCGGGAATACGGACGCGAGTGCGGCCGAGCAGGACGCTGCCTCGGATTTCCAACCGGACGCCGTCTATGACGAGAATATTGATTACGGGGATTCGGAAGATTCCTTCGACGATATGGAATAGGACAGAACGCATGTTAGTGGATGAACGACTGGGAACCTTCATGAGATCCTTTGAGGCTTCCTATCCGGAACAACTGCATAGTCTGATGCTTCAGGCCCGGGAGGATGAGGTTCCCATTATCCGTGAGGATATGCAGGAATACCTTCGGTTTCTGATGCTGACGGTTCGCCCGAAGAACCTCCTGGAGGTGGGAACTGCGGTGGGATTTTCGGCACTTTTAATGAGTGAGTATGCACCTGCGGATGCAAAGATTACCACCATCGAGAAGTATGAACCAAGAATTGAGCAGGCCCACAAGAATTTTGCGGCGTTTGGGAAGGCGGAGCAGATTACCCTTTTGGAGGGGGATGCGGCCGAAATTCTTCCGACGCTTGCGGGAGGCTATGACTTCATTTTTATGGATGCGGCCAAAGGACAGTATATTCATTTTTTGCCGGAGGTCTTACGTGTGTTAGCCCCCGGCGGCATGCTAATCTCCGATAATGTGCTGAAGGATCGGGAGGTGTTGGAATCCCGGTTTGCGGTAACCCGAAGAGACCGTACGATTCACACCCGGATGCGGGAATATCTGCATGCTTTGAAGGAATCCCCGCTCCTTACGACGACGATTCTTCCGATTGGGGACGGAATCACGGTCAGTGTCAAAAAAGAATCCGTGTGAAAAGAGGATTACTATGAGAACAAGCAGCGGGAAGCCGGAGCTGTTGGTGCCGGCCGGAAGCTTAGAAGTATTGAAAACTGCAGTTATCTACGGCGCGGATGCTGTGTATATCGGTGGAGAGGAGTTCGGACTTCGTGCCAAAGCGAAGAATTTCTCCATGGAAGATATGAAGGCCGGAATTGCCTTTGCGCATGAAAGAGGCGTTCGTGTCTATGTCACTGCGAATATCTTCGCCCACAATGACGATCTGGAGGGCGCAAGAGCCTATTTTGAGGAATTAAAAACCATCGGACCGGATGCGTTAATCATCTCGGATCCCGGTATGTTCAGTATTGCGAAGGAAATTTGGCCCGAGGCAGAGATTCATATCTCGACCCAGGCGAACAATACCAACTATGAAATCTACCGATTCTGGTGGCGATTGGGAGCAAAGCGTGTGGTATCCGCCAGAGAGCTTTCTCTTCAGGAGATTCGCCAGATTCGCGACCATATTCCGGAGGAGATGGAGATTGAGAGTTTTATTCACGGAGCTATGTGTATCTCCTATTCCGGCAGATGCTTACTCAGCAATTATTTTACGGGAAGGGATGCGAATCAGGGGGCATGCACCCATCCGTGTCGCTGGAAATACGCGGTAATGGAAGAGAAACGTCCCGGGGAGTATCTCCCCATTGAGGAGAATGAACGAGGGACCTATATTTTTAACTCCAAGGATCTGTGTATGATCGAGTATATGCCGGAGATCCTGGCGGCGGGAATCGACAGCCTGAAGATTGAAGGCCGTATGAAGACCGCGCTTTATGTGGCAACGGTTGCCCGTACCTATCGTAAGGCCATCGACGATCTGTGGGAGAGTGAAGAGAGGTATCGAGCCAATATGGACTGGTACCGCGAGGAGATTTCCAAGTGTACCTACCGCCAGTTTACGACGGGATTCTTTTTTCACAAGCCCAATGAAGAGACGCAGATCTATGATTCGAATACCTATGCCAGTGAGGCGGTATTCTTGGGCATCGTGCAGGACGTGAAGGATGGAATCGCGTATTTTGAACAAAAAAACAAGTTCTCGGTAGGCGATGAAATCGAGATTATGAAGCCGGACGGAAGGGACGTCAAGGCAAAGGTTTTGAAAATGTTTGGTCCGGAGGGCGAGGAGATTGCATCCTGTCCCCATCCGAGACAGCGAATAGGTTTGTTACTGTCGCAAGAAGCACAAGAGCATGATCTTTTGCGCATCGAGGGCAGTCGTGAATAGAGCTGCGGGTTCAGAGCCGTAGCCTAGGAGAAGCGGGTTCAGAGCCGCGACTCAAAGAGTAACAACCGAAAGGAAAGAAAGATGAGTGGCGAAAAAGTGAATGTAGAGGCAATCTTTGGAGAGAATGTGTTCTCTCTGAATGTGATGCGCGAACGCCTCCCCAAGGAAGCAATGGACGAGTTCCTTGCGGTTTTGGAGAACGGTGGCACATTATCGATTGCGACGGCGAATGCAATTGCGAGAGCAATGAAGGAGTGGGCTGTAGAAAAGGGTGCTACCCATTATACCCACTGGTTTCAGCCGCTGACCGGCGTGACTGCGGAGAAGCAGGATGCCTTCGTATCCCTTCCGAATAAGGAAGGCAAGATGTTAATGGAATTCAAGGGCAAGGAATTGATTAAGGGTGAGGCGGATGCTTCGTCCTTCCCCTCCGGCGGTCTTCGTGCGACCTTTGAGGCAAGAGGCTATACGGCATGGGATATTACCTCGCCTGCTTTTGTCAAGAACGGAGCAACCGGACCGGTGTTGTGTATTCCCACCGCAATGTGCTCTTATACCGGCGAGGCATTGGACAAGAAGACTCCTCTGCTTCGTTCCATGGAAGCAATCAATACGCAGGGACTTCGTATTGTCCGTCTGTTCGGCAATACCGAGGCAAAGCATGTTAATGTCAGCGTTGGCGCAGAACAGGAGTATTTCCTGGTGGACCAGGAAAAGGCTCTGAAGCGCGAGGATATTATCTTTTCCGGAAGAACGCTGTTTGGAGCACCTGCCCCGAAGGGACAGGAGATGGAGGACCATTACTTCGGCGTCATTCGTGAGCGTATCGGTGCGTTCATGCGTGATCTGAATGTGGAACTGTGGAAGCTTGGTGTTACCGCCAAGACGCAGCACAACGAAGTGGCACCTGCACAGCACGAGCTGGCTCCGATTTTTGAAACCGCAAATATTGCGGTAGATCATAACCAGATTGTCATGGAGACCATGAAACGTGTGGCGGCCCATCACGGAATGCGTCTCTTGCTTCATGAGAAGCCTTTTGCCGGCGTGAATGGATCCGGTAAGCATGACAACTGGTCCTTATGCACGGACAACGGTGTGAATCTGTTGGATCCGGGGGCAACTCCGAATCAGAATACCCAGTTCTTGCTGGTATTATCCTGCATTCTGAAGGCAGTAGACCGTCATGCGGATCTGCTTCGTCAGAGTGCTTCCTGCGTGGGCAACGACCTTCGTCTGGGTGCGGATGAGGCACCTCCCGCCATTATCTCCGTATTCCTGGGAGAACAGTTGGAGGACGTGGTGACGCAGCTTGTGGAGACCGGTGTGGCTTCGAACCTGATTCAGGGAACCACTCTGGAGACCGGTGTATCGACTCTTCCGAGTTTCCAGAAGGATGCAACGGATCGTAACCGAACCTCTCCGTTTGCCTTTACCGGAAATAAGTTCGAATTCCGTAGCGTAGGTTCTTCGGATTCCATTGCAAGTCCCAATACCACCTTAAATGCCATTGTGGCAGAAAGTTTCTGCGAGGCAGCGGATATTCTGGAGAAGGCAGAGAACTTCGAACTTGCCTGTCATGATCTGATTAAGAAGAATTTGGCGGCTCATCGTCGTATTATTTTCAACGGCAACGGTTATGCGCCGGAATGGGTGGAGGAAGCCAAGCGTCGCGGTCTTCCCAATATTCCGACCATGGTGGAGGCAACGGATACTCTGGTTACCGAAAAGGCAATTGATCTCTTCGAGCGTTTCGGCATCTACACGAAGACCGAGTTGGAGTCCCGTGCCGAGATTATGTACGAGACCTATTCCAAGACCATGAATATTGAGGCCTTAACGATGATTGATATGGCCTCCCGCCAGATTATTCCCGCGGTCATGCAGTTCACGGATCGAATCGCCAAGACGGTGAAGCATGTGACCGAAGCCGGCTGTGATGCATCGGTTCAGAAGGAAATCCTGCAGCAGACGACCGCATTATTGTCCGAGTGCAACGGAAAGCTTAAGGCTCTGCGTGAGGCGGAGGCGAAAGCGTCCTCCATGCCCATCGGCAGAGAACAGGCCTTCTTCTACAAGGATGTGGTCTGTGTTGCCATGAAGGAATTGCGTAAGCCTGCGGATGCGTTGGAACTGATTGTCGATAAGGATCTGTGGCCGTTCCCGACCTATGCGGACCTGATCTTTGAGGTGTGACGGACTTATCCAAAAAACAATAAAATTACTGTTGACAATTCATAATCAATAGGGTATATTCATTAAGTGCCTTGCAATACGGCACTTAATATTGGGGTATCGCCAAGCGGTAAGGCAACGGACTCTGACTCCGTCATCCAAGGTTCGAATCCTTGTACCCCAGCTTTCGCCCTCAGTGTTCTGAGGGCGTTTTTCTTTTTGCCGGGAACCCCGGAAGGAATTCTTGATATAGAACGGAGAGACGTAAGATGGTCTATACTTTTGACGGCAGAGTGCGCTACTCGGAGACGAACGAACGACATATGCTTCGCCCGGATGCAATCTTGGATTATGTACAGGATTGTTCGACCTTTCAGTCGGAATCCACGGGGATGACCATGGACTCCTTACGTGAGCAGAACCTGGTGTGGGTAGTGAACTTCTGGCAGATTGTATTTGAGCGTCCGCTCAAATTGATGGACCGCATTAAGATCGGAACGAAGCCGATTGCGTTCAAAGGCTGCATCGGTCATCGTAATTTCTGGATTGAGAATGAAGCCGGCGAATATGCGATTAAATGTCATTCGGTCTGGGTTCTGATTACCCTGGACGGTAAGCCCGGTTGGGTGACCAAGGAGATGAAGGAAGCCTACGGTCTTGAGGAACCCCTCGAAATGAACTATGCGGATCGCAAGATTCCGATTCCGAAGGATTCCGAGGAAGGCGTGGAGATGACGGAGGCGGAACCGATTCCGGTGACGGGAATCTACCTGGATGCCAACCATCATGTGAATAACGGTTGGTATGTGCGTCTTGCCCTGGCCCTTACGAATCACTTGAATACGGACCTTCGGGAACTGCGTGCGGAATACCGCAAGTCGGCGTTAGAAGGGGATGTGATGATCCCGAAGATCTATCGCAAAGAGAACGAAACGATTGTTGTTTTCGAGACCACGGATCACAATGTATATGCAGTAATCCAGTTGTTTCATTAACGGAGAGGCCTGAATGAACTTAGGAAACAGACAGACATTAGAATATAAGAGAAAGGTGGATTTCGGCGCATATCTGACCGACGGAAGCGATGAGGTACTGTTGCCGAAAAAGCTGATTCCCGCGGATGCGAAGATCGGAGATTCTCTGGAGGTATTTGTTTACCGTGACTCCAAGGATCGCATGATTGCTACCACCGCGACCCCGAAGGTAACGGTCGGAACGGTGGCAAAGCTTACCGTGCGGGAAGTGACCAAAATCGGTGCTTTTTTGGATTGGGGTCTTGAAAAGGACCTGTTTCTTCCTTTTAAGCAGATGACGTATCGGCCGAATCCCGGTGAGGAAGTGTTGGTAAGCGCTTACATCGATAAGAGCAACCGCATCTCGGCCACGATGAAGGTCTATCATTATCTGGAAGCCGGAGCACCCTATGGAAAAGACGATACCGTACACGGTTTGGTTTACGAGGTCAGTGAGAATTTCGGCGCCTTTGTGGCAGTGGACGACCGATATCTGGCACTGATTCCGAAGCGTGAGAATTACGGAGAAGTGAAGGCCGGTGACCGCATCGAGGCGAGAGTCTTAAGTGTTACCGAGGACGGAAGACTGAATCTCTCCGTTCGAAAAAAAGCATACCTCCAGATGGAGGAGGATGCCGATAAGCTGCTAGCTATCATCCGTTCCTTTGACGGCGTGCTTCCCTTTAGCGACAAAGCAAATCCGGAAGTGATTCGCCGCGAGACCGGTATGAGCAAGAACGAATTCAAACGCGCGGTCGGTAATCTTTACAAACAGAAACGAATTCAGATTGGAGACAAGAGCATTCGACTTCTGTAACCATCCCATAAAATAACGCCCGGTTCATCGTATAAGAATCGGGCGTTTATTGTTGCTTTTTTTTCTCAAAAAGGAATCGATGCTAAAAAGTGCATAAAAATTCACAATTTTTTTGTGGCGTTTTTTGTACTTTTGTTATAAAATGAGATTAGCCTTTTTGACGGAGAGGAGAGAAGTGTATGATTTCAAATCAAATCCTTCAGAATACAATAGACGGTATTCGTAAAATCGCCAATGTGAATATCTCAGTAATGGACCAGGACGGTTTGCCGGTGGCAACCACACTGGAGCATATGGATGATACACGCATTTTGGCTGCGGAATTTGCCAAGTCCGGTGCGGAGAGCCAGGAGATTCAGGGGTGTCAGTTCATTAAGATTATCTCAGACCGACAGCTGGAATACATCCTTGTGGTTCACGGCGCAGGTGAGAGTAATTACCTGGTGGGCAATATGGCATCCTTCCAGTTGCAGAGCCTTCTTGTGGCCTACAAGGAGCGTTTTGACAAGGATAACTTCATCAAGAATCTGCTACTCGACAATCTCCTCTTAGTCGATATCTACAGCCGTTCCAAGAAACTTCATATCCAGACGGACATGCGCCGCGTGGTGATGATTGTGGAAGCGGAGCGCGGAAAAGACAGCAATATGCTGGATCTTCTTCGCGGATACTTCGACAATAACACGAAGGAATTCGTGACGGCCGTAGATGAGAATAATGTCATTGTGGTCAAGGAGCTGGCTGAGAATGAGAACAATCGTGAGATTGAGAAGGTGGCAGCGGGAATCGTTGCTTTCCTGAAAAAAGAAAATCTCGAGCATGTTCGTGTCTCCTATGGTACCGTTACCGGAGAAATCAAGGAAGTCAGCCGTTCCTACAAGGAAGCGAAGATGGCGCTGGATGTCGGCAAGATTTTCTTCCTGGAGCGTGAGATTGTCGCTTACAGCGAACTGGGCATCGGTCGTCTGATCTATCAGTTGCCGATTCCCTTGTGCAAGTTGTTTGTAAAAGAGATTTTTGACGGAAAGAGTCCGGATGACTTCGACGAAGAGACCTTAACGACGATTCATAAGTTCTTCGAGAACAGTCTGAATGTGTCAGAGACTTCCCGTCAGTTGTTCATTCATCGTAATACGCTGGTCTATCGTCTGGACAAGCTTCAGAAGAGCACCGGACTGGACCTTCGTGTCTTTGAAGATGCCATTACCTTCAAGATTGCCCTGATGGTAGTGAAGTATATGAAGTATATGGAGAGCCTGGAGTACTAATCGTACAGAGAGGATATTTTTTTGAAAGAGAAAGCACGTAAGAATAAAATGGTAATCGATGAGGATGATGTAATCGTTCTCAAGGATGTGGTGAAGAATTACCCGAAGGTGAAGGCCTTAGACGGGGTAAGCCTCACGGTAAAAAGAGGAGAATTCGTCTTTATCGTCGGTGACAGCGGTGCCGGTAAGTCAACGTTAATGAAGCTGCTTCGTAAGGAGGAGAATCCGACTTCGGGCGCAATCTACGTAAACGGAAAGAATCTTGCCAAGGTTCACGGTCGTAAGGTGGCGAAGTATCGTCGCGGAATCGGCGTGGTGTTCCAGGATTTCAAACTGCTTAAGGACCGCAATGTCTATGATAATGTGGCGTTTGCACAGCGTGTATTGCAGAAGTCCGGTAAGGAGATTCGTAAGAATGTTCCGAAGATTTTGTCGACGGTAGGACTGGCGGCAAAGTATAAGGCCCGCCCCGATGAACTGTCCGGCGGCGAGCAGCAGCGCGTGGCAATTGCAAGAGCACTGGTAAACGATCCGCCGATTCTTTTTGCGGATGAGCCCACCGGTAACCTGGATCCGAACAACGTATGGGAGGTTATGAACCTCTTGAAGGAGATTAACGAGTATGGTACGACCGTGATTGTCGTTACCCATAACCGTGAGATTGTGAATGCAATGCGTAAGCGTGTTATCGCACTGAAGAAGGGTGTAATCGTAAGCGATGTGGAGAAGGGAGGATATGTAGATGAAGATTAGTACTTTCTTTTACGTAATCCGCCAGGGCATTCGCAATATCTTCCGGAATCGCTGGTTTACCCTTGCTTCGATTGCGACGATGGCTACCTGTCTCTTTCTGTTGGGCGTATTTTTCTGCGTTGCCGAGAATGTGAATCATGTTGTCAAGGTAGCGGAGCAGGATGTCAGCATTGTTGTTTTCTTCGAGGATGAACTCCCGGAGGAACGTATTATTGAGATCGGTGCTCTGATTGAAGGCCGTGAAGAGGTTGCTTCGATTAAACGAGTGACTGCGGAAGAGGCCTGGGCTTCCTTCTCTCACGATTATATCGGAGATTCGGCAGTGACCTTTACCGAGAACCCTCTTGAGAACAGCTCGAACTATCAGGTGTACTTAAAGGACGTATCGGCACAGTCGAACCTGGTAACCTACATTGAGTCCATTGACGGGGTACGCCTTGTGAAGCGTTCCGAACTGGTTGCGGATATGCTCTCCGGGGTGAATCGTCTGATCAGTTATGTGTCGATGGCACTGATTCTCTTACTTCTCGTAGTAGCGGTATTCTTAATCAGCAATACGGTTACGGTCGGTATTTCAGTTCGTTCCACCGAGATTGAGATTATGAAATACGTGGGTGCGACCGATTTCTTCGTTCGTGCGCCCTTCGTAATTGAAGGAATTATTATCGGGTTTGTGGGATCTTTAATTCCCCTAACCATTATCTATTATGTGTATGATAAGGCAGCGAATTTCGTTACTTCGAAGTTTGCCATCCTGCGGAATTCTCTGGCATTTATTCCGATGGAGAGTCTGATTCGTACTTTGGCACCGATTACGTTAATCGTCGGCGTCGGCCTTGGTTTCTTGGGAAGCTATGTAACCGTCAGAAGACATTTGCATGTGTAGTGTGAGGGTGTTTATTTGAAAAAAAGAACACGGATTCCTGCGTTTGTTCTCGTATTGGTCATTTTAGTGCTGGTATTCCGCCCGTCTCAGGTAACGGAGGCCAAGAAGGTAACCAGTGCCCTGATTGAACAAAAGCAGGACGAGATTGATAAAACTGAACAGCAGATTAAGGATATCAAGAGCAACAAGTCGAAGGCGGAGCAGATTCTTAAGAAACTGAAGAGCCAGAAGACGGACCTGAAGGCTTATATCGCCGAGATTGATGCGGCAATGGAGGATGTTCAGGGGAAGATTGATTCTTTAAGCGCGCAGATTACGGCACAGCAGGCTCTGGTGGATGAAACCCGCATTGAGCTGGAGGAGTCCATTGAGAGAGAACGCAAGCAGTATGCGGATATGCTGAACCGTATTCGTTTTATGTACGAGAACGGGTCTTCTACGATTGTGGAGATCCTCTTCAGCGCGAAGAGCTTCTCGGATTTCCTGACACGCGCGGAGTATGTTTCGCAGGTAACCGATTATGACCGCGAGGTTCTGAACGATTATCGCGCCACGACGGAGCTGGTAGAGATTACCAAGGTTCAGCTGGAGGCGGAAGAGGTTCTTTTGGAAGAGGCGAAGCTTGCCCAGGAGGAAGAACTTGCAACGCTGGCGGCACTGACCGATGCGAAGCGTGCGGAACTTGACCAGATGGAGACCGATATCGATATGGCTCAGGATGCGGTGGAGGAGTATGAAGCCGACTTGAAGGCGATGAAGGAGACCATCGAGGCGCTGGAAAAAGAAATCGCGGCAGAGAAGAAACGTCTGATTGCCGCCAATGAGAAGGTTATGAAGTACGACGGCGGTAAGTTTATCTGGCCGATTGCGAAATATACCCGTATCACAAGTCCGTATGGATACCGTATCCATCCGACCCTCCATACGAATCTGTTCCACAACGGTATTGACATTGCGTCCCCTTACGGAACGGATATCTATGCCTCCTATGACGGG
Source organism: Lachnospiraceae bacterium (assembly GCA_045628945.1). Lineage (GTDB taxonomy): Bacteria > Bacillota > Clostridia > Lachnospirales > Lachnospiraceae > RGIG4034. Next base: position 22,867 of record JAZQQG010000041.1, read on the forward strand.
AAGGTCGTAGCGGCGGCATATACTTCGACCATGGGCAACTATATTATGATTGACCACGGCGACGGAATCTACACGGTTTATATGCATTGCTCGAAGCTCTACGTAAAGAGCGGCGCCATTGTGGTGGCCGGTGAGACAATTGCGGCGGTAGGTTCTACCGGACGAAGCACCGGTAATCATCTCCATTTCAGCGTTCGTGTAAACGGTGAATATGTGAGTCCTTGGAATTACGTTTCGGAACCGTAACGCTTCCAAGGGGCAGAAAGGAACTGTACAATGGATGATATGAATACTCTGAATAGTGAAGAGACTCCCAAAGAGACTCCCGAAGTGAAGACAAAAAAGGATCCCGGCAAAGCCACCGCCTATTGGAGTGGTCTTTTAACCGGATTGCTGATTACCTTAACGATTGTGGTCGGAAGCCTCTTGATCAGTCTGGCAAACCGCCCGAAGAATCCCGGTAAAATCGAGATTAAGAAACCGGTTGGTCAGAATCAGTCGGGCCAGCAGGGAACCAAGCTCCCGATTGACAAGCCGGACATGAATCCGTCGGTGGGCTTTGGGGATGAATCCGCAGATCCGATAGGACCGCAGGACCATACGTCCGAGATTACCTATAGCGATACCACTCCGGAAGAGGTGGCTGCGAAGATTGAGACGCTCATGGAGGTTTTGGAGTACTACTACCTCTGGGATCTGTCCGAGGAGGATATGTATGACGGTGCCTATGCGGGCCTTGTATCCTCGTTGGGCGACCAGTATACCGAGTACTACACTCCGAGCGAGTATCAGAATCTGTCTGCGGGATTGGAAGGAATCTATTACGGAATCGGAGCTTATGTAGCTTGGGATGAAGAGAGAAATCTGTGCTATATTTCGAAATTGATTAAGGGAACTCCAGCGGCGGCAAGCGGCATGGCACCCGGTGACTATTACCTGAAGGTAGACGGGGTGGAACTGTATGGAGAGAATCCTACGAAGGTATCCTCGAGAATTCGTGGCGAGGAAGGCACGGAAGTCGTAGTAACGGTACTCCGCGGCGACGAGGAATTGTCTTTTACCCTGACGCGTGCAAGGGTGGAGGCACCGACCGTTGAATATGAGATGAAAGAGAATCAGATCGGTTACATTGAGATTACCGAGTTTGATACGGTTACAATCCAGCAGTTTCGGGACGCAATCAATGCACTCTATGACGAGGGAATGCAGGCGCTGATCCTTGATTTGAGAGCAAATCCCGGGGGAAGTGTTGCGGCGGTATGTGCGGTTGCAAGAGAGCTGCTTCCGAAGGGCTTGATTGTATACATGGAAGATAAGAACGGTGCACGTACTGAATACGGATGCGACGGTACCAAGAAGATTCAGATTCCGATGGCGGTTCTTGTGGATGAGAACAGTGCATCCGCATCCGAGATTCTGGCCGGAGCAATTCAGGATCACGGAGTGGGCGTTTTAATCGGCACCACGACTTTTGGAAAAGGAATTGTCCAGACGATTCTGGAATTGTCGGACGGTTCGGCTGTCAAGGTGACGATGCAGAATTATTTCACACCGAACGGTCATTTCATTCATGGCGTGGGCATTACGCCGGACATTACGGTAGAATGGGACCGCGAGAAGTATGTCGAAGACGGAACCGATAATCAGTTGGAGGCCGCGTTCGATTATATTATGACCCAATTGGGCCGTTAAGAGTAAAAGGATAGAGAAACAATGAAGAAGAGATGGATGCTTCTCGCGCTGATGCTTGTGTGTGCACTGGCATTGGCCGCGTGCGGTAAGAAGAAAACGACTTCCGGCACTTCGTCGGAGGCAATGCAGCAGGCAGTAAAGTGCCTATATACGAATCCGGAACAGGCATATGACCTTTTGCAGAAGGAGGCGGATGCGGGGAACACGGATGCACTTTTCCTCCAGGGATATATTGTGGATTGGCTCTATGTCGGAGCAAAACAGGATCCGGTGGGAGCACTGAAACTCTATAACAGCAAGAAACCTGTAAATGCGTATGCGAAGCTGTGCGTGGCGATCCTTACGGAATCCGGAATGGGAACCGAGTACGATCCCGAGACGGCGGACCGACTGTTTACCGAAGCGATGAAGAAGATTGATGAGTCGAAGCTTGCAAACAGTGATTATGCCGGCGTTCTCTATCAGCTGCTGGGAATGGTATATGCCAACGGTACCGGCGTGGAAGCGAATCAGGCCAAGGCCTACGATTATCTGAAAAAGGCTTATGAGTTAGGCAATCCCTGGGGCGCGTACTATACGGCGGAGCTGTATCTTAACGATTCTCTGAAATTTCTGGAGGCGGCAGCCACTTCTTCCGATGCTTATACTTCGTTAAACGAATATCGTTTAAACGGATGGGATTATCTGACCAAGGCGGATGCCATGGGACTTACCATTGCAACCAGCAAGATGGCCAGCATGTATATGAGCGGCGCTTACGGAACCATGCAGGATACCTATCAGGCCTTTGAACTGGCAAATCGTGCCGCAGAGCTTGGCGATACCATTGCAAAGAGCCAGGTGGCAACGTATTACCTCTATGGAACCGGCGTGGCAGCGGACGGGGAAAAGGCAAAGGACCTCTTCTTAGAAATCGGAACTGCAACCGCATACAGCAATCTGGCCTATATGTATCGTACCGGCCTCGGCGTTGAACAAAATGATACGATTGCGGATGAGTATTCGACCAAGGCAAATGAACTGGGATACGCCGGCTTTGTCCTGGAAGTACGGACGCTAAAGCACATCAATTATCAGCGATAGGAGCGGAAGCTTCTTTGATGAGAATTTTGGTAACTTTTGGTGCGAGTTGGAAGATTTCTTCGAATTCGCACCGAATTGCTTGAGTTTCCGTTCGAAAACGTGTATCATTCAAGCAGGCCATTCCATAAAAAGAAATATCAGAAGAAGAAATATCATCACATTTTGCAGGATTAGTACATCGGTAGTACATCGGCTTCCCAAGCCGAGGAGGCGGGTTCGACTCCCGTATCCTGCTTACATAAAAAAGCCTTGAAATGCCGATGAACCTAGGTAGAATCGTGCATCGCAAGGCTTTTTTGTATGTTGTTGGTCAAATCTTGGGCAAATACGTAAACAAAATCTCAAACACAAATGTAAACACAAATACAAACAAGTGTTCTGTTTCTTGTGGACAGTATCGAATTCCTGTGCTACAATACAGAATACAGTTGATTATTGCACCGAAGTGCGGCCTGACGGTCGCCGAAGAGGAAAGAAGACAGGATTATGGAGTTCAGACTTCACTCAGAATATGCACCGACCGGCGATCAGCCGCAGGCAATCGAAGCGCTGGTCGAGGGGTTTCGCCAAGGCAATCAGTTCGAGACGCTGTTGGGCGTGACCGGGTCCGGTAAGACATTTACGATGGCGAATGTGATCGCTGCGTTGAATAAGCCAACCTTGATTATTTCACACAATAAGACGCTTGCTGGACAGCTCTATTCCGAGATGAAGGAATTCTTTCCGGAGAATGCGGTGGAATATTTTGTATCCTATTACGATTACTATCAGCCGGAGGCGTATATTCCGTCTTCGGATACTTATATTGCGAAGGATTCTTCCATTAATGACGAGATTGATAAGCTTCGTTTGTCCGCTACGGCCTCGCTGACCGAGCGACGGGATGTGATCGTGGTGGCTTCCGTATCCTGCATTTATGGACTGGGATCCCCCGAGGATTACCGCGAGATGATTGTTTCCCTCAGAGAAGGCATGGTAAAGGACCGCGGGGAGGTCATTCGTGAGCTGGTCGGCATTCGTTATGAACGGAACGATATCGATCTGGACCGCGGACGTTTCCGGGTGCATGGGGATACGATTGATATCTATCCGGCACAAGGCGGCGATTACCTTATTCGTGTGGAGTTCTTTGGGGATGAGATTGATCGAATTTGCGAAGTGGAGCAGATAACGGGACGTGTCCATGCAACACGGAAGCATGTGACCATCTTCCCGGCGTCTCACTATGTGGTTGCCGAAGAGAAGATGCGAAAAGCCTGTGATGCCATTGAGGAAGAGATGAAAGAGCGTGTGGCATACTTCAAGAGCGAGGATAAGCTCATTGAGGCGCAGCGCATTTATGAACGTACGACTTTTGATGTCGAGATGCTTCGTGAGACTGGCTTCTGTACCGGTATCGAGAACTATTCCAGACATATGAACGGAATGCCTGCGGGAATGCGTCCGGGTACGCTGATGGACTATTTTACCGATGACTATCTGATTATTATCGATGAGTCGCACATTACCGTTCCGCAGATTGGCGGTATGTATGCGGGAGACCGATCCCGTAAGACGACGTTGGTGGAATACGGCTTCCGTTTGCCCTCTGCACTGGATAACCGACCGATGAACTTTGGCGAGTTCGAGGAGAAGATTGACCAATTGCTGTTTGTTTCCGCAACCCCCGGAGGATATGAGGCGGATCATGAGTTGCTCCGTGCTGAGCAGGTCATTCGTCCCACGGGACTTTTGGATCCGGAGATTGATGTGCGCCCGACGGAGGGGCAGGTGGATGATCTTTTGTCCGAGATTCGCAAGGAGACGGAGAAAAAGGGCAAGGTTCTGGTAACGACCTTAACCAAGAAGATGGCGGAGGATCTTACAAAATATCTGGCAGAAGCCGGAGTGCGTGTAAAGTATCTGCATTCGGACATCGATACCCTGGAACGTGCCCAGATTATTCGGGATATGCGTTTGGATCAGTTCGATGTTCTGGTTGGAATTAATCTTTTGCGAGAGGGACTGGATATTCCGGAGATCTCTCTGGTAGCGATTCTGGACGCCGACAAGGAAGGCTTCTTACGTAGTGCGACCTCCTTGATTCAGACCGTCGGACGTGCTGCCCGTAACGCAGAGGGTCATGTGGTCATGTATGCCGACACGGTGACGGATTCCATGGCGATTGCCATCGAAGAGACAAAGCGTCGACGCGCGATTCAGGACGCTTACAACAAGGAACACGGTATTACACCGCAAACAATTCGTAAGAAGGTCCATGAGCTGATTGCGATCACGCAGGAAGTAGAACGCGAAAAACTTCATTTTGAGAAGGCGCCGGAATCCATGAGTCCGAAGGATCTGGAGCGTTTGATCGAGAAGTTAACGAAAAAGATGAAACAGGCTGCTGCGGAACTCGATTTCGAGACGGCGGCAGAGTTACGAGACAGAATTGCAGAGATGCGTAAAATTCTGCAGAATGAGGAATCGAGATGAGTCAACCGAAGATGCGCCCGAAGGAGTATATCCGAATTCGCGGCGCCAAAGAACACAATTTGAAAAATATAGATGTGGATATCCCGCGTAACGAGCTGGTTGTGTTAACCGGTCTGTCCGGCTCGGGAAAATCCTCCTTGGCCTTTGATACGATCTATGCGGAAGGACAGCGTCGCTACATGGAGTCGCTTTCCTCCTATGCCCGCATGTTCTTAGGTCAGATGGATAAGCCGAATGTCGAAAAGATTGAAGGCCTGAGCCCGGCGATCAGTATCGATCAGAAGTCGACGAACCGCAACCCGAGATCTACGGTGGGAACTGTGACGGAGATCTATGATTATTTCCGTCTGCTCTACGCAAGAATCGGTATTCCCCACTGTCCGAATTGCGGTCGCGAGATTGCCAAGCAGACCGTCGATCAGATGGCGGACCGCATTATGGAACTGGAAGAGGGTACGAAGATTCAGCTTTTGGCTCCCGTGGTTCGCGGTCGTAAGGGCGAACATGCGAAGACCTTGGACCGAGCGCGTAAAGCGGGCTATGTTCGTGTGCTTGTGGATGGGAATCTCTATGATTTGTCCGAGGACATTGCGTTAGACAAGAATATTAAGCATACCATCGACATCGTGGTGGATCGACTGGTGATTAAGGAAGGAATCGAGACTCGTCTGACGGATTCGATTGAGAATGTTCTGAAACTGTCGGAAGGTCTCCTTACGGTGGATGTGATCGGTGGGGAACCCCTTACCTTCTCTCAGGCATTTGCCTGTCCGGACTGTGATATCAGTGTGGATGAGATTGAACCCCGAAGTTTTTCCTTTAACAATCCCTTCGGCGCTTGCCCGGGCTGTTACGGCTTGGGGTATCACATGGAATTCGATCCCCGGCTTATGGTGCCGGATCGTACGCTGAGCCTTCGTCAGGGGGCGGTGGTGGTTCCCGGTTGGCAGTCCTCCGGTGATGCCGGCAGCTTTACGAATGCAGTGCTGGTAGCTTTGGCGAGAGAATACTCCTTTAGCCTGGATACGCCCTTTGAGGAACTGGATGAGAAGGTACAGGATATTCTCTGGAATGGAGCGGGGAACAAAAAGATTACCGTGTATTATGAGAGCCAGAGGGGCAAGGGAGAATATGCGATTGAATGGGGCGGAATCCTTCAGGATGAGAAGCGTCGCTATCGTGAAACCGCCTCGGACTATATGAAGCAGGAATATGAGAAGTTCATGCGGATTAACCCTTGTACCGAATGTAACGGAATGCGCTTGAAAAAGAGCTCGTTGGCCGTTACCGTGTGCGGCAAGAATATCTATGAAATTACTTCAATGGATGTCGGAAATCTAAAAGATTATCTGGAGACCATGGAGCTTACGGAGACTCAACAGTTCATCGGCGCACAGCTTTTGAAAGAAATTCGTGCCCGTGTCGGTTTCCTCTATGATGTCGGATTGGATTATCTGAACCTGTCCCGTGCGACCTCTACGCTGTCGGGCGGTGAGGCGCAGCGTATTCGTTTGGCGACGCAGATCGGCTCCGGTCTGGTAGGCGTATGCTATATTTTGGATGAACCGAGTATCGGTCTGCATCAGCGTGATAATGATAAATTACTGGCGACCCTGGAGCACCTTCGTGATCTGGGCAACTCCGTGCTGGTGGTGGAGCATGATGAGGATACCATGCGAGCGGCGGATTGCATTGTGGATATCGGACCCGGTGCAGGTTCGGAAGGTGGAGAAGTTGTGGCGGTCGGTACTGCTGAGGAGATCATGAAGAATCCTCGCTCGATTACCGGACAGTATCTGAGCGGTAAGCTTTCCATTCCGGTACCGGAAAGTCGCAAATCACCGAACGGTTTCCTTACGGTGACCGGCGCCAGAGAGAACAACCTGAAGGGAATTGATGTGCGTTTTCCGTTGGGAATCATGACTTGTGTAACCGGAGTATCCGGTTCGGGTAAGAGTTCTCTCGTGAACGAGATTCTGTATAAACATCTGGCGAAAAAACTGAATCGTGCGCTTACGGTGCCGGGAGATCATGACGGAGTCGAGGGAATCGATCAGGTGGATAAGGTCATCGCCATCGATCAGTCTCCCATCGGGCGCTCACCGCGCTCGAATCCGGCAACCTATACCGGACTGTTTGACCAGATTCGTGATCTTTTTGCCTCCACGATGGACGCCAAAAGCCGAGGCTACAGCAAGGGACGTTTCAGCTTCAATGTAAAGGGAGGTCGCTGCGAGGCCTGTCAGGGTGACGGTATCGTAAAGATTGAGATGCATTTCCTTCCGGATGTCTATGTGCCTTGCGAGGTCTGCGGAGGACGCAGATACAATCGTGAGACGTTAGAGGTGAAGTATAAGGGGAAGAATATCTTCGAGGTGTTGGATATGACGGTGGAGGAGGCATTACCCTTCTTTGAGCCGATTAAAGCCATCCATAAGAAGGTGCAGACCCTTCATGAAGTGGGCCTTGGATATGTGAAGCTTGGACAGCCTTCCACGACACTTTCGGGTGGTGAGGCACAGCGTGTGAAACTTGCCACAGAGCTTAGCCGCAAGAGTACGGGACGAACCGTCTATATTCTGGATGAGCCGACGACCGGACTGCATTTTGCCGATGTGCATAAGCTGGTAGACATTCTGCAGAGATTAACGAAGGGCGGCAATACGGTGATCGTCATCGAACACAATCTGGATGTGATTAAGACGGCGGATTATATCATTGATATGGGTCCCGAGGGTGGAAGACGCGGGGGTACCGTGGTCTGTGAGGGCACCCCGGAGGAGGTTGCGAAGTGCGCCCAATCCTATACCGGTAAGTACATTGCCGAAATGTTACGTAAAGGCTAAAGTATTCCTTGGAATAACCGATATAATTAGTGCAAAAAGGTTTTTGCCTTCTCCGAGAGGGAGAAGAACAGAATTCGCACGGATGCGAGACAGAGAGGACAACCGGTCCTTTTTGTCTCGTTTTTTATTAAAAGCCCCCTTTATATTAGGCACACTATCGGTTATAATATCTTAGTTAGTTTAACCTGCAAGAAAGGGGATAAGAAGATGCAATATACCAACATCGGAATTGATTTAGGAACCGCAAGTATTTTGGTCTACATCAGAGGCAAGGGCGTAGTGCTCAAGGAGCCCTCTGTTGTGGCTTTTGATAGAGACACGAACCGTATTAAAGCCATCGGTGAGGATGCACGTTTGATGCTCGGACGTACTCCGGATAATATCGTGGCGGTAAGACCGTTAAGAGCCGGCGTAATTTCGGATTACTCTGTAACCGAGAAAATGATGAAGTACTTTATTCAGAAGGCAATCGGCAAGAGAGGCTTCCGCAAACCGAGAATTGCGGTCTGCGTACCCAGTGGTGTTACCGAAGTCGAGAAGAAGGCGGTAGAGGATGCAACCTACCAGTCCGGCGCTCGTGAAGTATACATTATCGAGGAGCCCATTGCGGCAGCAATCGGAGCCGGTATCGATATTTCGAAGCCCTGCGGCAATATGATTGTGGATATCGGTGGCGGTACCACGGATATCGCAGTAATATCCCTTGGCGGTACTGTAGTAAGTACCTCCGTGAAGGTTGCCGGAGATGATTTCAACGAGGCGATTCTGAACTACATGAAGAAGGCACATAAGCTTGCAATCGGTGAGCGAACTGCCGAGGAAGTTAAAATCAAGATCGGAAGTGCATTCAAACGTCCGGAAGTGGATTACATGGATGTGAAGGGTCTTGACCTCGTAAGCGGTCTTCCCAAGACCGTTAAGATTTCGTCTGAAGAGACGGAAGAGGCACTCAGAAGCTATACGACGCAGATTGTGGAAGCAATTCACAGCGTACTGGAGAGAACTCCACCCGAACTGGCAGCCGATATCGTGGATCGCGGTATTGTCCTGACGGGAGGCGGTAGCTTATTACGTGGTCTGGAGGATTTGATTGCGGACCGCACGAAGATCAACACCATGACGGCTGAGGATCCCATGACGGCCGTAGCAATCGGAACCGGAAAGTATGTTGAGTTCCTTGCGGGATACAGAGATTAATTTTTTGGACAGAATCGGAGAGGAGGAGAAGCTATGGTAAGAGGTCTGTATATCGGATGCACCGGTATGATCAATGAGCAGAATCGTATGGATATTCTGACGAACAACCTTGCCAATTCCAATACCGTCGGCTTCAAAAAAGAAGGTTCGACCAGTGAGGCTTTTTCCTCCGTCTTAGCACATAAGATTAAGGATACTACTCAGATCGGACCCGGCGATCTTCGCCTGGGACATATGGCACTCGGCGTGAAAATCGGAGAGGGATATACTGATTTCTCACAGGGGGCTTTCAAGATTACGGAGCATACCTATGATCTGGCCTTAAGCGGCGACGGGTTCTTTGCGGTGGAATTTGCCGCCAAGAACGGAGATATTTCCACAAAATACACACGCGACGGTTCCTTTACCCTGACCAAGGAAGGATATCTTGTGAACTGTGACGGTGATTATGTTCTCGGTGTCAATGAGAACGGTGCCGAAGGTCACATTCAGTTAGATACGACGGCAGAGACCTCCATTGATCAGTCGGGAACCATTTATCAGAACAATATGCCGGTTGCGCAGATTCTGATTACGGATTTTGCCAACTATGACTATCTGAAGCATTACGGAGAGAACTATTATGAACCCGTGGAAGGTGCTGAGATTGTTGCTCCGAACGCGAAGGTATATCAGGGGTATTTAGAGACCTCCAACGTATCGGTAGTCGATGAGATGGTTGAGATGATTGCCGTAACGCGTGCATATGAGTCGAATCAAAAAGTAATTCAGGCGATGGACGACACCCTGCGAATCGCCGTGAATGATGTTGGAAAGGTATAGGTGAGTAGATGAACCGTTCCTTATGGATTGCCGCTTCCGGAATGAAAGCGGAGCAGATTAATGTAGATACGATTGCGAACAACCTGTCGAATGTGAATACGACCGGTTATAAGGCAGAAGTGAATGAGTTTAAGTCTTTGCTGTATCAGACACTGCAGACTCCGACAACGACGGCCAACGGTGAGCACAAGCCGACGAACGCACAGGTTGGTATGGGTGTGCGAAATGCCGCAATCAATTCGATTTTTACACAGGGTAACCTGAATGCTTCCTCCAGCTCGACGGCTTTTGCAATCGAGGGTGAGGGCTTCTTCTCCGTAAGAGGTTTGGACGGAGAGACCTATTACACCAGAAACGGTAATTTTTTCCTGTCTCAGGGTGTGGAAGGGTTGACCTTATGTAACAGTGACGGTCTTCCGGTGCTGGATTCCGAGGGCAATGACATTGTGTTTGGAAAGGAATTGATTGCCAGCAAGATTACCGTGACGGGTGACGGAACCTTCTGCTATCCGGATGAGTCGAATAATCCCCAGTCTCTCGGTATTGTGATCGGGGTAAGCCAGTTCAACAATCCGGGTGGTCTTTTTAAGAACGATTCCGGTCTGTTCCAGGTAACCGCGGCCAGCGGTGATGCCATGAATGAGGCCACCAATCCCGGCCTTAAGAAGAGCAAAATCTGTCAGGGCTATTTAGAGGCTTCCAACGTACAGGTTGTCGATGAGATGGTGAACCTGATTACCGCACAGCGTGCCTACGAGCTGAATTCCAAGGCGATTACCGCCTCGGATGAGATGATGCAGCAGGCCAATAACTTAAGACGTTAATGAACCGTAAGAGAGGATAACGATTATGGATATCAATTCCTTGAATGCCTATACCGATTATCTGTCCTCCAGCGTGTCTTCGAACAATACCAAAGCGGCGAATACCGTGAACAAGGACTACTCCAATGCCACCGACGAGGAGTTAATGGGTGCTTGTAAGGAATTCGAAGCGTACTTTTTGGAGCAGGTCTTCAAGGAGATGTGGAAGACTGTGAAGACGGAGGATGACAGTACTTCCGCGTCCATCGGAACCTTGAAGGATTATTTCCAGGGCGAGTTTGTGAAGGAGATGGCCTCCCAGGCGACAGAACAGCAGTCCAACGGTCTGGCACAGATGCTTTACGAGCAGATGAAACGCAATTACGATTTATAGGTTTGTTATTTACACGGATATGCGATTAAGGGCAACTTTACGACGGGAGGCTTATGCCATTTTCGTTGCGAGGTTGCTTTTTCTTGCATCATAGGGTGAGCATATACAAAGGAGAATGAATGGAAACGGTACGTGGATTCATTGATCATATTATCCACCGCAATGAGAATAACGGCTACACGGTGCTGTCTCTAACCTGCGAAAAAGAGGATATTATCTGCACAGGAACCATGAAGACGATGGACCAGGGGGAAAATATCGAGGCAGAAGGAGAGTTTGTGACGCATCCGATCTACGGCGAACAGTTCAAAATGACGAGCTATCGAATTGTGCCACCCTCGGGAACGAAGGCGGTGGAACGTTACCTGGGGAGCGGTGCCATCAAGGGCGTCGGGGTGGCGTTGGCCAAGCGAATCGTCAAGTGCTTTGGCGAGGATACGCTTCGGGTGATTGAGATGGAGCCGGAACGTCTGACCGAGGTGAAGGGCATCAGTGAGCGCATTGCCCGCGAGATTGCGGCACAGGTGAATGAGAAACGCGAAATGCGTGACATCATGATGTTTCTTAGCGAATTCGGAATCTCCAATACGTTAGCGATCAAAATCTACAAGACCTATGGACTTGGAGTCTATTCCGTGATGCGCACCAATCCTTACCGTTTGGCAGAGGATATTGAGGGCGTCGGATTCAAAACGGCGGATGAGATTGCGAAGAAGGCGGGCTTTACGGCAGACAGCGAGTATCGCGTCCGAAGCGGCCTTCTCTACGAATTGTCACTTGCTCTTGCAGAGGGGCATCTCTATCTTCCGAAGACGGAGCTGCTTCGCCGAACGGCCGAGCTGATCGAAGCAGAGGTGGGCGACATGGATACCCATCTTCAGAACTTAAGCATCGATCGTAAGGTTATGGTCAAAAAAGAAAACGACCAGGAGTTGGTCTATTCGATGTCGGGTTACTATGCCGAACTGAACTGTGCACGCGCTCTGGTGGAACTGATGGAAAACGGTCGAGACACCGGGATAGAAGCACGTCGGGAAGAATTGCGGGAGCAATTGATTGCACTGGCGGACTCCATGGGACTGGAACTGAATGACCTGCAGATTGAAGCGGTGTTGGGAAGTCTGTCGGGAGGCGTTTTTGTACTGACGGGTGGTCCCGGAACCGGTAAAACCACCACAATCCGATTGATTCTCGGGATGCTGGAGCGGTTAAAATATGATTTTTTCCTGGCGGCACCGACGGGGCGCGCGGCAAAGCGAATGACGGAGACTACCGGGTACGAGGCCAAGACGATTCATCGTCTTTTGGAGCCTGCCGGAATGGTCGGTGAAGATGCTCATAACGGTTTCTTCAACCGTGATCAGGAAAATCCCCTGGAAGCGGATGCAATTATTATCGATGAGATGTCCATGGTGGATATCTTCCTGTTTCAATCCTTACTCAAGGCGATTGTGCCGGGGACGAAGCTGATTCTGGTAGGAGATGTGAACCAGCTTCCGAGTGTGGGCCCCGGACGTGTTCTTAAGGATATTCTGTCCAGCGGTGTGGTTCCGGGCGTAGCATTGACCAAAATTTTCCGTCAGGCGCAGGACAGCGACATTGTCGTAAATGCACATAAAATCAATGCCGGTGAGGCAATCCGCACGGACAATAAGAGCAAGGACTTTTTCTTTTTGGAACGAGCGGACGCCAATGTTGTCTACAAGCATATGGTGCAGTTGATCACGGAGAAGCTTCCGAAATATGCGGAGTGTACCCCTTATGATATTCAGGTCCTGACACCGACGAGAAAAGGCAATCTCGGAACTGCGGTATTAAACGAAGTTCTGCAGCGTTACCTGAATCCTCCCGCTCCGAACAAAAAAGAATACGCCACGGAGCTTACTCTTTTCCGAGAGGGTGACAAGGTCATGCATGTGAAGAACAACTACCAGTTGGAATGGGAAGTGGAAGGCTTGCACGGCATTGTCGTGGATCGTGGTGTGGGAGTATTTAACGGCGACATCGGTGTGGTGAGCGAGATCAATGAGTATGCGCAGACGGTGACGGTTCGGTTCGAGGATCATCACCTGGTGCGCTACCCCTATGTGGGGCTGGAAGAATTGGAACTTGCCTATGCGGTAACGATTCATAAGTCACAGGGGAGTGAGTATCCTGCCGTTGTAATGCCGATTCTGGGAGTTCCGAGGATGCTATGCAATCGCAATCTGCTTTATACGGGCGTGACCCGAGCGAGAAATTGCGTAGTCATGCTTGGAAGCTACGATACCCTGAATGAGATGATTCAGAATGAAAATGAGCGTAAGAGATATACGTCATTGTCGACACGTTTGCGGGAACTGTGTCGCGAGAGAGCCGATTGTGAGGAATCATGATTCTGGATTGGTTCTATCCAAGAAGATGCCCGGTTTGCGACGAACCGGTGAATCCCTATGGAAAACTGTTCTGCGACCGTTGCAGAGCGACCCTTCGATACGTCGAAGAACCCCGTTGCTTCAAGTGTGGCAAAAGATTACAGCGGGAAGAAGATGAGTATTGCCACGATTGCAGCAGCCGTCCTCATTTCTATACGAGGGGCTTTGGACTCTATGAGTATGAGTCGGTCCGAAAGAGCCTGTATCGATTTAAGTACGACGGGCGGCAGGAGTATGCGGAGAGCTACGGAGAGGACCTGGTGAACCATCTGCGGCAGGAAATTCTTGCAATGCGGGCGGATGCCCTGGTTCCGGTCCCGCTTCACAGGGCACGCCTCAGAGAGCGAGGATATAATCAAGCGGAGGTGCTGGCGAGAGCAATCGGTAAACGTCTGTCGATTCGCGTGGATTCCGACCTGATTATCCGCCAAAAAAGCACGATTCCGCAGAAAAAGTTGGATAATTCGGAACGACAAAATAATGTTAAAAATGCTTTTATTATCAACAAAAATGATGTAAAATATAATAACATTATTGTGGTGGATGATATCTATACCACAGGAAGTACCATTGATGCCGTCGCACGTATTCTGCTACGGGCGGGAGCGGCACAGGTTTATTTTTTGACATTGGCCGTGGGTAACGGACTATGATACAGAATGAAGACACAAGGAGTACAGTACCATGGAAGTTAAGAATTGTAGAAAATGCCGCAAGTTGTTCAATTACATTGCAGGTCCTCAGATTTGCCCTCAGTGCCGCGAGGCATTGGAAGCTAAATTCCAGGATGTAAAGAAGTACGTTTATGACAATAAGGGCGCTACCATTACACAGATTGCAGCTGCTTGCGAGGTGGATGTTCCTCAGATTCAGCAGTGGATTCGCGAAGAGCGTCTTGTATTCTCTTCCGACAGCCCGATTACCATTAATTGTGAGAGCTGCGGAGAGATGATTCAGACCGGACGTTTCTGCGCAAAGTGTAAGGCAAACGTTGCCAATGGTTTGAGCAATACCATTGCAAAACCGGCTGCTCCTCAGCAGGCACCTACAAGAACGAAGGATTCACCGAAGATGCGTTTCCTTCAGTAATTTTCCGCACGGAGAAGACTATGATCAATCGTGACAAGGTCATCACCATGACGAAGATGGCCTCCTATGAAGAAAATGACGGCAAGAAGTACAGTGCCATCGGACGATATTTCCGGTCGGACTACATTGGCGTACAGGTGATTAAGTCTGTGGTCTATGTGGTGATTGCACTTCTGATTATCACTGCCATGGTGGTAATCTATCAGCTTCAGTATATTTTGGAGCATCTGGGAGAATTTCAGGTGCTGCTTGCAACGGCGAAACGTTTGCTGTTTGCGTATATTGTTGTAATCGTGATGTATGCGCTGATTACCTATGCAATCTATTCGTATCGCTATTCCAGAGCGAGACGTAAGCGCCGCATCTATGCAAATCATCTGAAGCAGCTGGCCAGAATGAATGAAAGTGAACAGGAAGATCGTTATGATGAATATACTGATGCAGATCAGAGAAACAATTAGAGGGTTCTATGCACGCTTTGAAGTGTATATTACCCCTGTCCTGAAGTTTGCGATGGCGTTAATCACCCTCTTACTGATTAACGGTTATCTCGGATATATGGGAAAACTTAGCAGCAAGGCTCTTGCCCTGGTGGTTGCATTGTTATGCTCCTTCCTTCCGGCGAATTTTATGATTCTGTTTGCCACTGTTTTTATGTTGGCACATATTTATAAGCTGTCGTTGGAGATTCTTGCGTTTGCTTTTGCGATTGTTCTTTTATTGTATTTGCTGTTTTTCCGCTTCTCACCGAGAGATACCTTCGCAGTACTGCTGGTTCCGGTATGCTTCTTACTGAAGATTCCCTATGTGATTCCGTTGTCCATGGGGTTAATCGGTACCTCTTCTTCGATGGTAAGTGTTGCTTGCGGAACGGTGGTATATTATCTGATTCGATTTATTCACAACAATGCAGCGGCAATCCGTGCGATGGACGCGGACGGTGCATTTACCAGATTCCGCTTCATTGCCAAGGGATTCTTGGAGGACAAGCAGATGCTGGTTATGGTATTTGCGATGATTGTTTGCGTAGCGGTTGTACATGCACTTCGCCGGTTATCGGTGGATTATTCCTGGTCGATTGCAATCGGTACCGGAGCCTTATCCCAGTTGTTTGTAATGTTCTTTGGCGATTTGATGGTAAAAGCGTATTTCAATGTCGGCGGGGCCTTTTTATCGATGATTATTTGCACCGGGTTTGCATTTATCTTGAAGTTTTTCGTGTTCAGCGTGGATTACTCCCACACGGAGAAGGTTCAGTTTGAAGACGATGATTATTATTACTACGTCAAGGCGGTTCCCAAGGTGGCCTATAAGACGAAGAAGACAGGAGAGTAGTAGAGCGAATGGCGCAGTTTAGTCATGTTGTGGGGAAGTATTTCTCCGCTCTGCACATTCCCAGCAACATTAGCTGGATTGATATTGTCGAGATTCTGATTATTGCCTTTCTTGTATATCAGGTAATGGTCTGGATCAAGAATACGAAAGCATGGTCTTTATTAAAGGGCATGCTTGTTATTCTGTGTGTCGTTTTGATCGCGGCAGTATTCAATATGACTACGATTCTGTGGATTGCCAAAAATACCTTAAGTCTTGCCATTATTGCCGTGATTGTTGTCATGCAGCCGGAACTGCGTCGTGCATTGGAACAGCTCGGTAATAAGAATATATTCAAATCTATGATTCGCATCGACAGTCGAACCGATGACGGACGTTTTACGGACAATACCATCGAAGAAATCGTACGCGGAAGCTTCGAAATGGCGAAAGTGTGCACCGGTGCGTTAATTGTCATTCAGCAAACCAATTCCCTGGAAGAGTATGAGAAGACCGGTATTACGGTGGATGGTCTGGTGACCAGCCAGTTGTTAATCAATATCTTTGAACATAACACGCCGTTGCATGACGGTGCGGTAATTATCCGCGGCAATCGTGTGACGAGTGCGACCTGTTATCTTCCGTTGTCGGACAATCGTTCCCTGAGTAAGGAACTGGGAACCCGACATCGTGCGGCAGTCGGCATTTCGGAGGAGACGGATGCGCTTACCGTGGTCATCTCGGAGGAGACCGGTAAGGTTAGCGTGGCTTACAAGGGACAGCTGTCCCGGAATCTCGATCCCGAGGAGCTTCGCGGACGTCTTGTTGCTATCCAGAACAAGGCTTCCGAAACCAAAAAGAATAAGAGTCGAAAGGGCGGTAAAAAGGTATGAAGCACAAAATCCTGAATAATATCGGCCTGAAGATTCTTGCACTGATCGGAGCAATCGTCTTATGGCTGATTGTTGTGAATATTAACGACCCGGAGATTACCACGACGTTTCGTAAGGTACCGGTTACCGTGAAAAATGAATCGGTGCTGTTGGCAAAAGGACTGACGTATCTCCCCTCTGACAACGGTTATTCGATTAATGTTACCGTGACGGGTAAAAAGTCAGTAGTAAACGCCTTGTCGAATTCGGATATCCATGTCGTTGCGGATTTGAACTCCTTGGGACAGAACGGTACGACGGTACCTCTCGAGGTATCCATTGACCGATACAATTCGGAGGTGGAGTTGTCTCCGTCTGCGGATAATCTGGATCTGAAGGTGGAAGCATTGGCTTCGAAACAGCTCTTTATTACGGCCGGTACGACCGGTGCACCCAGCGAAGGCTATATGGTTGGAACGGTGACCGGAGCCAGCAATGTGGTTCAGCTGTCCGGACCGAAATCTTTGATTGAGGAGATTGAGTATGCGGATGCCATCGTAGACGTAACCGGTACCACCTCCAATATCAGCACTGCAGCCAATGTGAATCTCTATAAGCATGACGGAAGCATTGTAACGAACACTTCCGTGACGAAGAATATTACAACGGTGAATGTGTCGGTTCAGATTCTGGTGGTAATGGAACTCCCGATTCGTTGCGATGTGATGGGTTCGCCCGTGGAAGGCTATGCATGGACCGGAGAGATTATCTGCGAGCCGGCATATGCAACGGTGGCTTGCCCGGAGGAACGTGCAGCAACACTAAAGGAGATTTCGATTCCTGCCGAGACACTGAATATTACCGGTCAGGCCGGCGATATGACGGTGTCGGTGAATTACTCCCAGTACCTTCCGGATGATGTGATTCTTGCAAACGAAAGTATGAACGGCAAGTGCATGGTCACGGTAAAGATCGAGCCGGAGGAGACGAAACTGGTTACCTTGGATTGGGATAAGATTGAATTCAAAAACGTCCCGGAGGGCGTGCTGATGTCTGTATTTGGCGAGGGGGATGATCTGAGCATTTCCCTTAGCGGAAGCGGCGTGAACTTAAGCAAAGTAAATGCGGTGGCAAATTCACTGGGGGCAGAGTTAGATTTTGAACTTGCGAAGAAAACTCTGGGAATTAAGAAGTATCAGCCCGGAGAGAATTATACCATTCCTTTAACCATTACGGTTCCCGAGGGAACCCGATTGACCAAGGATGTGGTACTGATTGTTTCTTTCTCGGAAGATTTATAGAAAAAGAGTATTGGAGGCCGATATGGCTAGATTATTTGGTACAGACGGTGTGCGAGGTGTGGCCAACGATGAGCTGACTCCCTTATTGGCAATGCAGCTGGGACAGGCAGGTGCCTATGCCCTGGCCGGCGGAAAAGATCATAAACCGACCATTCTGGTGGGTTGTGATACCCGAATCTCGGGGGATATGCTGGCAAATGCTTTGATGGCGGGAATTTGCTCGGTCGGTGCAAACGCAGTGTACGTAGGTGTGGTTCCGACTCCTGCAGTAGCATATCTTACCCGGACACATCATATGGATGCCGGAGTGGTAATCTCTGCATCCCATAATTCGGTAGAATTCAACGGAATCAAGTTCTTTGACGGAGAGGGTTTTAAACTTCCGGATGCCGTAGAGGACCGTATTGAGGAACTGATTCGCAGCAATATGGAAGGCGTGACCTTCCCGACCGGCAAGGAAGTCGGTAAGATTACCTACTGTTATGAGGCCAGAGAAGAATATATTGCACATGCAATCGAAAGCGTACCGGTTCGTTTGGACGGACTTAAGGTGGTCTTGGATTGTGCAGAGGGCGCATCCTACTATACCTCGGTGGAAGCTATTCGGAAGCTTGGCGCCAAGGTGGTTGCAATCCACAATCAGCCGGACGGAACGAATATCAATGCCGGTTGCGGCTCTACGCATATGGAAGAACTCAAGGAACGCGTGGTTGCCGAGAACGCGGATTTGGGACTTGCTTTCGACGGAGATGCGGACCGTCTGCTTGCGGTAGACGAGTTGGGGAATACCGTGGACGGTGATCAGATTATGGCCATTGTCGGAAATTTCATGAAGAGCAAGGGACGTCTGAAAAAGGATATGGTCGTGGTAACGGTTATGTCGAATCTGGGCTTCCAGATTATGGCGAAGGCACAGGGAATTCAGACCGTTCAGACGAAGGTCGGCGACCGATATGTCTTAGAGTCGATGAAGGAACTGGGAGCAAATTTGGGCGGCGAACAGTCCGGCCACATTATTCTTTTGGATGAGAATACGACCGGTGACGGATTGCTGAGCGCTCTTCATCTGCTGGAGGTTGTGGTTGACAGCGGGAAGAAACTTTCCGAGCTTGCAGCAATTATGCAGGTACTGCCGCAGGCATTGGTCAATGCCAAGGTTGCCAATACCAAGAAGTATGATTATATGAACTATCCGGAGGTGGCCGAAGCCATCCGGGCGTTAGAGGAGCGTTTCTCGGGAGAAGGACGAGTATTGATTCGACCCTCCGGTACCGAGCCGTTGGTGCGTGTCATGATTGAAGGCAAGAATAGCGAAGAAATCAGACAGGAAGCGCAAAAACTTGCGGAATTGATTCAGAATGTGATGCAGTAAAGGCACCAAACAGGATCGGAAGCGATACGGTGGAAGCCCGGGCATTCTTATTTTCTTAAGAATTCTTAAAGGGATTGAGAATTCGGGCAAAAAATGATATGATAGAACTATGGAGGGTTAACACAATGGTTAGTCAAAAGGTTGCGATTAAGAATCCTACCGGTCTTCATTTAAGACCTGCCGGAATCTTATGCAAGGAGGCTATGCAATTTAAGTCGCTGATTACGTTTTCTTTCCGCGAGAGCATTGCGAACGCAAAGAGTGTACTGAGTGTTCTGGGTGCCTGCGTTAAGTGTGGCGATGAGATTGAGATCGTATGCGAGGGTGAAGATGAAGATGCAGCTCTGAAAGCATTGGTCGATATCATTGAGAGTGGCCTCGGCGAATAAGATAGGAATGGATGGGAGTTATCTCTTGGGATAACTCCTCTTTTTTTACAACAGTGAGTAGAGTATGCGAACATATCTGTGTATTGACCTTAAATCCTTCTATGCCTCGGTAGAGTGCGTAGAACGCGGGCTGGATGCGTTGACGACGAAGCTGGTGGTGGCGGATCCGGAGCGCACCGAAAAAACAATCTGTCTGGCGGTTTCGCCGGCGTTAAAGGCGCTCGGAGTGCGCAATCGTTGTCGCGTTTTTGAGATTCCGAAGAGCATCGAATACATTATGGCTACCCCGCGAATGCAATTATATATCGATTATTCCGCCCGCATCTATGGCGTGTACCTCAAGTATATTGCCAAGGAAGACATTCATGTATATTCGGTGGATGAGGCGTTTATGGATGTTACGGACTATCTGACCTTATATCAGATGACTGCCAAGGAACTGGGGATGCGTATTATGCAGGACATCTATGATACGACGAAAATCACTTCTTCCTGCGGGATTGGCAGCAATCTGTATCTTGCGAAGATTGCAATGGATATTACAGCGAAGCATTCCAAGGACCACATCGGGGAACTGACGGAGGAAAGCTTTTGCAAGACTCTGTGGGATCATCGCCCGATGACGGATTTCTGGAGAATCGGTTCCCGAACGGCGGATCGTTTGTCCAGAAGCGGAATGGATACCATGAGGGATATTGCTCATGCGGATCCGGACCTCTTATATAAGCTTTTCGGAATTGATGCGGAGTTGTTGATTGACCATGCCTGGGGTAGAGAGTCAACAACCATTGCGGATATCAAAAACTACAAGCCGAAGGCGTCCTCACTGTCAAACGGCCAGGTGTTGCCACGCGATTATGAGTACGAGGAAGGGAAACTTCTGGTCCGAGAGATGACGGAGCTTCTCTGCCTGGATTTGGTGGATAAAGGCTATACGGCCTCAGGGGTTTCGATTGCCCTGCGCGTAAGCGGGTACGGCACGGAGGCGGCGTCCTCGAGCTTTGTAACGGCCACGGATTCCTTTATGGCCATCTGGACGGAGGTTGAGAAGACTCTGGCACGAATCTATGCGCCGGGAATGTTGATTCGCGGAATTAATGTTGGACTGACAGGGGTCGCTCCGGCCGGTTGGGAGCAATATGATCTTTTTACGGATCCGACGCAGCTGCGGAAGGAAAAAGACATGCAGAAGGCGGTTTTGTCTATCAAGGAACGCTTCGGTAAAAATGCGATTCTTAAAGGAACCAGCCTTTTAGAGGGAAGTACGGCCATCGAGCGAAACAATCAGATTGGCGGCCACAGAAAAGGATAGCGTGAAACGTATCGGTATAGGATAGGTTGCGAACGAAAAGGAGATGGTGATATGGCGTCGTTTCACCCGAAAATGGACCGGGAATCCCGCGCGAAACAATTTATGCCTTTTGCGGCGCTACGGGGGTTGGAAGAGGCGTTAAGGGCAAAAGAACGCACTGTGGTGCCTAAGTCGTCCCTGTCGGAATGGCAGACGGAGGAGTTGGACCGCGCTTTACGACAGGCTAAGGTGGGGAGTCTTGTGACGGTGGTGCACTATAGTGACGGAGAGTATGTTCGTACGGAAGGAATCCTGTCGGCCATTGACAAGGATTTGCGTCAGATTCGCATTGTGAACGAGAAGATTTTTTTTGATGATATTTACAACTTTACCAATGACGAACACGAATAGAAGTGCTATAATAAATAGGATGTTTCACCATAGAATGGAGGATGAAAATGAAAAAGAAAATATTATGCCTGCTTCTGGTTGCCACTATGATAGTTGCGTGCTTCGCAGGTTGTGGCAAGAAGAAAGCGGAGAATAAAAACGATAAGCCCGGAACAACCACCGACCAGCAGACGGACAATACCGGCGATGATACAACGAAGCCGGATGACGGGAATACCGTTACCAACCCGACGACTCCTACGGATCCTCAGGGTGGAGATGCGAATGTTGAGACGAAGGATGGTTATATCCGTTCCGAATTAAGCAATGAATGGATTCCGGATTCCTACAAGGACATGCGTCCGGTTGCGATGATGATTCCGAATGATAAGAAGGCGCTTCCTCATTACAATATCTCGAAGGCTTCCGTATTGTATCAGTGTCAGGTAGAGGGACGTATCACTCGTCTGATGGCGCTTTTTGATACCTGGCAGGATCTTGGGGATCGTGTCGGTAACGTACGTAGTGCGAGAACCTATTATGTATATTGGGCACTGGAGTGGGATGCTCTCTTTGTTCATTTCGGCAATCCCTATTATGCAGACGGAATTCTTAGCCAGTCCTATACTGCAGACACCGATCTTTTGGTTCTGACCAAGGGAACCGAGAAGAGTGGCGGTGCACAGACCGAGAGTGGTAAGAATGCTCATTATTTCCGTTCTTCCGATCGTAAATCGCCCCAGAATGCTTATGTATCTTCCGCATCCTTACTGAATGCGTTCAATAACCGTAAGTATTCACTGACTCATACGGATATCTGGTACGGACGTCACTATTTATTCGCAGATTCCCTGAATAATCTGGAGGGTAAGCTGGGAGCATTTGATTGCAATAAGATTGATTTTGCAGAGTGCTATCCGATTGATAAGGCATATCTGGAGTACGATGAGACTACCGGCAAGTATCTTCGCTATGAGTTCGGTGCGGCTCATGTAGACGAAGCAACCGGCGAGCAGCTTGCTTTTGATAACGTAATTGTTCAGTTCGTTAAGCACAATGTGCTTGATAAGAAGGGTTACCTGGCATTCCTGTTCAAGGAAGACTGTGGCGGTTATTACATTACGCAGGGGAAGGCAATCCCGATTAACTGGGTTAAGGCCGGTGACCTTGCAATTACCAGATACTACGATTGGGAAGGGAATGAGATTCAGCTCAATACCGGTAAGACCATGGTATGTATCGTTGAGAATGACGACAAGACAAAGTTGGTTATGAAATAATGAAGAAACTACTGATTACGGGATGTAATGGCCAGTTGGGCCGCGCAATCAATGTGTTGATTCGCAATACAGAGAACTATGCAGCACAATACGAGTGCGTGAATACCGACGTTGCGGAGTTGGATATTACCGATGTGGAAGCAGTTGTGAAGATGGTTGAGGATGTGAAGCCTTATGCAATCATCAACTGCGCGGCGCATACGGCGGTAGATCGCTGCGAGACGGAGGAAGATTTGGCATATAAGATTAATGCCATCGGTCCTCGTAATTTAAGTATTGCGGCTGCTAAGGTCGGCGCTAAGATGGTACATATTTCTACGGATTATGTGTTTGCCGGCGATTGCGAGACTCCTCGCGTGGAATCGGATGCGGTTGCTCCTAAGACGGCGTACGGCCGCACGAAGCTGGCAGGAGAAGAATATGTAAAGCAATTCGCCAAGGAATGGTTCATTATTCGTACGGCATGGTTGTATGGCGACGGCAAGAACTTCGTTAAGACGATGTTAAGATTAAGCGCAGACCATGATGTGATTACGGTAGTAAATGACCAGTTTGGCTCGCCTACCAGTGCATCGGAGCTTGCCAAAGCGATTATGGTACTGCTTCCGACCGAGAACTATGGATTGTTCCATGGCACCTGTGAAGGTAGTTGCAGTTGGGCGGATTTTGCCACGGAGATTTTCCGTTTGGCCGGTAAAAGCACGGTTGTGAAACCGGTAACCACGGAAGAATACAATGCTCCGGCACCGAGACCGAAGTACTCGATTTTAGAGAATCGAATGCTTAAGCTTACTACGAACTTCACCTTTGCAGACTGGAAGGATGCAATTCGTGAGTATATGGATAGCCGGATCTGGGAACAGTAGACCAAACAACAAAAAAATAATCAAGAATTAATAAAGCGCATCCGCGATAAGCGAATGCGCTATTTCTTTGACTGGATATTAACTACTGCTGGTCCAGGAATTCCGATACTCCTTCGGCGTGATTCCTTCCTCACGACGAAACACCTTGCTAAAATAACTACCGTTATCATACCCGCATTCTTTTGCAATGGCATCCAAGGAGGAACTGCTGTATCGTAATAACTCTTTGGCACGGGCGATGCGACGCCTGGTTATTTCGGCGCCGATGGTAATTCCGAAACGGCGTTTGTATTCACGATCCATGTGGAATTTGCTGATAAAATGGGTCTTGCTGAGCTCTTCCAGTGAGATGGGAGTGCTGTAGTTAGAAAAAATATAATCACGAATAGATATTATCTTTTGCGTAAGAGAAGTCATGCTGCCTTGTTCGCCGGAGTCGATTCCGAATTGAGACTGTTCGGAGGAGGGGCCGAAGCCTAAGCGAAGGGCAATCTGCATCAGCATGGCGTGGATGCGGAATTCGTCTTCTGTGCGTCCGCCTAAACAGAATCTTCGAAGCTCTCTGTGGAAGGATAGATCGGATTGGAGGGATTCGGTGTGGAAAGGGGCGGGATGTGAATCCGGATAGAGGTTCCGATAGAGGTCTTTGGCAAGGGGACCGTTGTAATGAATCCAGGAGAGCGTCCAGGGATGGAGCTCACTGCTTTCGTGTGCATATCCTTTGGAACAATCCAAGAGAATGCGATCCCCGGAAGTCAGAGCGATTTCCTGCCCCTGATAGTGAAGCGTACCTTCTCCCTCCTGTATGATGAGCAGCAGGTAGGAATCCAAAGAGGAACGTCTGCTGATATGGGGCCGAAGGCTGGTCAGTGTGCCGATCTCCTGAATATAAAGATAGTGGGATTTGGCATATTCGGACGCGGAGACATATTGTTTATCGGATACGGAGGATGGGGATGTATACATATAGACCTCTCTGTTTTCGAAAAAATAGTAAAGGAATCAGGCGATAAAGAAATTTCTCTGCCTGAGAGATTACTATTAGCATAGCATGACGAATACGGAATAGCAAGATAGTACAAAAAACAAGCAAGATTCCACGTTGAAACGCCGATAAACTCAGAGTATACTGTTATTTATCGGATTAGCAAAAAAATAACTTTTTAAACCAAAGGAGAAAAACGATGAATGATGTTGCGTTGATTACCGGTATTACGGGACAGGACGGCTCGTACCTTGCAGAGTTTCTGCTTGCAAAGGGGTATGAGGTACATGGTCTGATTCGCCGTCACAGTATCTCCAATACCGCACGAATTGATCATATTTTGAATTCTCACTATAACAAGGTGAAATTCTTTTTGCATTTTACCGACACCACGGACTCCAGTAATCTGATGCGTTTGATCGGGGAGATTCGCCCGACGGAGGTGTATAATCTTGCGGCGCAGTCTCATGTGGGCGTGTCCTTTGAGGTTCCGGAATATACGGCGGAGGCGACGGGTGTCAGCACACTGAAACTTTTGGAGGCGATTCGCGTAAATGGCGGGAACTGCCGTTATTATCAGGCCTCTACCTCGGAACTGTTTGGCGGAATTAAGGAGACGGCACCTCAGTCGGAGACGACACCGTTCTACCCGAAGAGTCCCTATGGTGTTGCGAAACTCTACTCCTACTGGATTACCGTCAACTATCGTGAGTCCTACAATATGTTTACCTGCAACGGTATTCTTTTTAATCATGAATCACCCAGACGAGGTGAAAACTTCGTAACGCGTAAAATTACGCTGGCGATTGCAGCCATGGCGGCGGGAAAGCAGGATCATTTGTCGCTGGGCAATATGACGGCGGTGCGTGACTGGGGCTTTGCCGGGGATTACGTGGAAGGGATGTGGTTAATGCTTCAGCAAAAACAACCCGGCGATTATGTACTTGCGACCAATGAACCTCACTCGGTGCGTGAGTTTGTGGAAACGGCTTTTGGCGAACTGGGAATTACCATTCGCTGGGAAGGCGAAGGAGTCGAGGAAAAAGGATATGATGCAAAGACCGGTAAGCTTCTGGTGGATGTGAATCCGGAGTTCTATCGTCCGGCCGAGGTGGAGTATCTCTGGGGAGATCCGAAGAAGGCAGAGTCCGAGCTTGGCTGGAAACGCAAATGTGACTTTGGCAATCTTGTTCGCATGATGGTGGAGGAGGATCTGAAGGCCGCTACCGGTATGGATATTGAAACTTACAAGAAAAACAGAGGGGAAATCTAATGCTGCCTGAAATCAACCATGAAGATAAGATTTTTGTCGCCGGCCACAAGGGGCTTGTGGGAAGCGCTATTGTTCGCAACCTTCAATCGAAGGGATATACCAATATTATTACCCGCTCCCATAAGGAACTTGACCTAATGGAGCAGGCTGCCGTGCGTGATTTTTTTGAAAAAGAGAAACCGGATGTGGTTGTGCTTGCAGCGGCCAAAGTGGGCGGGATTCATGCCAATGAGCAGTACCCGGCGGAGTTTGCCTATGAGAATCTCCAAATGGAATGCAATGTAATCAAATGCTGTCATGACCATCATGTGAAGAAACTGCTGTTTTTGGGAAGCACCTGCATTTATCCCCGCATGGCAGAACAGCCGATTCGGGAGGATTCTCTTTTGACGGGAAGTCTGGAACAGACAAATGAAGGTTATGCCATTGCCAAGATTGCCGGCCTTTTAATGTGCCGTTATTTCAAAAAAGAACACGGGGACAATTTCATCAGCTGCATGCCGACGAATCTCTATGGCCCCGGGGACAATTATGAACTGAACAATTCGCATGTAATGCCTGCCATGATTCGTAAATTCCATGAGGCAAAGACGGAGAACAAGCCCTACGTCGAGCTGTGGGGAGACGGAAGCCCGCTTCGCGAGTTCCTCTACGTGGATGATATGGCGGATGCGTGTGTGTTCCTTCTTGAGAACTATAACGGAGAGGAGCATGTGAATATCGGTACCGGTGTTGAGGTTACGATTCGGGAACTTGCAATGCGCGTGAAAGAGACGGTAGGCTATACCGGCGAGATTCATTGGAATACTGAGATGCCGAACGGTACGCCCCGTAAGCTTACGGATGTGACGAAACTGCATTCTCTTGGCTGGAAGCATCGGTATGATCTGGGGGAGGGCCTGCGCCTTGCCTATGATGCTTTTTTGACGGA
Source organism: Lachnospiraceae bacterium (assembly GCA_045628945.1). Taxonomy (GTDB): domain Bacteria; phylum Bacillota; class Clostridia; order Lachnospirales; family Lachnospiraceae; genus RGIG4034. The sequence continues at coordinate 49,946 of JAZQQG010000041.1, forward strand.
ACTTAAGACGGGAGTACGCGAGAGATAGTGTATCGGAATTGGAGAAAAAGATGAAACGATATGGCGTTATTCTGGCGGGCGGCGGCGGAACCCGTTTCTGGCCGCTGTCGAGAAAAGACCTGCCGAAACAATTCTTAAATCTGACGGGCACGGATCTGTTGCTCAACGAGACAATCGACCGACTGTCGAAGGTGATTGCACCGGAGGATATCTATGTCGTGACAAGTGAAGAACAGACCGGATTGGTGGAAGAATTGTCGGGGGGACGCATTGCCAAAGATCATATTCTTTCGGAGCCTGCGGCACGGAATACGGCTGCTTGCATCGGCTATGCGGCGGAATATTTGTCGGCTCGCTTTGGAGACGGCGTGATGTGCATTTTGCCGTCGGATCATTATATCCGCAACCGGGAGGAATATGTTAAGGTTCTTGAAAAGGCGGTTGCGTTGGCGGAAAATACGGACAATCTGGTAACGGTCGGAATCCGGCCGACCTTTGCGGCAACCGGTTACGGGTACCTGAAGATGGGAGCGGAAGCTTTGTTGGAAGGAACCGGCTCGGAGGATATTTGTTTCCGACACGTGGAAGAATTCGTGGAAAAACCGGACAGCAATACCGCCAAACGGTATCTGGAAGCCGGTACCTTCTGCTGGAACAGCGGAATGTTTGCCTGGAAATGCTCGGTGATTCGTAAACATTTTGCCAGACTCCTGCCGGATCTCTATGAACCCCTTCAGGAGATTGCTGCCGCAATCGGGACGACAGAGGAAAAGAAAAAACTTGCACAAATCTACCCGACTCTACCCAAAATCTCCATCGATTATGGTATTATGGAACGTGTACGGGAGGTAGTAGCGCTTCCGGGCGACTTCGGTTGGTCGGATGTGGGAAGCTGGGATGCTCTTCAAGCCTTGTTTGAGGCGGATGAGAACGGCAATGTTCTCTATGGCGACCAGATTCATATCGGAACCCGTAACTGTATTGCCTATGCGAAGACAAAACTGATTGCGGCGCTTGGCGTGGAAGACCTGATTATTGTGGAGGCGGACGATGCCATTCTTGTTTGCCGACGTGATATGGCTCAGGAAGTGGGCAAGGTGGTCGAACAGTTAAAGACAAAGGGCAAGACAGAATATCTCTAAGCGGAGGAATGCTGTGTCCATATTATTGTTTATCGCTTACGTGGTGTTGATTCCGTTCTTAATCGGCACGGCAATCAATCGATTTCTATATCCGGGTACCATCTGTAATGGTCGGGCATTGCTGTCCGGCCATGTTGTTATGTTTGCGGTTTTCGAGATTCTGCACTGCGTCTCACTTAAGAATGATTGGAAATTACCTCAGGTTGCGAATTTCTATACGGCAATCTGTATTGTGCTTGTACTGATTTCTCTTGCGCTTACCGTGCGGGTTTTGCCTCGCGTAACAAGCAGTATCTACGCAAAAGCGAAAATCTCCCTCCCGGCAGTTCTTACCATCGGGCTGTTAGCCATTGCGCTGCTCAACTATCGTCTTTTTCTTCCGGATATCCGGGAATACTCCAACCATGAAACGGTGAATACCATCCTATCGACCGAATATATCTACGAGCATAACATGTTAACCGGTAAGTTCCTGGTTCTTGGAATTCGACCGATTCATAAATTTATGTCCTATCCCGTCTTTGTGGCGGTATTGATTCGAACAACGGGACTTCCGATTACTCTTGCTACGCAGGTATTGCTTCCGTTTGCGTTTCTTGTGTTCGCGCTTGTCGGTGCTTCGGTGGCTTATCCGATGCTTCATCGGATGTTGGGATGCGACGGAGAAAATGCGCCGAAGGCACGCTTTTTCGTTCCGGTGTATCTGGCGCTTCTTATGCTCTTTTCCACAGTGGAAGGAACTGCGGGATATGGGCTTTTGCGACAGGGACTTCTGGGCAATCCGCTCCTTGCGACGTTGTTTCTTCCCTTTGTACTTTCGTTTTTGACGGAAAAAAGAAAATGGTGGATGAAACTTGCTGCATTGCTTTTTACGGGAGCGGCTGCGGTATCGGTAACGGATCTGTCGATTTTATCGGATATGTTCGTGTCGGAGACCGGAATCGGCTGCGCTCATGCATATGCGGCCTGGGTTATTCTGCTTCTGTATGATCTGCTTCGCGTCCGCAAAGCGGGACGGGGGCGGATGCTCAAGGTTTTTGTGATACTGGGCTTACTTTCGCTTAGCGGCAACTGGGTTCTTCCGGTAGCCTACGTTCTGTATACAGAATGCGGACTGCTCGTCGGGCGGATGTCGAATCGCACGAAACGGTATGTTCTGCCGATTCTTGGTCTTCTGTTCCTTTCGGTGGGAAGTGTGTTCTTTTTCTCGTCGACGGGAGCGGTACGCAGAGAGAAACTCTCCGATGAATTCCGGGTAATTGCCTATTTGGATGAAGTGAATGAGGAAGAGTATGTGGTCGTGGGCCCCCGTGCGGTCATGAAGTGGGCCAGAGTGGAGTCCGGCAAGGCGATTCTTCCTTATGGTCGCGATTTCTGGGAAGGAAAATGCAATCGGGTGATTCCGCAACCTTATACCACGCAGGATTTCTCTTTGTATGTTCGATTTTTGAGCATGGAGAATTCGCAAATAATGCGGGATGCAACGAACCAGGTAGTGGTGAGTCCTTCGCAGAGAAGTCTGTTAGAGGAGATTGCGATGAAGGCACCGGATTGCGAAGCGGAGTATGTGGTAACGACCCTTCCGATGCCGGAGGAGTATGGAACGTTGCTTACAGAAATAGGTGGTTATTATATCTACAATGTGTTACAATAAGGGTTACGAATATAACGGAGGAGACTCGACTTGGAGAATGATAGAAAACTAATCAGTATTATTGTTCCGTGCTATAACGAAGAAGAAAATGTCCCCTACTTCTACGAGGAAGTGATGAAGCAGGAGTCCTTTTTTGCGTCGAAAAATGTCGAGATGGAGATTGTCTATGTAGACGACGGTTCCAAGGACAATACGGTGGAGGAAGTACGTAAGCTCCATGAGAAGGACAAAAGAGTTCATCTAGTATCGTTCTCCAGGAATTTCGGAAAGGAAGCGGGAATCTATGCGGGCCTAAGCAAGGCCAAAGGAGATTACTGCGTTTTGATGGATGCGGATCTCCAGGATCCGCCGGCGCTTCTTCCGGAGATGTTCTCCTTTATTGAGCAAGGCTATGATTCGGTTGCAACCAGACGCGTGAATCGTAAGGGGGAACCGCCGATTCGTTCCTTTTTTGCCAAGTGCTTCTATCGTCTGATGCGTCGCATCTCGAAAACGGAGATTGTCGACGGCGCCAGAGATTATCGTCTTATGACCCGTAAGGTGGTGGACGCCGTGCTTGCTATGAGCGAATATAACCGTTTTACGAAGGGAATCTTCGGTTGGGTCGGCTATGAGACGAAGTGGCTGGAATATAAGAATGTGGAGCGCGTGAAGGGGGAGACCAAGTGGTCGTTCTGGAAACTGTTTAAGTATTCCCTGGACGGAATTATGGCCTTTTCCACGGCGCCCTTAAGTATTGCAAGCTTTTTTGGAATTCTGTTTTGCTTCTTGGCTTTTGTGCTGATTGTGTTTATTGTGATTCGTACCGCAATCTTTGGCGATCCCGTAAACGGATGGCCGTCGATGGTATGTATTATTTCGTTAATCGGTGGCGTGCAGCTGTTCTGCTTGGGCATTCTCGGTCAGTATCTGTCTAAGACCTATATGGAAGTGAAGCGCCGTCCTATTTACCTGGTAAAAGAGGAATTATGATCAGTATTGTAACCCCGGTTTACAACGCGGAAGAATTCTTGCGTGCGACAATCGAAACGGTGCAAAAACAGACTTATACGGAATGGGAATGGTTTCTGTGCGATGACGGTTCAACGGATGCTTCGGCCGCGATTATTACGGAAGCGATGCAGACGGATCCGCGGATTCACCTTCTGAAGACCGAGACAAACGGCGGCGCAGCCGGAGCTCGGAATCTGGGAATTCGTTCGGCAACCGGTGAATATCTTGCGTTTATCGACGCGGATGATCTGTGGGTTCCTGAGAAACTGGAGCGGGAGCTGGCCTTTGCGAAGGAGAAGTCGGCAGACTTCGTGTTTACCGGATATGAATTTGCGGACGAGAATGGTGTGGGACTTGGAACGGTTGTGTCGGTTCCGGATACCCTGCCCTATCGAAAGGCACTGCATAATACAACCATTTTTACCTCTACGGTGCTGCTTCATCGCGAGGTGATTCCGGAAGAACTGTTGCTGATGCCCCAGATAAAGAGCGAAGACACGGCTACCTGGTGGAAACTGCTTCGCAACGGCTATCTGGCACATGGATTAAACGAGAATCTGGTCCTTTATCGACGCGCGAAGAAGACGCTTTCCTCGAATAAATTTGTGGCTATGAAGCGAATCTGGAATCTTTATCGCAAGGCGGAGCATCTGAATCCGTTTGCGAGTGCCGTTAACTTTGTTGGTTGGGCATTCCGCGCAGTATGGAGAAGAATCTAAAATGAAAAAACTGGAACCTATCAAAAAAATCGTCGTACTGGTAATGTCCATGATTTGCATCGTCGGACTGACTTGTATGTATGCATATACCTGGTTTGAGGTGTATTCTGCGCAGATTTACAAGCAGTACTACGTGCGTGGTCATATGCTGATCATCGCAATCTATGCAGTGCTCCTTATCTTTTTTTCCAAGCTCTACGGAGGACTTCGGATTGGTTATCTGAAACCGACGGAGATTCTGTTCTCAGAGATTTTCGCGGTGTTGTGTGTGGATGTGATTGCGTATTTCCAGATTGTATTGCTGGCACTTCGTTTTGTATCGCCGACCCAAATTGCTATCATGTTTGCGATACAGGCAGTGTTTATCATCCTGTGGTTAAATCTCAGTTCGGCAATCTACAAAGCGGTGTTCCCGCCCCGCGATATGCTGGTGGTACATGGAGATCGCCCGATTGAACAGATTCTTACGAAGTTTGAGTCTCGTAAGGATAAATACAATATCTGTAAGTGTATTTATGTCGGCGAAGGCGTGGACCGAATCTGTGAGGAGGCACTGAACCGGTACGATGCGGTGGTTTTGTGGGATATTCCCATGGAACAGCGAAATAAGATTCTGAAGTTTTGTTTTGGACATTCGATTCGTGTTTACATCATGCCGAAAATTCCGGATGTCTTGGTAAAGGGGGCGGAACAGCTTCACCTGTTTGATTCTCCGATTCTGTTGGTTCGTGAGTACGAACTGACGTTGGAGGAGCGAATGATTAAGCGGACCATCGATTTTGTGTGTGCCTTGATTCTGTTTATTCTGACCAGCCCGCTGATGCTGATTACGGCGCTTTTAGTGAAACTCTATGACAGAGGGCCGGTTCTGTACAAGCAGGTGCGTGTGACCAAGGACAACCGTGAATTCAAGATTCTTAAGTTCCGATCCATGCGTGTGGACGCGGAACGAGACGGAGTGGCACGCTTGGCCTCCAAGGGGGACGATCGCATTACTCCGATTGGCAAGGTGATTCGCAAGGTTCGTTTGGATGAGCTTCCTCAGTTGTGGAATATCCTTCGGGGAGATATGTCCTTCATCGGTCCCAGACCGGAACGCCCGGAAATTATTGCACAGTACGAAGCGGAGATGCCGGAATTCACATTCCGTACGAAGGTAAAAGCAGGTTTGGCCGGCTATGCGCAGGTGTACGGAAAATACAATACAACTCCGTACGATAAGTTAAAATTGGATTTGTTTTATATCGAAAACTATTCGGTTTGGTTGGATTTGAAACTGATGCTGTTAACACTGAAGATTCTGTTTAAGCCGGAAAGCACAGAGGGTGTGGAGGCTTCTCAGATTACGGCATTGCAGCAGGAGGGGAAGGATAAGATTGAATAGAGAAACGATGATGTTTAACAAGCGAAAAATAGCATTTCAAGTGGCCGGAGCCTGGAAACAGATTGTGGCCGGAACGGTTTTGTGTGCGATTTTAGGCAGCCTGATCTATGCGGGCTGTCTCTTTCTGTTTAATAAGCATCGAGAGTATCAGGCGGATTTCATGGTCTATCTGGATTATACCGAAGATTTGACTGAAGTATCGCACACCTACAACGGTTATACCTGGGGACAGATTCTTGCTTCCGACCTGATGATGGAAACAATTCTTGCAGACTTAGGATCGGAATATACGGATGCAGAGGTTGTGAAAAGTACCTATGTGACATTGGAAGGGGATTTGCGCATTTTAACGGGCAAAATTCATCATGTCAAAAAAGAACGTTGCGAAGCAATCTACCGCGCGGTGGTGGATACATTTCTGAATTTTGATGCCAAAGACCCGATTTTTGCGGATATTCGTTTGATTGATTCCCATGAGGTATCTCTGGAGTCCATCGTATATTTTCCGTATCAGGCAGCGCTCGGAAGCGCACTGGGCGGATTGATTCTTATGCTTCTTGGGGCAGTGCTCTTTTACGGGATTCATGATATGGTCCTGTTCTCGGAGGAATGTAACCTTCTGTTTGACTGTCCCTGTCTGGCTCAGACGGATCGTTTCGGCAAACTTCTGTACGAGGAGGAGGCGAAACGTCATCTGGCCGGTCTGACGGCAGAGAATACGGTACTTCTTTTGACGTCTTCGATAAATGAGCTGCAGATAAACGGATACGATTATCCGCAGGTTGTCTATGAGAAGATGACAGGGGAGGAGGTTTCCATGCTGGGAAATTGCGAAAATGTGCTTCTTTGTATTCCGGCAGGCCGAATGTCTTACGGCAAGATTCTGCACATTTTGGATTCCCTTGGAACGGATCACGTGAAAGTCACGGGAATGATTCTTACGGGAGCCAAGTGTTCTCTTCTTAAAGAGTACTATCGGGGGTAAGACGTATGACCTTGGAATTGTTGGTGGCATCGGTCGGCAATAATGTGATTACACTTGCCGGTGATATGAATATCGGATCGGATGCAATTATCTGCAATCAGAGCGATTCCTATGAATACATTCAGTATAAGCACAACGGACATCGTGTGGATGCCTATACCTTTGCAGAACGTGGCGTAGGCTTAAACCGAAATAATGCGTTGCTTCGCGCCACTGCGGACATTGTACTGTTTGCGGATGATGATATTGTATACACGGACGATTATTGTGAGAAGGTACTGGCGGAATTCGAGAAGAACCCCAAAGCGGATATGATTCTTTTCAATGTTCAGGCAGAGGCCGGACGGGAGACCTATCATATTCAGTCCCGCGGTCGTGTGCGCTGGTTTAATTGCGGACGATATCCGACCTACAGTATGGCGGTACGTCTGGAGGCTCTCCGAGAAAAAAGAATCACGTTTTCCCTTCTGTTTGGCGGCGGTGCAAAATATTGCAACGGGGAAGACAGCCTGTTTATTCAGGAATGCATTCATAAGGGGCTGAAGGTCTATAAGGCCCCGGTGGAGATCGGACATGAGACCGGAAGAACCTCCACATGGTTTCGTGGGTTTGATGAGAAGTTTTTCTATGACCGTGGGGTACTTTACCATTACATGTACGGAAAGCTTGCATGGCTTATGGGCAAACGTTTCTTGAGACGTAATCCGGAGATGACGGAGAATCGCTTAAGTTATCGGGAGGCTTGGGCTTTGATGAAGAAAGGATTTCACCTGAAATGATTTTTTATTCCTGTGTGACGCTGCTTACCTGCGCGCTCGCACTCCTTGTGAAAAAAGCAAAACAGGCGACCGGACCTTATCGCTGCAACCCTTCCGTGACGGAGCGAAGCTACTATGTGAACCGTGTGGCGCTTGTCGGAATCTTTCTGATTCTGTTTCTGGTCGCTGCCTTTCGTAACGATGTCGGTGCGGATTACAATGTCTATGTTTCCAACGCCCATGACTATATGCATGGTGCGTATGTGGTAACGGAGCCCGGCTATAATGTCATCGTTCGCATTCTGTATACGCTTTTCGATGCGGAACCGTACTACCTGATTTTTGGATTGTTTGCCTTTGGTACGGTCGTGCTGTTTCTGTATGTTCTGTATCAGGAGAGCGAGTGGTTTGCACTAAGCTTTGCGATGTTTATGCTGACCGGAATGTATTTCATTTCGTTTAGCTCGGTTCGTTATTATTTTGCGTTGGGCGGTGCAATGCTTGCCATGCGCTTTCTGCTCAAAAAACAATATGTCGCCTTTGTACTGACTACGTTGTTTTTTGCCCTGTTCCATAAGTCCATCCTCATTATCCTGCCGGTGTATTTGCTGGCAATCCTGCCTTGGAGACAGTGGATGCTTGTGGTAATGGCACTGGCAGCTTCTACGGTGATTTTCTTCCGCGACTTTTGCTACGGGGTATTGATGAGACTCTATCCGTCCTACGTGAATGACTGGGCATTGGAAACGGGAACCAGCGTAGCGTGTATCTTGCGATGCATTGCGGTGCTGGTACTTGGCATTCTGTTTCACAAGGAGGCAATTCGTGGAAATCGCAAGAATAAGTTCTATATGATATTGAATTATATGGGACTCTTGCTCTATGCGTGCGGCGCGTTCATTCCTTTTCTTTCTCGAATCGGATATTATTTGATTTGCAGTCAGTTATTACTGGTTCCTGCAATTCTTCGTTCGATTGAGAATCGTAAAGTGCGTCGGATTTTTACCGGACTGGTGATTGCTGCCTGCATAGGATATTTCGTGCTGTTTCTTCGCGGAGCGGATTCGGTGGGACTGGCAGTGCTTCCTTATCGAACTTTCGCCCTTCCGGGATTTGAAATGTATTAACTCAGTGCCATTCGTATAAGAATAGGCAACGGATATTGAATGAATAGGATTGGTTGGGAGTAGAATGATGCGACCGTTTTTCTCGATTATTGTGGTATCTTTTCGTGCCGGAGAAAAATTGAAAGAGACATTAGAGAGTATTCGCAAGCAAAACTTCACGGACTATGAGGTGGTAGTGAAGGATGCGGGCTCGGAGGATGGCAGTGTCGAAGCTGCGCAGGCGGAATACGGATTGGACAATCGCTTTCGTTTTGAGGTTCGTAGAGACGCCGGAATCTATGATGGGATGAATCAGGGAATTGAGTTAAGTAACGGGAGTTATTTATTCTTTTTGAACTGCGGGGATCACTTTTATGAGGATACTGTGCTGACGAGAGTTCACGAGGCGATTGTGAAGGACCCCAACGCTGCGGATATATATTACGGAAGTCTCTATTCGGTACAGACGGATTGCGTGGTGACACCGTCGTACCCTGTGAATGGGTTCTCCTGTTACCGAAATGTGCCCTGTCATCAGACCATCTTTTACAAAAAAGAATGCTTTGCAGAGCACCGCTATCTGCAGAAATATCGTGTTCGCGGCGATTATGAACATTTCCTGTGGTGCTATTATGCAGGCAAAAAGAAATTCGAACGCCTGCCGATTACCGTGGCTTTCTATGAGGGTGGCGGCTACTCGGAGACTAAGGCCAATCAGAAACGATCGAAACAGGAACATGCGGAGATTACCGGAATGTATATGAGCAAAGGCGAACGGGTACGGTACCGTATGATTCTTGTGCTGACGTTATCCGGACTTCGCGGGGCATTGGCAAGAAGTAAGCATTTCTCTAAGTTGTATAATAAAATTAAAAGTAGATTATATAAATAACTGTCAACCGATTGAGTTGATTCGGCAGCCAAACGTGGCTGTTGATATTCAATAGATTGTGAGGTCACATGAAAAAACGTTATAACACAAAAGCACCGGAGGGAAGTCGCCTCTATGTGTGTCATACCTATTATCATGTGTATGTTTCTCTTCTGATGGAGTGCAACCGTGAGGATCGTGGTACTGCATCGATTGCATTGAGCTCTATGTCTACGGACTTTGAAACCTTGCAGGAGCGATTGGAAGCGCTTAAACTTTTTCGAACGGTTTATATTTTACCGGAGAAACGCTTCACGGAAATCCCGGAATTGGCAAAATACAAAGAAAATTGCGGTCCGGTGAAAAATCTGATTCATCGACTGATTTTTACCAAGAAGTATCCGAAATTAGAAGAACCGTATATGACCATCGATTTTACACAATACCGCGATATTTATGTGTTCTGCGATTTGGATCCGATTGGTTTTTATCTGAACTATAAGCATATTTACTATCATGCAATGGAGGATGGGAAAGGCTCTATTCATATTGATGGAGTCGGCAGAACGAATCCTTCTCATCTGTGGTTGAATTGTATGTTGGCAAGAGTGAATCTTTTTTTTGTCCAGAATGGTTTCAGTAAATATTGTCTGGAATTCGTGGTAGACAACGCAGAATTGCGAACCAGAAAATATCGAAACCTGCGTCAGATGGCAATTGAGGATTTGGAAGCAGGACTTGATACGGATGAAAAAGGAATGCTTGTGCGGGCGTTTTTGCCAAATTGTGACGAGGTTATGAAGCGACTTCATGGCTTGTGCAAAAATGCAGTATTGTTACTGACGGAGCCGTACCATTTTGATGTTCCGACGCAGACTCGTATCGTGCACGATTTGTTGGCGATGCATTGCAAGGGATGTCATGTGGTAATTAAACCCCATCCGCATGATCGGGTGGATTATGTAACGGAATTTCCGGAGGCAATTGTTCTCCCGGCCCGTTTTCCGATTGAAATTCTTCGATATGTTTCGGGAATTCATTTCGCAAAAGCGTACTCGATTGTCTCTACGGCGATGGAATCCTTATCATTTGTGGAAGAAAAGATTAATCTTGGTGTGGAATTCTGGGATGCCTATGAACCACATGAATTGCATTCATTTACTAATTTTTGATGAGTTGGATAGAACGATATGAAAATAATAAAAAAAATACGTGTCCTTTTGGACCGTAAACAAAAACTGAATCTAGTCTACCTGATTTTTTTGATGCTTGTTAGTGCGATTCTGGAGGCGGCCAGCATTACGCTTATCTTCCCGGTTATTCAAACGATTATTGAACCCGGAGCGGTGGAAAAGGGCATTACGGGGTGGCTGTATCGTCTTCTTGGCTGCAAAGACATCACATCCTTTGTGGTCATCGTAATGGTCGGAATGATTGTGGCTTTTGTCATCAAAAACCTGTTTTTGTTGTATGAGCAGAAGGCGTTGTTCTCTTTTGTTTATTCGAATCAGTATCGTATGTCGAAGCGGATGATGAATCTGTATCTACATAAGGACTATGAGTCCTATCTGAATGCGGACTCGGCGGTGATTCTTCGTGTGGTTACCACGGATGTCAGCAACATGTTCTACTACATTCTGGCATTGATGCAGTTGATTTCGGAAATCGTTATGTTTGTGGTGCTGGCGGTCTTGATGCTTGCGACGAATGCGCTTATGACGCTGATTGTGGCGACGGTTTTGTTGATTACCCTGCTCGTAATCAAGAGACTGATTAAACCTACGGTGCGACGGTCCGGACAGGAGAATCAGGATTATTACAGTGCACAGCTTAAGTGGATTAATCAGTCCATTGTCGGAATTAAGGATGTGAAGATTGCGGGACGTGAGAGCTATTTTATGGACCGGTTTGATGAGAACGGGCGTGCCTATGTGGCAGCGATTCAGCGTTATAATATCCTTGGCGCCACACCGCGCCTTTTGATTGAGACCATTTGTATTGCGGCGGTGCTTGGCTATCTGATTTTTATGGTGGTTACCGGAAGCGATGTGACTTCCATGACGTCCGTAATGGCATTGCTTGCGCTGGCTATTGCTCGACTGATGCCTTGCGCGAATCGAATCAATAATCATTTGACCAGTCTTGCCTACTTCGAACCGTTCTTCTTAGGCGTGAGCGACAGCCTGCAGGAGGATATTCATTCGGAGACGGCCAATTCGGAATTTGACACCTGGGAGACGGCAGAGATTATGCCGGTTCATGAGAAAGTATCGCTTCGGAATATTACCTATGCGTATCCCGGTACGGAAAAGAAGATTTTTGATTGCGCTTCGGTAGATTTCCCGGCGGGGAAGAGCGTTGGCATTGTCGGAAGCAGCGGCGCCGGGAAAACAACGCTTGTGGATGTGCTGCTTGGTCTTTTGCAACCGTCGGAGGGAACCGTACTGGCGGATGATGTGGATGTTCGGACGAATTATCACGGATTCCTCAAGAATGTCGGGTATATCCCACAGAATATTTTTATGGTGGATGATACCATTGAAAAGAATGTTGCTTTTGGCGTTGCGGAGGATAAGATTGACAAGGCCAAGGTAAGACGTGCGTTGGAAGAAGCAAGATTAACAGAGTTTGTGGATTCGTTGCCGGAGGGAGATCAGACGAAGATCGGAGAACGCGGAATTCGTATTTCCGGTGGTCAAAGACAGCGAATCGGTATTGCGAGAGCAATCTATGAGGACCCGGAGATTCTAATTCTGGATGAGGCTACGTCCGCGCTGGATAATGAGACAGAGAGTGCAATTATGGAGTCGATTAACAGCTTTCTGGGTAAGAAGACATTAATCATCATCGCACATCGTCTTCAGACGATTGAGAAATGCGATCTCGTCTATCGGGTACGAGATGGTAAGATTGAACGGGAGAGATAAGCACCGGCGGATAAGATAATGCCGACGGCAATCCATAAGATACCGGTGGTTCCGATGATGTCGGTAACCGGTTCTTCAATGCTGGCAATCAAGCTGGCACCCATTCCGATGCGGTGCGCAAGCTTGGTGCTGAGAGAAGTGAATAAGAAGCGGAATACGATAATGGCGATTCCGCACACGGCACAAAGTATACCGCTGCATAAGAGTGCGCGGTATATTTTTTTGCGATGAAGAATGATTAAGAGTAAGAGTGAACCTGCGAAAAAGACAAAATGAAGGACGGACGTCTTCATGGAAGCAAAACGGGACAATCTTGCCTGGGATATTCCGATCTTACGGCAAAGCTCTTCGGCAGTCAGGTCGTCGAACATCTCGATGCTTTCAAAGTAATCACGAAGGACCGCAATATCGCGTTCGGTATAGTAACGGCCTTCTGTCGCATCGCCGATGGCCTGGATGTTGTCGGCAACGAAGTCCATGAACTCATCGCTGGTAAAGGCACCCTCATGGGTGTTGTGAAGGATATCGCGAGCGTAATCCTTTAACTTCTTGCTGACTAGGGACGCGAAGTCTGTGTTATCGATGACTGCAGCCACTGAATCCTTGTTGACAACGAATTCTTCCAGATATTCCACGTCGTAACGCTCTTCAAAATAGAGAACAATCCACTCATCCATGGTGGTGTCATGACTGCTTACGGATAATCGTGCGGCAATCTTGTCCATGGTATCATCCTTGAGTGAATTTCGCAAAATGTTGGAGGCGTTGCTGACTAAAAGCGTTGCAACGGCAGTTCCGATTAACAGGATGTTGGCTATAACAAAGAGAACGCGTTTGATGACGGTTACGATACGGGAACCGTCCGTCGGCTTCTGGATATCAGTGCTCATAGGGTTGTCCTTCATAAAAAATAACTTGGATTATCAGCGGATTCCTTTGGCATTTCGGAATGAAAGAACCGCCTAATTGGAAATACTACTCCGTAATAGTAGAAAAGGCAAGAAAAAAATGCTTTTTGAAGTCGGAATCGGGAAGCGGTAACATTGACACTTGCGTGTGCAGTGATGTATAATCAGCATGTATGCGTATGCGATAGGGAGGGGAATACTATGCTTTTTTGCCTCCGAGATTACGCAAAAACAGCAGGAGAATTTCAAAAAAAGGATGGCAATCAAGCTTAGCATAATCGTTGCTGTTTACAACATGTTCGCGGACGGGGTATTGGCCTATTGCATGAATTCTCTTTTGCAACAGGACCTGGACGAGGAGTACGAGGTGATTGCGGTGGACGATTGCTCCACGGATGCTTCGCTGGAGGTGTTGCGAGAATTGCAAAAAAAATACCCGAACCGGTTGGTTGTCCTTAGCACGCCGGAGAACCTGCGACAGGGCGGAGCGCGGAATGTCGGACTGGAGGCGGCAAGAGGCGAATGGGTCGGCTTCATTGATTCCGATGACTGGTACCATCCCACAGCTTATCGAAGGATGTTAGCTATGGCGGAGGAGACCGGAGCGGATCTGGTCGGATGTCAGTATGTGATGACTACAGTGCAATCTATGGTCGTTCCGGAATGGCAGGCACCGGTTATGCGAACGCAGACCGGGGAGATGGATGACGAACGCAGAGGCAATATGATTCTGCAGGGTGGCAGCATGATGACGAAGATTTATCGTCGATCGGTCATTGAGGAATTTCATCTTCGTTTTCCTGAAAAGATGTTCTATGAAGACAATGTGGCCGCGCCACTATGGTATCTGAGATTCCGACACTACGAGAGAATTGACGAACCGCTCTATTACTACTATCAGCGACCGACCTCAACGGTGCATACCGTTTCGATACCGCGTCTGCGCAATCGAATGGAGGCGGGACTACGTCTGTTAGAGGCGTTTCGGGACAACGGGTATTATGAAACCTACCATGCACAATTGATGCAGGTGTTTACGCGAATCTATTATGTGAATACACTGTTTTCTTACCTGCAGAGTTGTAAGTGGATTCGAATCGGCCTGCTGCGGGAATTGCGAAAGACTATGCTGCAGGAGTTCCCGAACTTTCAGGAGAGTGAATACTTTGCTGAAGAGTACGATGCGGAACAGAAAAAGATGATTGCGATGCATATGAAGCATCCGGTGCGGTTCTTAATCTATGACCGATTACTTCGGGTTTATCGACGGTTACGTTATGGCAAACGGTGACTGGCAGAACAGAATATACAAACGAAATACAAAATACAAGAAAACCTAGTGGGAAAAGGAGATTACAAATGGCTTTATTGGATGACAAGACAATTCTGGTAACCGGAGGTACCGGTTCCTTCGGTAAGTGCTTTACAAAATATGTGTTAACGCACTACAACCCGAAGAAGATTATTATTTACTCCCGTGACGAGTTCAAGCAGTTTATCATGGGCAACGAATTCAAGGAGTACAAGTCCAAGCTTCGCTTCTTCATCGGTGATGTTCGCGACAAGGAGCGTATGATGCGCGCTTTCGAGAATGTAGATTATGTGATTCATGCCGCAGCCATGAAACAGGTGCCTGCTTGCGAGTACAACCCTGCAGAGGCAATCAAGACGAATATTCACGGCGCACAGAATGTAATTGACTGCGCATTGGATTGCGGCGTTAAGAAGGTAGTAGCACTTTCCACCGATAAGGCGGTAAATCCCGTAAATCTCTACGGTGGCACGAAGTTAGTATCCGATAAACTCTTTATTGCAGCCAATGCTTATGTTGGTGACAAGGATACGAATTTTTCCATCGTTCGTTACGGTAATGTTGCTGGAAGCCGTGGCTCGGTCATTCCTTTCTTTGCGAAGATTATGACAAACGGAAGCAAGACACTACCGATTACCGATTACCGTATGACTCGTTTCTGGATTAGCTTGGAACAGGGCGTAGAGCTGGTAATCAAGGCATTGGAGGAAGCGAAGGGTGGTGAGACTTTCATTAGCAAGATTCCGTCCTTCAAGATTACTGATCTTGCAAAGGCAATGTGTGAGGATTGTGAGATGCCTGAGGTAGGTATCCGCGAGGGTGAGAAGCTCCATGAGATTATGGTTACGGTGGAAGACTCCATGACGACCTATGAATACGATAAGCACATTATTGTATATCCCCAGATGCAATGGAACGAGTCCAGACGTGCGATTCCTACCGGCAAAAAAGTACCGGAAGGCTTCTCCTATTCCTCCGGGAACAATACGGAATGGCTGAGTGTAGAAGAGATTCGTGAATTATTGAGGACAGTTCATTACGAACTGTAAGGATGGCAGATATGGAACAGTTAGCAATTAACGGTGGAACACCGGTCCGAGATACAAAGTTATATTACGGTCATCAGTACATTGATGAGGCGGATGTGGCGGCAGTCGTGAAGGTATTGAAGAGCGATTACCTAACCTGCGGTCCGGAGATTGATCGCTTGGAAAAGCGATTGTGTGAACTGACCGGCGCAAAATATGCGGTTGCCTGCAGCAATGGAACGGCAGCCCTGCACATTGCCTGCCAGGCAGCGGGACTTACAGTGGGGGATGAGCTGATTACCACACCGATTACCTTTGCGGCAAGCTCGAACTGTGCATTGTACTGCGGGGCCACCCCGGTGTTTGCGGATATTGACGACAAGACCTATAATATCGACCCTTCGTCCGTAGCAGAGAAGATTACCGATAAGACCAAAGCGGTTGTGGGAGTGGACTTTACCGGCCAGGCCGTGGAACTGGATGCATTGCTTCCTCTGTGTCACGAGCGCGGGATTCTTTTGATCGAGGACGGCGCACATTCCATCGGTACTCGGTACAACGGTCGCGGAGTCGGATCCATTGCGGATATGACAACCTTCTCGTTTCATCCGGTGAAGACGGTTACCGGCGGAGAAGGCGGCGCGGTCTTAACCAATGATCCGGAATTATACAAGAAGCTGGTGCTGTATCGTTCCCACGGAATCACCAGAGATACCACTCTTATGGAGCGGGAATCGGAAGGCCCCTGGTATTATGAGCAGGTGGCACTCGGTATGAACTATCGAATGACGGATATTCAGGCGGCATTGGTGTCCAGCCAGTTAGATAAGATCGAACGTTTTGCAAAACGCCGTCGTGAGATTGTAAATCGCTACAATGAGGCCTTTGCAAAGCTTCCCGGCGTGATTGTTCAGGAGGAGATCCCGGCATCGGATACGGTGCGTCATCTCTACATTCTTCGTTTGAATCCGGAAAAAATAACCATGAATCGTAAGGAGTTCTTCCTGGCGATGGCGGCAGAGAATATCTGTTGCAATGTACACTATATTCCGGTTTATCGCCATCCGTACTACGAAAAGCTCGGATATCCGAAGGGCTTGTGCCCGAAGGCAGAGGCACTGTACGAGAATATGATGAGCTTACCCCTTTACTATTCGATGACGGATCGTGATGTGGAGGATGTAATTCATGCAGTAACCAAGATTGTGGAGAACTGCGGCAAATAAATGTTTAGAAAGACTGAGGACGGTCGGATGCTTGTATTTAATGAGCCCCCCTACACGGGTCGCGAACTGGATTATGTTCGTGAAGCAATTGAAAATCATAAGATTTGCGGCGACGGACCCTTTACGGCGAAATGCAGCGCGGAGCTGGAACGTATTACGGGAACGGCGAAGGCTCTGCTTACCACTTCCTGCACCCATGCCAATGAGATGGCGGCAATCTTAGCGGGAATCGGAGCCGGCGATGAGGTGATTCTTCCGTCCTTTACCTTTGTGTCCAGTGCGGATGCCTTTGTAATGCGTGGTGCAACCCCTGTGTTTGTGGATATTCGCCCGGATACGATGAATATTGACGAAAAACTGATTGAGGATGCAATCACTCCCCGCACCAAAGCAATTGAAGTGGTCCATTATGCCGGTGTTGGCTGTGAGATGGAAACAATCATGGAGATTGCGCACAAGCATAACCTGATTGTAATCGAGGATGCGGCGCAGGCCATTCGTTCCACGTATCGTGGAAAGGCACTCGGTACAATCGGCGACTATGGCTGCTTAAGCTTCCACGAGACGAAAAACGTCAGCATGGGGGAGGGTGGTGCTCTTTTCATCCGCAATCCCGAAGAGATTGAGCAGGCAGAGATTATCCGTGAGAAGGGGACGAACCGTGCAAAGTTCTTCCGGGGGCAGATTGATAAATACACCTGGATGGATTTTGGCTCCTCTTATCTTCCCAGTGAGATGAATGCTGCGTATCTTTGGGCGCAGTTGGAACTGTTGGATACGATTACCGATCGTCGTCTGGCAATCTGGAATCGCTATTATGAGGCACTTCTGCCTCTTTCAAAAGAAGGACGTATCGAACTTCCGGTCATCCCGGAGGGCTGTGAACAGAACGGTCATATGTTTTACTTAAAGACCCGGGACTTGGCGGAACGTACGGACTTCATTGCCTTCATGAAAAAGAATGAGATTATGACTCCGTTTCACTATGTGCCGCTTCATTCGGCACCTGCGGGAAGGAAGTATGGTCGTTTCCATGGAGAAGATCGTTATACGACCAGGGAGAGCGAGCGACTGGTTCGCCTTCCGATGTTCTATTCGCTTACGGATGAGGATGTTCAACGCGTAATAGATTGCATTTATCGTTTCTATCGATAGAGGGAAAGGAGCACGCCGGATTCGTATGGCAGAGGGTAAGGCGCAAAAAAGAAGTCAAATTCTGAATACGGTCATCTGCCTCGTTGTGGTTTTGGTTGAGTTTGGACTGATTCTGAAACTCTTCACGGTCTTCTATTCCGGAAACGACGACACCACGATTCTGGCGGTTTTGTCCGGTACCTACAGTGGAACGCCGGATGCCCGTTGCATGCAGCTTTTGTATCCGTTGGGGGTATTGTTTAAGTGGCTCTATCTGTGGATTCCGACAATTCCCTGGTACGGAGGCTTCCTGTTTGGCTGTAATGCATTGTGTGTGTTCCTGTTTGCGGTTCGATTTGCGGCAGTAACCGGCAAATATTGGAAAAAACTCCTGTTTTTGGCGGTAGGGGGGCTGTTAATCTTAACCCTCGCACTTTACAGCCTTGTATTCTTGCAGTATACGGAGACCAGCGGTTTTCTGATGGCAACGGCGGCCTATTGGTTCTATTCGACGGATGTATCGTTAAAACCCTCCAAATATCTTCGAAGCAATATCGTGAGTATTGTTTTGATTTTGGTTGCGTTTGCTCTTCGCTCGGAGATGGCCCTGTTTCTGTTTCCGTTTGTTTGTCTAATCGGTCTTTTCCGTTGGAGCGATGCTGCGAAGGCGGAACGAGCCAAGGAGAAGGTGATTGACGGGAAAAAGAGAAGCATGCTTGCTTGCTTTTTTAGCGCGGACAACCGTGTAAAATATATGTCCATCATCGTGTCGGTGGTCATTGGTCTGATTGTGCTTATGGTGGTGGATTCCGTTGCGTATTCCCAAGATGGTTTCGGAAGATTCCGTGAGCTGTTTAATGACCGAACCACCATGTACGACTACATGAGAATTCCTTCCTACGGGGAGGAATCGGAGATGTACGATGCTCTGGAGATTAGCTCAGAGCAGGTAGAATTGTTTGAACAATACACCTACACGTTGGACCCTGCGATCGATGCGGATGTGTTTGACCGGATGGAAGCAATGCTGGATGAAGATGGGAACTATTATCTGTCCGTTACATTGGGAACTGCATTGCGCGATTATGTTTATCGGCTGTTCCATAAGCAGGATGCTCCGTATATTTATTTCATCTGGATGGGGTACTTCCTGGTAGTAATCAGTGCGTTGATGCGAAGAAAATATGACTATTTCTGGCGTCTCCCGGTTCTGTTCGGACTGAGAAGCGCTCTGTGGCTCTATCTGATCCTTCGCGGACGAATGCCGGACCGTGTGACGAGACCGCTCTACATTATGGAGTTTGCTATTTTGGTTGCCATGGTATTGGCAGAGATTCGTGCGTTCCGATCCACGAATAAGATTCCGTATCAACGTTTCTGGCCCACCACTGTCCTGACCGTTATGACGATGTTGTGCTTGGGCGGCGGGTTGAAGATGGTGGAGCAGGTCAATGCAGACCAGGAGAAGTATTCGAAGCTCTATGAGGACTGGAACGGATTGTTGTCCTACTGTGAAGAGAATCGAATCCACTTCTATGTGCTGGATACCTATGCCACGACAGTCTATATGGAACCGGTATTTATTGAAAGAAGTCCGAAGATTGCGAACAGCATCCTGGCCGGCGGATGGATGTGCAAGAGCCCCCAGGAGGAAGAGAAGTTTGCGGCATATGGCATTTCGGACATGACCGAAGCGATGGTGCATCGGGATGATGTATTTTTTGTAACCTATGCAAATCGTGATTTAACTTGGTTAAAACAGTATTTTGTTTTTCGGGGGTATGAGGTGGAATTAAATCCGGTGGCTACGCTTCCGATTTCCGGCTATTCCGGCAAAGACACTCCGGAGGCCGCTTATGTGATTTATTCCATTGATTATTATTACTTTAGTAAGCTTAGATGAGAGATAAGGAGAAATCGGTGAGTAAGGTAAGCTTTGTGATTCCCTGTTACCGTTCGGAACAGACCTTGGGCGATGTGGTGAACGAGATTCGTACTACGATGGATGCATTGGCCCGTTATGAATACGAGATGATTCTGGTGAATGACTGCTCACCCGATGGGACATTAGATACCATCCGCTCCCTTGCAAAAGAGGATGCCAGAGTTACCGGTCTGGATTTGGCCAAGAATTTCGGACAGCATGCAGCGCTGATGGCAGGAATGCGCAAGGCAAGCGGTGAGATTATTGTTTGTCTTGACGATGATGGTCAGACTCCCGCCAATGAAGTGGGCAAACTCTTGGAGGAGTTGGAGGCCGGACGTGACGTGGTCTATGCAAGCTATTCGAATAATGTGACCAGTGGATTCCGCAACCTGGGTACTAAGGTAAATGATTGGATGACACGTGTTATGTTAGGAAAACCGAAGCGTCTGAAGGTTACAAGCTATTTCGCAGCGAAACGTTTTGTGGTAGACAGCATGCTGGAATATGAGAATTCGTTTCCGTATGTCATCGGTTTGGTGCTTCGTGCCACCAAGAATATCAGTAATGTGGAGGTAACGCATCGGGCAAGGACTGTAGGAAAGAGCGGCTATTCCCTGAAGAAGCTTTTGGGCCTTTGGTTTAACGGATTTACCGCATTTTCCATTAAACCGCTTCGAATTGCGACCTTCATTGGTGTATTTAGTGCCATTAGCGGGTTCGTATTTGGAATTGTTACGATTATTCGCAAATTACTGGGATATATCACTGAGCTGGGTTACAGCTCCTTAATGGCGGTGCTCTTATTTGTGGGCGGTATGATTATGATTATGTTAGGACTGATCGGCGAGTACATCGGTCGAATTTATATCAGTATGAACCGTTCTCCGCAGTATCTGGTGCGTGAAGAAATTCGGAAAGAGGATTAGTTTTTGAAAAAAAGAATCACGATTAAATTATTTCATATTGTTGCGATTCTTCTGGTTTTGTGTGGAATTCTTGGCACGGTGGTTTTGTATCGTCACCTGGACCACATTTCTTACCGTGAGATTTCTTCCCCCACGGGAGACGGAATGCAGACCACGGAATTCATCGAGATGGAGAATGAAGTATGCCAGGTCATTATTCCGCAGAAGAAACATCTGGATTCCGTCAGTGTCAGACTCTGTGACGACGGAATTGAATATGTGCCCGGAGAAGTACTGACGGCGAGCATTACGGACGCAGAGGATATTCTCTTGGCGGAAAGCGATGCCCAGTTAATCCATGCGCAAGAAGACGGAACCCTCGTATTCCGTTTTGATGTGGATGTGATTCCCGGGGCGTCCTATTATCTGGCTTTTCATACGCGCAATCTGGCAAGTCCGGCACCGAGCCTGTTGGTTTATGACAGTAGTGTCACAGATTGTGCACAGAACGGTTTGTACACCTTTGACGGGGAACTACGCGGCGATACGAAACTTGTATGCAAGGTGGTCTACGCTATCCCCCTGTCGCGAATTGTAAATATTGTTCTTTTCTGGATTGGGTGGGGAATCTGTTTTTCCCTACTGTTCCTTGCAGGAAGATTCTTGGCAAAAAAGAACAGAAATAAGATTCTGTTCTCTTTTGCATTGAAAATTCCCCGGTGGGAGAATTCGGATCAGACAACGATTTCGGTATTGGGATTGCTTCGCGTGGTTGTATTTATGGCGGCAGCAATCTTCGGACTTCTGATGCTTGGTGGAAGCATTCGACCTGTACATACGAACGCGGTTGATGCATCCAATGTTAGCGGTGTTACTGCTCCTATTGAAAATGCCCCGAGCATTATTCAGTCGTTTCGGGCAGATGGAGATATTCTTGAACGCGTGATTGTGCGACTGGATCGCTCCAAGATGGATTCGGAAGAGGCAGATAGTATTTGGAGGTCGATCGCGGTTGTTTTAATGGATGATCATGGGCATATGCTGAATTCGGTTAAGCGATCTTTAGCCTATGCGTCGGAACAGGATACCATTTCCTATCCTTTTCACAATGACTTGGTTCGTGGAGAGACCTATCGGCTGGTGTTTTTGATGACACCGGGAGGGGCAGAGGGCCCTGCATTAAAGGTTGAGGAAGCTACGGGCACTACTAACGGTTATCTGACCCTTACTGTCCGAGAGCAAGAAATGGTGGGCCTTCAGATTGCTTCCGATATTACTTATCGCAATCGGATTCCACTCTTTATGCGGTTTTTGTTTGCTCTTCTTTCTGTTGCGTGTGGTGCAATCGTGTGTTTCCTCCTTCGGTTTATGCCGAAGCGATTGGGGGAAAAGAGAATCAACGGCGCCAAGCTGCTCCGAGTGATGTGCGTTGGTGTGGCTGCAATCGGAATGGGGATTTTATTCTGGTATACCTTTGTTTTACGTGCGTTTGGTGGAGCTCCGGAGGACTATGCGGTTTATGGAATCGGACTTACGAGTGTTGCGGTCTACCTCCTTATGGGAATCCTTTTCTCGAACATGCCGAATCCCTTTGCTTTTTTCCATATGCAGAGAGAAGCAAGAGTATATTCTGTGAAACGTATCATCCGTACGGTGGCCCTTACGTATGCAATCTGCCAATATTGTACGTACTCCTCTCTTGGAATTACTTATTATCACGAGATTTGTATGGCGCGTTTCTGCCTCGGATTTGGTATTTTCCTGTTGACGTTTTTAACCCGCGAGGAGTGGATGCGAAAAATTAATCGTGTCTATGTGCCGATTCATTTGTGCCTATTTATTGGATTGGCGTACATGAAACCGGTAGAAAATAGGATGTTAACCTTATATCTTACTGCTGTAGTATGGAGCCTGTGTTGGGCAATCGTGTTGATTCAGGGAATTTGGTCTTTGGTAGTGCGAACCAGACGCATTCGTATTTCGATTCCGTATGCGATTGTTTTTGCGGTATTGGCAGTCATGATGATTGTTTTGCGAGGAAAGTCGGATTGGCAGATTCTTTTTTCCATCGAGGCACTGCTACTCTTTTTGATGGTGAGCAATTCAGAATACAAGGAAGATTACTTACGGGATGTAGCCAACGGTATGATTCTTACTTTCTTATGGTTCCTTGTGATGACGTTGTTACATCGCCCGTTTAACCGTGGATATCGAAGACATCCGGGATTTATGGTTAGTGAGGCTGCGGCAGGGTTGTTTTTACTTGCCTGCTTTGCTGCAATCCTGTCGCGAACCTGGGATGAATATCGAAAAGATTCGCATTTCCGGCATATGTGGTTTTACTATCTGCTTCTGGCATTGAGCGGGGCCTTTGCCGTGTTAACCCTTGGACGTACCACAATGGTAGCGATGATTGCGGTGTTGGTGATTGTCTTGATCGTGGCATTGCTTCATCGTAAAGTGCGCAAACTCTATGTGTTACGGTTTGGAATGATTGTGGTATGTTCGGTATTGTTGTCACTTCCTGGTCTATACTCCTTACTTCGCATGGTTCCGGCGTTAACCAATAAGCCGTATTACTATTTGACGGAATATTGGGATGAGCCTCTAATCGTTCATCTGATTCAGGAGGATGCACCGTTAGATTATACGGAATATGTAACGTTGGAACGAGAGTTAAGTGAAGTATTCAGTCGAGTGGATCAGACCTTTTCTAACCAAACGAATACAGAACAAAGCTCCGAAGAAATGCAGGAAGAGCAGTCGCCATCCTTTGATAGTAGCAATGGCCGCATTGACATATGGAAAGCCTATTTGGCAAGCATGAACTGGTTTGGTCACGACACCATGGTGTTGGAAACAGAAGACAATTATTACTTCCATGCCCATAATATTATTTTACAGCAGATTTATGATTATGGTTGGCCGGTCGGATTGCTGTTTGTGGTATGGGGCATATGGATGTTCTTGCGTTCCGTACGATTGTATTTAAGGTCGGAATGTGATGCCGTCGGAACTTCCTTCCCGTTGGTTTCTGTAGTTGCTTTGGCGATAGCAGGAATGTTCGAACTTGTTTTTTCGGGAATTATGACATTAACCGTTCTTGTGCTGTTGATTCAGCCGATTATTCTATTGCAAGAAAAGAAGGATAGGTAAAATAGTTTGAGCAATGTACGTACAAAGCTATTTGTAAGAAGATTTTTCTTAATAGCATATGATGTTTTTGCAATCGCTGTAGCAAGTTATTTGCCACTATTGGTGCGTTTTGAATTGAACCCTAGTCAGATTGACCCGGTATTTTTGAAAACGTATCTGTGGTGTCTGCCGATTATGATTCCGATTACGATTGTGCTGTTTTACATTTTCCGCCTGTACCACAGTCTGTGGGCCTATGCGGGCGTGACCGAGATGCAGAACATTGTCATTGCGAGTGTTGTGAGCAGCGCGATTCAGGCAGTACTCATGATTGCATCGAATCATCTGATTCCGAGAAGTTATTATTTCCTCTATCCGATGTTCCTTGGGGTTCTAGTGATTTTCTGCCGATTCTCGTATCGCTTCCTGCGGGATACGAAGCATAAGATGCATAATCAGAAGAATTCCACAAAGGTGATGATTGTCGGTGCGGGAGATGCCGGTAATGTTATTATTAAGGAGATCCTGAACAGTTACTTCAGCACGATGACCATCTGCTGTGTTGTGGATGACGATCCGCAGAAAAAAGGACATTTTGTTCAGGGTATTCGTGTGGTTGGCGGAAGGGA
This sequence comes from Lachnospiraceae bacterium, assembly GCA_045628945.1. Taxonomy (GTDB): domain Bacteria; phylum Bacillota; class Clostridia; order Lachnospirales; family Lachnospiraceae; genus RGIG4034. The sequence continues at coordinate 74,689 of JAZQQG010000041.1, forward strand.
AGAGATTCCTCGCTTGGCAAAAGAATATGACATTGATGAGATTATTATCGCGATTCCTTCTGCGTCCCGCAGTACGATTCGTGAGCTGGTAACCTTGTGTCAGGAGACCAACTGTAAGTTACGAACCCTTCCCGGAATGTACCAGCTGGTGAACGGTGAGGTGAATGTCAGCAAGCTTCGTGATGTGAATGTGGAAGACTTATTGGGACGAGAACCCATTAAGGTAGATTTGGATTCGATTCTGGGGTATGTTCGGGAACAGGTGGTATTGGTAACCGGAGGCGGTGGTTCCATCGGAAGCGAGCTTTGTCGACAGATTGCCATGCATCGGCCGAAACAGCTGATTATTGTGGATATTTATGAGAATAATGCGTATGAGATTCAACAGGAACTGAAGCAGACCCATCCGGACCTGGATCTGGTGGTGTTGATTGCGTCGGTTCGAAATACGCTTCGAATGAATACCATCTTTGCAACCTACAAGCCGGATATCGTATATCATGCGGCGGCGCATAAGCATGTTCCGCTGATGGAGACCAGTCCGAATGAGGCAATTAAGAATAATGTTCTCGGAACCTGGAAGACGGCGCAGGCTGCGGCATATTCCGGAGTGAAGAAGTTTGTGATGATCTCCACGGATAAGGCGGTGAACCCCACCAATATTATGGGTGCCAGCAAACGAATCTGTGAGATGATTATTCAGACCTTTAATCGCCATTATGACACGGAGTTTGTATGTGTTCGTTTTGGCAATGTATTGGGAAGCAACGGTAGCGTGATTCCTCTTTTTAAGAAGCAGATTGAACTGGGAGGTCCCGTAACGGTGACCCACCCGGATATCATCCGATACTTCATGACCATTCCGGAGGCGGTATCTTTGGTACTCCAGGCCGGTGCCTATGCGAAGGGTGGAGAAATCTTTGTTTTGGACATGGGAGCACCTGTGAAGATTTTAGATTTGGCCAAGAACCTGATTCGTTTGTCCGGTTATAAGGTGGACGAGGATATTAAGATTTCCTTTACCGGTCTTCGTCCCGGAGAGAAGCTTTATGAAGAGCTTTTGATGAACGAAGAAGGAATGCAGGATACGGAAAACAAGCTGATTCACATCGGGAAACCGATTGTATTTGACGAGCGGGAATTCTTCAAGGATTTGGAGGCTCTGAAGGAAGCAACGAAACAGGAAGATTCTGCAGAGGAGATTCGCGACCTGGTGAAGAAAATTGTTCCGACGTATCAGCCGAAGGAGTAGGATGGTCATTGTATCGTCGAGGGAAAGGAGACATGATTTGATATGAAAATTATGTTTCATCTGAATTGTCTGGAAATCGGTGGGGCTGAGCGGGTTGTATCCACATTAAGCAATGCACTGGCCGAATTCGGAGAAGAGATTGTTATTGCGACGGAATGGGTCGGCGAGGTTGAATACGAGTTATCGCCTAAAGTGAAGCGAATTGTTGTGGGCCTTACGAAAGAAGAGTTGCGGGCTGGACGCTTGTTGAGAATCCGTAACCGCATTCGACATTTAAGAAGGGCTGTTAAAGAGGAAAAACCGGATGTTGTTATCGCCTTCGCGCAGCTGGCAATCTATCGAGCTCTGGCCGCAACCAAAAGAACAGGGACCCCTGTGATTGCTGCGGTTCGCACCGATCCCATAGGACATTATGATTCGTTTGCAGATAAGATACTGATTCCTCTGCTGTACCGTCATGCTGCCGGTTTTGTGTTTCAAACAACAGACCAACGTGATTTTTTTGGCAAGAGGGTTCGTGACAAGTCTACGATTATTCTCAATCCGGTGAATGATCGATTTGTGAATGGGAGACAGGCTGCTCTCAAAGAAAAGAGTATCGTTCATTCCGGTCGTTTGGTAGATTTCAAACATCAAAAGTTTTTGATTGAGGCTTTTTTGGAGTTTCATAAAACGCATCCGGATTATTGTTTGAAAATCTATGGTCCGGATTCGGGAGATGGAACAAAGGAGCAATTGGAGGAGTTGATTGACCAAACTCATTCAAAAGATTATGTTTTTTTGATGGGAAATTGTGAGAACCTAGACGAGGAATTGTCCAAGGGTACCGTGTTTGCTTTCTCTTCTTGCTATGAGGGGCTCCCGAATGCGTTGATCGAAGCAATGGTTCTTGGATTACCTGTTGTTGCAACGGATTGTCCTTGCGGAGGTCCGAAAACGCTGATTCGAAGTGGTGAGAATGGAATCTTGGTTCCGGTTGATCATCAGAAAGAATATGTGGAGGCGCTATCCTATCTTGTGGAGAATCCGGATGCAGCCGAGAAATTGGGCAAGGAAGCGAGTAAACTTCTCTCACTGGTTGAAAAAAGTGCAATTGTGCAGCAATGGAGAGATTATGCGACCGGTATTGCTGCGGCGAGAAGATAGGGGAGGTCTTGTTTTGGAGGAAACTGGGAATGAACTATCCTGTAGTGATATTTGGAGTTAAAGATTCAACGAAGGCTATTATCCAATATATTGAGGAAGAACTTATTCACATCGATTTGATTGTCACGATTTCATCGGACGTGACGAATCGAAATCATGTTGCCGGATATACGAGTTTGGAAGACATTGCCCAAAAGTATGGTATTCAGCTGTTTCAAGTCGAACGTTATGAGATGGATGACGATAAGACAAAACAGTTTTTTGCGGAAAACGACTTTGATCTCGGGATGTCCATGGGCTGGCAACGATTGATTCCGGAATCGGTGCTGGAGCGATTTCATCATGGTGTATTTGGATTCCATGGCAACTGCGGGTATCTCCCCTTCGGAAGAGGAAGATCTCCGTTGAACTGGTCCATGATATTGGGAGATACCAGATTCAACTTGAATCTGTTCCGATACGATCGTCTGCCGGATAGCCCGAATGTATTTGCTACGGAAATGTTCTCGATTAATGAGCATGATGATATTCGAACCGCTCAGTACAAGAATCTGATCTGCTCGAAACGATTACTGAAGAAACTTGTGGAAGCATATCAGAAAGATGCAATTGAAATCCGTCATGACTCGAGAGATTTCAGTTCCTGGTATAACAAGAGGACAGCAGAAGACGGTAAGATTGATTTTAAGGATAGAACCCGGAATATTTATAATCTGATTCGTGGAGTCGCGTATCCGTTTCCCGGTGCATTTTCTTATGTGAATCAGGAACATAAAATAATCATTTGGGAAGCGCAACCTTTCGATGAGATGATTGATTTCTCGCGATATGCACCGGGGGAGATTGTTGAGATTTTTGACGGAAAGCTAATCGTACGTACAGTAGATGGATCGCTTTTGATTAACCGATATGAATGTGACGCCATAATTAAGTGTCATGATATTCTGGCGTAAGGAGGAGAAAATGTTTTCGTACAACGATTACGGTGAGATAATAGAAGCAATTAAAGCAACGGGGTTGCAGGCAACCTTTCGGCAGGCAATCGAGCGTGATCGGTTTATTCTGTCCAGGCATGATGTGGAATACAGTGTGGAACGAGCACTGCATTTAGCTAAAATTGAGGAACAGCACGATTTTAATTCCACATTCTTTTTTCAGTGGACGAACAATTCCTATAACATTCTTTCAAAACGAAATCAGGTAATTGTGCGTGAAATTCATGAGCGTGGGCATGAAATAGGATTACATTTTGCATTAAACGGCCTGACCGATATGGAACAGATTCGAAAACAGATTGAAAAAGAAGTGCGACTGCTTAGTGAGATGTTTGGTTTTACTATTCAGACGTTTTCCATTCATCGTCCGTCGAAAGAGGTACTTCGAGAGAATATCAAGATTCCCGGTCTTCTGAATACATATCAAGACGATTTCTTCACGTTCGATGAAAACGTTGATGAAAACAGTGTCCTGAATGTGAAGTATTTCTCGGATGCGAACCATATTTGGAGATATGGATATCCTTCTGCCGAGACGATGCAAGGATTAGATCGAATTCAGATTTTGACGCATCCTTTTGCGTGGACGCAGGCAGGATATGATAATTTTAACAATTATCGTTCGCTAATCGGAGAGAAAGAAGTGGAACTGGTTGAAAGCATCAATGCGGAATGCAAAGACTTTATAGAGTATCAAGACTATTTTTTGAATAGAGCGGTATATAGAATGGAGGAAGAATCATGAGTTTGTACGAGGAATTATTAGCAGGAGACGCGAAGCTGTCGCTGGTCGGACTGGGTTATGTAGGGATGCCGATTGCGGTTGCTTTCTCGAAGAAGGTTCAGGTAATCGGATACGACCTGAATGCGGCAAAGGTTGAATTGTATAAGAAGGGAATCGATCCTACCTGTGAGGTCGGAGATGAAGGCATTAAGGCCTGCAAGGTGGATTTTACCTCAGACGAGACCCGATTGCAGGAAGCTAAATTCCATATTGTTGCGGTTCCGACTCCCGTAAATGACGATCATACTCCCGACCTTACTCCTGTAGAGGGCGCAAGCCGAATCTTAGGTCGTAACTTAACGAAGGGATCCATCGTAGTATTTGAGTCGACGGTATATCCCGGAGTTACCGAGGACGTCTGTGTTCCGATTCTGGAGAAGGAATCCGGACTGAAGTGCGGTGTTGACTTCAAGATCGGCTATTCTCCTGAGCGAATCAATCCGGGTGACAAGGTACATCGTCTCGAGACCATTACCAAGATTGTATCCGGCATGGATGAAGAGACTCTGGATACGGTTGCCAAGGTATATGAGCTGGTGGTAGAAGCCGGTGTTCATCGTGCAGAGTCCATTAAGGTGGCAGAGGCTGCGAAAGTAATCGAGAACAGTCAGCGCGATATCAATATTGCATTTATGAATGAGTTGTCCATCATTTTCCATAAAATGGGAATTGATACGAAGGCGGTCTTAGAGGCAGCGGGAACGAAGTGGAACTTTTTAAAGTTTGCTCCCGGTCTGGTTGGCGGACACTGTATCGGTGTTGACCCTTATTATTTGACCTACAAGGCAGAGGAACTTGGATACCATTCCCAGATTATTCTCTCCGGTCGTCGGATTAACGATGATATGGGCAAGTATGTGGCAGAAAGTCTTGTGAAGAATCTGATTGCTACAAATATTTCGGTTAAAAATGCCAAGGTTGCTATTTTAGGCTTTACCTTCAAGGAGAACTGTCCGGATATCCGTAACTCGAAGATTTACGATATTGTGAAGGAACTTCGGGAATACGGCATTGAGCCGGTGGTTACTGATCCTCAGGCGGATGCCGACGAGACGAAACGTTTCTACGGAGTGACCCTATCCTCCAAAGAAGAAGTGAAGAACATGGATGCCGTAATCTTAGCGGTTGCCCATGAGGAATATAAGAAGCTTACGGAGGCCGAGATTGCAGCGATGTTCAATCCTGCGCATCCGACCCGCGTCTTCACGGACATGAAAGGTATCTTAGATAAAAAAGAATACGAAGGTAAGGGTTACCTTTACTGGAGATTATAAGGAGACACTATGGGTTATCAGAATTTATCTTTTGACAAGGATTCCGTATTTTTGGTTACAGGAGGTGCCGGTTTCATTGGCTCGAACCTTTGCGAAGCCATTACCGGAATGGGATATCAGGTTCGCTGCCTGGACAATCTTTCGACCGGTAAGCAGGAGAATGTAGATTTCTTATTGGACCGTCCGAATTATACCTTTATCAAAGGGGATATTCGTGACCTCGATACCTGTATGGAAGCCTGCAAGGGTGTGGATTATGTGCTGAATCAGGCGGCCTGGGGAAGCGTTCCCCGTTCCATCGCGATGCCGCTTCTCTACGAGGACATCAACATCGGAGGAACCTTGAATATGATGGAGGCGGCAAGACAGAACGGCGTGAAGAAGTTCGTCTATGCGTCCTCCTCTTCCGTGTATGGAGATCATCCCGTGCTTCCCAAGAAGGAAGGACAGGAAGGGAATCTGTTAAGTCCCTATGCACTGACGAAGCGTGTCTGTGAGGAGTACGGTAAACTCTATTATAAGTTATATGGTCTGGATACCTACGGTTTACGCTATTTCAATGTATTCGGAAGACGTCAGGACCCGGATGGAGCCTATGCTGCAGTTATTCCGAAGTTCATTAAGATGCTCTTACATGATGAGGTTCCTACCATTAACGGGGACGGAAGACAGTCGAGAGATTTTACTTATATTGACAATGTGATTGAGGCCAATCTGCGGGCGTGTCTTGCATCCCATGAGGCAGGCGGCAATGCATTCAATGTGGCTTACGGCGGAAGGGAATACCTGATTGATATTTATTACGACCTCTGTAAGGCGCTGGGCAAGTCGGTAGAGCCGAACTTCGGCCCCGACCGTGCCGGCGATATCAAGCATTCCAATGCGGACATCTCGAAGGCAAAAGAATTGTTAGGCTATGATCCCGATTATGATTTTGCAAAAGGAATTGCCCTGGCCATTGACTGGTATAAGGAGTATTTGAAATAGGCCCGGAAGGGGGAGCGTTGTGAAAATCGCATTTTATATCGGCGGTCTTGTTTTTGGGGGGGCCGAACGAGTGGTGGTGAATCTGGCAGACTACTTGCATAAACAGGGGATGGAAATATCAATTTTGACGCCGAACAAGTCGGAAAAGGAATATCCAATGCCGGAGGGAGTCGCACGTGTCTTAACGGACCTAACTGCCGAGGAGGTATCCTTTAGCCGGATTAAGAATATATATTTACGTTATAAGAAGTTGCGAGAGTGCATTCATAGCGAGAAGGCGGATTTGGTTGTATCCTTCATCGGGCTCAATAATATTAATGCGATTTCTGCTTGTCGAGCGCTACATCTTCCTGTGGTTGTGAGTGTTCGTAGTGCTCCGCAGAGAGAGTACGCTTCCAAAAGGCTTAAGTTTGCTATGAAAAGACTATTTCCGAAAGCAACGGGAATCATATTACAGACGAGGGAAGCATATGATTATTTCCCTAAGTCAATCCAGAAGCGCGCGGTAATTCTGCCGAATCCTTTGCGTGAGGAATTCGTCCGGAAACCGTTTGATGGGGAACGACAAAAAACAATTGTAACGGTCGGAAGATTAGACGGAAACAAGAATCAAATTGTGTTGTTACGGGCGTTTGAGCAGGTGGCAGAACAATATCCGGACTATCGTTTGGTGCTGTATGGGGAGGGACCCATGTCTGAGAAATGGCAAAAACTTGCGTCTGGAAGCCCGTACGCGGACCGAATTGAGTTTGCCGGACATGTGGACCGAGTGGCGGATACCATCGCCGATGCAGGACTCTTTGTGCTTCCTTCTCTGGTGGAGGGTATGCCGAATGCATTGATGGAAGCCATGGCACTCGGAATCCCCTGTATCAGTGCGAATTGTAGCGGGGGCGGTCCCAAAGAATTGCTCGGGGACAATGAATACGGCGTGTTGGTGAACTTCCGGGAGGCGAAGGGTTTTGTGTCACAGGAAGAGCAGGTGAACCGCCTGGCGAAAGGACTTCGTTCTCTTTTGGCGGACGATTCGTTGCGGGAAGAATATGGCCGTAAGGCACATGAACGTTCTAAAGATTTCCTTCCGGAGCGCGTGAATGAGATGTGGAGAGCGTATTTACTCTCCAAGATGTGATAGGTGAGGAATTATGATACTGTTTCATAATAAAAAGCATGGTGTGAATTTCTACGAGTGCTGGTATGCGGAGGAACCTTGTAAAAAGCGGAGAATTATTCGTTATTTCGAGAGCAGTCGTCCGATGACCGAGCGTGGGAATTGGGAGAAAAAGCGTACTCTTTTGAGTGATCTGGCCGAGACGGAAGAGTAACTGCTGGCACATTGCGATAAAAATTCACGTTACTATATTCGAAAAGCCAAGCGTGACGGCGTAGTCTGTGAGGCCAAACTTGGTAGAGAACTGTCCGATGAGGACATTATGGAATTCATCTGCTTCTATATTGCCTTCTGCGAGTCGAAGGGAATCCGGCATGAATCCGAGGCGGCGATGCGCGAACTTTTGCTTCGATATCGGGATGCGGAAGGGCTTTCGATTCACAAAGCTGTCTACGAGGGATCCATTCTGGTATATCATACGTATCTTGTGGGCGAGAAATGGGCACGATCTCTTCATTCGGCTTCTTTGTTTCGAACGATTGAGAATCTGGATTCGCATCTGATCAGTTCCTCGAATCGATTGCTCCATTATGAGGACATGTTGTATTTCAAGCAGCAGGGATACACCACCTACGATTGGGGCGGCGCCGGTCTTGGGGAGGATGTGAAGAATATCACGGAATTCAAGGAATCCTTCGGTGGGAAGGAAGCCTATTACTATAACGGAGTTCAGACCAACGGACTGCTGGCGAAATTGTTTTTTTTATTCGTAACGAAAAGATAACCCTGAGGGAAAAAGATGGGAAGATTGGCAATTCGACTGGATGATATTACTCCCGATATGAATTGGGAGAATTTCTTTCGACTAAAAAAACTATTCGATCAATATGATATTAAGCCGTTAATCGGTGTTGTTCCGGACAATCGGGATCCGAAATTAAGCATCGGCGAAGCCAGAGAAGATTTCTGGGAGCTCATGCGTACCCTTGCCTATGAGGATTGGACGATTGCCCAGCATGGATATACCCATGTTTATGAGACAACGGACAGCGGAATTCTGGGAGTGAAAGAGGCTTCCGAATTCGCGGGGATTCCTTATGACGAGCAGTATGAGCGAATTCGCAAGGGCCGTAAAATCTTAGAGGAAAACGGCCTTGTCTGTGATGTTTTCATGGCACCGGGGCATACCTACGATGAGAATACATTATTGGCGTTGGAGCAGCTAAAGTTTCACTATGTGACCGACGGTTATGCCAAGGTTCCGTATTATTGGAAGAATCTGGGATTCCTGCCCTGTACGATTTCTTCTCCGAAGGAGCCGAAGCGTTTTGATACCCTGTGCCTTCATCTCAATACGATGACGGAGGAGGCCTTCAAGAATCTGGAAGCCTTTCTGGAAAATTATTATTATCTGGTGATGGATTACATGGATGTACTGGATGACCGGTATTTCAGACCGCGTGGCAAGAAAATTGCGATGCAGGAGAAGCGGGCATTGCGCAAGCAACACCGAATCATCCGTTATCAGAAATCGCAGGTGTTTCAAGACTATATGGTACGGACGAATTCCTTGAACAAGCTGATCAAGACCGGAAAACGTCTGGCTGGGTGGCCGTTTATGTGGCTTCGCATGAAGAAGGAATTAAGGAGCAATCGGTAGCGAATGGGAATGATTCGTAAATTAAAAAAAGTTCTGAATAAGAAGCAAAAGCGATTCGTCGGAGTCTTAATCGTACTGATCATTATTGAGGGGCTCCTGGAAACCCTGGGAGTATCCATGATTCTGCCGATTATGACGGTGGTTACGGATTCAAAATCCTTTGAAACGAACAAGCTGATTGTCGCGTTGAGTAACTTTTTAGGAATCCGTTCCCAGCGGACCTTTGTGGTGACATTGCTGTTTGGAATGGCCGGTATTTTTGTGGTGAAGAATCTGTATATGCTGTGGGTGAACTATGTAAAAAACAAGTTCATCACCGACAGTCAGTATGAGACCTCGGGAAATCTCTTGAATATCTACCTGCATAAGGATTATCCTTTCTTCTTAAACGAGAGCACATCGAATATTCTTCGAACGGTCTACTCGGATACGGGAAGTGTATTCAGCCTTCTGCTTAATGCCATCGGAATTCTCACGGAGCTGGCCGTATGCTTATTCTTAGGTGTTACCATCTTCCTGGTGGATTGGAAGATGACCCTGGTGATTGTGGGGGTTCTCGCATTTGCGATGATGATTACCAATCTGGCATTACATCGTTTGCTAAACGGTGTCGGAACCAATTCCCGTAAGTATCAGGCCCTGATGTATAAGAGTATTCTGCAGTCCATGGAGAATATCAAGGATGTGAAGGTCTTTGCAAAAGAGAACAGCTTCTTACGAGAGTACATCGGGAATGGTAAGATTTATTATCAATATATGTTGAAAAATGCCGTTTTTGGCGGAATTCCGAAGCTGGTGGTGGAGACGGCCTGCATCGCCGGGGTTATGACCTTTTTGGGCGTGATGGTATTAAACGGAACCGATCTTGCCAATATGATGCCGCAGTTGTCCGCCTTCTGTATTGCCGCCGTGCGTCTGATGCCCTGTGCCAGCCGTGTCAGCAATCATTTGGCGTCCATTGCCTATTACAGACCCGCCCTGGATTATGTCTATGAGAATATGAATCTGGCAGAGCTGAAGCAGGTTTCTTTGAAGGAAATGGAGAAGCAGATCATCGCCGTAGAGGCGGAGAATCCGATTCAATTCCGTGAACATATTCAGATGCGTAATATGGTATTTGCTTATCCGGGAACGCAGAAACGAATTCTGAATCATGTGAATCTTACGGTGAACCGCGGCAGATCGGTGGGAATTGTCGGTCCCAGCGGTGCCGGAAAAACAACGCTTGTGGATATTCTGTTGGGATTGTTGCCCTTGGAAGAGGGAGACATTCGGTGTGACGGAATGGATGTAAAGGACAATATGCGCTCCTGGCTTGGGAATATCGGTTACATTCCACAGACCATCGGCCTGATGGATGATACAATTCGTGCCAATATCGCCTTTGGTTATCCTAAGGATCAGGTGGAGGAAGCGCGTGTTTGGGAGGTTTTGGAGGAAGCGCAGCTGAGAGAGTTTGTCGAAGGACTTCCGGAGGGATTGGATACCGTAATCGGTGAGCGAGGCGTTCGAATCTCCGGCGGTCAGCGTCAGCGAATCGGTATTGCGAGAGCATTATTCCATAATCCTGAACTTTTGATTCTGGATGAGGCAACCTCTGCGTTAGACAACGATACCGAAGCAGCCATTATGGAAGCAATCAATCATTTCCATGGAAAAAAGACGATGCTGATTATCGCGCACAGACTTCAGACGATTGAGGCCTGTGATGAGGTGTACCGGGTTGAGGATGGAAACGTAACCAGAGAGAGATAGGAACATGAAACGAAAAGAAGCCATAATTGTAATCATCGGAATTCTGATGCGGATTGCATTCTATATTCTAGTAGCAGCCTTGGGAATCTCGCTGATTCGTTCAGATGCAGCCGACTATGTAGGATTGGGGCGTACGCTGTTAAAAACCGGTAAATATATGTCTGGCGGAAAGTATATGATGTTGCGTCCTCCACTTTATTCTGCGATTCTTGCAGTATGCATGAAACTTGCCGGCCCCTTCTGGCAGATTGCGGTCATTGTCCTGCAAATGGGTGCGGAGTTGGGCGCGTTCTTTGCCCTTCGAAGTCTTTTGCGCACCTTCCTTCCGAGAGAACGTTATGTATTCTTAGGAGAGGTTCTCTTCTGGTTGAATTTTCAGAGCATATTTTATGCGATTCAGTTCCTGACGGACAGTTTGTTCCAATCCGGGGTGATTGTGTTGGTGTGGCTGCTAGTCTCGATGTTCCGTGAAAAAAAAGATTCGAAGCGGGCCTTTTGGTATGCGGTCATAGCAGGCGTCTTGTGCGGTGTGTTGGCACTGCTTCGCGCCGTGATGATGTATCTTCCTTTTGCAATCTTTGCGGGAATTCTGTTCGTGTTCTTTTGGGTTAAGAACAAAAAGAATCCCAGGGAAGGCATCATGCTTGGCGGAACTTATCTGATTCTTGCCATGCTTCCGATTCTTTTGTGGAGCGTGCGAAATTACGAGAAGGCCGGTGTTTTCCGTTTTACGACAGTAACGGAATCGAATTACTATATTTATGATGCTGCGGCGGTGGAGGCCGAACTTACGGGAGGCGATTACTATGCCATTGTGGAGCGTCGTATGCAGGAACTGATGGATACCAAGGAGCCGTATCATTTCCGTGAACTTCCCATTTACAAGGAGACGGAAAAAATGATGCGTGAGCATCGCGGAATCTATCTCAAACGATGTGCCATGGACCTGGGGGCAGAGGTGGCTTATCCATCCGGAATTACCGTCTTTGGTACATTTCCAAGTTTCGAGAAGACCGTAGAGTCCTGTAAAGGAGTTCTATCCGGGAATACGGGCACACTGTCGGATAAGATTGGCAAGTGTCTAAACTTACTCTTCCGGAAGAACCCTTTGGTAGGCGGAATGGCAATTCTTCTTATTGGAGAAGAGGTGCTGCTACTGTTGGTATTCTTCGGGTTCCTTGGTTGGTTATTTATGAAAAATGTGCGCCAGTTCTGGTATGAGAAATGGATGTTGGTAGGAATTGCCGCATACTTTATGGTCTGTTCCTGCATGCCGGTAGGTTGGGGGGATTATCCGAGGTATCGAATGCCGTTTTTCTACATTTTTGTGATTGGTGCGCTGGCATTTTATGAGAATATTCGAAAAAGAAGAAAGGGGAAAACGTATGGTACCCATTAATGAATTGATTCGTGGTTTTCGTTTACATCAGGAAGAATATGAGGAAGCTGCGCTGCGTGTCCTTCGAAGCGGCTGGTATGTTCTTGGCAAGGAATGTCAGGCCTTTGAGGAGGAGTTTGCGGCGGCTCTCGGCGGTAACTGCTATTGTGCCGGCGTGGATAACGGTCTGGACGCGATTACCTTGGGACTTCGTGCGGCAGGAATTACCGCAGGCGATGAGGTGATTGTACAGGCAAACGGTTATATTGCGACGATGATGGGCGTGATGAATTGTGGCGGTGTTCCTGTGTTCATCGAGCCGGATGAGTATTATGAATTGGATGCAAGTCGCATTGAGGCGGCAATCACTCCGAAGACGAAGGCGGTTTTGGTAACGCATCTTTACGGTCAGGCCACAAGAATGGATGCCGTTCTGGAAATCTGTCGTAAGCACGGACTAAAGCTTTTCGAGGATTGTGCGCAATCCCACTTTGCACCCTACAAGGGAACGAATACGGGTCTGTTCGGAGATGCTGCTTTCTTCAGCTTCTATCCGACGAAAAACCTGGGGGGCTTTGGGGACGGCGGCGGTGTCGTATCCCGCAATGAAGAGATTATTAAGAAGGTGAAGATTCTCCGCAATTACGGAAGTGACGTTCGCTATCATAATATTGAGAACGGATACAATGCGAGACTGGACGAGCTTCAGGCTGCACTCCTTCGGGTGAAGCTTGCACATATGAAGGAGTACCTCGATAACCGTGCGCATATTGCCAATCGTTATATGGCCGAAATCCATAATCCGAAGATTACGCTTCCACCGGTTTGTCCGGATTGTGAGCATACCTGGTATCAGTTCCCGGTTCTGGTAGAGGATCAGGAAGGATTTCGTGCGTATATGAAAGGACAGGACGTGAACACGGACATCTCCTGGAAGACTCCGCCGTATCTGCAACCCTGCATGGTCGAGGCCTTCGGATATAAAAAAGGAGACTTCCCGATTACGGAGCACATTTGTGACAGCAATGTCATTTTGCCAATGATGGATTATATGGAAGAAGAGGAGATTACCAAGGTAATTGCCGCGGTAAATGCGTACAAATGATGGATGGATGCAGACTGATTGATTTTCGTATGGTGCCGGAAGCAGACGGTAAGCTTTTGGTGGTGGAAGAGAGGAATCCGATTCCCTTTGAAATCAAGAGAATCTTCTGGGTGAAGGATGTCCTCCCCGGTGCGGCAAGAGGACAGCATGCAACGAAGAAGACGAAACTGATTCTGATCCCGGTAAGCGGTTCCTGTGAGGTTGAAGTTGACAATGGTGTCACAAAGGAGACCTATTTGATGCATCAGCCAAATCAGGGAATCTACATTGATGAGATGATTTGGAGAACGATGAAGAACTTTACGCCGGACTGTGTTATGATGGCGGTTTGTGATCGTCCCTATACTCCCGGGGATGAGACCTATGAGGATTATGAGGAGTACCTGCGTGCGTTGGGATTGGCGAAATAAATGGCTTTCCCTTACAGGAGGGAGCGTTTTCTGACGTAAAAATTGGAGGCATGATGGAAAAAATATCTTATGTAATTCCCTGCTATCGCTCAGAGCACACCATCTCGATTGTGGTGGACCAGATTCGAGAGGTGATGGCAGTACATACAGACTATGATTACGAAGTCATTATGGTAAGTGACAACTCCCCGGACAATGTCTGGGAAGTGATCAGTCAGATGGCAGCAAAGGATTCGCATTTGCGTGGAATTCGATTGGTTCGTAACTTCGGTGAGCATGGGGCGTTAATGGCCGGATACAATCATATTACCGGAGATTATGTGGTATCGATTGACGATGACGGACAGACGCCGGTGGACCAGACCTTTATTCTTTTGGATAAGTTAAAGGAAGGCTACGATGTTGTCTACGGTCGATATGCGAAGCGTCGTGACAATATTTTCCGAAAGTTCGGTACTTTTTTAAATAACAAGATGTCCCAGTCACTTCTCGGGAAGCCGAAGAAGCTGCAGTTAACAAGCTTCTATATCGCCCGGGCTATGATTATTAAGGAGATCTGTAACTACAAGAATGCGTTTCCGTATACCTGGGGACTGATTTTACGTACCACGAAGAATGTTACCAATGCAGTAATCGAGCATAAGGAGCGTCTCGAAGGGGAGTCCGGTTATACCCTGGGCAAGCTTTTGTCCCTGTGGATGAACGGCTTTACGGCATTCTCAATCAAGCCGCTTCGATTCTCTGCCGGGATTGGTGTACTCTTTTCCCTGCTTGGTTTCGGCGGAATTATCTATACGATTGTGGATAAGATTCTGCATCCCCTTACGGCGGCGGGGTATGCATCCTTAATGTGTGTGATTCTGGTCGTCGGTGGTTTGTTGCTTCTGTCGATGGGGTTGATCGGCGAGTACATCGGACGCATCTATCTTTGCATTAACGCAACGCCGCAGTTTATCATTCGTGACAGTATTAATATTGCATCCGCAGAGGAGAAGAAGTAGTTCATGAAGAACGATTCGATTCGGACAAAAGAATATGCACTGAAAATGTTAGCCTCCTGGCGGGAGACGGAGCACTGTCTTAAGTCGACAGAGGAACTGAAGGCCTGGATTGATTCTTTGAATCAGACCACCAAGCTTGCGATTACCGCAACCAGCGTGGATGAGGACTCCTTCTGGTTCTATGACGATTATAAGGGCGAGATTTTGAATCGGAAACGGAGCTTTTTCTCCATTATCGGGTTGCGTTATTTCTGCAACGAGGAATTCGTATCGGAGCAGCCGATTATTCTGCAAAAGGAAATCGGTTATCTGGGAATTATTGTGAAGGAATTCGACGGTGTATTGCATTTTCTGATGCAGGCCAAGATTGAACCGGGAAATGTGAATTTCGTACAGCTTTCCCCGACGATTCAGGCAACGAAGAGCAATTTCACCAGAGCCCACGGAGGGCGTCTTCCGTACTATTTTGAATTGTTCGAGAATGCGTCCGAATCCGGCATTGTCCTGTATGACCAGATTCAGTCGGAGCAGGGAAGCCGTTTCTATGGCAAGCGTAATCGCAATATTCTTCTTCTGATGGAAGGAGACGTTCCCGAACATCCCAATTATCAGTGGATGACTTTGGGCCAGATTAAGGCCTTTATGAATATTCCGAATCTGGTGAATATGGATACGCGTACGGTTTTGTCCGGAATTCCCCTTGCGATGTTTGAATATTCGGAGGAAGAGAAAAAAGCAGCAAAGTCCTTTTTTACCGATGCGGCACTGTACCGGTCGCTGTTCGAGACGAATCCGCAGGACTCCTATACAGAAGCTCTGGCGGCACTCAATAACTACAAGATGTTTACCGAGGTGGAACGTACGGTGGTTCCGCTTCGTCAGCTGGTGGATTGGAAGGTTGACGATTACGGGGTCACCTGTAAGCAGGATGCGGACTTCTCCATTCAGTACTATAATGTCCAGATTGAGGGACGTGAGGTGGCGCATTGGTTGCAGCCTCTCCTGAAAGCAGAGAGCGAAGCCTTGTTTGCGTTGGTCACGAAGGTGGAGAATGGAATTCGCAAGTTTTTAATTACCGTGGATCCCGAAATCGGTTGTATGGATAAGGCCGAGCTTGGTCCGTCCCTTCGGGTGAACAATACAAAGAAGGAACCGAAGAATTCCCCTCTCTATGATCTGGTAAAGACGCATATGGAGAGCGGAGTCGGAATCTTAAAAAATGTCATCATGTCCGAGGAGGGCGGTCGATTCTATCGGGAGCAGAACCGTAATGTGATTCTTGAGATTGCACCGGAGGAATTGAAGACGCTTCCTGACCGGGCACTTTGGGTGGACTACAGCGGACTGAATAGCATGGTGCAGGCCAACAACCTGTTAAATATTCAGCTTCGTAATCTTTTATCCCTGTTGGATCTGTAAGGGGATAGGATTTGCAAGGAGCCCTTGTATAAAGGAGAAAAAATGATTCGAATCGGAATAATCTGTCCGTCAGATATTGCATATCGTCGGTTCCTGCCGGCACTTCAGGAAGCGGAGGGCTTTCAGTTTGTCGGTGTTGCCTATGCCTCGCCGAACGAGTGGTTTGCGGAAAAAGAATATACGGAAGCGGAAGCTTCTGCCATGACCGAGCGGGAGTCAGGGAAGGCTGCCGAGATGGTGGCATCCTTCGGCGGCAAGACCTTTGCAGGGTATGAAACCATGCTTGCCTCCGGGGAACTGGATGCGGTGTATCTGCCGCTACCGCCGGCACTGCACTATGCATGGGCGAAGAAGGCGTTGGAATACGGTCTGCATGTATTTGTGGAGAAACCGTCCACAACGTCTTTCGAAATGACGAAAGAACTTGTGACACTTGCGTCAGAAAAAAGACTTGCGCTGCATGAGAACTACATGTTTATGTACCATTCGCAGTTGGAGACGATTCGTGAGGCCATTGCGGGTGGAGCCATCGGTCGTGTGTGGAAGTATTCGGTGCAGTTTGGCTTCCCGAGAAGAGCTCTGACGGATTTTCGTTATAGTAAGAAAATGGGAGGCGGAGCGCTTCTTGACTGCGGTGGATATACCTTAAAACTTGCGGATGCCCTGTTGGGACAAAAGAGCAAGCTGCTTGCTGCCAGTGCCGTCTTGGGGGATTTCTGCGATGTGGATGTATACGGAACGGGTCTTTTAACCGGTGAGGACGGTACCACGGTTGAGGTTACCTTCGGTATGGATATGGATTACCGATGCAGCTTAGATGCCTGGGGAAGTGAGGGTTCCCTGCATACCGGTCGTATTATGACGGCACCTGCGGGGCTTAAGACAACCTATACGGTAGCCAAGAACGGTGTGGTTACGGCAACGGAGATGGCACCGGACAATGCTTTTTTGAAATCGATTGAGGTTTTCCGTGCATGTGTGGAGTCGGATGCACGAAGGGAAGAGGAATATCAGGTGTTGCTGCACCAGAGTGAGCTGGTGGAGGAATTCCGGGAATTCGCGAAGATACGATAAGTCGGAAAGGAGAATCATCATGGGATATGTTTTGTTGACACTTTTTGTCATCTGTGTGCCCTTTGCCTGTGGGCTGGTACTGCTTCCCGTGATGAGAGGGGAGGACAAGAGTCTGCTGGGGGTCTACCTCTATGGCTGGGTTTTTCTTCTTGCACTCTTTTTTGTCCTGACGGTTCCTATGATTATGTTCAAGCGCGCTTTCTCGGAACTGGTGATGCTTTATAGTATTCTGCTGGGGCTTGCTTCGATTGCGGGCCTGCTTCAGTTCCTGCGGGATCTTCGAAGCAAACGGTCGTTGCGTATGGCAATCTGTGAGGGAAGAAATGTTTTTTTTCGGGAGAGTCCTTGGGCAAAACTTGGATGGGGAATAGCATTTCTTCTTTTTGTTGGTTTGTGTGTTTTTCTGCTGACGCATCAATATCTGGACGGAGACGATGCTTACTACGTGGTGATCTCTCAGGATGCGGTGCATTCAAATACCATGTATCGGGTGAATCCTTATTCTGGATATCCTGGGTTGGGGTTGGAATATCGCCATGCTCTGTGTCCTATGCCGATTTTCTTTTCATTTCTCAGTGTAATCGGTAAGATGTCGCCGGCGGTTTTGTGTCACAATTTTGCTTGCCCGCTGCTCATTCTGCTTACTTTTTTGAGCTATCTGTTATTAGGCCGTAAATTGGTAAAAGAACATGTCAACTATCGTTCTGCATTTTTGCTATTGGTGATGGGGTTCTACCTCTATGGAATGGTATCCGTCTATACTGCAGAGCGGTTTCTTCTGACGATTCCCTGGCAAGGAAAAAGTGTTTTGGCAAATCTGATTCTTCCAATGTTTTGGGTCAATGCCATGGCAAGTACAGAAGAAAACAGAACCCACACGAATCGTGTCCTGCTGTTCCTCCTGGTCTTAGCATCTTTGTTATGTTCCACAACATCGGTATTCTATATGTCGGTTGCGGTTGGGATTCTTGCAATTGTGGATGGAATTCGGATGCGAAGGTGGAGTGCATTTGTTCTGACACTTTTGTGCATTCTTCCCTGTGTTGCGGTTGGCGGAATCTATCTCTATGTTGGTGCATGAAAGGGATATTGAATGGGAAAAACAGTGGATATGATACTAACTTCATATCGAAATTTTGCCGGGGCGAGTGGATATCTTTTTGTTTCTCTGGCGGCGCTTGTATTCCTTTTTTGCACGGAAAAGAATAAACGGGTGTTGCATTATTTCCTCTATCCGATTGCTGCGATTTGGATTCTGTTTCTGATTCCGTTGTATGCTTGGATCGCAACGACGGTTTGGGATGCTTCCTATTACCGAATGCTATGGTTTGTACCTTTTGCCGGTCTTTTTGCCTATGCCGGCGTGCGGTTGCTTATTTTAGCAGAAGATGTCATGCGCCGGATTGCGGTAGGATTGTTGCTCATTTGTCTTTTGGTGGGATCCGGCAATCTGATTCTGACCGATTCCCGTCTGACTCCTGCGCAGAATGCGTATCACGTACCGCAGGAGTATGTGGATGTGATTGAACGAGTGGTAGCATTGGATTCCCCTATGGCAGTGGTTGTTCCCCGGGAAATGCTAGAATATGTACGGCAGGTGGAACCGCGTTTGCTGATTCCTTATGGACGGGATCAGATGACCCCCGGGTGGCATCAGGATAACGAATTGTACGATGCAATGGAAGCAAGCACCTACAATGAGGAGACGATCGCGACGCAGAGCCGATTGCAGAACGTGGGAATCATTGTTGTAGAACATAATCGACCGCGAACGGAAAAAGGAATCCGTTTTCTAAATAATTACTATAAGCTGATCGACGTAGTCGGAAACTATGAGATCTATGAGGATGTTTTTTATGACTATTTCAACCTTGACTGGACCCCAAAGGAACAACCGAATACGTAATCGATTCCTCATTGCCTTTGCAGCGGCGATGGCCGTACTTACCTTGATCGGTGTCTATTTCGGCTCCTTAAAGACCGGCTATCACATGGACGAGATGTTCTCCTATGGATTGGCGAATTCGAACTATCAGCCTTTTGTGGAAAAGGGAGAAGATGCGAATGCATACGGTATTGATGAATTCATGAGCGAGTACGGTGCCGGAAACAATGCAATCGAGTTGCTTGGCAATCTGGCAAAGGATCTGAAAATTCTGTCTTCCAAGTCCTTTCGATTCAAGGAAACTCCTATCTATGAGGCGTATCGCATTGCGCAGACCAATAACAATGCGGTGCAAAAGACCTCTTGGCTTAGCGGAGACTATTTCAAACGCTACCTGACGGTTACGAAGGGGGAAGGTTTTAACTACGCTTCGGTTTATTACAATCAGCGAGCCGATGTGCATCCGCCCCTCTATTATATGCTTCTTCATACAATCTGCTCTTTTACTCCGGAGAAATTCTCCAAGTGGCAGGCGTTTGTTGTGAATCTGATTGCATTTTGGATTGCATTGATTCTGCTGTTTCACATTGCGGAGAAGAATTTTGGCGGCGCAGATACGGCATTGTTGGTGTCCTGTATTTTCGGCGTCAGCAGTGTAGGCCTGTCCGGACTTACGTTTTTCCGCATGTATATGTGGCTGACCGTGTGGACGCTTGCCTACGTGGACCTGCACCTGTTCTTTAAACGATGTAATTGGAAACTGACCAAGGGCCGCAAAGCCGGGCTGGTAGCTCTTACGGTATTGGGGTATCTGACTCACTACTACTTCGTGCTGTTCGCAGGATTTACGATGCTTACGGTAATCGGTTTGATGATTATGGACGGTAAGCAGAAGCAGATTGTGGAATATGTCCGTCAATTCATCTGGTCGGCCATGATCGGACTGGTCGTATGGCCTTTTTCCGTCAAACATGTATTCCGGGATTATCGCGGACAGGAGGCCTGGGAGGCTTTCGGCAATGCAAAAGGAATTTGGAATGGCATTAAGTGGGCCATCAACTGCGTGCGGGATAAGGTTTTTGCCAAGTCGGCTGTGTTCCTGTGGATTTTTGTGGCGCTTGCGGTAATTGGATTCGTATTAAGCTTCGTGGTTGAGCGTGACGCAGAGGTTCATGCGGACCGAAAGAAGATGTTTCTTTCTTTTTTGCCGGCAGGACTTTATATTGTAACGGTCGGCGCCATTGCACCGCTTCGATCCCCGCGCTATTTTATGAATGTACTTCCCCTGTTCATGCTGATGGTGGTAGTGGTAATGAAATATCTTCTTCGCATCCTTACGTCCTATCGGAAGTGGATTCGAAGAATTGTGGTGGCCATCCTGGGAACGGCTTACGGAATCTGGATCAGTTGTTTTGTGATTCCCGTGGAAACCTTGGAGTATTCCGAGCAGGAATCCTTTGTGGTAAAAGAGGATACGGCCTGTGTCTATGTGGTTCCGGATGGATATTATGCAATCTATACCTCGGATGCGGTCTGGTTATCGAAGTGTTCCCGTGTCGCTCTGATCGGGGAATCGGAGGTATCATTCTTAGAGACGGCCCCGTGGGATGCCCGGGCAAATCAAGGCGCCGGAGAGAATGTCATTGTAGTGTTGAGCCCGTATCTTACAGATATGGATCAGACACTGGAAGAAGTGAAGACGGCCATGAAGTTAGAGAAGGTAAAAGAATTTGAGGCATCGATGGATTCCAGTTATATGAGACGCTATCGGTTTTCCAACCAATAGTGCGGCCGGATGATTGTCAGAAGAAAAAAAGAGGCGTGTGAAAACGATGTGGTTTTCACACGCCTTTTGGTGTCATATGCCATTGACTTATTTCATATGCTTCTGCTTGTCCATTAGATTCTGTATAAAGGTAGCGATATGATCGGCAATCAGTTCCTTACCGGCCTGATTCGGAAGAAGCGGATCTTCGTCCAAATACAGATGCGCTGTATCTTCGTTGAATTCAATGGTTTCAAAGTTATCAATGAAAGCGACATTATAATCATTGATGAAGGTGTACATCATGCTCCAGTAATCTAAAAGACCGGCACCTCGGTAGGTCGGACGAATGCAGGCACTAACCTGAGAACCGTCCTCTTCCACATAGTAGAAGAAGGAGGGACTCGAAATGACAATCTTAATGTGAGGGTAATTGGCACGAATCTCTTGGATGGTCATGTTCATTGCACCATATAGGCTATCCATGTTTTCGTCGACCTGATTCTCGTCCTCATAGAGATGTCTGGTTCGGTGGCCGGCCAGATAGTCATTGGCCCCAGCGTGCAGAATGATCACATCTACGTTGTTCATATCAATGGACTTAAACAATTCAAGATTATCGTAATAGTAGTCAGGGACTTCCTCCATCCTTTCGAGCGCCGTATCGGTATACCAAAACCCACCGTATCTTAAATTCACGAACAGTCGATAAGGACAGAGCGCTTCCAATGGATAATCGTCCCAATTTGGCTCGTTGTTCATCATGGCAAAGGACATGCCCTCGAAGGAAACATTATATACCGTGGCT
Organism: Lachnospiraceae bacterium; assembly: GCA_045628945.1. Classification (GTDB taxonomy): domain Bacteria; phylum Bacillota; class Clostridia; order Lachnospirales; family Lachnospiraceae; genus RGIG4034. The sequence continues at coordinate 96,498 of JAZQQG010000041.1, forward strand.
CCGGTCTTCTTGGCAACTAAAGCCGCAATGCCGTTTGCACTTCGGTCACCTGCGAAGTAATCGTCACCAAGAATCAGCACGGTGGTTACTCCGTCGTCCTCGTTGGGAACGAAGTTTACGTCAAAACCGTACCAGTCGTTTGTGTCGGCACCGACCTCCGGGTCGTCTTTATGCAGTTGATCATACTTCTCTTTACTGATGGGCTTGAAATAACCGCAGATTTTCGCGGGAATAAAAATGCAGAGGAATATGATAATTGCAAGCAGTACCAAAGCAAAAATGGTCGAGGTGCGTATTCTTTTTTCTTTATCGGATTCCATAGAAAGCCTCCTTTCCGGATGATTCTAATTTACCATATTTAATTATGAATTGTCTATACTTTCACTTGCCACTCGAATCGAATTGGAGTACAATAGCACGCGATAAGGCTTTGGAGTATATTTTGAATGCTATAGGAGTATTTCATGCAAAAAAAGAAAATGACGACACTCGGACCAATCCTGCTTCTGCAGGGAGCGGTGATGATCTATACGTTATCTACCCTCTGTTCGAAGATGGCCTCCGGGTATGATTTTTTGTCCTGGAATTATATTCTGTGGATGTGTGCGGATGTGTTTGTTCTCGGCATCTATGCCATTTTGTGGCAACAGGTGATTAAGCGCATGGAACTGTCCACTGCTTACATGAATAAGGCCATCGGACTGTTTTGGTCGCTTTTATGGTCCTTTCTTATTTTCCGTGAGAGGATTACGGCGAAGAATATTGTGGGTGCTGTGATTATCGCAGTCGGTATTCTGGTTATTAACTCGACTCCGAGAGCACAGGGCGGACAGGCACCGGACAGTAATCCGGGGGCTTCCGGAGAGGAGGAACCCGTATGATTCGTACGATTCTTCCCTATTTGATTGTGGTTGGAAGTACTCTGATTGCTTCCTTCTCTCAGGTGCTTCTTAAGAAAAGCGCTGACAAAACTTACCCGAATCGTATTCGGGAGTACCTGAATGTCTATGTGGTGACCGGATACGGCATGACCTTTGGCTCCATGCTTCTCTCCATTCTGGCATACTCCATGATGGATTATAAGTACGGACCGATGTTGGAAGCGACCGGATATATTTTTGTATGCTTCTTAAGCTATTGGTTCTTCCGCGAGAAAATCACCGGACGAAAGTTAATCGGCACGATTTTGATTTTTCTGGGATTAGCGATTTTTTTGATATGATAAGGGAGCATTGTTACAACCATGTTCAAAAAAATATTTTTTACGCGTGAACGGAATAAACAGGAATTTCGCAATGTGTTGCATTATTTTCTGGCGTTCGCGGTGGCAATTCTATATTGGGAGATTCTGCTTCGACTGATGCTTGAGGAATCGATTCATCCTTCGAATCTGTTCTTCTTATTGTTTGTTCCGGCAGAGAGTGCGTTTTTTACCCTGTTGTGCGGTTTTCGTAAGACGAAAGCCAATCGGATTCTTTTCTGGGTTGTGATGGGACTGGTGTTCTTGTTCTATTATGCACAGTATATTTATTTTGCCATCTTTGGTTCTCTGTTCTCGGTTTCGATGATCGGAATGGGAACCGATGCGGTTACGAACTTCTGGTGGGCGCTTCGTAAGTGCCTGTGGGAATCCATGGGATGGATGGTTCTTTTTTTGGTACCGGTCATTGCCGCGGTTGTACTGACACTTCTTCGTAAGGTTCGTACCGAGAAGTTTGCTCTTCGCATTCGCGCACTGGTGCTTCTTTCGGTAGGGCTTCTTTGGGGGCTTGCCATGCTCGGACTTCGCCTGGGCGGAACCGGAAAAACCTCGGCTTATCGTGTGTTCTTTTCCTCGTTATCGGATACGGATACGACTTCCGGGCGCTTCGGAGCAATGACAACGACCATTATCGAGACCGGTGCCTATGTATTCGGAATCGGCAGCGGACAGGGAACCCGCAATCTGGAAGCCGGGGATATGTCGGCCTTAACGGGGCTGTCGCAGTTGGGATTAAACACGGACAATACGGAAACTATCTCTCAACAACCTGCAACCGGCGGGGCGGAGGACCCGGAGAATCCGGAGAACCCGGAGGATACGCCGGTAGTGGATGGACCGGTAACCTATGAACCCAATGCTTTTGCGGCAATTGATTTTACTGCGCTGAAGAATTCTTCGAATGATGCAGCGATTCGGGATCTGTGCGGCTATTATGAGGCAGTTGCGCCTACCCTCAAGAACGAGTATACGGGATTGTTTGAGGGCTACAACTTAATCTATATCTGTGCGGAATCCTTCTGGAATTACGCCATTGATGAGGATATCACGCCGACGCTTTATAAGATGGCAAACGGCGGTATTGTGTTAAAGAATTACTATAACAGCTTCAAGAATACGACAACCAACGGCGAGTATGCCTTTGCAGTCGGTCTGTGGCCGGATGTCTCCCGAGATGCCAAGATGGGCAAAAACGTCGGTTCCTTCCCGCAGTCTGCGACGAAGCTGCTTCCGTTTGCTCTCGGTACTCTTTTTGAGGAACAGGGGGTATCGACCTATGCTTATCACAACTATCGGGGAAACTATTACAGCCGTGATGAGTCCTATCCGAATCTTGGCTATACCACAATTAAGTTTGCTAAAGCAGGCATGAAGTTTTCGACCTCCTGGCCGGCCTCCGATCTCGAAATGATGAAGCAGTCGGTGGATGACTATATCGGACAGGATCAGTTCCATGCGTACTATATGACCTTCAGCGGTCATGGCCCGTACTCCTCCGAGAATGCGATTCATAATCGTAATATTGACGAGGTGAAGGAGATTGCCGCTGCTACGGGAAAAGACTATAACAGTAACGCTTTGTCCTATCTGGCCACCCAGAAGGAACTGGATAAGGCGATGGAATATCTGCTTGGCCGCCTGGAAGAGGCCGGCGTCCTGGATCGGACGGTTATCATTATCGCGGCGGACCATTATCCTTACTATGTATCGAAGAATACGCGTAAGGCGCTTGCCGGTCATAAGGTGGATGATACCTTTGAGATGTATCAATCCTCCTGTATCTTCTACAACGCAGGGTTAGAAGAACCGATTGTGACGGATACCTACTGCTGTAATGTGGATATTCTTCCGACGGTACTGAACCTGTTCAATATCCCGTACGACTCCAGACTCTTAGCGGGAACCGATATCTTCTCAACGGGCTTCCATATTGCGACGCTCTACAACAAGAGCTTCCTAACCCGTGAGGTAAAATATAACAGCGACACCGGAGAGGCGGAATGGCTCATTGATACCACGAATGTAAGTCAGGCGGATCTGGATGCATATCTCAATGCCGCACTGTCTTATGTACAGGGAAGATATGCCGCTTCCTTAAGCTTAATGGACACCGATTTCTTCCGGTATGTTTGGGAGAAATCCGGCCTGTCAAAATAATGAAAATGTGATGGATGAGAAACCCTCGGATTCGAGGGTTTTTCTTGTTTCTTACGGCATTTGATGGTATAATACAGTCTGTATGGCTATGCTCTGATGCGAAACGTTGCATCGGAACGGACGGAAGGATTTTGGCAGTACATGAGACTTCACAAGTACAGAGACATTTTGGCCGAACTCGAAGAGGATGAGTTCGACGATATGGATCTTGAGGATATGGAACTGGATACGGACGAGTCGGCGGAAGAAGCGGATGACACGACCGAAGTCGACGAAGCGGTGGAAGCCGCGGTGACGGATTACGAAGAGGACTTTGAGGAAGATTATGAAGGCCTCTATGAAGACAATTACGAGGACGTTTCGGACGATGCGGTCCGTGAGGATTCGGACGGGGAGGTTCTTTCCGAAAGAAAACGTAAGAGAAACTCCGTAAACGGACTTCTGATCGGATTCGCAGCCGTGATTCTTGTTTTACTGGCTGTGGCGATCGGGGCGTTGGTGAGATTGGACCGCACGGAAGGGGCGGCGCCGACATCGGACGGAGGCGTTGCATATACCACGGAGAGCACGGCAGAGCGTCTGCTTGCCATTACGGATCTTGGGAAGCAGGGATGCGAGGCAGTAGCTCAAAGAGCCGAGGAGGATGCACTTCTTGCGGCAGAGCTTCAGGCACAAGAGGAAGCGAGATTAGAAGCAGAACGCCTGGAGCAGGAACGCTTGGAGGCGGAAGCAAATCGCCGGGATATCGAAGTGGCGTTGAACTACGTATCCATCGAAAAGGACCTGAAACTTAAATTCACAAATCCCGAGACCGGTAAGCTTCTTGCTTTGGCAGCGTTTACTGTGGAACTAAAGGACGCCGCAGGTAATGTAACAAGTTATACGGATGAAGATATGGATGGTGTGATCTACATTTCATCCATTGAGGCCGGTAAATATACCGCCCGGATTCTTGAAAAGTCCGGCTTTGCCTACAGTGCCGATTCCTACAAGCTTTCGGTAAAAGATAAGATTGAATATGTGAAGGTTGATGTAAAGGACGAGATCAAGACCGAAAAGGATGTCAACCTGAAGGAAGATGACAAGAAGGAAGGCATCGAGCAGGAGGAGGTCTTAAAGGATACCGTGGAATGGGTTGCTTCCTCGAAGACCCCCATCGGCAATGCAGACGGCTATGAGCCGATTCAGAAATCGGCAATTGCGGAACCGAGCGCGGTTCTGTTGGGATTTACCCTGTTAGCTTCTGAGAATCCGGCACGTTTCCTTCGCGGAGATGTAGTGAGTCCCGCGGTGACTTCGATGACGCTGAATTCCGATAATGTCACTCTGAAACTGGGTGGTGCAACCTTTACATTAACCGCGACGTTATGCTTTGATGATTCGACGGAGATTACAAGTCCGAATGCTTCGTATTTCTCTTTTGCATCGAGTGATCCGGGGATTGTGACCGTAAGTCCGGACGGTGTTCTTACCGCTGTGGCAAAGGGAAGTGCCGTGGTTACGGCAACCAGTCTGGTGGCAGACAGTACCGGTGTATATCCCAGCGCAACCTGTTCGGTAACGGTAACGAACGGAAGCATCACGGTATCGCTTCCGGGTACGGCACAGGCAACGGCGGGCATTACCGGAATGATTTCGGCAACCGTAACGGTGAACGGAGTGAACCATTCGACGGACGGAACGTCCGCAACCGAAGGGTTTGTCACTTGGACCAGTTCGAATACAAGCGTGGCAACGGTGGATGCATCCACGGGTAAGATTACGACGCTGGCAGCGGGAGAGACGACGATTACCGCAACCAGCGTGGAGACAGATGCAAGCGGGAATCCCGTCAGTGCATCGGTCGTCCTTACCGTGGGTACCTCGCCAAAGGATGATCATCAGACGAAACTTACCGATTCCCAGGGACGTCAGGTCTATATTAAGAGCGGTCAAAACTTCAAAGAGGCGACGCTTGCAGATTACTATACAGCAACCGAATTCTATACCAAGGGTGAGGTACAGTACACCTACACCGGCTGGCAAACCATCAACGGCAAGACGTATTACTATAAAGCGGATGGTCAGAAGGTTCAGGGCGAGCAGGTGATTCAGGGTGTAAAATATACCTTTAACACTGATTGCTCCTTGAATATCGGAACCGCAATTCGAGGAATTGATGTATCGAGCTATAACAAGAACATCGACTGGAAGAAGGTGAAGGACTCCGGCATCGAATTCGTTATCATTCGTGTGGGATTTCGAGGAACCTCTACCGGTAAGATGGTGGAGGACTCGTATTTCAAGTCCTACATCAAGGGCGCTACCGATGCGGGGCTGAATGTCGGCCTGTATTTCTTCTCCCAGGCAATTACCGAAGCGGAAGCCATTGAAGAGGCATCCATGGCCCTGGAACTGGTGAACGGCTATAAACTCAGATACCCCATTTTCATCGATACCGAGCCCAGCGGCGGACGTGGCGATAAGATGAATGCAACCCAGAGAACCGCAGTGTGCAAGGCATTCTGCCAGACCATTGTGAACGGTGGGTATAAGGCCGGTATCTATGCATCCAAATCTTATTTTTTGAATAATATCAAGACGAGTGAGTTGTCGGCGTACACCATCTGGGTGGCACAGTATGCCTCCGAATGTACGTACACGGGCCGATACGATATGTGGCAATATTCTTCGAAGGGAACCGTTCCGGGAATCTCCGGAGCCGTCGACCTCGATTACAGTTATTTTACCTACTAAGGAGAATCGATTATGGCAAAAAAGTATGACAGAACCTATCTTGTGACCGGAGGCGCCGGCTTCATCGGATCGAACTACATTCATTACATGTTTAAGAAGTACGGCGATACGATTCGCATCATTAATGTGGATGCACTTACCTATGCCGGGAACCTGGAGAACCTGAAGGACATTGAAAACCGGGACAATTATTCCTTTGTTCATGCCAATATCTGCGACAAGGAGGCCATTGGTAAGATTTTTGCGGAGAATGACATCGATCGCGTTGTTCATTTTGCGGCAGAGAGTCATGTGGACCGAAGCATTTCAAATCCTGAGGTTTTTGTGCAGACGAACGTACTGGGGACTGCGGTCATGTTAAATTGTGCCAAAGCAGCCTGGGAACTTCCGGACGGCACCTTCAAGGAGGGCAAGAAGTTCCTCCATGTCTCGACGGATGAGGTATACGGTTCTCTGGAGGAGGACGGCGGTTTCTTCTATGAGACGACCCCTTACGCTCCGCATTCTCCGTATTCTGCCAGCAAGGCCAGCTCCGATATGCTCGTAAAGGCCTATATGGATACCTATCATTTTCCGGCGAATATTACGAACTGCTCCAACAACTACGGTCCTTATCAGTTCCCGGAGAAGTTGATTCCGTTAATTATCAACAATGCACTTCAGGGCAAGAAACTTCCGGTATACGGTGACGGCAAGAATGTTCGTGACTGGTTATATGTGGAGGATCATGCGAAGGCAATCGATATGGTACAGGAGCAGGGCCGTCTGTTTGAGACCTACAATGTGGGCGGTCATAATGAAAAGCAGAATATCGAGATTATCCATATCATTCTGGATACGCTTTTGGAGATGCTTCCCGAGTCCGACCCGAGAAGAAGTCTTGTAAGCTACGATTTGATTACCTATGTAACCGATCGGAAGGGACATGACCGTCGCTATGCGATTGCGCCGGATAAGATTAAGGCAGAGGTGGGTTGGGAACCCGAAACCTGCTTTAAGGAAGGCATTAAACTTACCATTCGCTGGTTCTTTGAGCATGAGGATTGGATGAAGAACGTAACAAGCGGTGATTATCAGAACTACTACGAGCAGATGTATTCAAAAAGATAAAGGGTCCAGCGTTTTCTCTCGTTGAGAAGCACTTGGAGCACGTATCGCAGTACGATAGGAGAATTAGCATGAAGGGAATTATACTCGCCGGAGGTTCCGGCACCAGACTCTATCCGTTAACGAAGGCAATTTCGAAGCAGATTATGCCGGTTTATGATAAGCCGATGATCTACTACCCTTTGTCGACGCTTATGCTTGCGGGAATTCGTGAGATTTTGATTATTTCGACCCCTCGTGATCTTCCGGTATTTCAGGAACTGTTCGGAACCGGGGAAGCCCTTGGCTTGTCCATGAGCTATGCGGTTCAGGAGTATCCGAGAGGACTGGCGGATGCATTCATTATCGGTGCGGATTTCATCGGAAACGATTCCGTGGCGCTTGTATTGGGGGATAATATTTTCTACGGACAGAGCTTTTCAAAGCTGTTGCAGACCGTTGCCAAGCGCGACAAGGGTGCTACAATCTTTGGCTATTATGTCCGCGATCCTCGCGAGTATGGTGTGGTGGAATTCGATGAGAACGGTATTGCCATCTCCATCGAGGAGAAACCCCAGAATCCGAAGAGCAATTATGCGGTACCCGGCTTATATTTCTACGACAATGATGTGGTTGACATTGCAGCCAACGTAAAGCCCAGTGCCCGTGGTGAGATTGAGATCACCAGCATTAACAACGAGTATCTGAATCGCGGAACCCTCCGCGTGGAAACCCTTGGACGTGGATTTGCCTGGTTGGATACCGGCAATCATGATTCCCTTCTGGATGCTGCCAATTATGTTGCCGCAGTCCAGAAACGACAGGGCTTATATATCTCCTGTGTTGAGGAAATCGCTTATAAAAGAGGATTCATCAGCCACGACCAGCTGTTAAAGCTTGCCGAGCCTCTGATGAAGACGGAGTACGGTAAGTATCTGGTAGAGGTTGCGAATGGACTCTAATCTTCGTAAAAAGGCAATCTTAGCATGCTCGGGAATTATTCTCGTACTGATTCTGGTTGTCTGTATTATGAATCGGGAGAAGCTTTCTTCTTCCAAGAGAAAAAAGAATACGAAACCCAACAAGGTTACAGAAGCGACAGAAGTGTCACAAAATGCTACCGGCTCCGAAGCGGAGGACGGGTACAGAGACTTCCTGGACGACCCGTTCTTTTTTGATAAGGATGAGGAGAATGTGACGGTGGATGAGACTCCGCTCAAGCGGGTGACGATTTCTGTGAAATCGGTTTATCGTGACATTCGTGTCATAATCAATGACGCGGATGGGAATAAGGTGTTGGGAGAGAACTTTTCCGTTGTGGTGCGTAAGCAGGAGGAAGAGATTGGGACCTATCAGGATGATGACGGAGACGGAACCATCCACGTAACGGATATGGCCCCCGGGGAGTACAGCGTAACGCTTGAGGAGCGGGAAGGGTATCGCGTTCCGATTGCGGATGTGAAGATTCGCGTATCGGAAGTGGTGTCCTATTCCTATATCAGCGACATTTTAAACTTTGTATCCGAGGAAACTACGGTGAACACCCATGCGGAGATGGCCGGTGGGTTTGCGGTGGATTCCGATGAGAAGCTTCGCTCGGAGATTATCGCGAATGAAGGAGCCAAGCTCGGAATTCGCGTTTCGTCGGAGGACGGAGAAATTGACTGGACGAAGGTGCAGGCACTGGGCATTACCTACGCTTACATCCGTGTGGGATATCGCGGAATGACGACGGGGGTTCTGGTGCTGGATTCGATGTTTGATGCGAATATCCGGGATGCGCTGGCCTGCGGACTGAATGTCGGAGTTTACATCGAGGGACAGGCGATTGAAGAATTGGAAGCGGTGGAAGAGGCAAGCCTGTGTATTGCGAAATGTCGTGAATATGCAGTGAGTTACCCGATTTTCTATTGTGTCGGGACCTTGCCCCAGACGGATGCACGTCAGATGCGCAATACCATTCTGGATGATGTCTGCATGACGGCGGTCTGCAAAGCCTTCTGTGACACCATGGAGAATGCCGGGTATCGTACCGGAATCATGGCAACGTCATCTTTTCTTAAGAATAATGTTGTGATGAAATCGTTAAATAAGTACTATGTCTATCTGGTGGATTACACCGAGAAGGCGAAATACAGCGGAGATATCGTATTCCGCGAATATACCGATGAAGCCTGGGTGGAGGGTCTTGGAAGAGGCCGTGTTGCCTGGAGCGTTTACGGTCAATTGAATCAATAGAAGGAGCTGTGAGAAATCATGGGCAAGATTACAGTAGAAACATGTGAGATTGAAGGTCTTAAGGTGATTACTCCCACCGTTTTCGGCGATGCGAGAGGGTATTTTATGGAGACCTACAGTAAGAGAGACTATGAGGAAGCCGGCATTCCGGACGATTTTGTTCAGGATAATCAGTCGGCATCGAAGAAAGGGGTTCTGCGTGGATTGCATTTTCAGATCAATCATCCCCAGGCCAAGCTTGTGCGTGTGATTTCCGGTGAGGTATTTGATGTGGCGGTGGACCTTCGGAAAGGTTCTGCGACCTACGGGAAGTGGCATGGCGTTTTACTGTCGGCAGAAAATAAGAAGTCTTTCTATGTTCCGAAGGGATTTGCCCATGGCTTTGTAGTTCTCTCGGACTATGCGGAGTTTTTCTACAAGTGTTCGGATTTCTATACGCCCGGAGATGAGGGCGGATTAATGTATAACGATCCCGATATCGGGGTGGAATGGCCGATTCCTGCCGGAATGGAATTGACTTTGTCCGATCGGGATACCAAGTGGCCTTCCTGGAAGGAATATACAGCAAAGTAGGATTGTATTATGAACTTTGTTCTTGCTAAGAAAAAGTGGATATTGAGTAGTGTCTTGCTTCTGATGGCGCTGTTTCTTTTTCTGATTATCAGCCATACGAATCCTTATGCGGATCCTGCCGGAGAAGTCGTGAAAAAGAGCATTGCCTGTGCCATTATTGTAGTGGGCGGATTAATCTATGCCCTGCTCTATAACAAATTAATGACGCTTCCGGTGGAACTGTTCCAGAACCGCAGACTCATCTGGAAACTTGCCAAAAATGATTTCAAGACGCGTTACGCAGGCTCCTGGATGGGAATTGTATGGGCTTTTGTTCAGCCGGTGGTAACGGTTGTGATGTACTATTTTGTCTTTGAAGTGGTCTTTACTTCCCGCGCACAGGCGGCCTCGACGGGCTTAGAGATTCCGTATGCTTTGTGGCTGACGGTGGGTTTGGTTCCCTGGTTCTTCTTTTCGGAAGCTCTGAACAACGGAACCGGAGCTCTGCTCTCCTATAACTACCTGGTGAAGAAGGTGGTATTTAAGGTGAGCATCCTTCCCATCATTAAGCTGGTGGCGGCGACCTTTGTGCATTTCTTCTTCGTGGCCTTCATGCTGGTGATGTACCATATCTTCGGATACGGACCGAATCCTTATGCTGTGCAGCTCATTTACTACAGCATATGTATGTTCGTTTTTACGCTGGCAATCTGCTACACGACCTGTGCGGTTGTGGTATTCTTCCGCGATTTGACGCAGATCATCAATATTTTGCTGCAGGTGGGAATGTGGGCCACTCCGATTCTTTGGAATCTCGACATCGTAACGAATCCGACCCTTCGCATGGTGTTAAAAATGAACCCGGTCTTCTATATCGTGAACGGATATCGCGATGCTTTGTTTGAACGTACCTGGTTCTGGGAAGATTTCTTCTCAACGGCGTTCTTCTGGATTGTCACTTGCGTTCTGTTCGGAATCGGAACCTTGATTTTCAAGCGCCTGAAACCACACTTTGCCGACGTTTTGTAATATGTACTTTTTGTGAAGGAGAATCCTGATGCAGGAATCCGAGATTGCGATTCAGGTCACAGACCTGTGTAAAACCTATAAATTGTACGATAAGCCCTCCGATCGATTAAAGGATGCGCTGGGATTGACCCGCAAGAAACGCAAGGAGCATCACGCGCTTCACCACGTGGATCTGACGATTCGTACCGGTGAATGCATCGGTATCATCGGAACGAACGGTTCCGGTAAATCGACAATCCTGAAGATTATTACCGGCGTGTTGAGTCCTACCTCCGGGGAGGTTACGGTGAACGGCCGAATCTCCGCACTCTTGGAATTGGGTGCCGGCTTTAATATGGAGTATACAGGACTTGAAAATGTGTACTTAAATGGAACCATGATCGGCTTTTCGCAAAAGGAGATTGATGAGAAGCTTCCGGAGATTTTGGAGTTTGCCCAGATCGGAGACTTTATTCACCAACCCGTGAAAACCTATTCCAGCGGTATGTTCGTGCGCCTGGCTTTTGCGGTTGCCATCAATATCGAACCGGAGATTCTGATTGTCGACGAGGCTTTATCGGTGGGGGATGTATTCTTCCAGTCGAAATGTTATCGTAAGTTCGATGAGTTTAAGAAACAGGGCAAGACGATTCTGTTCGTAAGCCATGATCTTAGTACCATCAGTAAATATTGTGACCGGGTTATTCTTTTGAATCAGGGTGAAAAAATCGGAGAAGGCACCCCGAAGGCCATGATTGATGCCTATAAGCAGGTATTGGTCGGCCAGTATCGTATGAGCGAGGAGCAGGCATCGGGAAGTGTCACCGACAGAGCCGAGGACAGCGCATTGGAGTACGGGGACGGAAGAGGGCGAATCCTGTCCTATTCGATGGAGGATTTGTCGGGGCGCGCTACGACTACGGTGATTAAGGGGGACTCCTACCGAATTCGGATGCGTTGTGCCTTTTCGGAGAATCTTCCGAATCCTATTTTTGCTCTCTCCATTAAGAATGCGAAGGGCGTTGAGATTACCGGCACCAACAGTATGGTGGAGAAAAGCTTCTTGGAACCGGTGCAGGCCGGAGATGTGGTAGAGGTCACCTTCACGCAGCGCATGACCCTGCAGGGGGGCGAATATCTGATTTCGCTGGGACTTACAGGCTTTGAGGGCAATGATTTCCAGGTTTATCATCGCCTCTATGATATTATGAACATCAATGTGGTATCGGATAAGGATACCGTGGGATACTATGACATGGAATCCACCGTTGAGGTAAAGGAGGTTACGCATGCCTAAGACAATCGGGAAGGTAGTACTGGACGATACACTTTACTCCGGCGCCGACCTTTACAGTGACGGAGACGTAGAGGATCTTCTTTTACAGCTGGCAAACGATTATCCCGGTGACAGAATTGAGGATGCTATTGATGCAAATCCCTCCTGGCCCGTGATGTATCATTTTTCCCCGAACCGTGCCAATATCATCGAGTGGCTTCCGCTTACGAAGGAGATGAAGGTCTTAGAGATCGGGAGCGGTTGCGGCGCCATTACCGGGTGTTTAAGCGAGAAATGCGGGCATGTCGATTGTGTCGATTTATCGATGCGACGCAGCACCATTAACGCAACCAGAAACCGGAATGCGGACAATATCACGATTCATGTCGGGAATTTTCAGGATATCGAGCCCACCCTTCCGGAGGATTACGATTATGTTTTCCTTATCGGGGTGTTTGAGTACGGCTCCTGCTATATTTCGGGAGAGGACCCTTACGGACGTTTCCTTTCCATCGTAAAAAAGCATGTCAAAACCGGCGGTACGTTGGCCATTGCGATTGAAAACAAGTTCGGCTTAAAATATTTTGCCGGATGCCGTGAAGATCATCTGGGAACCTTTTTTGAGGGCCTGGAGGGCTATCCGAACGGCGGAAGCGCAAGAACCTTTACAAAACCCGGCTTTGAGAAACTGTTTCATCGTATGGGCATCACGGATTATTCTTTCTATTATCCGTATCCCGATTATAAGTTTGCAACAACCATTTATAGTGACAAGCGTCTCCCGAAGGTGGGAGAGCTTACCGAGAACCTTCGCAATTACGACCGCAATCGTATGGGGCTGTTTGATGAGAAAGCGGTGTTTGACCAGGCAATCGAGGATGGAGAGTTTCCTCTTTTCTCCAATTCGTATCTGATTCTGATCGGGAAGGATACGTCGGTCGCTTATGTGAAATATTCCACGGATCGCAGAGCCGAGTATCGTCACAAGACGGTAATGGAGCGCGTGCCGGGGCTGAGTGCGGATCCTTTTGTGTTTAGCAAGGTGCCGGTGGGGGAGGCCTCCAAGGCACATATCGCGCAACTGTCCGAGTACTGTCAGCTGCTTCGTCGTCGTTATGAAGGCGGAGGTCCGGTGATTAATCCCTGTACATTAACAACGGACGGTTCCGCCACACTGCCCTTTGAACCGGGCCGCGTGCTTACCGAGATTATGGACGAGTATCTGGCAAAAGAGGACTATGACGGTTTCGCGCAGATGTTCCGTAAGTTCTATGATAAGATCGCTTATCGCAATCCGGATGCTACGGAGGCGGTTTCCGATTATGATGCCATCTTCGGTAATTTTTTGATCGATCATGATCGCTGGACGCTGATTGATTATGAGTGGACGGTAAAAGAGGAACTGGATACCGATTTCATTGCCAAAAGAGCACTGTTCATCTATCTGTTAGAGGATGAAAGCCGTAAAAAAATACTGGATCACTTCCCATTTGCCGAGTATGGCTTTACGAGGGACGAGGTGGAGTCCTTCTATCCGACGGAGCTGGAATTTCAACGCAAGGTGCGGGGAGAGCATCTCTCCATGGCAGAGCTCTATATCCGGATGGATACCCACACGGTGGATGCAACGAAATGGTATGAGGAGAATCTGAAGCGGGAGCTTGCTGACCGCGTACAGATTTATTCCGACAGAGGACAGGGCTTCTCGGAGGCGGATTCCTATTTTATCGACACGGCCTTTACGGATTGCAATACCATCGTGACCGAAGTGGAGGTTGGCGCAGATCTGACAAGACTTCGTATCGATCCCTGTAGTGCCTCGTGTGTGGTAAAAATCGAGGAACTGACCCTTGACGGAACGCCCTTGCCGGTAAACCGTAAGACCGTATTGACGAACGGGAAGACGGTCACTGCGGGAACCTATCTGTTCCCGACGGACGACCCGAATATCGAGGTAACCCTGCCGCTTGCGGACGCAAAGAGCAGAAGTCTTCGCATCCGGCTTCGTATCGATCATCTGGAGGCAGGCCTTGCGGGAACGATTGCCGAGCATATTCGTAAGATTTTCTAAGGTAAAAATGTAGTTTTTTGGAGGTCAGAGCAGTGAATTCCGAAGAAAAAACCTTTGATTATAAGGAAGCCTATGAGCAGGAGCGACTTCGCAGTGCGGAACTGTCCGAGCGTGTAAATCTCCTGGAAACGCAGAATGCGGAGTTGGACGGAAAACTGAAGCAGATTCACAACAGCTTCTTCTGGAAGGTAATGACGCCCCTTAAGAAGTTTCGTCACCTGTGTCTTCGTACCTTCCGCCGCTTAAAAAATTGCGGCTCCCCGAAGGGAGTAATCCGGAAGCTTCGCGCAAAGAAGCGTGACAAGAAGGCTGTGCTGCGTTTGGGAACCGCGAGCTTTCCGACTGCAGAGAGAATTGCATTGGAGCGTGCAACCGTATTCGAGAATCCGGTAAAAATCAGTATTCTGGTGCCGCTTTATAACACACCGAGCTCCTTTTTGCGGGAGATGGTGCATTCCGTTACGAACCAGACCTATGAGAACTGGGAGCTTTGCCTGGCAGACGGTTCGGACGATGCGCATGCCGATGTGAAAAAAATCGTGGAAGAGCTGATTGCCGAGGACCGCGGCGCTTCGAACTATGAGAATCGAATCCTTTATAAGAAGCTTCTGAAGAATGAGGGAATCTCCGGCAATACCAATGAATGCTTAACCATGGCAACCGGTGAGTACATCGGTCTTTTTGACCACGATGATGTGTTGCATCCTTCCGCACTGTTTGAGTATGTGAAGGCGATTAACGAGCGAGGAGCCGATTATCTCTACTGCGATGAGGCGACCTTTAAAAGTGGCAATCTGAATAAGATTATCACCCTGCACTTCAAGCCGGATTATGCGGTAGACAATCTTCGTGCAAACAATTATATCTGTCATTTCAGCGTGTTCAAACGTTCTCTTTTGGAGGGAACGGAGCTCTTCCGTAAGCAGTTTGACGGAAGCCAGGACCACGATATGATTCTTCGGCTGACCGATCAGGCAAAGTGTGTGGTACATATTCCGAGAATTCTGTACTACTGGCGTTCCCATCCGGGTAGCGTGGCTTCCGATATTTCGGCCAAGCCCTATGCAGTGGAAGCGGCAAAAGGTGCTGTGGCGGATCACCTGAGACGTCATGGCTATAAGAATTTTGAGATTACGTCCACGAAGGCGTATGCGACCATTTTCCGCATTCGTTACGAGGTGGAGGCGTCCCCGAAGATTTCCATTCTGATTCCGAATAAGGACCATATCGAGGATCTGAAGCGTTGCATCAGCTCCATTCGGGATCGCTCGACCTATACGAATTACGAGATTCTGGTTATCGAGAACGGCAGTAAGGAAGAGGCCACCTTTGCTTATTACGAGCAGTTGAATGCGGTTCCGGAGGTGCGTGTCCTTACTTATACGCCTGCAGCGGGAGAGGGCTTCAATTATTCGAAGATTAATAACTTCGGTGCGAAGCAGGCGACCGGTGAGTACATTCTTCTGTTAAATAACGATACGAAGGTGATTACCCCGACCTGGCTGGAGGAGATGCTGATGTATGCCCAGCGCAAGGATGTTGCCTGCGTCGGAGCCAAGCTCTACTACGAGGACAACACGATTCAGCATGCCGGAGTCATTATCGGTCTTGGCGCTCACCGAAGCGCGGGACATTGCCACTATCGCGTGAACAAAGAGAACTTAGGTTACATGGGGCGTCTGTGCTATGCACAGGATCTGTGTGCGGTTACCGGTGCCTGCCTGATGGTGCGCAAGGCACTTTATGAGGAACTTGGGGGCTTGGATGAGACTCTGGCCATTGCGTTAAATGATGTGGACTTCTGCCTGCGTGCCCGTGAAAAAGGGTATCTGAATGTCTTTACTCCTTTTGCGGAATTGTATCACTTCGAATCGAAGTCGCGAGGCGCAGAGGAGACTCCTGAGAAGGCAGAGCGCTATAATAAGGAATGCGCACAGTTCAAGGAACGTCATAAAGCCCTGATTGAGGCGGGGGATCCTTATTTCAACCCCAACTTCTCTCTGGACGATGCGTTGTTTGCCCTGAAGGCGTAACAGGAATATGAGAATGCTTTGACAAGCGGAAGGATTTCGTTTATATTTACGAAAAGAATGATGTTAGTTACCCGGATGTCGGGTGCAAATAGAATTTGGAGGTTATCATAATGGATTACAAGAAGCAGTATGACTATTGGTGTACGGATCCTTATTTTGATGAGGATACGAAGAAGGAGCTTCTGTCTCTTCAGGGAAATGAGAAGGAGATCGAGGATCGTTTCTACAAGACACTGGACTTCGGTACCGGCGGACTTCGCGGTGTAATTGGCGCCGGCGACAATCGTATGAACTTATATACCGTACGTAAGGCTACTCAGGGTCTTGCGAACTATATTCTTAAGAGAGGAACCCAGGCTAAGGGTGTAGCGGTATCCTGCGATAACCGTCGTATGAGCCCCGAGTTCTCCCTTGAGACCGCACTCTGTCTTGCGGCAAACGGCATTAAGGCATACTTATTTGAGTCCTTAAGACCGACCCCCGAGTTATCTTTTGCACTGCGTACCTTAGGATGTACCGCCGGTGTTATGGTAACGGCCAGCCACAATCCTCCCGAGTACAACGGTTATAAGGTATATTGGGAAGACGGTGCACAGATTACCGCACCCATCGATAAGGATGTCATTGCAGAGGTAAATGCGATTACCGATTATAACGAAGTGAAGATTATGTCCAAGGAGGATGCGCTGAAGGCAGGTCTCTTAGAGATTATCGGTTCCGAAATCGATGATAAGTATATGGCTGAACTTAAGAAGTTAATCATCCATCCCGAGATTATCGAGAAGGTTGCAAGCGATATTAAGATCGTGTATACCCCTCTTTGCGGTACCGGTAACCTTCCTGTTCAGAGAATCTTAAAGGAACTTGGCTTTAAGAACGTATATGTTGTTGAGGAGCAGAAGGGTCCCGACCCGAATTTCACGACTTTGGAATATCCGAACCCTGAGGATCCCAAGGCATTTACTTATGCACTTCGCCTTGCAAAAGAGAAGGATGCAGATATTATCCTGGCTACCGATCCCGATGCAGACCGTCTCGGTGTTTATGCGAAGGACAGCAAGACCGGCGAGTACATGAGCTTCACCGGTAACATGTCCGGTATGTGTATCGCAGAGTACATTTTAAGAGAGCGTACCGCAACCAAGACCATGCCTGAGAATCCTGCACTGGTTACCACCATCGTTACCACCAATATGACCAACCCGATTACCAAGGCTTACGGTGTAGATCTTGTGGAAGTTCTTACCGGCTTTAAGTACATCGGCGAGCAGATTAAGTGGTTCTTGGAGAAGGGTACCCACAATTATGTATTCGGTCTTGAGGAGAGCTATGGTTGCCTCGTTGGTACCCATGCAAGAGATAAGGATGCAATCGTTGCCGTTATGGCTCTGTGTGAGGTGGCTTCCTTCTGCAAGAACGAGGGCAAGACTCTCTGGGATATGATGATCGATATCTACGAGAAGTATGGCTACTACAAGGAGACCCAGTACACCATTACCATGAAGGGTATTGACGGTGCTGAGCAGATTAAGGCAACCATGCAGAAGCTTCGTACCAATCCTCCCAAGGCGTTTGGCGAGTGGAAGGTATTAAAGGTTCGCGACTATCAGGAGAACACCATTACCGATATGGAGACCGGTGCAGTTACCGAGACCGGACTTCCGAAGTCGAACGTTCTCTATTTCGAATTACCTGATGATTTCTGGTGCTGTGCCCGTCCTTCCGGAACCGAGCCTAAGATTAAGTTCTACATGGGCGTTAAGGGAACCAGCTTAGACGATGCAACTGCTAAGGTAGAGATTCTTACCAATGCGGTAAAGGAGAAACTGTAGACATGGGTAAAACCATGAACTATTTGAAAAAGAATGGTTTACGCAAAACCTTTCTCACTGTGTGGGAAAGGTTTTTGTCGTGGCCTTATAAGAACTATTCGTACAGGAATCTTTCCGATGCGGAGTTGGCGGCAATGCGGGAAAAGGCGGAAGAACTTGCTAAGCGGGAGTCTGCACCGTCCTTCAGTATTCTCGTGCCCTGCTACAATACGAAACCAGAGGATTATCGTGCTCTTTTGGCGTCGGTACAGAGTCAGGTCTATCCAAACTGGGAGCTCATCCTTACCGATGCTTCGGATGAAAATCCCGAAGAGCATGCCACGATTGCTGCCGAGTTAAACGATTCCCGCATTCAGTATTATGCACTGGCGGAGAACAAGGGAATCTCCGGGAACACGAACGAAGCACTTTTCCATGCATCCAAGGATTATGTGGTCTTACTGGACCATGACGATCTGCTTACCCCGGATGCTCTGTTTGAGATGGCAGCGGCAATTGTAAGTGCTAAGGAGGAAGGCCGCAAGGTTAGCTTCCTTTATTCCGATGAGGATAAGATTGACAGTCTTGGCAAGAAGACCTGTACGCCCCATTATAAGCCCGATTATAATTATGACCTTCTGTTAAGTAATAATTATATCTGTCATCTGTTGGTGGCGGATCGTTTCCTGGTGGAGGGGCTTAAATATCGCAGTGAGTTTGACGGCTCGCAGGATTATGATATGATTCTTCGTTTAGCGGAGAGCTGCCACGGGGAAGGCATTCTTCATGTGGCGAAGGTGCTCTACCATTGGAGACTCAGCGCGAATTCTACCGCAGAGAATCCTGAGAGCAAGCTTTATGCCTTTGATGCCGGGAAAAGAGCAATTGAGGACCATCTTGCGCGAGTCGGAAGACCCGAGGAGGTGCATAACGGAGATCATCTCGGCTATTACACGCTTGCCTATACCCCGGAGACGGCACTTCAAAAGCGGAAGGATGTCGGTGCGGTTTGCGGCTTGGTGTTCCGTGGCCGTAAGGCCATCGGCGGTCCGATGGACCGGGAGGGAAATCTTCTTTTTCCGAAGGCTAAACGCGGGTATTCCGGATATATGAATTGTTATGTGAATGCGCGGGATGTGGAGCGTATCGATATTCGCAATGCCTATTTTCGCAAGGAAGAGGCGATGGATTACATTTTAAACCATCGGGTGGGCCGTATGGAGATGCAGGCTACGAAGTGGGAGAACCTTGTGAAGCTTTCCTGCGAGGATTCGGCCCTGGAACTTGTGAATGCTTCCGTATCCGATTATTACAGAGAACGTGGACAGTTGCTTCTCTATCTTCCTATGGAGCAATAGCCGAAAGGTTGTATTTTACGATGCGATATAGTATAATATTTCGGTATTTATGGGAATTGGGTGACTCGCTATGATTAAGGACAATCAGAGATATTTCAACCGATTGCTGGTCGTAATTGATGCACTGGTTATTATCGGTAGTTATTCTTTGGCTTTTTTCATTAAGTTCATAAGCGGTTGGATGGACAGCTTCCTGGTATTGTCGACCGGACAGTACTTCGAACTTCTGATGTTTGCAACACCGGGACTGCTCTTACTCTATGCAAGCTGTCATCTGTACACGTCCAAGCGTGTTTCGACCACGTCGGAAGAGATCTTGCAGCTTCTCAAAGCAAATGTGTTGGGAATGCTCATCTTCTCCGTGGCACTGTATATCTTTAAACTGAATCACTACTCCCGAATGATGATTGCCATCTTTTTTGTGCTGAATTTCATTCTGGAAGTGGTATTCCGTAACAGTTTGCGATTTTTTTTACGATTTTTCCGTAAAAAAGGATACAACAAAAAGTATGTATTATTGGTAGGCTATTCCCGGGCGGCAGAGGAATACATCGATCGTATTCTCGCAAATCCGCAATGGGGATATGTGGTACGAGGAATTTTAGACGATCAGGCCGAGCGCGGGATGAATTATCGTGGCGTGAAGGTGCTCGGAAGAATTGATAATCTCTTAATTATTCTGCCGGAGAATAAACTCGACGAAATCGGAATCACGTTATCGTTGGAGCAGTACGGCAGACTGGAAGAGATTGTGAACCTGTGCGAGAAGAGCGGTGTTCACACGAAGTTTATTCCGGATTACCACAGTGTGATCCCTTCCAAGCCGTATACCGAGGATCTTCAGGGACTTCCGGTGATTAATATTCGCCATGTTCCGTTGACGAATAATATTAACTGGATTATTAAACGAATCTTTGATATAATCGGTTCGTTGTTGTGTATTGTTCTTTTTTCACCGATTATGCTGATTAGCGCATTGATTATCAAACTTTCCTCAAAGGGACCGGTAATCTTTAAGCAGGAGCGTGTCGGCTTGCACAGCAAAAAGTTCCGAATGTATAAGTTTCGATCGATGCGTATGGCATCCCCCGGCGAGACCAGAGATTGGACGACGAAGGACGATCCGAGGGTTACGCGTTTCGGTAAGCTGATTCGCAAGACGAGTATTGATGAACTTCCGCAGCTGTTCAATGTGCTGAAGGGTGACATGAGCTTGATTGGCCCCCGCCCCGAACAGCCGGCCTATGTTGAGCAGTTCAAGGAAGAGATTCCCCGTTATATGATTAAGCATCAGGTGCGTCCCGGTATGACCGGTTGGGCACAGGTAAACGGGTTCCGTGGAGATTCCTCCATTCGTGGCCGAATCGAGCATGATATCTATTACATCGAGAACTGGACATTTGGATTCGATCTAAAGATCATGGTTTTGACCGTATTCAAGGGATTTATTAACAAAAATGCATATTAGGTTTCGAAGATAAGGAGAATTGCAATGAGTACAAACAAGGAAACCAATAAAACGACTTCTACCAAGAGTACTTCCAAGAAAAAGAAGAGCACTCGCAATATTGTGATTATTGTGATAGAGGTTTTAATCGTAGTCGGCTTGATTGGGTTATGCTTATATCTTTTCACGGATGGCTTTGCCGGATGTAAGGGTGTGAACTTAACGCAGGAGAATGTGAACCCGATTACCGAGAAGGTTGTTGAGGATGACGGTACTCCCGTCGGTTCCAGTGATGAGGTTCAGCAGATTTATGAGGATGAGACGAACACGAACCCGATGAAGGATTACACCGTAATCGCATTCTTTGGTTGCGATTCCCGTGAAGCCAAGCTTCCTTCCAAAACCAGATCCGACTCGATTATTCTGGTATGTATTCACAACGACACCCATGAGGTGAAGTTATGTAGCGTATACCGTGATACGATTCTTGCGGTACACGACGATCGATACGGTACCTACAACAAGGTAAACATCGCCTATGCCCGCGGTGGTTACGAGAGAGCGGTCAGCACACTGAATTCCAGCTTAGACCTCTACATCGAGAACTATGTAACCATCGGTTTCAAGGGATTGATCGATGCGGTTGATGCATTAGGCGGCGTATATGTTGAGGTAGACAAGTCGGAGATTGACCACTTAAATAACTATGCTGTATGTATGGCAGATGAATTGAAACTTACCTACACTCCGGTAAAGGAGACCGGTTATCAGTTGTTAAACGGTCTTCAGGCTACCGCATATTGCCGTATCCGTTACACGAAGGGAAATGACTTCAAGCGTACGGAGAGACAGCGTGAAGTCCTGGAGGGATTACTTGGAAGCTTACAGAATGCTTCCTTCAGCGAGTTAACCACGATTGTGAACAATTTGATTTCTGAGGTGAATACCTCCTTAACGTTAGAAGAGATTCTTGCATACGGTAAGGACATCTCCTCGTACAAGATTGTTGATCAGAACGGTTTCCCTCAGGAAGATATGAGATCCATTCCTACCGTCAGCGGTTGGGGTAGCTGCGTTCTTCCTTTGAATCTTGAGAGCAATGTTAAGTGGCTCCATGAGTTCTTATTCGGGGATACGGAGTATGAGGTTTCCGAGACCGTTAAGACCTACAGCAAAGAGATTCAGGAGCGTTACGACAGCAAGACCGGTAAGACTCCTTCCACCACCGAGCCGGATGAGGGCGAGGAATATACCGAAGAATAATCCTTTGGGTGATTTCGGGAGTGTCCGTAAGGGCACTCCCTTTTTGGTCCCGTTTTTATCAAAAAATTATTTTTGTGACACACTTTTTTCACAATTGCTCTATATACTGTGAGAGTAGCTTACAAAAGCGAACGGAAAAGAAAACGACCCTTGGAAAACAGGCCGAAACAGAGAAAAGCAACTCGGAGGCATATGTTATGGCAAATGAATATCCTTTCTACAATTACAATACGCAGGCACCGATGATGAATTCATCCGGAGCTTCGAACACTACCCAGAAAACGGCCAAGAAGAGAGCAGGCCTCGGCAAACGGATTCTTGCTTCGATTCTATGCGGAATTCTGTTGGGAATCAGTGCCGGAATCGGGTTTGTGGGCGTTACGCAGATTGCAAATCGTTTCGAACCGAAACAGAGTGAGAAGAATGTAGCATCGGGCTCGAAGGAGGAAGCGCTTCCCGCAATCGGAATCAAAGATCCGGATGCCGCCGGGGTGGCAGGAGACGGCGAAACGGAGTATCCGACCATCTCTTCCACGACTTTGCAGGACACTCCTCAGACGGAGGGAGCAGTAATGACTCCTGCTCAGGTTGCAAAAACCTGTATGCCTGCGGTGGTATCCATCATTAATACCTTTACGGAGACCTATACGTATTTCGGACAGAAATACTCGGAGACCGGCCGGGCCAGTGGTACCGGAATCATTATCGGCCAGAGCCGGGATGAACTTTTGATCGTGACGAATTATCATGTCATTGAAGCACAGGAGAGCCTGGAGATTACGTTTATCGATGAAACGACGGCGGCTGCCTATGTAAAAGGCTATGATGAGACGATGGACATTGCAGTCATCAGCGTTCGTTTGAGTGAATTGTCGGAAGCTACCATGGGTGAGATCGCGGTGGCAATCTTAGGAGACTCCGATACGCTTGAAGTCGGGGAGAGCGCTGTGGCAATCGGAAATGCCCTGGGCTATGGTCAGTCGGTAACGGTTGGTGTCATCAGCGCCCTGAATCGTGAGGTGGAGATTGACGGATCGGTACATACGTTAATTCAGACGGATGCGGCGATTAACCCCGGTAATTCCGGCGGCGCCCTGTTAAATCTTCACGGAGAGGTAATCGGAATCAACTCCAGCAAAATCGGTGGATCGGCCGTGGAGGGTATGTGCTACGCGATTCCGATTAGTTTGGTAAAGGATCTGATTGAACAGTTATCCCTTCAGGAGACACTGATCCGTGTAGAGAGCGGGCAGGAAGGTTATCTCGGAATCTACGGACAAGATGTTGATGATGAGGTCGCTTCGTTGTATGATATCCCTAAGGGTGTCTACATCTCCCAGGTAATTGAAGGGGAAGCCGCATTTTTCGCCGGCTTACAAAAGGGAGATATTATTACCTCCATCGCCGGCCGAACCATTACCGGAATGGATGAACTGACCTCCCTGTTAAAATATCATGCCGCAGGCACTGAGGTAGAGGTGATCTATCAGAGAAAGATGGACGGTTTCTATCAGGAGCAGAAGGCAACGGTTGTTTTGGGCAGCCGTAAGCAATCATAGGAAAGTATTGGAGAATTATGGAAGAGAATTACAACGAGATCGATCTTGAAAATCCCGGAGACGAGAAGGTAGAAGAGAAGACCGATACCCGCAAGGATTCGGAAAAAAAGGACAATGAGAAGAAATACGAGGATGTGTGTTTCGTTTGCCGCAGACCGGAATCCAAAGCCGGAACGATGTTCCATCTTCCCAACAATATCTGTGTGTGCAATGACTGTATGCACAAGACGATGGATACGGTAACGCAGTTCGATTATCAGGGAATGCTGAACAATCCGAACATGGCGTTTATGAATATGGCGGATCTGCAGGGAGACGGAGCGATTCCGAACAAGCAGAAGGTCAAAAAGAAAAGTGGTGAAGCTCCCACTCCGATTTTCGACCTTAAGAAGATACCGGCACCGCATAAGATCAAAGCCAGTCTGGATGAGTATGTGGTAGGCCAGGAGCATGCGAAGAAGGTCATGTCGGTGGCCGTGTATAATCACTATAAGCGAATCGCAGCCGGAAATAAGGGTGATGTTGAGATTGAGAAATCGAACATGCTAATGATCGGACCGACCGGTTGCGGTAAGACCTACCTTGTGAAGACCCTGGCAAAACTTCTGGATGTGCCTCTTGCCATTGCGGATGCAACAAGTCTTACCGAGGCAGGATACATCGGCGATGATATCGAAAGCGTAGTCAGCAAGCTTTTGGCGGCGGCAGGCAATGATGTGGAGCGTGCCGAGCAGGGAATCATCTTCATCGATGAGATTGACAAGATAGCCAAGAAAAAGAACACGAGTAGCCGTGATGTCAGCGGTGAGAGCGTGCAGCAGGGAATGTTAAAACTTTTAGAGGGCGCAGAGGTAGAGGTTCCTGTCGGTGCAAACTCGAAGAATGCAATGGTTCCTCTGGCAACGGTAAATACGAAGAATATTCTTTTCATCTGCGGAGGCGCTTTCCCGGATCTGGAAGAGATCATTAAGCAACGATTGAATAAGCAGTCCGGCATCGGATATAATGCGAGCCTGAAAGACCGTTATGACAAGGACAAGAATATTTTCTCCAAGGTAACGGTGGAGGATATCAAGAAGTTTGGTATGATTCCCGAGTTTATCGGGCGTTTGCCGATTATCTTTTCTCTGGATAGCTTAAACTTAGATATGATGAAACGCATTATGACGGACCCGAAAAATGCGATTTTGAAGCAGTATGAGAAGCTTCTGGAACTCGATGAGGTGAAGCTTACCTTTGACGATGGCGCAGTGGAAGCCATTGCCAAAAAGGCAATGGAGAACGAGACCGGTGCACGAGCTCTTCGTGCAATCATTGAGGAATACATGCTGGATATTATGTATGAGATTCCCAAGGATGATAACATTGGTCAGGTTACCATTACGAAGGAGTATATTGAAGGAACCGGCGGACCTCGGATTGAGATTCGTGGTGGTATTCCGTCCCTGCCTGTGGTATAATTGAATGCAGTACTTGTGGGCTTTTCATGAGTACTGTTTTCTTATAGCAAAAGAAAAAGTGAGAAGGAGAACTTAACAAATGATCTGTCCTGTTTGTGGAAGAGAAAGTGATAATAATCAGAGATTCTGTATGGGCTGTGGAACACCCTTATTTCAGGCAGCCCCCGCACCGATGATGCCGGTTGCAGAGCCCGTAGCTCCCGCACCGATGGTAGAGGAAGTACCCGTGGCACCTATGATGGAAGAGCCGGTAGCTCCTGCCCCGGTTATTGAGGAAGCACCTGCGGCACCTGTGATGGAGGAGTCGGTAGCACCTGCTCCGGTTATTGAGGAAGCACCTGTGGCACCTGCAATGGCAGAGCCCGTGGCACCCGCACCCATCCCTGCACCGATTCCTTTGGTGAATCCGGTTCCCGAGGTGGAGAAATTTGCACCTGTCGAGACGCCAAAAACAGAGGCGGTTTCGGCAGCTCCCGTGTGTCGTCCCATCAGCGATTTCGACCCGAAGCAACTGGTTCGCGTCAAGGGAAGTGCATGGACCGGTATTGCGACCTTCTTTGCAATCTTCTTTTACTGCGTTGCGTCGCTTGCGGTAATCGCGGGTTTTGTAATCGGATGCTTTATCAAGAGCCTGGAGATTCCGTTTGTATCTGAACTGATGTCCGCTAATCTTGGCATTTCCATTGCCATCCTGGTTGGCGCATTGCTTGTTCTTTTCATCGTATTTGCACTCGAGATGATGGTATTGACCGCAATCCGCGATGTCAATAAGAGTCGGAAGCATCTCAAGAATATCGAGTATATTCTCAAAAATAAATAAGTACCCCTGGTTTTTTGAAGGAGACCCTATTATGAAAAAAACAATTTTGAGTAATCCGCTGCGTCGTGCTGCCAAGTCCGGTATTGCCCTGCTTCTCTGTGTGGCAATGGTAGGCTGCGGAGGTACTAAGAAGAAAGCACCTGCCGCTAATGACGATTCGCAGGTTACGATTCTGGACAATCAGGTTCCCGATGAACCGACCGTGTCCTATGACGTAACTACGGAAGCGGGCATCATTGCGCTCGGCGAGACGCTGTCGGTGGATTTCATTCATGAGGAAGGCATTACCGTGCCGGGAGGCATTACGGTTCCCGAATATACGGTGGAAATGAATGATGCGCTGAAATTTGTTGCAGATATGAAGGTTGGTTGGAACTTAGGAAATACCCTGGATGCCACCGACGGCAACTACGGAAGTGCGAATCTGGGCGGGGAACGCGCCTGGGGACAGCCCCTTACCACACAGCAGATGATTGATGCGGTCTATGAGGCCGGTTTCAATACGATTCGAATTCCCGTGTCATGGCATAATCATCTTTTGGATGATGACTTCACGGTAGCTCCCGAGTGGATGGCTCGTGTGAAGGAGATTGTAGATTACGCTTATGCCCATGATATGTATGTCATTCTGAATACCCATCACGATGTGGATGAGAGATTCTACTATCCGGATAATGCGCACTATGAGATTTCTTCAAAGTATCTGACTGCCATCTGGACGCAGGTGTCTGAGACCTTTAAGGATTACAATGACCATCTGATCTTCGAGATTTACAATGAGCCTCGATTGGTTGGTACCAGTGTAGAGTGGTCTTTCAGAGCCTCCAATGAACAGAATAAGGAATGTGCTTTGGTTCTGAATCAGCTTGCACAGGATTGTCTGGATGTTATCCGTGACAGCGGAAGTGTGAACGCGGAGCGTTATATTATGATTCCCGGTTATGCAGCTTCCATCGACGGCTCCAACAATGATATCTTCCAGTTACCGAATGATACTGCGAATAATAAGTTGATTGTTTCCGTTCATGCATATACCCCTTACAACTTTGCGTTGGCGCCTGTGGACAGCGAGTGGTCTACCGATCAGTTCAGCTTAAGCAACAAGTCGGATACCGGTGCCATCGACGATCTGGTTAAGAAGTGTTATAACCGTTTCGTAAGCAAGGGCATTCCTGTAGTCATCGGTGAGTTCGGTACGATGGAAAAGGGCAACACCCAGGGCCGTGTTGACTGTGCCGCTTACTTCGTGGCAGCCGCAAAGGAAGGCGGAATTACCTGCGTATGGTGGGATAACAATGCTTTCGCCGGCAACGGTGAGAACTTCGGTCTCCTTCGCCGACTTACTTGTGCTTGGTGGAAATGGGACATCGTATGCGCGATTATGGAGTATGCGAAATAAAACGGTTGATTGATCTTAATGGTGTGAATCTTGGGACCACGACAGTAATGTCGTGGTCTTTTTTTTGTCTTTTCGTAGAAATCATTCAATAATATTCACATCATAGTTGCGGGCAGCTGAAAAAGCTGCCCTCTCAGACTTTTCAAACGACAATCAAGATGGTATACTAACCTTAAGCAGATTTCTTGAATCTAATCTATATTTCTATTTTTCTATTATCTATTCAATTCTGAAATTCCTGCTTACATTCACAACTTATTTTCATTACGTTTGGGCAGGGAGAGGGATAGAGTATTGATGTTCCTTTGAGGGCTTGGGATTTTCGATGTGGCATAAGTCCATGTGGCATAGTTTTGTGCGCATTTTCCTTTCGTCCCTGCGGAAAGGAGCA
>JAZQQG010000042.1:0-11678 GCA_045628945.1 Lachnospiraceae bacterium
TACCGCACAGAGAATGCCGACGAACTTAAGCCACAGAGGTGTTTTGCGATGCTGCAGGAGGTCTGCAAGCGGAAGCATTGCGACCAGACCGAGCGCTAACGGCCAGACATAATTCGTAGTGGTGGCCACATAGCCTGCGGAATGAATGGTATTTATCGGAATCAGAAAAAGAAGCATAGAGAACAACCCGCTGTACTTACGGTTGCCTTCCGGCAGAACAATATGACACAGGCAGCCGGCGATCATTACCATCATTAATGTATCAAGCAGACGCCATACCCACGCAGGAAGAAGCACCATCTCGACCAGGGTTCCCTCGATGAGAATACGAGAGGTCCAGTGATGATAACGGAAATCCAAGAAACCTATGAGTCCTTTTTCCAAGGCCTGCTCGCGGAATGCCACATCATCTCCTGTATTGGTGCCGGCGAACTGGTGCAGGATGAAGACCAGGATGCCGAACAGAAGCAGTCCGAGCCATTGTAATCTTTTATCGGTGAGATATTTCTTCATAATATTCCTCGCATGGATGCCCGAAGGCGATATCGGCAGAAACGGAATGTCTGCCGTTATTTCTATTTTACGAATCCGAGGGATAGAATGCAACAGGTGTTTGCTGAGGCGGCTATGGAGATTTCAAATTTTGCACTTGAGTTTTTTAAACAAAAATTTTCAAAAAAATAATTTTTTCCTCTAAAGTCGTGACGGAAATCTCCGATAAATAGAGTGAAAACGTTACAAAGAGACGTTGCATAGTAATCCAAGGAGGGAGGAATTAATATGCGTATCGAGCCTTTTATACAGGTCCAGCAAGCTTATCAGCCCAAGAAATCGAATAAGACCCAGCAGACTTCTACGGGAAGTTTCATGGACCAGCTCCAGATCTCCAGCCTGGGAAAGGATATCCAGACTGCGAAGGCAGCGGTTAAGAATTCCCCTGATGTAAGAGAGGATGTTACCGCTCCGCTGAAGGCAAAAGTACAGAATGGTACTTATGAAGTGAGTGCTGATGACTTTGCTTCCAAGTTATTGGAGAAATACAACGAACTTAGAGGTTAACTTTTTCATGTATCAGCTTTCTGTATGAAGCGCAGAAAGCTGATACTGTTATCAAAAGCTTTTTAATGTGAGGTATTTTCAGTGGCCAGTCTGATGGAGAATCTGATTGATGTTTTGAATAAGGAATGTTCGGAATATCAGTCTTTGCTGGAATTATCTCAGAAGAAGACTTCCATCATTGTGAAGAATGACCTGGAAGCCTTGAATGCAATCACGGATGAAGAACAGATCGTTGTAAGCAGAATCAACCATCTTGACGACGAGCGCAATGTCGTTATGGCTGATATCGCCAACGTTATCAACAAGGATGTTGCCACACTCAAATTAGATAACGTAATCAGTATGCTGAAGGGCAGACCTGCGGAGCAGGATGCACTGAAGACCATTCATGACAATCTGAAGGGTACGGTGGATCGTTTGAAGCAGGTAAACGAGAACAATAAGGTTCTTTTAGAGACCTCTCTTGAGATGGTAGGTTTCGAGATGAATCTCCTTCAGTCACTTAGGACCGCGCCGTCCACTGCCAACTATAACAGGGGGGCAATGAATTCCGGATATACCATGGGTACGACACCCTCCGGCTTCGACGCGAAACAATAAGTCCGAACACGAGGTGATATTATGTCGTTGATGGGTAGTCTTTTCACAGGAGTCTCGGGTCTGCAGACTTCTCAGAATTCCCTTAATACAACTGCACATAACCTTTCGAATATAGGTACTACGGGATACGTGCGCCAGCAGTCTCTGCAGGCGACGGCACAGTATGCGACGATTCAGATCAACACCAAGGGTGTTTCCGACCAGCAGGTTGGTTTGGGCGTTGTGTATGCAAAGGTTCGCCAGGTCAGAGATCAGTTCTTGGATCAGACCTATCGTCGCGAATCCGGACGTAGTTCTTTTTATAATGCGTCTTCCAATGCAATCGCACAGGCAGAAGGACTGTTGGGCGAGCTGCAGGATTCTTCTTTTTCGGAGAGCGTGGGAGACCTCTGGACGGCAGTACAGGAGCTGGCCAAGAATCCGGCAAGCAGTACCTGCCAGACTTTGTTGGTACAGCGTGCGTCCCAGTTTTTGAACAAGTCCCAGACCATCTACAAGGGACTGAGCGATTACCAGGACAACCTGAATGACTTAATCAAGACCAAGACCGATCGTATCAACGAAATCGGACGTTCTCTTTTTGACTGCAATCTGGCAATCTCTCAGGTGGAGAGCGCGGGAATTGAAACTGCCAATGACCTTCGTGACACGAGAAACAGTCTTCTGGATGAGTTATCGGGACTGGCGAACATTTCCTATGAGAATGACCCCTTCGGCAACACCTGCGTCAAGATTGAGGGCAATGATTTCGTAACGACCTCGAAATGCTACCAGATTGAGTTGGATATTGACGCAAGCACCGGTTTTTACACACCGTATTGGCCTCAGTGCTCGAGCTGGAAGGAAGGACCGGACGGAGAACAGTACTTAGATACCTCCAGTGCTCATGTATTCCACACGACGGGAGTAATCTCGTCCGCAACGGATACCGATATCGGTGAAGTAAAATCCTTGCTGATGGCACGCGGTGATCACAGAGCCAATTATACGGATCTTGCGGACAAGGAACACTACGACAATGATATTTCGCAATCCATTGTGATGAACATTCAGTCGGAATTCGACCAACTGGTACATTCCATCGCAACGGAGATTAACAAGGTATTGGAAGAGGCCTGCGATCCGGCCAACAACTACTTATGCGACGAGGACGGAAGTCCGCTTCAGCTGTTCCAAAAGATCACGAATGCCGGATATACTTTTGATGGAACCGATTGGAACTATGTTCCGGAGGATCCCGAGAAGACGGAGTCGCTCTATACGACCGCGAACCTGACGGTAAATTCCTATCTGGTGAAGCAGCCCAGTGCCCTTGGCTTCATCAGACCGGATGGCTCGGAGGACTTTACAACCGCCAAGAAGCTGGTGGATATCTTCCAGGCAGAAAAATACACTCTGAATCCGAACCTGAAGACCGAATATAACTTCACGGATTACTATTCGGCACTGGTAAGCCAGGTGGCAAATACCGGATCGGTTATGGATTCTATCTGTACAAGTCAGGAGCTGACCGTCAAGAATACGGATGCCGCAAGAGATCAGATTATGGGCGTTTCCTCCGAAGAGGAATTGAATAATATGATCAAGTTCCAGAATGCATACAATGCGGCCAGTCGTTACATGAATGTCATTGACGAGATGCTGGAGCATATCATTACGACACTTGGTATGTAAGGAAAAAACAACCGTTTTGAAATAGGGAATCTTCTTTTTTGACTTATGAAAAAAACTGATTCGACCGATATAAATAATACAGACACTGTATGGAGAGGAGGCGCAGGATGCCGTCAACATTCTTTGGATTGAATACCGCATATACCGGGTTACTGGCAGCGAATGCTGCGCTGAATACGACCGCCAACAACGTATCGAATGTGAATACGGAAGGCTATTCCAGACAGCAGGTGGTACAGCAGGCATCGGACGCAATCCGAACCTTTACGACTTACGGCTGCGCGGGTGCCGGTGTTGATACGATTGCCATCGAACGTATTCGTGACGAGTTCTACGATGTACGTTTCTGGGAGAACAATTCCGATCTCGGCAATGTCAACAGTAAGCAGTACTACTACAATTTGATTGAGAAGTATTTCACGGATGATAAGACCATCAAGGGCTTCAATTCCATCTTTAATGAGATGCAGGCTGCACTGGAAGAAGTGGTGAAGGATTCCGGAAGTGCTACCACGAAGAGCAATTTCATCGGCTATGCCAAGAATCTGGTACAGTACTTTAAGGATATGTCTGAGAATCTGCAGAATGCGCAGAAGGATGCAAACTCCGAGATTAAGGTTCAGACGGACGCCATTAATTCCTATGCGGAGCAGATTGCTACATTAAATAAGCAGATTAACGTCGTTGAGATGGCAGGCGGAACGGCCAACGAACTGCGCGATAAGCGAACCACTCTGTTGGATGAGCTGTCGCAGATTGTGAAGGTGGATACGGTTGAGGTACCGATCTACGACGCCAATGATCCGACCCGTGAGACCGGCGGGCATAACTTCCGCGTGATTATCGCAGGCGGAGACGAACTGGTAAACGGCAATAACTATTACACGTTATCCTGCATCGCAAGAGCAGTAGACGAGAAAACCTACCAGTCGGATGCGGACGGACTGTTTGACCTGTACTGGTCGAATGGCAATAAATTCAGTCTGACGAACCCTGATATCGGCGGTAAGTTATCCGGTCTGCTTGAGATTCGCGACGGTAACAACGGAGAATACTTCCACGGAAACGTAACGGGTACCGGAGTAACCTCGGTGGATGGTGTGTCCAGAGATACGCTGATTGTAGAGGTTAGTGAGAGCTATTTAAAGGATCTGTCGAAATGTACTCTGTCGGATACCGGCGGTCGAATCAACATCGGCAATCAGACCTTCAAATATGATAGCTGGTCTTTAGACTATGATGTCGATTCCGACACCTACAAATATGTATTTGTCATGAGCCAGGACAACGAGAAGGCTGTCGGCTCGGATCGAATCAATAAGGAAGCCTCCATCGGTACGCATGTGCAGTTCCAGGGAATTCCTTATTATCAGGAACAACTGAATGAGTTCTTACGTAACTACGCGAGAGCCTTCAATGACATTCTGACGCAGAAGGACAGCGTGGATGACTACGGCAATGATGCGACCTTCTTCTTCGTCGCTGATAAGCCTACCGATCCCAGCCAGTTCTATTTCGGACAGTCCTACACGGATATGGCGGATACCAACGGAGACGGAATCCTCGAGAAGGTATCCTACTCCATCAAGAGCACCGATGATAGCTACTATCGCCTGACTGCAGCGAATTTTGCGGTAAGCGATACCATTTATAACGATCCGGGACTTCTGGCAACCCGTACCGGTGCGTCCACCGGCGAGTCGGCCTACGATGTAGCCAAGCAGCTGGTGCTGTTAAAGGATGATAAGAGCAGCGTGAATTTCCGTGGCTGTTCCGCAGGCGAGTTCCTGCAGTGCATGCTTTCGGATGTGGCGCTGAATGCCAATATGATTAATAACCAGGCAACCACCTACGAGACGATTTCGAAGACGGTAGAGAATCTCAGAACTTCCATCTCGGGTGTTGACGAAGACGAAGAAGCGGTGGATCTTGTGAAATTCCAGAATGCATATAATCTGGCAGCCAAGATGATTCAGGTTATGACGGAGTGCTACGATCGACTGATTCTTCAGACCGGTGTATAAGGGAACCGGAGAGCCGTAATTGTTTTTTGACGGAGGGGCAGCATGAGAATTACTAATCGCATTATTACGAATAATTCCCTGACGAATATCAACCGAGTGAAGGTAAAGCAGGATGAACTGAATACACAGATGTCTACCGGCAAGAAGATTACCAAGCCTTCGGACGATCCGGTTGTTGCGATTCGTGCATTACGCCTCCGTACCGGAGCAAGTCAGGTGGATCAGTATTTCGAGAAGAATGCGGAAGATGCCGAGGCTTGGCTGAACGTTACGAGTAGTACCTTAAGCACGGTGTCCGATATTTTGGAAGATATGGTAGAGCGTGTCGGTAAAGGTTCCAGCGATGACATGGCAACCAGTGAAAGACAGGTGCTTGCCTCCTACTTAAAGAGTCTTGCACAGGAAATCTACGATAACGGGGATGCGGATTATGCCGGTCGTCATATTTTTACCGGATACCGTACGGATGTATCCTTAACCTTCCCGGAGGATACGGAACTGAAATATTCCATTACCGAGCAGCTGGACAAGGAAAACATCAGCACGGTAAATCGTGTATATACGGATGATCTTTTGGACTTCACCAAAGAAAATTATGCCGCACTGAATTCTACCGAGCAGAGCATTGACGATTACGATGTTTACCGTATTCAGTTGGCTTATCACGATGTGGACACGGCAACGGCACCGCAGGTTAGCTACACGGATCCTGCCACCGGAGCGACTGTCAATGTAACGGTCAATATTACTTCCCTGAATTCGGCAACGGACCCATACGTGAATGTTGCGGACGGGGAAGCCAATTTCATTCCCGAGACCGGTGAACTGATTCTTGGGAAGGATGTATATCAGGCGATGATGGCTACCAAAGACGACCCGACGACTCCGAATGTGGATGAGAGCGAGATTCGAATCACCTATGAGAAGTCGGATTGGAGCAAGGGCGATCTTCGTCCGGAACATTACTTCAACTGCACTTCCACGGATGCCGACGGTAAGAGCATTGAATATAACGAAGAGTTTTTGAACGGTGGCGGGCGTCAGATTATCGAGTTCGCCACGGGCAATAACCAGGCGATCCAGATTAATACCCTGGCAGATGAGTGCTTTACGCATGACATTGGCAATATGGTAGGAGAACTGGACCGCGAAGTGGAGCGCTTGGCAAGCATTGAGAGTATTGTGGACAAGCTTGACAAGATTGTTGGAGAAGGCGGCTTATCCGGAAGCGATCTGACAACGGCGGAGGATCGACTCGAGGCGGCCAAAAAAGCACAGGTCCTTCAGAGGGACAAGGTGCAGAAGATGTTTGACCATGCGAAGACCTTGGTTCAGGGATTCATCAAGCAGACGAATCTGGCAAGTACGAACTGTGGCAGTCGCGGAAGCAGACTGGAGCTGATTCAGAATCGTTTGTCGGATCAGCAACTTACAATGGATAACTTGGTAAGCGAGAACGAAGATTGTGACGAGACCGAGGTCGCTATCGAACTCGCAGGTGCCCAGCTGGCGTATGAGGCGTCCCTGATGGCAACCAGCAAGATTACCAAGACCACCTTATTAGACTATATCTAGACCATGATGGAACGGAGGAGTAGAAAACATGTACGCTAAGACAAAGAACTTTGGAGAGGTTACGATCGATGATGACAAGATCATCGTATTTGAGAAGGGAATCATCGGCTTCCCTGAACTGACCCATTTTGCACTGATTTATAACGAGGAGAAGGGCTCCGGAAGCAGCATTAAGTGGCTTCAGTCCATGGACAATCCGGACTTCGCAATGCCGGTTATGGATCCCCTGATTGTCAACAATCACTATAATCCCGAGGTAGAAGATGAGTTAATCAAGCCTCTGGGAGAACTGAATCCGGAGGTTCTGCTGGTACTGGTAACCGTTACCGTGCCGAAGCAGATCAAGGAGATTACCGTAAATCTGAAAGCCCCCATTGTAATCAATGCCGCAACCCGCAAGGCTGCCCAGGTCATTGTTGAAGGGGACGGATTCCCGGTGAAATACCCCATCTACGAGGTCCTTCAGATGAAGAAGGCCGAAGCTGCTGTAGAAGGAGGTAAGTAATATGCTTGCACTTTCGAGAAAGAAAAATGAAGCTCTCGTTATTAATAACAATATCGAGATTACCGTTTTGGAGGTAAAAGGAGAGCAGGTAAAACTTGGTATCTCCGCACCTAAGGAGATTCCGGTCTATCGTAAAGAAGTATATGTACAGATTCAGGAGGCAAATAAGGCTGCAATGAGCACCGATAATTCCTCCGAATTGGCAGCATTACTTGGCGATCTCTAAAAAATATACGGATTTTCGGGAAAATGTTGTAAAAAGTACTAAACATTTTCCTGAAATCTCCGATAAATAGGTCAGAAACATAAAGTTGTCTATCACACGGAGGTGATAATATGGCACTTGAATCAATCAACAGCGCGATGGCCTTTCAGGCACCGCCCCAGAATAATATCACATCTAAGCCGGTTAAGGAGACTGCAGAGTTCACGGAAGATACTGTAGAGGTTACCAAGGCACCGGATCCTCAGACTGTTAAGGTATCCCAGACTTCTGACATGAATGACGAGAACTCTTCCGAAGGCGGCGAAGGCGGACAGCCCAGTTTTGACCAGGTGAAGAAGGCAATTGAGACGATCAACAAGAAGGTGAAGAATTCCACCGTTCAGTTCGGCATTCATGACGAAACCAATCGTATCACCATTAAGGTGGTTGATAAGGATACGGATGAAGTGATTCGTGAAGTACCTGCAGAAAAAACCCTTGATATGATTGCAAAAGCATGGGAGCTTGCCGGAATCGTTGTTGACGAGAAGAGATAAGAAGGTAAGTGTTGTTAGTGTACCGTAAATGGTTACACTGGATTGGAGTACCCTATGATTCGTATAACCGGTATGAACTCCGGCCTGGATACCGATGCCATTATTCAGGAATTGGTTAAGGCAAAGAGTCAGAAATTGGAAAATTACAAAAAAGACCAGCAGGCCCTTAAGTGGAAGCAGGAGACCTGGAAGGACGCAAACAGCAAGATTTATTCTTTTTTCAGCAAGTCCTTAAGCGATCTTCGTTATCAGTCTTCCTTCAAAAAGAAGAGCACTACGGTCTCCAATACGAACCTTGCATCGGTTGTAGCCGGTGACAATGCCGTTAACGGAAGCCAGTCTCTCGTTGTGAAGCAGCTTGCCAAGGCGGGTTATCTTACCGGTGGTAAGTTAAGCGAGAATAAGAGCATTACCAAGAATTCGACGTTAAACGAGACTCTTGGTGCTAATCTTAGCGGTACTGCAAGCATTGATGTTACGGTAGGGGGTAAGACCAAGACCGTATCCCTTGACGGAGCAAGTTCCATCAATGATGTTGTCAATAAATTAAACGAGGCCGGCGTAAATGCAAGCTTCGATAAGAACAACCAGCGCCTGTTCGTAAATGTATCGGACAGCGGTGCTTCCAAGGATTTTAAATTGACCGCAGGCAATGAAGACGGTCTGAAGGCATTAAGTGCACTGGGGCTGGTTACCAATGAGGGAATTAAGTCTTCCTACGGCACGATGGCAACCTATTACGGGGACAGCGACGAGGCAATCTTAAGTAATCTTGCTGCAGCAGGAAAGGTTGATTCCGCAATTGCAAACAAGGCTTCTACTTATCAGAAGCAGATTGATTCTTTGGTAAAGTCCATCGCAACCGCTCAGAAGGACATCGCTTCCAAGCAGACGAAGCTGGATGAAGCCAAGGAAAAGGATGCATACAAGAATGTAGCCGGCGACACCACCGCAGAGAAGTTGGACAATGCGAAGGCTGCATTGGACGCTGCCAAGGATGCACAGACCGCAAACAAGGAAAAGTTAGAATATATTGCATTATCCGAGAAAGCAGATGAAGATCTGACCGACGCAGAGAGAGAAAAGCTCACGGATTATGCATCCAAATATGATTTAAGCACCCTGGATAAGGATGCCCTGGAAGCAGAGAAGGACACTCTTGCGGAGGACGTTAAGAACGCACAGAGCGCTTTCAATGCCGTAGATTCCGTAGACAAGCAGGAAAAGGCAATCGCAGATCTCCAGGATCAGGTGTATGAGAATTACAAGACGATTCATGAGAATGCACAGGCGTTAAACAATTACTACGCTTCTCTTCCCGAGGAAAAGAAGACGGAAGCAATCCAGAAGCTT
Source organism: Lachnospiraceae bacterium (assembly GCA_045628945.1). Lineage (GTDB taxonomy): Bacteria > Bacillota > Clostridia > Lachnospirales > Lachnospiraceae > RGIG4034. The sequence continues at coordinate 9,553 of JAZQQG010000042.1, forward strand.
GTGGATTCCAATACCAACCTGATTGCAGAGGCAGAAAGCTACGCAACCACGTATGAGACCCTTAAGGGAGCCGATGCCGGTGATTATGCTTATGCTACTTCTACCAAGGATATTGCCGCAGAGACGCAGGACGAGTTGGTAAGCAAGGTTCGCACGGCAAATCAGGCAGTGAATCATGCCGCAGATTTTGCAAGCAATTCCGCTGTGAGAGTAATGGGTCAGGACGCAGTGATTGAGTTAAACGGAGCCGAGTTCACTTCGAACTCCAACTCCTTTACCGTAAACGGTCTTACCATTACCGCTAAGCAGGTAAGCAACATTTCCGGTTATGAGACCCAGACCGATCCGGTGACCGGCGAGGAAGTAAAGGTTCCGGTATATGAAGAGGCTTCCATCAACACCGATGATGATGTTGACGGCGTCTACAATATGATTCGTGACTTCTTCAAGTCCTACAATGAACTGATCAAGAGTCTGGATACTTCTTACAATGCAGATTCGGCAAAGGATTACAAGCCGCTTTCCGAAGAAGAGAAGGCAGCCATGACCGATGATGAGATTGATAAGTGGGAAGAAAAGATTAAGACGGCAAGCCTTCGCCATGACAGCGAACTGGGCAGTGTCATCAACACTATGAAGCAGTCCCTGCTTGCCAACATCAAGATTGGCGGAACTACCTACAATCTTGCTTCCTTCGGAATTGAGACCCTCGGATATTTTGGCGCGGAAGCCAATGAGAGAGGTGTATATCATATCGACGGTGATAAGGATGATTCCTCGACTTCTTCCTACCCGGATAAGCTGAAGAAAATGATCGCCAGCGATCCTAAGGTAGTATCGGACTTCTTCTCTCAGCTGGCAACCGGTATGTATGACAAGCTGAACAAGATGATGAGAACCACGTCCGTAAGCTCCATTTATACGGTTTACGAAGACAAGAAGATGGCAGCGGATGTGAAGTCCTATGATACGAAGATCAAGGAAGCTCAGGATAAGTTAAATAAGATTGAGGACCGTTACTACAAGCAGTTTGGTGCAATGGAGTCCGCTCTCAGTAAGATCAATTCCCAGTCCTCTTATATGGGAAGCATGTTCGGACAGTAATAGACAGGAGGGGTAGAGATGGCATTACCTAATGCGTATTCCCAATACAGTACGAATCGAATTCTTACCGCAAGCCCTGCGGAATTAACGCTGATGCTCTATGAGGGAGCAATTAAGTTCTGCAACATTGCCATTATCGGAATTGAGCAGGGAAGCATCCAGAAGGCTCACGATAATATCATGAAGACCGAGCGTATTATCCAGGAGTTCCAGATTACCCTGAATCATGATTACCCGGTAGCGAAGGATTTCGATGCGGTATATTCCTATATGATTCGTCGTCTTCATGAAGCAAATATGAAGAAGGATAAGGATATTCTGGAAGAGGTTCTGACCCATCTGCGTACCATGCGCGATACCTGGAAAGAGGTTATGCGTCTGACGGCAGTCAAAGCTTAGTATTAGGAAGTAAGAGGAAACGACAATCATGGCAGAATGTAAGCAGTATCTTGATGTGCTGATTGAGGGCCTTAAGAAAAAGAATAAGATTCTTGCTGAGATTGTTGTATGGAATTCGAAGCAGGCAGAGGCAATTAAGGCCGAAAATCTTGATGCATTTGATGAGATTATCGGCAAGAAGGAGACGCTGATTGAAGAACTGAATCGGATTGATAACGGTTTCCAGTCTGTATTTGATCGCATCAAGGATGATGTGATGGCAGAGAAGGACCGGTATCGAGAGGAGCTTACCGTTCTTCAGAATGAGATTCGTCGTATGACGGACTTAGGCGTCGAGATCGAAGCCGGTGAGCAGCGCAACAAAGCGGCGATTGAGCAGTATTTCTCTTTTACACATAAGAATGTGAACCAGAGCCGCAAGAACGCAAGAGCTGCTTCGGATTATTATAAGAACATGAGCCGTGTGAATTATGTGGACCCGCAGCTCATGGACAAAAAGAAGTAAGTGATATCCACCGTAAGGTGTATCAATAGAAGTCTATTTCATATCTTTTGTGCGGTTATATCCGGATGATAGGCCGGTTATAATAGATCCATAAACTAGAGTGGCAAGGATGCCACCG
>JAZQQG010000043.1:0-29094 GCA_045628945.1 Lachnospiraceae bacterium
AATTTTCATCTTTGATACCTTCCGGTGTCTCTGGCCATTTACCTTCATGATACAGATCAATACATTCTAAAATAAATTCTTTACTGTAACGCATAAAAATACCCCTTTCTCTGGTTGTCCAGAAAAAGGGGTACATATCAAAGCTCCGGGCTTTGTTTATACTCGATCATTATAGTCATATCGCACGATCTCACAGTTTTGTACGCCGTGAGCTGCGTATTCTTCATTGGTCATCTCATGGAAATAAGAATGAATTGCTCGGGCAATTCCGTTATGTGCCACCAGAAGATATACCTTATCCGGCTCCTTCTGAAGCTCCTCAATCAGACCATAGATTCGATGGCAAAGCTTCATCATGCTCTCTCCGCCCTCGTAGGTCTGAAGAAATTCCGCTTTGGCGGCCCGGAAATCTTCCCCGTCTCTCGGTGTGGATTCCCATTTTCCGAAATCCTGTTCCACCAGACGAACCTCCACTCTGGCAGGAACCTGCGTAACCTTCGAAATCTCCATGGCTGTATCTCTTGCACGGCTGAGCGGGGAATAGAGAATCTCATCAAAATGAATCCCCGTATCAAGAATATGTCTTGCAAGCTCCCGTGCCTGCGCATGCCCTTTTTCGGTTAACGGGCTGTCGGTTGCTCCGCAAATCTTATTCTCCACGTTCCATACAGTCTGCCCGTGGCGAACAAAATAGAAATGTCCTTTCAGAACCTTCGGCATACGGTCCACCAGATATCGGTACCGTGCTCGTTTCTCTTCCTTGAAGAAATGATCCGCCGACTCACGATCCTGCAAGAGGGAACAATCATAGATCAGGTCCTTGGCCTTTGGGCCGAACTGCTCGCTTGTCAGGTCAAAAAGAATATCTCCCACGCGGTTATAGCAATGTAATCCGCCACTCTCCGTACGCAATGCATAGACCTCGCCTCCGAAGATATCCTGTGCCAAAAAGGCCGTAATCGAGCATTGCCCAAGGGTAGGATTCGCCATAGACCATTCGTCCCGCATCCGTGGGGCACAGGTATCCGCACACCAAATCTTCTTCAGACGTTCATATAAATCCAAGGGGGTGTCAATTCCACGATACAAGGCATTCACCGCATGTACCTTATCCGCACTCTCCCAACCATAGAAACCATACACTCTCATCGGTTCTCCTCACTCTCCGGTCTTGTGATTTTACTGTCCGTTGTATTCAGTATATCACATTCGGAAAATCTCGGTAGACACCTTATTACTAAATTGAATCATGGGCCCGGATAGCAGAATCGTAAACACCGTACAGATTCCGGCGTGTCCGCCAAGCAGCATACCGCTTCCCACTACCAATAAATCCAAGAGAATTCGAACCACCCGGATGGGAAAGGCATTCTTCTCTGCAATGGAAAAGGTTACCGCTTCATAGGAACCGCGACCAAGCTTTGCCGAAGCATACATTCCGGTTCCCACAGCAAAAATCATAATTCCCGCAAGCATAATAAAAAAGCACAGGATTCGATTCTCGGGATACCGCTGAATCGTGGCAAAAATATCTACAAAAAGACTATAAAATATCTGGTACAAAAGTGTACCGATATGAATCTGCTTACGGTCATAGAGCAACACGGCAAGAATCATTACAATCGCAATCAGTAGCGAGGCTAACCCTAAGGAAATCGAAAAGTTATGCGCCACGCCCTGCCAAAGAACCGCAAGTGTCGCACTGCCGTATCCGGCCCCAAGCGCCAATGTGATTCCATAGGCAGAGATAACCGCTCCCACAATGATAACAATAATCCTTTTCACGATATTCTTAATCGCTAACGATCTGTGTTCCGCTCTTTCCATCAATGATATCCTTCAGCTTATCCAACGTTCCTATCACAGCCAAACGGCCGTTTCCTCCGGAAACAAAGTTCTTGGCCGCCGACACCTTTGGAAGCATACTGCCCTTGGAGAACTGACCTTCGTCAATATATTGCTCCAGCTCGTTTGCCGCTATTCGCTTCAAATTCTTCTGATTCGGCTTCCCGAAATGAATGGCGACATACTCAACCGCAGTCAGTAAAACGAGGCAGTCGGCACCAATCTCCTGCGCAAGCAACTCCGCGGTATAATCCTTATCAATCACCGCTTCGATTCCGTGAAGTTCTCCGTCCTCTTCATAGACCGGGATTCCTCCACCGCCACCGGCAATCACAATGCTGCCGCTCTCGATTAACTTCTTGATTACCGCAATTTCTTCGATGCGTTTCGGTTTGGGTGATGACACCACACGACGGTAGCCACGTCCGGAATCCTCCACATAAGGAACCTTCTCCTCTGCCATCTTGCGCTCCGCCTCTTCCTTGGTGAAAAAAGGACCAATCGGCTTCGTCGGTTCGGAAAAGAGTGCCTCATCGCGGTCGACAATTACCTGCGTCAGTACCGTAACGATATCCGCCTCGACCTTCTTTGCCCTAAGTGAATTGCCTAATTCCTTCTGCAATATATACCCGATCATCGCCTGTGTCATAGCACCGCACTCATCAATCGAATTCTCTTCAATTATACCATGGGCGCATTGATTCTGGATAACAATCTTTCCGATTTGCGGCCCGTTTCCGTGAACCAGAACGACACGATGATTCTTATGGATCAATGTGGCAATGCAATCGGAAATCTCCTTCAAAACAATATCCAATTCATCCTTGTTGGCTTCCAATGCATTTCCGCCAATTGCAATTACGTAAGTACTCATAGGCAATATCCTCTTTTACAGGTGGTACTTCTCCACAAAGTAGAGTAATGCTTTATAGAAACACTCCATCGGAGGGTTAACAACTCCGGCTCCGATCTGGCCGACACCTGCGTCCTTGTGTGCAATACCGGTATTGATTACCGGAAGGGTATCGTTTTCGATTACTTTTAACATATCAATTCCCAATGCACATCCCTTGAAATTCAATGCAGGAATCTGATAGGAGGGATTAATCTCCGTAGTAATGCTGTACATTCTCTTGGAGGTAGCAACGGCGTCATCCGTCGTTCCTCCGACAAACTGTACAATGGCGGGCGCTCCACCCATGGCAAAGCCACCGATTCCCATGGTCTCGGTAATCGCACTGTCACCGATATCACGGCATGCATCGTCCTGCGTATATCCGGGGAAATAAAGACCCTGAATAAACTGGGACTCTCCCGTAAACCACCGGTCACTTCCGCAACCGCTTACCTTAATTCCAAACTCCACACCGTTACGGGCCATTACATTCAGAATCGTCGAATATTCGACATTCTCACCTGCCTTCAGCATAATCTTGCAAGCAGGCATCGAAATATTTAAGAAGTAGTGATCGTTGCCGGCAATGAACTCCAATGCCTTCATCGCGCGCTCACGGTCCGGCTCCGATTGAAGAATCAAGAGGCTGATCTGCTTATAAAACAGGGAGGTTGCCGCCTTATTACGGTTATGACACTCATCTCCCATCTGCAGTGCCTGTGCGGTTAAAAGTTTAATATCGATACCGTCGGTTAACGACAATGCTTTTTTAAGAACCGGCATGAAGTCATCGCGAAGGTAACGAAGTCTGGTCAATACCTCCTCGGAATAGGCTCCGAATCGAAGCACCTTTCCAAGACCCTCATTCACACTGCAATATGCATAACGATCATTGGTAACATCCTTAATAATATGAACCGGCATGGATGCGGACAGAATTCCGGCCATCGGACCGACTGCACTGTATTCATGGCAGGGTTCAAAATGAATCTTACCGGCCTCAATCAGAGCGATTGCTTCCTCCTTGGTCGTTGCCAGATCCTCGAACATCAACGCACCGATAATGGCGCCCTGCATCGGTCCGCACATATTCTTCCACTCAATGGGAGGACCTGCATGCAGAATGGTAGTCTTCGTCATTCCCGGCACACAATTGATTGCCAGATCGGCATCCACTAACATTGGCTTCGAGGCTTTGATCATTTCAATTGCAAGAGTATTGGCAAGATCAATTTGCTCCTTGATTGCAGACACCTTATCCAGGGCCTCCACAATCTCCTTCCGTCCTCCGGCAATCGGCTTCCACTCTACATTGGTGGCCGAAATTCCCTGTGCATGGACATCCGTTGCAAATCGCTTCAATCCAACATTAATAACATTCAGACTCTTTTTGCTTAAAAGACCATTCATCTTCCACACCCCCTATACAAGCTCGTATGCTTTTTTAACAGCATCAATATTGCTCTCGGCAACGATACAGCCGGCATCTAACAGAAGTTTTTCGGAACGGCGCTTGTTCTGGTCATCCCGGTCGGTTCCGCAGACATATGTCACAAAGGTCACTTCAGGGTTTTGTTTCTTCCCTTCAATAATTGCATCGATGGTAGCGCCAACCGGATCCTCATGAGAGCCGTATCCCAATTCAAAATCCAACAGAACAACTCCGGTGGTTTTCTGCTTGCAGGCTTCGATAATGCGATCCAGACGAATGGTCGGATCGATCATGGGATGCGGACGTCCGTTGGTGAAGACATCATCGCCGAGGTCCAAAAGAATATTGCCCTCTAACGAGAACACATCCTTCATCTTTTCTTCCTCCACCTTCGCAATATTGCTGTGGATATCCTTTACACGATTGCGCAGATAGTAATACGCTTCGGCACAGAGGGTGCCTCCGCAGTACATCCCCAGAATATTTTTTGCGGTTGCTTTTTTCTCCGGAACGCTTTCTGCCTTTTTCATAAAGGTCATACCGGAATCCAAGCATACCGCAATCTGAGCTGCTTCCTTCAAAGAACGGCCAAAGATTACGGAATCGGTATCCTCCATCACCTTATCGGTGGAGAAGTAGATTACAACAGGCTTCGTAATCTCATTATGAATGATCTCCATAATCCGGTCCTTTACCTCGGGAGCAGGGACTTTCGAAACAATTACGATGGTCTTGGTATTCTCATCCGCCTGGAGCATTCTGAGTCCGTCAATCATCATAATGCCGCCGATATCGGACGTAAGATCACGACCGCCGACACCGATTGCATTGGAGATACCTCCGCCGAAACGATCCACCAAAACCATCATTTCCTGCATTCCGGTTCCCGAAGCTCCGACGATACCGACCGTACCTTCATTGACCACATTCGCAAAGCACAAAGCGGTATGATTGATATAGGCGGTACCACAGTCGGGGCCCATCACAAGAAGGTCCTTCTCATGTGCATACTGCTTCAGTGCCAATTCTTCTTCAATCGCGACATTATCGCTGAAAAGCATTACGTTCATTCCAAGTTTCAATGCATTCATTGCTTCTCTCGCAGCGTGCTCCCCCGGAACGGATATAATAACCATATCGGCCTCGGGATGATTTCCCTTGGCTGCCTTCACCGATTTGTAGACTTCTTCCTTCTCCTCGGAGGCGTTCTTGTCGCCCTTTAGTTTCTCTTCCACCAGGGCCGTAATGTCTGTCGGTTCCATGCCGTCCTCACACATCGCGGCAATTACAAGATCATTCTCCGTGCAAGCTGCAATCTCCTCCGTCATCAAACCGACTCTGGCGAGTAGTTCCTTATTCATATCCGTTGCCATTGAAATCACCGCATCCAGAACACCTTCCGTTTTCTTGATTGCCGCGGAGATCGACATTAATGTCACTGAGTCAAAATAAGAATTCTTTCTGATTTCTACAATCTTCTTGCTCATAGTTCTCACTCCCTTTTGCTGTATTATTCTGATTTCATCAAATGTAATGCTGTCAAAATACCGATGAGCGTATCCGTACCCGAGGTTTCTCCAAATTGAAGAATTGCATGAACCGACTTCTTCACCGTGGCAGTCCTTTTGTCGGAAAGTCCCTCAAGAAAATCCAGTTCACTTCTTCTTGCCTTACCGTTTCCTGCATTCAGAATCATCTGACGACTGATTCGATTGGTCTTCTTAAGAACCGGTTCCACAATTGCAAGAAGGGTCGAATGCAAGTCAGGCCGAAGAATCTGTAACGCCAATAGGAAGCCAGCCAAAAAATCATCTCCGGAGGGCGTCAGTCCGATTCCAAGCCCAACCATCCTTGTGGCACATCGAACATACTCCGTAGGGCACGTCTGCTTCTCAAGGTCACTCAGGATCTCCTCATACATTCCCTGAAGCGTTGTTTTTTCATCCAATCGAAAATAGGCTCGATACAAGTCCGCCTGCTTCCCGTAGAGTCGAAGCAGTTCCTGCGCTTGTAACACTTTTGCAAAATCGATGGTCTTTTCGGTAATCGAAGTCCCTGTAAGTCCTGCGAAGTAGGTGATTCCCCCCCGCAATTCGATATCGGTACCGTCGGGAAGCAGGATTTGTTCTTTGGAAACACGAATCTGCCTGCCGACCTGGTCTGCATAACGCAGAAAGGAATCCGAAAAATCCGTGAGAATACTGTCGGGTGCCTCTTCCGCATCTGCCATCATCACCGCAACAATTCTTTCCCCGATTGACAGGTTCATTACATGCGAATAGACCGAGTAAACGGTGCCGCTATTATATGCTTGTATCAATGCCGGAAGGCTGTCTTCCACGCGGATTGCTCTCATCATATCCCTGCTTTTTTGCCTATTGTTTCACGAGGGCGATTATTTCAAGGCCTTCGCAAGTCCCATGACAAGATGCTCGTTATTGGCCGTCGAGAAGAAGGTCACACCAAAGGGCATCTCTTCCTCCATGGTCGCAGTGGGCACCGCCAGGGCACACATATTCAAAAGATTACAGTGATTCGTGTAACGACCCATATCACTGTTGGTTTCAATCGGATTCTCACGAACCTGATCTCTTGTATAGGTTCCGGCATTGGTAGGGAATACCAAAACCGCTTCCTCTAACAGATTGTTGCTTCTTCTCTCATATTCACGGAGCTTATGGAAGGTCTTGTAGAGCGCTTCCGCAGTATAATCCGGTCGGTTGCCGGACTCCAGAATGGTCTTGGTCACCGGGAAAATCGCCTCCGGATTCGCCGATACATACTCCCCGAGATCCGACCAGCGTTCCGCAACGCAAGGACCGCCGTAAAGAAGCAGGGCAGCTTCCTGATAGAAGTCCGTGTCGACCTCCTCCACCGGAATTCCCGTCTCTTTCAAACGTGCAACGGAAACCTCCCATGCGCGCTTGTAATTGTCTGCAAAGGGTCCGTAGAAGTGAATGGCCGACTTCGGAATATATACCTTCTTCGGAAGAGCATTCTCCTTCCGCTCAATCTTCTTGGACCAACGATCCAACGCATCATAACCGCGGGCAACCCGATCGACCAGCTCCGCATCCTCCAGGTTGCAGGCAAATACCGTTACGCAATCCAAGCTTGCACAAGCAGGAACAACGCCGCGATTCGGCCACGCTCCCACGGTCGGCTTCAGTCCCACCAGATTATTTAAACTTGCAGGAACACGTCCGGAACCGGCGGTATCCGTACCCAGCGAGAACACCGCTTCCCCCAGTGCCACCGCCACGGCAGATCCCGCACTGGAACCTCCGCTGATCAGTTCCTCATGAATCGAATTGTGTACCTCCCCATAAGGGCTTCTGGTTCCCACAAGACCTGTCGCAAACTGATCCATATTCGTCTTTCCCAAAGGAAGTGCTCCCGCCTCAATCAGTCGTGCAACCACAGTCGCATTCTCCGAAGGCGTATATGCATATCCCGGACAGGCCGCTGTGGTATCATATCCCAACAGGTCAATATTGTCTTTTACGGCAAAAGGGATTCCCCATAAAGGTTTCTTCTCATAATCTACAGGACCCAATGCCTCGATATAGGGCATCAGCATCTCCATGGTCGGCTTTTCAATCCAAATATGATATCTGTCATGCTCGGCCACGCGTTTCACGATTTCCCGAACTACCTCCTCGGGAGTAATCGCACCGCCTGCATACTGCTCTTTTAACCAATCTACTGTAATTCGCTCCGGTATCATTTCCGTCCCCTCCTTAGCAATCGTTTGTATTCAGTGAAATAAAAAAGCTACAGAGGGATCTCTGTAGCTCCTTTGCTATGTGTTCATTATAACACATAGGCCTCCTTATTCCTTGTTATCAAAAAACAAGCTTTTGTTCATTTCTTTGTATAATGTTTATAAATACATATCATAGATCTTAATTGCAAGATTCAGACAGAATTGTGTCTCATAATCCTCGATGTTCAATTTCAGAATATCCGCAATTCTTTCCAAACGATACCCGATGGTATTGTAGTGGACAAACAAGGTCTCTGCGGCCGCCTTCATGTTTCCCTTGGCATCCAGATAAGCCTTCATGGTCTCATACATGTTGGTCTGGTGTTCCTTATCGTAGTTTATGAGCGGTTGAACATAAATGGACAAATAATCATCCAGCTCCTTCCCCAGGGGAATCTGATACAGAATGGAATATGCGCCGACATCCCGATATTCCAGACTCTTCTGCGTCATCTTAAATCGTTTTGCAACCTTGGCAATATTCACGGCATCCTGATAGCTGTCGTTCAGGTTGTAGAAATCCCGACATTCCTTGCCGATACACAACTGAACCCCCGCCTCTGCGCCAAACACCGTCTCGCACAGCTCCAATATCATCTTGGAGTATTCTTTTTTCCGTTCCATCGGCGTCAAAAAAACAAGTCGCTCCTCCACATCTGTCACAAAAACATCCTGATTCTTCGTAAGATTCTTGCGAAGTCTCTGCATAATGGCATATTTCTGATCCTCGCGAGGATTTGCATTCAGGTTAATCACAATGACATTGTATTTGCTGCCGTATTGTATATTCACACGGCTGGCAACCGTTTGCATTTTGAAATGCTCCACATTCTCAATCTTACCAAGCACCCAGCTTTGCAGCATCTGATCAATGTACTTGGACTCCACTTTACGACGAATTCCTTCGTTCTGCAGTTCCATTCCGATGAGGAACAGGGTCTTTCCGACAAAGGTAATCTCTGCATTCGTAATGGTTCGATTCTTACAGATAATGTAGAGGCGAGCCAGATACTCCCCTTGATGAACCATATTGTAGAAAAAGGTTTTATAATCCCGACCCTCTATGGAAATGCGCGTAAATCCATATTTCTCCGTTTGGAGCAAACAATCATTCTCATCAATTTCTGCCTGCTCGTAATTCGGTTCGGACGCTACCATGCTGTCTTCATTCGTCTGGATGAGAATCGGATTGCCGACATATTCCGCCATCTTGACAAGAATCCCCTGCAAACCGACCGAGCTAAGAATCAGTTCCGAAAGCTCCGTAATCTTCGCCAGAGTACCGGATACCATCTCGTACTCCAATGCGGCCAACTGTTCGATGGTCTCCCGCACCACATCCGAAAAGATAACTTCCTCAGACACCTCAATGACAGGAAAAGAATATCGTTCCGCCATGTCAATTACACATTGCGGAATGGAACTGAAATAGCGATGTGACTTAATTCCCAAACAAGCCACGCCCTTCTCCACAAAGGCAGGAATCAGTTCTGCGAATTCTTCCGGCTTCTTACGATAGGAATATCCCGCCGTTAACAAAAGCTCCCCTTCCTTCACCCAATTGATGATATCGGGAACCTCCATAACATTTACGCCCGTCACTTTATTGTGTCGGCTGCTTTTGCCGGCTACCAGTTTCGAGCCCTGCATGCATTTTTCTTTTAAAAGATCTTCTACGGTCATAGCGGGATACCAAAACAGGGCCGCCCATAGGCGACCCTGTCCCTTTCCTATTCTTTCACTTTGCAGATTACCGCAACCGGTCCGCCGCCTGCAGGACCCTGATGCTCTGCACCACCGGATACATAGATCATAGGATCACCTACAATAGAGGCAATCACACCACCGACAACGGCTCTCGCATGTCTGGTGTGATTAATATCCGAATCGTCGTGCATGATGTTTCTGCGTCCACGAACCACACCCAAAGGATCTGCCTCCGCCTTTGCGAGAATATGAACCAGTTCACGATCCTCGTTGTGCTTCGTTCTTAAGTATCCGACATCCGCCTTATCCAAGGCTCTCATAACCGCGTCGGCATCAATGGCATCTTCCATAACATCATGCTCAATATAATACTTGCTGTTGCCTTCCTTCGAGTTACCAAAAAGAATGATTTCACATTCCATCAGTTCAACACCTGCGGAGGTAGAAGCAACCTCACTGTATAAAGAATAATCCTTACAAATGCTTGCATCGCTTACCTTCGATGCATCCACCTCACCGAGGGCAATTGCGATACCGAGTGCGCAGGCACCGCGCGAGTAACCCATGGACTCGTAGGTATCTTCCGTTACGACCTTCTTGCCACGCTCCGCAGCTTCCTTCACTCTCTGGGAGATGATAAGCGGACACTTGATCTGAACGAAATGAACATCCTTCGGATTCTCAATCTTGGCTTCCTTCATCAGTTCGATGACGGTATCACGAACCGCAAGCACCTGTGCCATTGTTCCGATTTCTTCCGGAAGCAATTCTCTGGTGCGGGAAGCACTGATAGCAAGGGACTTCTCAAGGCCGGTCTCTCCGGCAGGCTCATCGTTCTTACAAATCACGGATAAATGAGGACTTAAAATGCCCTCTGTACCACCGGACATAACATAGACAATCTTGTCTGCATCCTCCTTGGGTAGATACCCCTCAAAGAAATGCTTCAGGGTATCTACGGAATAACCTCTGGTCCAGTCATTTACACAACCGTTTCCTTCCGTCTTACCCAATACGGCAATGACATCCTTGGCCTGAATGGTACCGCTCTCAATTAGCTGCTTGACGCCCGATACATCACTCGGTGAGGATGTCGGTACTACATACACTGAATTCATATCTGATCCCTCCACTCTGAACATTCATGAGTCGAATACAGACAAAACAAAAAGGCACACATCCTAAGATATGCGCCTTTGCATTCGTTTTCTCCATAATACAACTCATTGTTTATTTTTTCAATATAAATTATAGCATTTCGCGTTTTTCTTGCATTGTAATCATTTTACATATCGACCGCAATTTATTTGTATCGACACAACAAACCATTTTCCCTTGCATTCCGTTACAATGTTGTCATCAAAATTAAGGGAGGGATTCCCATGTCAGCGAAACAGGATACCATGCTTGCCGTATGCGGCTTACATATGAGAGGCTTTGCGTTGAACTCTCAGTTAACGGATCTCGGGGCCACCTATGTGAAGACGACACGCTCCGCCCCCATCTATAAATTGTTTGCTCTGTCCACCACGCCTGCCAAGCCCGGTATGGTGCAGGTTCCGAGTGGCGGTAATGAAATCGAGGTTGAAATCTGGACCCTTAGCTACGAAGCCCTCGGTAAATTCTTAAGTCTGATTCCCTCGCCTCTCGGATTAGGTCAGATTACCTTGGAGGATCATACCAAGGTGACCGGATTCATCTGCGAGCCGTACGCTATGACCGATGCACGTGACATCACCGCATATAAAGGTTGGCGTTATTATATGGCTGAAATAAACGCATAGTGTTTTCTTATTCACTATTCATTTATCATCCCCCGAAAAAGGACATATCCAAACGGATATGTCCTTTTTCTTTCACCACACTATATATTTTCAAACCTGGGAGGATGGATGAAAATAGCAAATTAACGCTCCTCACGGAAGTAAGGAATTCCCAAGCCGGCCGGCGGCTGATTCTCCTTCTGCTTCTTAACGCTGGTAATAATCAACACAAGAATCGTTACAAGATACGGCAGCATTTTAAACAACTCCTGAATCCGCCCGGAGATGGGAAGATACGAATATAAAATATACAGACCGCCAAAAAGAATCGAACCCCAAAGAGCACGTAACGGCTTCCACATGGCGAAAATAACCAATGCAACGCCTAACCATCCACGGTTACCGAAGCCGTTATTCTGCCAGGTTCCGCCCATGTATTCCATGACAAAGAACAATCCGCCGAAGCCCGCAATCACCGATCCGATTAAGGTTGCCAGATACTTATATTTTGCAACAGAGATTCCCGCCGCATCTACGGTTGCGGGATTCTCACCGACCGCACGAAGATTTAAGCCGACACTGGTCTTTTTAAGAACATAAGCGAGAGCAATCGTAATCGCAATTGCCAGGTACGTCAGGAATCCGTAGGAAAAGAACAAGGTTCCGATAATCGGTATGTCCGATAGTCCCGGAATCACCGCCTTAAACGCATGTCCGGTGGCTTTTACGCTAATCTGTCCCGCAGTACCGGCACTTCTCGAAAGCTGTCCGCCGACAAAATTACCGAAGCCGACACCAAAGGTCGTAAGTGCCAGACCGATTACATTCTGATTTGCACGGAAGGTAATCGTCAACACCGAATAAATCAGGCCACCCAAAAAGGAAAACAATACCGTAAAACCCATGGCAACAAGCACCGCAACCACAGGGTTCGGATGCTTCACCGCATGCTCATAGAGGAAACCACCGGTCAGTCCGCCGATTCCGCCCATATACATGATTCCCGGAATACCCAAGTTCAGGTTTCCGGACTTCTCCGTGATGAGTTCTCCGATTGCACCGTACAGAAGCGGCATCCCTTGCACTACAGCCGCCGTCAGGAAAGAAAGAGATACCAATTTCGACAGTAAGGTTACCAAAAAGTCCATAATTACTCCTCTCCTTTCTTACGTAACAGTACGCGATACTCCGTGAAAAAACCGCTGGCCAACACCACAAACAATATGATTCCGGTGATGACCTCCGATGCGGATTCATTCAGATTGAATTCCGTGGCAATCTGAGATGCTCCTTTATCCATGAAGACCAGGAACAACGAAATCATGAACATCACAATCGGATTAAACTTCGCAAGCCAGGTAACAATAATGGCCGTGAAGCCACGATTATTGGCCGTTGCAGTCGTAATGGTATGACTCGAACCGCTTACGATTAGGAATCCCATCAGACCGCAGAGAGCGCCGGACAAAGCCACCGTTCGGATGATGACTCTTTTTACATTGATACCGACATATTTTGCGGTATTCTCACTCTCTCCGACTACTCCGTTCTCGTAGCCATGTTTCGTATACTTAATGTAGATAAAAATCACAATACTCAAAAGAAGAATCAAAACGACGCTCGGAAGATAATTCGGTTTTCCAAGAGTCTTCGCAAACAGATCGGTTCGTAACCATCCTGCCTTCGTTTTGGAGTTCACCACGCCGATACTTCCGCTTCCTTTCGTTCTCTCCCATACAATGGTAAAAAAGGACGTCAGCTGGATTGCGACATAATTTAACATGAGAGTGAACAAGGTCTCGTTTGTCTTCCATTTCGCTTTACAGATGGCCGGTCCGATACTCCAAATCATACCGGCTACCATACTGGCGATTACCATCGTTAGCATTAAAATCCATCCCGGAACCGCTTCACCAAGATAGATCATTACGGCAACCGTTGCGATACCGCCGACAAGAATCTGCCCTTCCCCACCGATATTCCAGAAATGCATCTTAAAGGCCGGGGTTAATGCGAGGGCAACGCCAAGCAGAATCATGGTTTCACGAATGGTAATCCACAATTTACGTCGGGTTCCCCAGGCACCCTTTGCCATGGTTTTGTATAGGGCAATCGGATTACTCTTCGTTAAGCAAAAGAGAATGATGCCACAAATGACAAGTGCCGTAACGACTGCAATTGCGTAGATCAAAAGCAGTTTTTTCTTCGAAACACCGTCTCGCTTTACAATTCGAATAGGGACTCGCATGATTACGCCAACTCCTTTCCGCTCATCAATAATCCGACTTCTTCTTTGGTAATGGTTCTTCCGTCGGCAATTCCGCTGACACGTCCGCCACACAGAACCAGGATACGGTCACAGAGTGCCAGCAATACATCCAGATCTTCTCCGACATAGACAACCGCACAGCCTCTCTCCTTCTGCTTCGTCAAAAGATTATAAATCGCATAGGAGGTGTTAATATCCAGGCCGCGAACCGCATAAGCCGTCAGCAGGATTTCCGGATCATTGGCTATTTCACGACCCACCAAAACCTTCTGCACATTACCGCCGGACAATCGCCTTACCGGAGTAGTAATTCCCGGGGTTACAACCTCGAGTTCCTCTTTTACCTTCATAGCAAGCTTCGCTGCCTTCTTGCGATTCGTAAAAATCCCTCGACCGTCCTTATAACTGCGAAGCATCATATTATCACCCATTCCCATGCTTCCCACCAGGCCCATACCGATACGGTCCTCGGGAACAAAAGAAATGGAAATGCCCATTCGATTGACCTCCACAGGATTCTTACCCTCTAACGAGGAAGGGCTTCCGTCCTCATCGTAATATGTGATTTTGCCGCCACTTTCAATCCTCTGAAGCCCCGTAATGGCCTCCAGAAGTTCCTTCTGACCGCTTCCTGCAATGCCAGCGATTCCCAATATTTCTCCGGAACGAATGGCAAAGGATACATCATCCAGAACCGTGATTCCGTATTTGTCCTTGCAGGATACGTGTTCCAGGACAAGCCTCTCCCGAACATTTGTGGGTTCCGGGCGATTGATATTCAATTCAACCTTTTTGCCGACCATCATCTCGGTCAGTTCCAGTTCATTGGTCGTCGCGGTTTCGACCGTATCAATATACATACCGGCACGCAGGATGGTTACCCGGTCCGAGATCGCCAATACCTCGTGCATCTTATGGGTAATGATCAGGATGGTCTTTCCGTCCTCTCTCATCTTGCGAAGCACCTGGAACAGTTTATCCGTCTCCTGAGGGGTCAGTACTGCAGTAGGCTCATCCAGAATCAGAATATTGCTGCCGCGATAGAGGCTCTTGATGATTTCCACGGTCTGCTTTTCCGATACCGACATGTCATAGGTTTTCTTTTTTAAGTCCACCTCAAAGCCATAGCGAGTCGTGATTTCTTCCAACTGCGCCAACACCTTCTTCATATCCACGATCTGCCCCTGCGTGTTTCCGAGAATGATATTTTCGGCTGCCGTAAAGACATCCACCAATTTAAAATGCTGATGGATCATGCCGATCCCATATCGAAATGCATCGGAAGGCGATCCGATTGTAACGGGCTTTCCGTCTATCAGAATCTGTCCCTCATCCGGATAGTAGATGCCGGACAGCATATTCATCAAGGTAGTTTTTCCGCTACCGTTCTCACCGAGAAGCGCCCGAATCTCACCGTGATCCAATGTCATATTGATTTTAGAATTTGCAATAACCTTGCCGAAATATTTGCTGATATTTCGAAATTCAACAGCATGTGCCATGGCAATGCCTCCTTAATAAAATAAGAATAATGCGAGCCTGTTACAGCTCGCACTATTCAACTCATCTTTTATTCGTTTCCCTAGTCTAATTCGGTGATACCGTCAATGATGAATGCCGCACCGGGAGCAGACTGGAAATAGGACTCATGGAATGCACCATCGAATACGGGCTTCGCACCAAAAGCATCCTCAAAATCTTCCGTAAGAGCTGCACCGTTAACGGTAAAGGTCGTAACATCGAATACCTGTAAGGTTCCGGCCTTCAGAGCTGCTTCAACTGTATCTACGGTAGACATTACCTCCGTATAGGTATCCTCGGAGAATGCCTTTGCATTTACTTCGGTAATCTTACAAGCTCCGTCTTCATAACCCTTGCACCAGTCGGAAGGCATCTTCTCGCCGGCTGCAACACACTTAACCGCATAGGTGGTAAAAGGACCCCAGTTCAAAGATGCAGAAGTTAACGCATAGTTGGGAGCTGCTTCAATCATCGATACATTGTAACCAACACAGTAAACACCAAGTTCCTCACAAGCTGCTGCAGGACCGGTTGTATTGGAATGCTGGCTGATGAGTACACAATGCTCTTCCTCGATTAATGCCTTAGCCACATCGTACTCAATTGCCTGATCACCCCAGGTACTGGTGTATTTTACAACCATCTTAGCGGCGGGACATACCGACTTCACGCCAAGATAGAAAGCATCAAAACCGGAAATAACCTGTGCGAATGCAAATGCACCGACATAACCGACAAGTGCCTGCTCTTCGGTAATGGTTCCTGCTTCGATCATTTCATTTAACTTCATACCTGCAACCACACCGGATACGTAACGGGACTGCTCAACCGATACGTAATAGTTATGGTAGTTTGCCAAACCGCTGTTCTTTGCAAGGTCACCGGTTGCGGAACAGAACTCGACGTCCGGATTTTCTTCTGCAGCCATCATCATATAAGTCTCATGTCCATAGCTGTTGGCGAAAATAATATCGCATCCGTCATCGACCAATTCGCAAGCCGCTTCGTAACAGGTCTCGTTCTCGGGAATATTCCACTTAACAAGGAAATCCTTATCCGCAATACCAAGGGCTTTCTTCATCTCGAGCGCACCTTCATAGAATGCATATGTGTAACCGTCGTTCTCATCACCAATGTAGATGAAACCAACCTTCGTACCGGAAGCATTACTTACATCGGGTTCCTTAACAGGATCCGCTGTACTTCCCTGATTCTCCTGCTTGCTTTCGGAATTCTCTTTGTTCTTCTTTTCACCACATCCGACAAGGGTGAAAACCATCACAACCGACAACAACAGTGCCAAAAACTTTTTCATAACTTTTTTCCTCCTTAATTCCTCAGCGAAACAAAAAAGGCACATATCTTTCGATATGCGCCTTTGCATCTTGCTGATATTTTGTTTGGAATTTACAAACGCTATTATATCAGAGCAAAAGTCAAAATCATTATTAGATTATTACAAATGTCAAGCATCGGCATTGTGATTATTTCACAAAAGTCGAAAAATTCTGCCGATATTCGCCGGGTGTCATACTCTCCTTTTGCTTAAACATCTTCCAGAAATAGTTCTGATTCTCGAACCCACACCACTCCGCAATATTCGCAATACTGTGATCCGTATCCTTAAGAAGACACTTGGCCGCGTCGATTCGAACCGCGTTCACATACTCAATGGGCCGCATCCCGGTACACCGCTGGGTAATGCGACACAGATGCTGCGGGGTCACCTCCAACAGGGCACACAGTTCGCTAAGGGCCACGGGATGCATGTAATGATATTGAACATAGTGAGCAATCTTGTTCATATTTTTATGGTAGACATCTTCCGCGCCCTTCACCACCGCCTGCTCCTGCTTCGGCGTATGCCCGGTCTGTCTGGCATACTCCAGCAAAAACTCCTGCACCATGGCAGACGCATAGAGATTCCCCATTACGGGATCATGAATCAATTCCTCATGCATACGATTCAGAATCCGATCCAATGCCTGATAATGGGACAGGGAATACACACCGCCCGTTGCAAGTCCCAGAAAGCCAATCAGCTCATCCAGTGCAGCGCCCGCCGGAACCATCCAGCGCACATCCCAGGTATCCTGCAGCGGGTAATACTCATGTCGCACTCCTGCCGGCACAAAGAAAGCACTTCCTTCCGGAATATATTGTTTGACTCCGTTTAGAATCAACTGTCCGTCTCCGTGTACGCAATAGAAAAACTGATGGTGCGCATCTCCCTCCTGCTTCGCGATAGGCGGCTGAAGATCATGCAACCCGATGCTGTATAGATAATAAGGAAATTTTTTAACAATCTCCGTCGGGGGATATTCATAATACCACATTTATTTTCTCCAAATATTCATATTGTTCATCAATGATCACTTCATTCATTGATGAATATGCGTAGTGTTGTTAATATTGTTACATGTAATATTCATTTTGTCCATAGCGACAGTTTATTTTTTATCCTTAGGAGGTTCCTTATGAAAAAGAAAAACGTACTTGCCCTGTTCCTACTCACTGCCGTAATTGGAATGACCGCTTGCGGAAAAGACAACAAAAAGCAGGCGGCTGATCCCGCCCCCGCTCCTGTTACCGAGAATCCGAATTCCGAAGAAACAAGCGAGCCTGCGGCTCCCACTCCCGTCTCTGCCAAGAAAATGTTCGACCAGGGAAATCCTACCACCGTAACCCTTGGAGAATTCGCCGAATCTACAACCGAAGGCTTCAAGACCTGGATTAAGGTATCCACCCAGTTCGATCCTGCACAGTCCATGTACGATTCCTCCTCTCTCCCCGCCGGTGCAAAGGGAATCATTGCCGACTTCACCGTGGAAGG
Source organism: Lachnospiraceae bacterium (assembly GCA_045628945.1). Lineage (GTDB taxonomy): Bacteria > Bacillota > Clostridia > Lachnospirales > Lachnospiraceae > RGIG4034. The sequence continues at coordinate 18,032 of JAZQQG010000043.1, forward strand.
CTTGGAAGCAGCCACCACCATTTATTGGAATTATATGCTGGTGTCCGGAGAAGATACCATCTCGGTATGGGACACTTCCTCCACTGCCGATACCCTTACCATTACCGAGGACGGTTCCTACCGACTTGTTTTCAATGCGGAAACCGTACTTGGCGGACCCATCGACGAGATTAATTCTCTGCAGTTCGTCGTTCCCTGCAGTGGGGAGGATTGCACCACCAAGATTACCGTAACCAAGTTAACCGCGATCACCGATTCCGCTGATTTTGCCTGCTTCACTACCGGTGTAAATGACTAGAGGTTCTCATGACAAAAAAGAAAAAGCCTCTCTCTATTTCCCTTGTTATTATCCTCCTTTTAATGCTATGCTCTTCTTGTGGAAGAAAACCGGCAGAGAATAGAACTCCCGACTCCTCGGACCCGGTCTCTTCTGACCTGAATTTCAGTCATGAGGATCCTACAACTATGAATGCAATAAACTACGAATATACTCCTACCAAAAACAAAACCATCACGGTGGATGCTTCCACCGCAAGAACTGCTTCCAATAAAACCTATGATGGTCTCGGAATGGTAAGTGCCAACAATTCTTCCAGACTGCTTTTAGACTACAAGGCAGAGCATCCCGAAGTATACCGCGAATTAATCGAGTATATGTTTGGTGAAAAAGGCCTTCATCTCTCCCTCATTAAGATTGAGATGGGTGCGGATGTCGACTCCTCCTCCGGTACCGAGCCTGCGGTAAAGCGAAGTGCGGACGAAAAGGCCGATGTCACCCGAGGTGCGGGTTATCAGCTGGCTGCCGATGCGCTTACTGTAAATCCCGAACTGATGATTGATCTCCTGCCCTGGGGACTTCCGAACTGGGTTGCCAAAGCCGAAGATGTGAATGAGGCGACCTATCAGTGGTATAAGCAGACCATCGACGCACTCTTTGACACCTACGGAATCCGTGTAACACATATCACCGTTACGCAGAATGAAAAAACCTACAAACCCGAATTAATCAAGTACATCTCCAACGCGCTTAAGAGCGAAACCGATACCCGTTACGACTACTCTGCCATTCAGATTGTGGCCGGTGAGGGAGTCGGTGTCTGGAATATTGCTTCCTCGATGTTAAAAGACGAGGACTTAATGAATGCCATTGATGTGGTAAGCGCACATTATACTTCTTTTACCTCGGATCAGGCTAAGCAATTACAGGACGACTATGGTAAAAAACTATGGTTCTCCGAGGGTTGCTCTCCCATGAGCAGTTCCGCAGACGTCATGCACTATGACGGAACCGGCACCGGCATGACCGATATCAACGGTGTCCTCGACATCGCCGTTCGCATTACTCAGGCAATCACGGAAGGAATGACCATGTACGAGTTCCAGCCTGTCATTAGCTCCTATTATGACGGCGTTACTTACTATCCCAAGCAGTTAATTACCGCCAACGAGCCCTGGAACGGTTCCTACTCGCTGGATACCGGTTTCTATATGGCAATGCACTTCAATCAGTTCATGGACCGCGATTGGTGTTTCATTGGCAGTGCCTGCTTCGGCGACGGCAAAGCCGGTGGTGACGGACATGCCTTGGTGGATTCCACTTATAATTACATCACCGCACTCTCTCCGGATGGCCAGGACTTTACTCAGGTCTTTGTCAATCAGTCCGCCGAGACCATTCAGTATGAGATTCACACCAAGGATTTACCCGATTCCACGCTCTACGCATGGCAGAGTAAGGCTCCCGATGCGGAGGATTCGAACTACTTTGCTCATTTCCTTGAAAAGCTTGGAATCGTAACTCCGACAGACAATACTTATGTCATTACCGTCCTCCCTTACAGTATGATGACGCTCTCCACCCTGGACGTTACGATGGATTCCTCCATCTACGAGGCTGCCAAAGGGTCTTCTGATTTGTTAAGCATCGACTACAGTGATGACTTCGAATATGCAGACTACCCGGAGGATTACTTATCCTCCAGAGGCTATGCGCCACGCTTTGCAACCGATCAGGGCGGTGCCTTTGAGATTGCCGAAGAAAACGGTAATCACATTCTGCTCCAGCAGATCACCTATGCAAACAAGCCCTCCGAATGGGCAAGAACCTCCAACCCTACCACGAACCTTGGAGAGGACCGTTGGCATAATTATGGGGTCTCTGCCCGGGTTCGCCTCGCAGATACCAAGACAAAAGAAGAAAATGAGAACTATGTCGGCTTAGGGCTTCGCTATATTCTGGCCGACTCCAATGAAAGCGGATACTGGGTTAAGCTTACCGAGACCGGTATGGTACAGCTCATGAAGGACAATGCTCCACTGGCGGAAGCTGCCTTGGATTCCTTCGATCCTCACAGCTGGCATACGCTCAAGATTACCGCTAAGGATTCTTCCCTTACTGCAAGTGTGAACGACCTCGAAGTAATTACCTATACCGATTCCAACGGTTCGATCCATTCCGGTCGTATTGCCTTATATAGTGAGTACGAGCTGAACGCTTTCGACGATTTGAAAACCTTTGCGGTGGACGATGAGACCTATATCACCCGCTTCGATAATCTGAGTTCCGTCTTCTCTTATTCCGCCGGAAACAATGTGGATGATCAAAACGGCTGGTACCATGCCACTATGAGCAGTTTCAAGAATTTTGCCCGTACCATCTCCGCCGGTACCAAGGGGGATACGGTAACCGTTACGGCCGAAGGCGAAAATTTTGCTTTTATCGGCATCGCAAAAAATGCTACAATTGCAGTAACCATCGATGGCAAAAAAATACCGATATCCATTTCCTGCCCTCAGACGGAAAACCGCAAGTGTTTCTATACAACAGGGCCGCTGTCCGAAGGTATGCATACGATTACCCTGGAGATTATGGATGGAGAACTTGGAATCGATGCAGTAGAGATTGTGACTGTTTCGCGTTAACAACGCGTCAGTAATCCATCAGAATACACTCAGGAGATTATCATGAATACTCATCAGAAAAGTACCCCGATTCAGCTCTCCTCCTTTACCATGGAGGACCCCTTCTGGAGCCGTGAAATTGAGACCGTGCGCACAGAGGTGCTTCCTTATCAGTGGAATGCCCTAAACGACAATGTGCCCGGTGCGGCTCCCAGCTATTGCATGCGCAATTATCGAATTGCCGGCAAATTAAACGAGCAGAGAAAACTCTTTGGGCAGGACTATGGCAAAAGTAAGGAATTGCCTTTCCTGTGGGGTGCCAATCCGGAGGATCCGGCAAATCCCGGTGATCATTTCTACGGATTTGTTTTTCAGGATTCCGATTTTCCGAAATGGGTCGAGGCAGTCTCCTACTCTCTGATGACACATCCGGATCCCGAGCTTGAGCGTACCGCCGACGAGGCCATTGAGGTGGTCTGCAAGGCACAGTTAGAGAACGGTTATCTGGATACCTATTATATTATCAGTGATATTGATCAGGCGTTTACCAATCTGCGGGATGCCCACGAGCTCTACTGTCTCGGGCATCTCGTGGAAGGCGCCTGCGCTTATTACGAAGCCACCGGCAAGGACCGCCTGCTGAATGCCGCCAGACGCTATGCAGACTATGTCTATGATCGTTTCGGAGCCTGTGAGGGCAAGATTCACGGCTATCCCGGCCATGAGATTGCAGAAATGGCATTGGTTCGCTTATCCGAGCTTACCGGCGACCATAAATATTATGAACTGGCTGAGTATTTCATTAATGAACGCGGCAAAAGACCATACTTTTTTGACACGGAACAGGGTCGTATGCCCGCTCCCGAGCATATGGATGAGGAGCGCTATGTCTATCATCAGGCCAACAAGCCGATTCGCGAGCTGACGGAAGCCACCGGCCATGCCGTTCGTGCGGTCTACTACTATTCCGGTGCCGCCGATGTTGCAAGACTCAGTGAAGACGAAGAGCTTTTTCGTGCCTGTGACCGGCTCTTTGACAACATTACCACCCGTCGTATGTATGTAACCGGCGGAATCGGTTCTACCCATATGGGTGAAGCCTTTACCTATGACTACGACCTGCCAAACGATACGGCCTATGCCGAGACCTGTGCAGCCATCGGTCTGGTCTTTTTCGCCCGCCGTATGCTGCAGATTCATCCGAGCCGTAAATATTCCGACATTATGGAGCGTGCGCTCTACAACGGCGTTCTCTCCGGTATGGCCTTGGATGGCAAAAGCTTCTTCTATGTAAATCCTCTGGAAGTGAATCCGGAAGCCTGCAAGAAGGACGAGCGCAAGAATCATGTAAAGCACAATCGTCAGAAGTGGTTTGGCTGTGCCTGCTGCCCTCCCAATATTGCAAGACTCTTAACCTCGATCTCCGCCTATGCTTATACAGAAAACGAGGATACCTTATATGCCCATCTCTACATCGGCGGAACCATAAGCAAAAAATATGCGGACGGTGAAGTCTCCTTCACAATCCGCAGTGAATTTCCCTGGAATGGTAAAATAAGCATCCGGGTATCCAATCTATTCTCCGAAAATTCCGACTCCGTCCACGGCACGCTTGCGCTTCGTGTTCCCGGGTGGTGCCACACCACACCGATGATTGAAGGGGCCAAGTTTCAGGACGGCTATCTCTATGTTACAAGAGACTGGAAGTCCGGGGATTCCATTGCATTCGAATTTCCCATGGAACCCGGCATTCTGATGGCCAACACCAACATCCGTGAGGATTCCGGTAAGCTTTGCGTCCGTCGCGGTCCCGTCATCTACTGTCTGGAAGAAATCGATAACGGAAAGAATCTTCAGAATCTGCTTTTGAATCCGGACGCTCCTTTGACCACGGAAAAGATTACCATCGGTTCCGTCTCTATGGTCGGCATCGAAGCCACCGGTCTTCGCATCGAAGATTCCCAGCCGGAGTCCGAACTCTATCCGGAATATCATCCGCTAAACGGCGTTCCCTGCAAGCTGCACTTCGTTCCCTATTTTGCCTGGAACAACCGCGGGGAAGGCGAAATGACCGTTTGGCTTTAGGAAGCGTACTACGCCTTCGTAATCTGCAAGGGCTTTCTGCGTGCCGTACGGTGGTACTTTACCGCCGGATAGCCGATTACCAAGGTGGTCACTGCCTTGGGTTCCTTCTTCATGCCGATCAGCTTACGAATCTTCCCCATAGAGTTATAGCAGCCGGTGAAAAGTCCGCTAAAGAGAACACCCAGCCCATTGGCTTCCGCCATAAAGGCCATATTCTCTGCCGCAAGGGAGGCACTGACTGCATCTTTCCCGAGAATGACAATGACAACAGGTGCTTTTTTGAAGAAGAAATCGTCCTCGACTTTCATCTTCTTAAGCATCGGAAGAATTGCCTTCCCCATTCCAATCAGCTTGCGAAACCGTCTTACGGCGAGTTCCTCGCAGGCTGCTTTTTTATCTTTGAGCAGAATGAACTGCGTTTTCTGTGCATTCGTTCCGGTAGGCGCCAGTCTTCCTGCTTCCAGAATCTGGTTAATGACCGACTCCGATACCTCATCCTCCGTAAACTGACGGATGGTTCTTCGCGTCTTGATGGCAGCCATCAGTTCTTCGGGATTTAATCTGGTCTGCTCCTCAAACTCCTCGGATTCTTCCTCATAGCCTTCCACACGCACGGCCTTCTGAGGACAGATTGCTTCGCAATGTCCACAGTAGATACAGCCCTCTTCCGAAGGAACCGCTTTTCCGTTCTTCAATTCAATGTCACAACCGACACAATCCTTTACACACAATCCGCATCCGACACACTTGCTCGGATCAATATACACATGTTTTTTCATAAGACCTCCTACTTGTTCTTCTGATATTCCGGTACCGCATCTCTGCCCATCTCGGTAAGCATTTTCTTATCGGAGGCGATGGTAGCACAGGCAACCGTGGTAAGCATATTGCCCGTTATGGTTGCCGAAGCGCCGTAGCGGAACGCAAGTTCACCGTCATTGGTAAGAAGTGCTCTTCCTGCCGCCAATCGGATATCCGCGGTAGGATTGATATAACGGAAAAAAGCAATCGTTCGAAGCAGATCCTTTTCCGTAATTCTTTCCAGTCCCTCCAACGGAGTTCCCTTAATGGGCATCAGGGCATTGATGGGAATCGAATCCGCACCGACCTCTGCAAGGCTAATTGCCATGTCCAGACGGTCCTCCCAGGTCTCTCCCATTCCGACGATTCCGCCGGAGCAGACATACATACCTTCCTCTTTTACGAGCTTCAGCGTCTCCATCTTCATCTCATAAGTGTGAGTGGTGCAGATATTCGGGAAATGGCGCTTTGACGTCTCAATATTGTGGTGATAACTGGTGACGCCTGCTTCATGCAGACGATGCAACTGCTCTTTATTCAAGAAGCCCATGGATGCACACAGGTCGATTTTACACTCGTCCTTCATGGCACGATATGCCTCGATGGCATGGTCAAATTCCTCACCGCTAAGAGCTCGTCCCGCCGTTACAATGGAGAAACGGTCCACTCCGTTCTCTTCATTGAACTTGCAGGCCTCCAGGAGTTTCTCCTTTGGCAGGAAGTCATATACCTCACATTCGGTATGATGATGTGCCGACTGGGCACAATATTTACAGTCCTCCGGACATCTTCCGCTTCGCCCGTTTATAATGGCACAGAGATCCACCTTTTTGCCGACAAAATGCTCGCGGATCTTATCTGCACCGCGGCCCAATTCCTCTAAGTCGCACTCTAAGAACATGGTTAAGTCGTCCTCACGGCTGATTCTTCTGCCTGCGATAATCTCCTCTGCAAGTTCTGTCATATTCTTCTTTTCCATCTTGTCCCTCGTTTCCATCTTACGAATCCACGCCTTCATCGTATCGAAAATCGTCACCAGTTCCTCCTCCGTAATAATGTAAGGAACCATGGTATACATATAAGCAAGAAATGGTCTAGCAAACACGCCACGTTCATAAGCGAAGGCCTGATAGCCCTTGAGAATGGACGGATCATAGACCTCGATGCAGGAGCACCCGCCCATGATTCTTATTTCCTTAATAAGCGGCGAAGTAAAATCCGCCAACTCTCTTCTCGTGATCTCTTCGATCCGGCGAATCTTCGCAAGGTAATCCCCCTTCTCGAACAGTTCAATGGATGCTAATGCCGCACTGCAGGCCAACGCATTTCCCATAAAGGTCGGTCCGTGCATTAACGCATGGGAGGCATCATCGCTGTAAAAACCGTCATAGACCTTATGTCCGGCCACCGTAGCCGCATGTCCGATATGACCGCCGGTCAGTGCTTTGCCTAACACAAGAATGTCGGGCAGTACCGCATCCGCAACAAAACGGTATCCTGTGCGTCCGAAGCCCGTTGCCACCTCATCGAAAATCAGAAGCACATCATACTGATCACACAATTCGCGCGCTCTCTGTAAAAAAGCAAGGTCATACATCCGCATTCCGCCTGCCCCCTGCAAGAGCGGTTCCACGATAAAGCAGTTTAACTCCTCATGGTACTTAAGAAACGCCTCCTCCAGGGCCTCCATCTCGGTGGGAATATGAATGACATTTTTATTTTCGCCATAGGCTTCCAGAATGAAATGATAATCTTCATCGTCACCGGCTTCCATGGTCTTGAAGGTATCGCCGTGATAAGCATGGGTCAGTCCCATGATCTTCGTTTTCTTCTTTTCTCCGCGGTTCACATAGTACTGAAGCGCCATCTTCAGGGCAACCTCCACCGCAACACTACCCGAATCAGAGAAAAAACAATAATCCAGGTCTCCGGGGAGCCAATCCTTTAACTTCTCGGATAATTTTAGCACCGGATCGTGCGTGAGCCCGCCTAACATAACGTGGGAAAACTTGTCTGCCTGATTCTTGATGGCATTGGTAATCTCGGGATTCTTATAACCGTGAATGACACTCCACCAGGAGGACACCGAGTCAATCAGTTTCTGATCTTCGGTGTAGATATATACACCTTCCGCATTCACAATGCGGTAAGGCTGTTTCATTGTTTTCATCTGTTCATACGGATACCAGATCATATCGATTCTCCTCTACGCATATAAGCTCTTAAGCAATTCGACATCCATGTCCAAGTCCCGATCGCCCTTCGCAATCTTGGCAATCACCGGAATGCCCGTCATAATTTCACACATCTTGAGGTTATCCTCCTGCATGATTCCGCCGGACCAATTGTTAAAGAGGATTCCCTTTACCGTTATCTTTTTCTGTTTCATGTATTCGCAGGTAAGTACAACACTGTTAATGGTTCCAAGACCCGCATCGGCCACCAGAATGCAGTCCAGATTCAGCCCTTTGATCACATCCTCCAGAAAGAGTTTCTCATGATCAAAGTCTATGGGACATAGGATTCCGCCGCTTCCCTCCACGGTGACATACTCGTATCGGTCCAGGACCTTACGGTAATTCTCCTGCACTACGGAAAGACGTACGGGATTTCCTTCGATTCGCGAAGCCAGATGCGGAGATACCGCCGTCTCGTAGATGTACGGGCAGGTCTCCTCTAAGGGCTGATCCATTCCGGAGATTTCCTTAACCCATTTGGCATCCCCGGGAATCAGTTTCCCGTTCTCATCACGGTCATTGCCGCTCATTGCAGCCTTATAGTATGCTGCGTTAACCCCTGCCTCCTGTAATTTTTTTACGATTAAGCCGGTTACATAGGTCTTCCCCACATCGGTTCCCGTTCCGGTCACAAACACTGCCCTACCCATCTTAATTCTCCCATCTTATCCTGCGAATCCATCCGTTTTGCCGGGTCTACGAATCCATCCGATTCACAATCGGAATTAATTTCATTGCCAGTCCCGCACCGAGAAAACACAATGCGATGTCCCCGGGCACCGCTAACAGGAAACAATACAGAATTAACGGCCAGATTCCGATTGGAATCCCAATCACATAATTCGAGATTATGTAATAATAAACCATTCCGACAAAATATACCACCAAAAGCCCCAGAAAATTGGCAAGCAAAACCTTATGATATTTTCGTTTCGCCATCCGTTCCACCAAAAGTCCGGTCAGAAAGCTTCCCGCAATGAATCCGATAATATACCCGAAACTCGGTTTCAGTACATAGCTGATTCCGCCGCCCTCCGCAAAAATCGGAATCCCAATTAACCCGAGGATCATATAAACGGTAACACTGAATGCACCAAGCTTCGAGCCTAAAAGAAGGCCTGCCAGCATGGTAAACAAAAATTGCAGGGTAAACGGAACGACCGGAATCGGAATCTTGATAAAAGCCCCCACAATGATTAATGCAACAAATAACCCACAATACGCGATTTTTTTCGTTTTCATTCTTCTTTTCTCCGCATTTTTACTCTTATAAACACTACTATTTTATCAGACAATGTAAACTTATCGAGGATTATTTTTGTTTAAATGTAAACTTTGCATGTCACAATCTCTATCTTCTTCGGATAGGTTTGGGGCATACAAAAAGCGCAGTGACCGAAATCACTGCGCCGATAAAGTGTTCGTAAAGAATAGGTTAAGAATCCCCAACGTAAAAAAGACTTCTATGGAGAACACATTCACGTTACTCCATAGAAGCCTTTTATTGTACATAACGATGCGACGCGGATCAATCGTTATCTTTATTTCTGTCAATTTGTTGTGTCTGAAGAGTTCTGTCAGCATACACCATTGTATTATCCGGAACATCGTTCTGTACAATAGTTCCTGCCCCTATCACGCAGTTATTACCAATCTTCACACCCTTCAGAATTACACAATCGGAGCCAATCCAAGTATTACTTCCAATCACGATTGGTTCCTTTGAGAATCCTGCGTTTCGAACAATTTGCGCAGTATTAAACACATGATTATGATCATAAAATTTAACGCCTTGACCAATAATGGTATTCTCGCCGATCTCTATCTTGGACATACAGTTTATCAAGCAGTAATTATTAATTCCGACATTGTCATGAATAATAATTTCTCCGTCAAAATTGGCCCTGATTATTGTACCAGCCCTAATTCCCACATTTTTTCCCATTATCAGTTTACTTTTATTAAATAGTCGAATACTGCTTTTTGATGAAAATTTTGACCGAACCGAATATTTCAACCTTCTAATCCAGAAGATTTTATACAATATCATTTTAATAAATCCTGCAATATAATCCAACAAATCAAAAATCATAGTATTATCTCCTCTCTGCTATCCACTTCCTCCTTACAGTTTTATATTATACGTTCTTTATTCCTTTTATTCAATAAATCAAATCTGAGTTCACAAAGCATCACTCATAGGATTCGATTACTTCTTACAATGACACGATGCCGTTCCCGAACAGGGGCAGCCGATGCACTTTTGTCCTTTTTTCTTCGTTTTTCAGATATAGAGAATCGCACTCTCCTTACGATCAACCGTAACACCGGTCCAGTTCCCAATCTTCTTTAGATTTCAATGGCTAATCTCCGTATATTTATCATGCTTCTTTTTTATATATCGTTCTTCTTTTCATTGAACGGGTTTTGTTTTATTTGTCATATTTCGTCCGAAATGTTATAGTAATATTAGCTTGCATATTACAGCAAACAAAGCCCCAACCAAAGGAGCCAACTATGAGTTACATAAGACATAAATCCGATGAGTCTATGGAAGATTATCTGGAAACCATCCTCCTCTTACAGCAGAAGAACGGTCATGTGCGTTCCATCGATATTGCCACGGAGCTTGGTTACACGAAGGCAAGTGTAAGTATCGCAATGAAGAGTCTTCGTGAAAAAAAATATATTACTATGGCCGAAACCGGTTATATTAGTCTCACCGACAGCGGTCAAAAAAAAGCAGAAATGGTTCTGGAGCGTCATAATCTTCTGACCGACTGGCTGATTTGTCTCGGCGTAAGTGAAGAAACCGCCAAACAGGATGCCTGCAAGATTGAGCATGATATCAGTGAAGAAACATTTGCTCTGCTTAAGGAACGGATACTAAAAAAGAATGAGTGTGTGAATAAAAGTCTGTAAATAGATCTTCTATGATAATTATTTAGGGCTGAATGCTGATTGATGTTAGCATCCAGCCCTTTGCTTATGTATATCACTGCCATAATGGCATGTCAACAAGAGGTATTGTTATACCTC
>JAZQQG010000044.1:0-19125 GCA_045628945.1 Lachnospiraceae bacterium
GGCATTGCTTGACCTGCCGTTCCCGGCGCTACTCCCGGCATTGCTTGACCTGCCATTCCCGGCGCTACTCCCGGCATCGCTTGGCCTGCCATTCCCGGCGCTACTCCCGGCATTGCTTGACCTGCCGTTCCCGTCGCTACTCCCGGCATTGCTTGACCTGCCGTTCCCGGCGCTACTCCCGGCATCGCATTCATCATCTGTCCGCTTCCTGTCTGATTCATAATCGGCTGATTCCCCTCTGTACTGTTCGCCACTTACTGCACCTCCGCGAATTCGCTATCATCGAAGTAATTTGATTTCTAAAACAAATTCATTGCAAAAACAAATGGATTCCTAAAATAAATGCTTCTCCACCACACGAATAAACTCTCGATTGTCCCGTGTTTTTTTGAACATATCCAGAATCTTATCCACTGCCTCGTCCGGTTTCAAACCGTTAATGGCACGACGCATCACATTCATGGCATTCTGTTCCTCGCCATCTAAAAGAAGATCCTCTCGACGGGTACCGGACTTCGCAATGTCAATCGCCGGGAAGATTCTCTTCTCGGAAAGCTTACGATCCAGCACCATCTCCATGTTACCGGTTCCCTTGAATTCCTCGTAGACCACATCATCCATCTTACTTCCGGTATCCACCAATGCCGTCGCCAGAATCGTAAGGCTTCCGCCACCGCGCATATTGCGGGCAGCACCGAAGAATCGCTTCGGCATATAGAGCGCGGCAGGATCCAAACCACCGCTTAACGTACGTCCGGAAGGCGGAACAGTCTGGTTGTAAGCACGCGTCAGACGCGTAATGCTGTCCAACAGAATCATTACATCCTTACGATGCTCCACAAGACGTTTCGCACGCTCGATTACCATCTCGGATACTCTTTTGTGATGCTCCGGCAGCTCATCGAAGGTCGAATAGATGACCTCCACATTCGGTCCCTCAATGGCCTCACGGATATCGGTAACCTCCTCGGGACGCTCATCAATCAATAAAATAATCATATGGACTTCCGGATTGTTACGCTGTACCGACTTCGCGACTTCCTTAAGAAGCGTCGTCTTACCGGCTTTGGGCGGAGATACAATCATACCTCTCTGGCCCTTACCGACCGGGCTCATCAAGTCCATAACACGCATGGCAACGGATGCACCGGGTACCTCCAGGCGAAGTCGTTCGTCCGGGAAAATCGGCGTCATATCCTCAAAATTCGTTCTTCTGGTTGCCACCTCAGGCGGGAATCCGTTTACCTTTTTTAAGTATAACATTGCCGCAAACTTATCGGTGGGGCCCTTCACACGGGTGTTGCCCTCGACAATGTCTCCCGTCTTTAAGTTAAAACGACGAATCTGGCTGGGGGATACATAGACATCGTTCTCCCCGGGAAGATAGTTCGCACAACGAATGAAACCATATCCGTCCGTCAATACTTCCAGGATTCCGGATGCCACCACGCCGCTGTCCAGTTCCGCCAGTTTCTCTTCCGGCTTAACCTCCGGTTTCACATTTTCCGCCGGCTTCTGCGCGTCGCTGCTCTTCTCCGCCTCCGGCTTGTCATTATTATAAGTCAATACCGGCTTCGGCTCGACTTCCTTCCCCGAGGCCTTGTCCTTCTCGTCCTCCGCAAGCATTGCCTCCACGAGGTCTGCCTTCTTCATCGTCGAAGCCCCTTTAATTCCTCTTACTTTCGCAATTGCCTTCAAATCTGCGAGTGCCAATGACTCATATTTCTCTCGCATACACTTCCTCCTATCCGATATAAGTTTTTCGCCCATGGATTGCTTTACTGAAACGTAAATGTTGATATTAAGAATCGAAAAAAGAACAAAAATAACTTTGATAGGTTTAATCATAACACATCCCTGTCAAAAAATCATCCTTTTTTGCGCAAATTCTTCGGCGAATTCGCGGTTGCCAAAATCTGCTACCTATTATAAAATGAGAAAGAATCAATGAAATTTTGGCCGAAAGGCTATCGATATGGAGGAACAGACATGACAAACAACGAAAAAGCACTGATGCTTCATGACGAATGGAAGGGCAAGATTGAGACCGTTGCCAAGTCCAAAGTAAAGTCCAGAGAAGATCTTGCACTTGCTTACACCCCCGGTGTTGCAGAGCCCTGTAAGGTAATCGCCGAGAATCCCGACGATGCATACAAATACACCTGGAAGTCCAATACCATTGCCGTAGTCAGCGACGGTAGTGCCGTTCTCGGCCTCGGTAATATCGGCCCCTTAGCCGCTATGCCGGTTATGGAAGGAAAAGCCGTTCTCTTCAAGGAATTCGGTGGTGTCAATGCCGTTCCGATCTGTCTCGACACCCAGGATACCGAAGAGATTATCAAAGCCGTTACCTATCTGGCTCCTACCTTCGGCGGTATCAACTTAGAGGACATCTCCGCTCCCCGTTGTTTCGAGATTGAGAGACGTCTGAAGGAAACCCTCCCGATTCCCGTATTCCATGACGATCAGCACGGTACCGCAATCGTAGTACTTGCCGGTATCATCAATGCGCTTAAGATTGTCAAAAAAGAACCTGCAGCCTGCAAGGTAGTCGTAAACGGTGCCGGTGCCGCAGGTGTTGCAATCTCCAAGTTATTAATGACCTACGGTTTCAAGAACGTAATTCTTTGCGACCGTACCGGTATTATCAGCAAGAATCGTGATAACTTGAACTGGTCCAAGAAAGAGATGGCTGAGATCTCCAATCCCGAGAACATCACCGGTACCCTGGCAGATGCCATTCCCGGTTCCGATATTTTCATCGGTGTATCCGCACCGAACTCTTTAACACAGGATATGGTTCGTTCCATGAATAAGGACGCAATCATCTTCGCCATGGCCAATCCCGTTCCCGAGATTATGCCGGATGAAGCAAAGGCCGCAGGTGCCCGCATCGTAGGAACCGGTCGTAGCGACTTCCCGAACCAGGTCAACAACGTCATTGCTTTCCCCGGAATCTTCCGTGGTGCCCTGGAGGGTCGTGCTCCCCAGATTACCGAAGAGATGAAACTTGCTTCCGCTCTTGCCATTGCCGCTCAGGTATCCGACGAAGAGTTAAATGAGGATTACATCCTTCCCGAAGCGTTCAACCCTCATGTAGCAGATGCGGTTGCCGCAGCTGTCAAAGCGCTGATTAAGTAATCCGTTGGTTTCTCTTATGGGCATGGTCGCAAGGCTATGCCCATATTCTATTGATTCGCAAGGAGTCACGAACGTGTCCCACACCTTTCCCTACTACTCGGCCGACGCCTATCTGAAGGAGCGGTTCGGAGAGAAAATCTATAAGATTGCACTCAATGCGGGTTTTACCTGCCCGAATCGGGACGGGACCAAAGGGCATGGCGGTTGCGTCTACTGCTCCGAACTCGGAAGCGGGGAGTATGCTTCCGACCTAACCTCCTTCTCCGTCCATGACGCATTGGCCGAAGGACGTGCTCTTTTCGGTGAGAAAAAAACAGGTTCCCGCTATATTGCCTATTTTCAATCCTATACCAATACCTACGCGCCTCCCCGGGTGCTGGATGCACTTTTCCGTGAAGCAATGGAGGAACCCGATGTCGTCGGCATAAGCATTGCAACCCGTCCGGACTGTGTAAACGAGGAATGCATCGACATGCTTGTGAAACTGATGCAAGAGTATCCCGAGAAACTTGTCTGGCTCGAGCTTGGCATTCAGACAATCCGTGATGATACCGCAGTGCGAATCAACCGCTGTTACCCTACCGCAATCGTGGAGAACCTGCTATCGCGTCTGTCCGAAGCGAACATTCCGGCCATTCTGCATTTCATTGTGGGATTGCCCGGCGAAACCGTTGCGGACTTATACGAAGATATTGGTTATGTAAACCATTTGATTCAGCAAAAAGTTTCCATTTTCGGAATCAAACTCCACATGCTTCACGTCATTGCCGGCACGACACTGGCCGCCCACCCGGAATGGTATCCGACCCTTACGCAGGACGAATACACGGACGCCATCGTGGGTGCCCTTGCAAGGCTGCATCCGAGTGTGACGGTCCATCGTCTCACCGGTGACGGCCCCCGTTTACAGACCCTTGCTCCGAAGTGGAGCCTGAACAAAAGAAGTGTACTCAACGACATTCATCGCAAATTATCCACCCGCAGGATTACCCAGGGGTGCTATCAGGAGGAATTATGATCGGATCCACAGACCTCTTATACAAGCTTATGGTTCTCTACATGTTAAATCGCGTCTCCTTCCCTCTTACGAAAGCTCAGATCAGCGATTTCATGTTAGAAAAAGAATATACGAATTTCTTGACGCTTCAGACCGTCTTTGCGGAGCTGACCGCCGATTCCTTTGTAACGGAGGAAACCATCCGCAATCGAACCCTGCTTACGATTACCGAGGAAGGCCGTCAATCCTTATCCTTTTTTGGCAGCCGCATCGGTTCTTCCATCAAGCAGGACATTGAAGACTACCTCGCAGCAAATAAGCTCCGTATGCGAAGCGAGACCTCTGTTCAGGGAAACTACTATCAGACCGCCACGAACGAATTCGTCGCAGAGCTCACCGCCAAGGAAAAAGAAACAACCATCGTCTCCCTGACACTGACCGTGCCGACGGAAGAGATGGCTGAGGATGTGTGCAATAATTGGCAAACCAAAAACGAAGAAATCTATCGGTACCTGACCGGAAGTCTGTTTGGGAAATAGGGTTGGGCTGTTCGTTTGCGAGAGGTTGCTTGGAATGGTGTAAGTATTTTTGTGTTCTTCCCGGCCCGTGGCCGGGCGGATGGCATTTTTCGGATGGCCGGATCATTCAAGCCATTTTCCATCTTTTATTCCTACTATCCCAATCGATACTGTTGCTTGTTCAAATGAATGTCCCAACAGCATCTCGAGTATCGTGCATTTTGCGAATATACCAATTGTATCCCTGAAACCGCAAGGTTTGCTTCTTTCCGCCAAAGATTGGATGAAGCGTCTGTTGCATCCACCTTCTCGCATCTATCAGTGAATCGGTTCCTGCCGCAATCTTTTCATTAACATTCGATTGAATCATCATAAAATCAACGAATTCCTCTTCCGAGAACTCATACTCGATTGAATAGTTCGTCTGTTTCTCCATCAGAAAAGTTTTGGACAGATGTTCCTGTGTCCAGATGGATTCTTGACGATATGGTTTCGGATATCTTACCAAATACTGCTCTTGATACCATTTCGTGTAGGCATCATTGCCCATCATTTGGTTAGTAATCCAGAAATCATAAACAATCAGATATCCCCCCGGCTTCAGTATCAGCGCCGCATTATCAAGAAAACGTTCTCGATCAATCCATTGAATCACGCCTGCCGCAGTGATGATATCATAAGGCGTTTCCGGAATTGGCGTTGCCTCGGCTTCGGCCACCATAAAACAATAGGAATCATCCTCATGCATTTGATTGCATACGGCAATCATCTCCGAAGAAATGTCTGTACCCGTTACATGATCACACAAGAGTCTCAATGCCTTCGTAGACAGACCTGCACCACATCCGACATCCAACCCGTTTGCCAGCCGCCGGATTCCGCAATCCTTACGAATCTCTTCCATTACGTCCCGGTGAAGCCAAGGCCGTTTGGCATATCCTTCTGCAATTCGCCGCGTATCAAATGACTTATGATTCATCCGTTTTTGCCCAACCGGGCCTACTTCTCCTTACTCTTTAACCACTTTAAATGGTCCTTAATCTTTTTCTCATAACCGATATCGCCCGGCTTGTAGAACGTTGTTCCCGTAAGCTCGTAGGGCAGGTACTGCTGGTCCACGTAGTGCTTATCATAATCGTGGGCATACTTATATCCGGTGCCGTGGCCAAGCTTCGCAGCGCCCTTGTAATGGGCATCCTGCAGGTGTGCGGGAATCGGAAGATTACCGGTCTGCTCCACGGTACTCATGGCCGCAAAGATGGCATTGCAAGCGGAATTGCTCTTCGGGGCACAGGCCACATAGGTCGCCGCCTGCGACAGAATAATCTGAGCTTCGGGCATACCGATTCGTTCCACGGCCAAAGAAGCATTCGTTGCCACAACCAATGCCTGGGGATCTGCATTTCCCACATCCTCTGATGCGCAAATCATGATACGTCTGGCAATAAAAGCCACCTCTTCTCCCGCGCTTAACATCTTCGCCAGATAATAAACCGCGGCATCCGGGTCGGATCCCCGCATACTTTTGATAAAGGCCGATATATTATCGTAATGATTATCTCCCGTCTTATCGTAACGAAGTACTCTTTTCTGAATACACTCGGAAGCAACCTCTCTGGTAATGTGGATGAGCCCGTCCTCGCTTCTTTCGGTCGTCATGACGCCAAGCTCAATCGCATTCAGCACATGTCTGGCATCACCGCCCGACACATCCGCAAGAAAGGCCGCCGCCTCCTCATCAATCACCGCACGATACGCTCCCATTCCACGCTCGTCATCTTCCACCGCCTTATAAATCAGTTTCAGAATATCCTCCTGACTTAACGGACGTAATTCAAAGATCTGCGAGCGGGACAGTAATGCACCGTTTACTTCAAAGTAAGGATTCTCGGTCGTCGCACCGATTAAGGTAATGGTTCCGTCCTCCACAAAGGGAAGCAGGTAATCCTGTTGTCCTTTATTAAAGCGATGAATCTCATCGATAAAAAGAATGGTCTTCTGACCATACATTCCCTGAGCATTCTTCGCTTTTTCAATGACCTCTTCCATATCCTTCTTGCCGGCTACGGTTGCATTGATCTGCGTAAAAGACGATTTTGTCGTATTGGCAATCACCTTGGCAAGGGTTGTCTTTCCGGTTCCGGGCGGTCCGTAGAAAATGACCGAGCCCAGCTTATCGGCCTGAATGGCACGATAGAGCAGCTTATCTTTTCCGACAATATGCTCCTGCCCCACCACCTCGTCTAAGGTTCTCGGGCGCATTCTTGCAGCTAAGGGTGATTCCTTTTCCATATTCGATTCTCTCATGTAAGAGAAGAGATCCATATTCTATCCTCAATTCCCGCCAAAGCGCGTTACAATGCAATTACGCCATGCGTTCCAATCGTATTCCATCGTGGGTTGCTTATTTCTTAACAAATTGATTCTTCGCCGCATCATAAGTATACCCTGCCGCCGACATCGTAGCCAACAGTGCTTCACAGTCCTCGTCAAGATCGTCGCACAGTGCATCCAGACTGTCATAGAAGTCACGAAGTTTTGTATTTAATACGCTGAACAGCAGATTCGCATCCTTGGGAAGCATAGTATTTCCTCACAAAAAAAGATTCAGGTCGGAGCTCCCAACCTGAATCCTATCATAGCACGTTTCCGTGCTGTTTTGTATTCTTTTTTAGCGAACGAACAGCTCGCCATCCGCAACATCAACAGTAATTGTGTCGCCCTCATGCACCTCATCCGAGAGAATCTTACGGGCCGCCATGGTCTCCACATACTTCTGGATATAGCGTTTCAGCGGTCTTGCCCCGTAGACAGGATCGTAACCTTCCGCAACAATCTTCGCTCTGGCCGCCTCCGTAATGGCAACCGACAGTTCCTTTTCCTTGAGTCTGGCATTGAGGTCTGCAAGAATCAGATCAATGATGCCGGCAATATTTTCTCTGGTTAACGGCTTGAACATCACAATCTCGTCCAGACGATTTAAGAACTCCGGTCGGAAAGAAGCACGAAGTTCCTCCATGGCCGCATTGGCTGCCTCCTCCGTAATGTTGCCCTCAGAATCGATACCGTCCAGCAGGTAGTGCGCCCCGATATTCGAGGTCATAATCAGAATCGTATTCTTAATGTCCACGGTACGTCCCTGAGAATCCGTGATTCGTCCGTCATCCAGCACCTGCAACAGGACATTAAACACATCCGGATGGGCCTTCTCCACCTCATCAAACAATACAACGCTGTAGGGTTTGCGGCGCACCGCCTCCGTCAACTGTCCTCCTTCATCATACCCAACATATCCGGGAGGCGCTCCGATCAGACGGCTGACGGAATGCTTCTCCATGTACTCACTCATATCAATACGAACCATATTGGTCTCATCGTCAAACAGGACTGCCGCAATGGACTTGGCAAGCTCGGTCTTACCGACACCGGTGGGACCTAAGAACAGGAAGGAACCAATCGGTTTCTTCGGATCCTTAATACCGGCCTTTGAACGAAGAATGGCCTCACTGACACGGGTAACGCCCTCGTCCTGCCCCATAACACGCTTATGCAGTTCCTTCTCCAGATGAAGAATCTTGTCGCGTTCTCCCTCGTTTAACTTCGCTACCGGAATACCGGTCCAACGGGATACGATGCGGGCAATCTCCTCCTCGGAAACACTCTCATGCACCAGGGTCATCTCCTTGGCCCCCAAACGTTTCTCTTCTTCCTCCAATTCTCGCTTAAGCCCCGGAAGGGTTCCGTAGGAAAGCTCCGCAGCCTTCTCTAAGTTGCCCTCACGCTCTGCAATCTGAATCTGAGAGTTCGTGGCATCAATCTGCTCGCGAAGCTTACTTAAACGCTCCACGTTGCTTTTTTCCTGATCCCAAAGAGCCTTGGAGTTCTGGAATTCATCCTTTACCTCCGCAAGTTCTTTGCTTAGATTCGCCAGACGTTCCTCACTTAAATGGTCCGTCTCCTTCTTCAGGGCCGCAACCTCAATCTCCATCTGGAGCATCTTACGGCGAAGCTCATCCAACTCCGTAGGCATGGAGTCCAATTCCGTCTTAATGAGCGCACAAGCCTCATCCACAAGGTCAATGGCCTTGTCCGGAAGGAATCGGTCCGAAATATATCGATTCGACAACACCGCCGCACTCACCAGCGCATTGTCCATAATCTTCACGCCATGGAAAACCTCGTAACGCTCCTTTAAGCCTCGCAGAATCGAAATGGTATCCTCCACCGTAGGCTCATCCACCAGCACGGGCTGGAAACGACGTTCCAGAGCAGGATCCTTCTCAATATATTCGCGGTACTCATCCAGCGTAGTGGCTCCGATACAATGAAGCTCGCCTCTTGCCAACATGGGCTTTAGCATATTCCCCGCATCCAGTGCGCCGTCCGTTTTGCCGGCACCGACGATGGTATGTAACTCATCAATGAAAAGAAGAATCTGGCCTTCGCTCTTTCGTACCTCATCCAGTACCGATTTCAATCGCTCTTCAAATTCTCCCCGATACTTGGCACCGGCCACCAGAGCACCCATATCCAGCGCAAAAATCTTCTTATCCTTCAGGCCAGCAGGAACATCTCCTGCTACGATTCTTCTGGCAAGTCCCTCCACAACAGCGGTCTTACCGACACCGGGTTCTCCGATGAGCACCGGATTGTTCTTGGTCTTACGGGACAGGATTCGAATGACATTTCGAATCTCATCATCTCGTCCGATGACCGGATCCAGTTTCTCTCCTCTGGCCTTCTCAACCAATTCCTCTCCGTACTTACCAAGTGCGTCGTAGGTTGCTTCCGGATTATCACTTACCACGCGCTGATTGCCGCGTACAGTGGCAAGGGCCTGCAGGAAATTCTCCCTTTCGATTCCGAATTCCTTAAACAGTGCCTTCATCACCTTGTTTGGGTTCTTCAGCATACTGAGGAAAAGATGCTCGACCGAGACATAGGAATCTCCCATTCTCTTTGCTTCCTCTTCTGCCATAATTAACGTACGGTTCAGTTCTTCACTGACGGTAAGCTTGCCTCCGCTTACCTTCACCTTGGCCTCCAGCGCTGCCTTCGCACGCTGAACAAATGCTTCTCCGGAGACTCCGATTTTTTCGATCAATTTAAGAATCAACGAATCCTCGGAGGAGATCAAACTAACCAGGAGATGTTCTTCGTCCATCTCCTGATTGCCATATTCATAAGCTAATTTCTCACATTCCTGAATTGCTTCTACCGATTTCTGGGTAAACTTAGAAATATCCATGGTTTACACCCCCTTTTCAATGCCCATTTTAGCACGAAACCCTCCTTTTTCAAGGAGGGCAGGCTTGATTTCACAAATCTTTATGAGACTTCATTTTCTGTTAATAAATAGAGAAGCCTTCGCATTCTCAACAGAGGATTATTCCCGGTCGTCCGGCTCAAACAAATCCATAATTCGATCCAGGCTTTCTACGCATGCGTAAAGACGGGAAGCACTCTCCGCATCCGGCCCGGTCTGATCCGGCACCATCACAACACGCAGGCCTGCCCGATATGCGGACAGGATTCCGTTCGGAGCATCCTCCACCGCCATACATTCTTCCGGCAGAAAACCCAACTGCTCGCATGCATAGAGATAGACATCCGGCGAGGGCTTGCCCTCGGCAACCATTCTCGCGCTGATGACACGGTCAAAATAGCCGTCCAATCCGGCCTTTTTAAGATATTCCGTCGCACGATCCAGGTCCGTCGCGGTAGCAATCGCGGTTACCACACCGTGCTCGCGAAGATACGTAAGCAGCTCCACGGCTCCTTTTTTGCGCGGGACACCGTATTTCGCCACCAGTTCATCGAAATAGACCTTACGAATTGCCCGGGCTCCGTCATAATCAAAGTCCTGCCCGTACCATTCACGGAATTGGTTCGGCGCAAAGGGTCTTCCCAGCGAACGAAGGGATAGATACTGTTCCCTCGTCATCACAAAACCCAGTTCGGCAATCGTGCGCGGCCATACCTCGGCATAGAAACGCTCCGTATCGATCAGGGTACCGTCCAGATCGAAGATGACCGCCCGAATTGCAGTATGCTCTTTTGACAAAATCACCTTAGCCATGAAGTCCGTTGGTCTGGCGAATCATATCTTCCACAACGATGTCGTAGATCTCGCCAAGAGTATTGCAGTACTCTAAGATTTTCCAGGGTTCATTGGTATGGAAGTGAATCTTAATCAGATCCTCATCCCCTGCTGCGATTAAGGAATTGCCCTCGAAGTGGTCCGTGATGTAATCAGCGATTGCATCCTCATCCAGATCCTCGTCACGACGATCGATTAAGAGCTGCGTGTCGTAACGATATGCGAACTGATCGTCTTCTGCATCAATACTATTCATTGCCATTTTCTTGTTCTCCTTTGGATAAATAATTATAATCCGAATTCTTCTTGGAATACGGATTCACATTCTTAGTCACGGGACTCGGTGCACTCCCCAACCGATTCGCCCCAAACAGCACCAGGGTTACCAAAAGTGCATGTAACACCCAGATTCCGATCGGAATCAGAGCCACCCACCAGGGAAGGATATGAAAAACATGCAGAAGCCACAGCACTCCTGCTAACAAAAGCCACTCAAAACGGAATGCCAGGTTTACAAGGAAACTGATTAAAAAACCATGATCTTTTTCTTTTTTCATACACTCTCCTCCTTCGTTTCTTGCTTGTTCTTACGAAACAGGGTGAAAAAGTTAAATCCAAACCCATAGGTTGCCACGCCCATCACAATGCCCAGAACCACCGCGGCCGTCACATCAATGATGGAATGCTGCTTTACAAACATGGTGGATAAGACAATGCTTAAGCCCCAAACACAGGTAATCAGTTTGATTCCGAGATTGCGGCCGATCTTCTTCGAACGAAGAACCGCATACATAATCATCAGGGAATTATAGACATGAATACTGGGCACCAGATTCGTGCAGGTATCCGTCGCATACAGCTTGCGGATAATGGCATAACACATTCCCTTGCCTTCCGCTACCCGCTCCATGGGACGCAGGTCGTGGGCATTCGGCCAGATTGCCGAAAGGACGATGAACAACGTCATCCCTACCGTAAGGGTAGTGAATAGCTTCGTGTATTCTTCTTTATCGAAAAAGACAAAGAGACACACATACAGTCCCACGAAAAGAAACCAGGAATCGTAGGGCAGAATAAAGCCCACGACAAAGGGAATCCTGTCATCAATCGAAGTGTGCAGAATCGTATAGGCATCTGCCGGAATATTCACATGCTCAATGATATAAAAGAAAATAAGGTACACAATCATGTATGCAACAATATACAGTCCATGATGATACTTGCGTACGAAATCAAGTGCTTTGCGCATTATTCTCTCCTCTAATGGTAGAGTTTTAACTGATCGGCAATGCAGGTCATCTCCACATGATCTACCTTCGCCGGAACCTCGCCGTCGGTGTGCAACCATACCGGCTCATCCACGTCAATGACGATTCGCTTACCGCGATACTCATCGATATTCTTATGCTTCAGATGCTTGCCCTTGAACGCGCTCGGTAACACGCGAAGAATCTTGCCGCGGGAAACATCTCCCACAACGCAGACCTCCAGTTCCCCGTCATTGTATAACGCGTGGGGGCAGAACATAAAACCGCCACCCTCATACTTATGCACCATACCGGCCACGAAAAGGAACTTGCTTAAGGTAATCGGCTCCCGGTCATCAATGGCAATGCGACAAGGAATGGCCGGGCTGCTCATCAGTTTCTTCAGTGCAATGAACAGGTAGACCAGTTTTCCCAAACCGATCTTGTTAAAGAACTTCTTCGCTTTCGTATGCATAACACCTTCGCAGACATCGGCATCGAATCCGATTCCCGCACTTACGGCAAAACGCTTCGTCTCCGTCTTGGTAGCATTGTCGCCTTCTGCCCCGGGAACACCATAGCGATAGGTAATCTCACCCATATCCATACGGGCAATTCTCTTGCAGTGAAGAATCGCATCCAGCGCTTCCTTCGGATGCTTGCTGATCTTCATATCTCTGGCAAGGTCATTGCTGGAACCGGTCGGAATATACCCCAAAGTAGTCTTCCCGAAATCAACGATTCCGCTGATTACCTCATTCATCGTGCCGTCACCACCGAGCACAATGAGGGTTACCTCCTTCGTCAGGTTGCTTGTCAGCTCTTCTGCCAGCTTCGTCGCATCCCCGACATGCTTTGTAAAATGAACCTGATACTCCGCATTCTCCTCCTGCAGAATCGCCTCCACCTGATTCCACAGTTTGCGCCCCTTCCCGGACTTCGATGCGGGATTCACAATAATATTGTACATTCTTATTCTCCCTCGACATGCCATTCTGACATATCATTCTTATTCTACCAAAAAATAATGCGTGGGTAAATATAATCTTTTCCCCTACGGAAATCACCTTGCGTGGACCCTGTGCGTATGCTATAATTTTCGACAGATTATTCTATACGGAGGTATTCACATATGTATTCTATTGATGAAGTACGTAAGGTTGATCCCGAGATTGCTGCTGCAATCGAAGCGGAGCAGAATCGTCAGAACGATCACATCGAGCTGATTGCTTCGGAGAACTGGGTAAGCAAGGCGGTTATGGCCGCTATGGGCAGCCCCCTTACCAACAAGTACGCGGAAGGTTATCCCGGCAAGAGATACTACGGCGGTTGCGATTGCGTTGACGTAGTCGAGACCCTGGCGATTGAGCGTGCAAAAAAGTTGTTCGGTTGCGATTATGCCAACGTTCAGCCCCACTCCGGTGCACAGGCAAATATGGCTGTTCAGTTCGCAGTTCTGAATCCCGGCGATACCCTGATGGGTATGAACTTAGCACACGGCGGTCACTTAACCCATGGTAGCCCGGTAAACATGAGTGGTAAGTGGTTCAACATCGTTCCTTACGGTGTCAATGACGATGGCTTCATCGATTATGATGAATTACGTCGTATTGCTCTCGAATGCAAGCCGAAGATGATTATCGCAGGTGCATCCGCATATGCCCGTACCATTGATTTCAAGAAATTCCGTGAGGTTGCGGATGAAGTCGGCGCCGTTCTCATGGTTGATATGGCACACATTGCCGGTTTGGTTGCTGCAGGTCTCCATCCTTCACCCATTCCTTACGCGGATGTTGTTACCACCACAACCCATAAGACCTTACGCGGACCTCGTGGCGGTCTGATTCTTTGCAACAAGGAAGCAGCGGAGAAGTTTAACTTCAACAAGGCAATCTTCCCCGGTATTCAGGGTGGTCCTCTGATGCATGTAATTGCTGCAAAGGCAGTCTGCTTTGAAGAAGCGCTTCAGCCCTCCTTCAAGGAGTACCAGCAGGGTATCGTTGACAATGCGCAGGCACTCTGCAAGGGCTTAATGAGCCGTGGCATCAAGATCGTATCCGGTGGTACCGATAACCACTTAATGTTAATGGATCTGACGAACTTCGGTCTGACCGGTAAGGAAGTTGAGAAGTGGTTAGACGAGGCACATATCACTGCCAACAAGAACACCATTCCCAACGATCCTCAGAAGCCTTTCGTAACTTCCGGTATCCGTCTCGGTACCCCCGCTGTTACCAGCCGTGGCATGAACACCGAAGATATGGACAAGATTGCAGAAGCAATCGCTTTGGTTGTTAAGAACAAGGAAGAGGGTATTGCTCCCGCCCGCGAGATTATCAAGGGCCTTACCGCAAAGTATCCTCTCATCTAATTTCTGTACATACGAACACCCCAAGCCAAACGGCCTGGGGTGTTTTTTTATGCTTATGTTCTTTTAACCGATACCGAGGATATCACTAACATTGCTATCCATATCACCGTACTGGAGATAATCGACAATATTTTCATATCTCCCGCAATTGTGCCACGATTCGTGATAATCAACGTATTTTGCAGAATCAGTACAGACACCATGGTGTCCAATATATTAATAGTTCTTAGTTCTCTGACCAGAAGATTATCGACTCGCCTGGCTCTCGAATAGTGAACAATGGACATAACCACGCGATACGTCGTATAGGAAGCCATTGCTAAGGACGGAATCTGTCCCCAGGTATAGCTTTTTTCTCCTTGAATCATCACGGCAATCGGTACTACCAGTACGATATTAAAAGAGAACAGCATCAGATGCGTCCGTCGATAAAGTCTTTGTCGCTTCTCGGTGATCTCTTCCGGCGTGCCGGCTTCTCTTTTCATCGAACGAACGAGAATCACTCGCACAATGGCCAGAAGTACATAATAGACGCAGATTGTCCCGTTCCAGATTGAAGCATAATAGACGCCCATGACACCGTTGAATATCGTATAGGATACTCCAATCAATGCCGAGACATACGACACCGTTCTCGTCTTGAACTCATAATCTGCCCGCCACATATCAACGAACTGCTCTAACCAATCTCTCATTCTTTTTCGAGCCCTCATTCCTCGGTGATGACTTATTCAGAAAAGATTACTGCAACGACTCCGGCCCAAAGGACAGGGGTAAAAGTTCTTCTAATGTATATTCTTTATAATCCTCGACGCTCTTCGCCAAAAGAATACGCAGTTCCTTCGGATTTGCGAACTCCCGCATTACCTGGCGGCACACACCACAGGGCGAACAGTACTCCGTGATTCGTACCCTGCCGTCTGCTTCTTCCGGTCCACCGGCGATTGCGATGGTCACTAGCTTCGTATGTCCCTCTGCTACTGCGTGAAAGATGGCATTACGCTCTGCACAGATGCCCGCAGGATACGACGCATTCTCTACATTACAGCCGGTATAGATTGTACCGTCTGCCGTCTCCACAGCCGCACCCACATGAAAGTGCGAATACGGTACATATGACTTCTTCGTCATCTCGATTGCTCTCTGAATCAGTTCCTTATCCTGTGCCATTTCACATCCTCCCACCTAATGTATGATAACCCAAGCGTTCCCTTCGGTCTGCTTCAGTCTGCTTACTTCTCTTCCGCCTTGGCAATCTTCACAAGTCGGCTCGTGCCTAAACGATCGGCACCAAGCTCCATAAACTTCTCGCCGTCCTCAAAAGAAGAGATTCCTCCCGCAGCCTTCATTTTGACCTCCGGCCCGATGTGCTTGGCAAAAAGTTCAATATCCGCAAAGGTCGCACCGGCCGTTGAGAAACCGGTGGAAGTCTTGATGTAATCGGCACCGGCTTCGGTCACAAGCTTACACATCTTAATCTTCTCTTCTTCCGTAAGAAGACAGGTCTCGATAATGACCTTCAGAATCTTATCGCCGCAAGCGGCCTTCAGTGTCTGAATCTCCGCTAAGACTTCCGCATCACGTCCGCCCTTCAGGTCGCCGATATTGATCACCATATCGATCTCATCCGCACCGTTTTGAATCGCATCCTTCGTCTCATATTCTTTTACCGCGGTCGTATTGTAACCGTTGGGAAAACCGATTACCGTACATACCTTCACACGGCCCTTCAGGTACTCAGCTGCACGCTTCACATAGGAAGGCGGAATGCATACCGATGCCGTCTCGTAGCGGATTGCATCATCCAGAATTCCCTGAATTTCTTCCCAGGTAGCGGTCTGCTGCAGCAGTGTATGATCACAATGATTCAGAATTGTCTGTCTATCCATCTGTTCTCCTCCTAATACTCCACGGACTCTAAACACAGACCGCAGGCCGGAACCAGTTCCCCGGTATCCCCACGTACTGCGCTCTCCCGAAGAGTCGCTTCGATGCTTTCGATACTTCTCTTATGCAGTCCGACCTCCAGAAGCGTACCTGTGAGGATACGAACCATATGATATAAAAATCCATCTCCATGATAGAGGATTGTAATCACTCTGTCAAAAGAGGAATCCACCAGAAACTCAATCGAATCGATGGTACGAACCGTTGACTTCTTGCTCTTCTTCTCCGAGGTGTAGGCATGGAAGTCATGCGTACCGAGAAGTTTCTCGGCCGCCGCCTGCATCGCCTCAAGATCCAGTTCTTGCGTAACGAGCAGACTCGTCTTACGTTCCAATACATGGGGAATCGGAGCATTCACGATCCGATAGGAATAGGTCTTCCGCTTCGCATTCAGTCTGGCATGGAAGCGCTCCGGCATCTCTTTCACCTCAATGACTGCGATGTCTTCTGGAAGGTATTGGTTAACATAACTCATTACCCTTTCCGCGCTTACCGCTTCCTGCTCACTCCCGTCCTTACGTTCCGTTCCCGGCAAAGTCTTCGGAAGCCGTACACTGGCCACCTGTCCTTTTGCATGAACACCTGCATCCGTTCTTCCGGAGCCGTCTACCTGGATCGGTTCTCCAAACCACTTACTGAAAATCGCTTCGAATTTTCCCTGAATGGTATTCGAAGTCGAGGTCTGCTTCTGCCATCCCTGGTAGCGGGTTCCCTCATATTGAATTGTCAGCTTGTAGGTTGACATAACTTATTCCTCGTCAGAAGAAGGTTCTTCTTCGGGCACCGTGTTGCCAAGCAAAGTATCCATCAGTTCGTAGATTTCCTCTCGTCCCTGCTTGGTCACTGCCGAGAAAGGAAGAATCACTGTAGAAGGCGCCGCATGCAGCCCGGTCCGAACTGCCTTCAACTGCTTCTGCAGTTGGCTTCGGTTAATCTTATCCGCCTTCGTAGCAATAATAATTGGTCGAAGTCCGTTGTGAACAATCCAATCATACATCATTTTATCATTGGCAGATGGGTCGTGTCGAATGTCCACTAACAGGAATACCGCCTTCAAGGTCGGTGAAGTTCTCAGATATTTCTCAATCATCTTGCCCCACTTCGCCTGGGTTTCCTTGCTGACTTTCGCATATCCATACCCCGGAAGATCGACCAGGTAGAACTCACCGTTTACGTTATAGTAATTGATGGTCTGGGTCTTACCGGGTTCCGAACTGGTTCTTGCCAGATTCTTACGGTTCATGATTCCGTTAATCAGCGAAGACTTGCCCACATTACTCTTCCCGGCAAAAGCAATCTCCGGAATGATATTCTGCGGCAGCACACTGGTAATTCCACATACCGTCTCCAGATTCACATTCTTAATTACCATGGATATTCCTCCATCCTGTCAAAAGACCATGCGCATTCCTCGCATGCCTGTTCCAACCGTTACACAAATGCGTGCTCAATGACCTGCTTCATCGTTTCCACATAAACGATAGAAATACCGGCAGTAATCTCGCGATCAATCTCGCGAACATCTCGCTCATTCTCCTTCGGTACCAATACCGTCTTGACTCCCGCCATCTTGGCCGCCAGAATCTTCTCCTTCAGGCCACCGATGGGAAGGACACGGCCGCGAAGGGTAATCTCTCCGGTCATTGCCACATCCGCACGTACCTTACATCCGGTCAGAGCGGATAAAACCGCAGTTGCCATCGTGATACCGGCGCTGGGGCCGTCCTTCGGCACAGCACCCTCCGGAATATGAATATGGAAATCATACTCCTTGAACATTTTCTCATCAATGGAATACTCGCCGCTTACGGAACGAATGTAGCTAAGTCCCGCATGGGCGGATTCCTTCATTACATCGCCCAATTGTCCCGTAAGCTCCAGTTCCCCTTTGCCTCCGGGCAGCAGATTCACCTCGACCTGAAGGGTATCGCCACCGACACTGGTCCAAGCCAAACCACGCACGATTCCGACCTCATCCGTCTGGTTAATCGAATCGGGCTGATATTTTCTTTTCCCAAGGAAGGCCTCGAGATTTCTGGTGGTTACACTCACCTTGGAAACCTTCTCCGTTAAGATCTTCTTCGCCGTCTTGCGACAAATCTGACCGATTTTACGCTCTAACTCACGAACACCGGCCTCTCTGGTATAGCCGCTAATCACCTCACGAAGGGCTCCGTCGCTGATTGTCAGGCGCTTCTCGTCCAAGCCGTTCTTCTCATACTGCTTCGGAACAAGATGCTCCTTGGCAATATGGAACTTCTCATTCGCAGTGTATCCGGATACCTCAAGAATCTCCATACGATCCAAAAGAGGTTTCGGAATATCGCTTAAGGAATTCGCGGTTGCTAAGAACAAAACCTCGCTTAAGTCAATGGGAAGTTCCACATAGTGGTCACGGAAATGCGCATTCTGCTCACTGTCCAGCACCTCCAAAAGGGCACTCGCCGTATCCCCGCGCTGGTCCTTGCCAACCTTATCAATCTCATCTAAAAGCATTAACGGATTCTTAACGCCGGCCTGACGTAAGCCCGCCACAATACGACCGGGCATCGCACCGACATAGGTCTTGCGGTGACCGCGAATCTCCGCCTCATCACGCACACCACCCAGGCAAATGCGTACGTACTTTTTGTTCAATGCATCGGCAACCGATCTTGCAATCGAGGTCTTACCGGTTCCGGGAGGCCCCACAAGACAAAGAATCGGGCTGTCCCCCTGCTTTGTGAGTGCACGCACGGCCAAGAACTCCACCATACGCTCCTTCACCTGTGTAAGGCCGTAATGATCCTCGTCCAGCACTTCCA
>JAZQQG010000045.1:0-43535 GCA_045628945.1 Lachnospiraceae bacterium
TACTATCACATATTCAATTATTACTATTCCTTATCGTAGTAACTTGGTAGTCAGATGGCACAGCACTTGCCGTAATCTGCCCTGATTTGCCCCAATGTGCATCGTTTTATTCGTATGTCACGAGTTATGCCGTGGCAAACAAATCAAACTTCCCTCATTGCCATATCCCCACTATTCGCTATCAACCGCTTTATCAATTTCACCTTTTCCAAACACCTTATTCGAATTCAATCCACACGATCGGGCGCACCGCATTCCACTTCGTATCCACCACGGTTCCGTGGAAATGCTCATCCCCATTTGGATCGATGCATGCTGCCGCATCCTCATAATCTCCGTGAGAACGAAGCCACCAATAACAATGTGAGGAACGCGCGTAACATTCCTCACGAAGTGCTTGTTTGGTTGGCTCGCAGAAGCGATACTCTTTTCCGAGGCAATAGGTTCGAAACTCCTCTTCCCCGAGCAGGCTGATTTCTCGAATTAAGTCGCTTTCCGTTTTCGAAAACGCCGTCCGCACAAACGTAGTCTGAAGCCAGTCACAGAGGTCGCTCTCCGTCCAATCAACGGAAATTGCCTCGCCATGGTAAGGTCTGGCCGCCAGGCCATAGAGACTCAGCAATAGCATTGTGTGGTTCTCCTTCGTTAGGACAATCCATTCCACCGGCTCCGTCCCGTTCCCGGTATCACCGTCCTGCTCATAGGAACCAAAGACTACCGTATCTCCCGGCACAACCTCCGCCCAGTTCGGCATAGGCTCCCGATGCTGTATTGTCTTTTGGCCATGCCCACAGCCCACACCGCACAGAAATGCAGTGAGGAGAATTAACCACCCAGGCAGGTGCTTATTTTTTAACTGTTCCATTCTCCGTTTCCCCATATTCGACCTGTGCGTGCACGCAACATTGTGCGAAACCGTCCTAGACCGCAATGGTCTTGCCAAAGCGAACCGAGTAGATATAGCGCTCCTCCACCGGCAATTGCATAAGTCTCGTTAATGCCTCCGTATATTGGTCAAACTGAACCCGGTATCGCTCCACTAAAGCCTCTTCCGTATCCACGCGGTCCGTCTTATAGTCTACCAATACCACATGGCCGTTTTCCACAAAGAAAGCATCCACAATTCCCTGAATCAGAACCATCTCATCCGAATCCATCTCTGGATTCACTCTTCTGGCCGGCATGCCGATTACGAAGGGCTGCTCCCGATAGAGTTCTCCCCGCTTCAAAGCGGCATCCATACGCTTCGCCAGATCCGACTGTGCGAAAATAAGAATCTTGGAAGGATCCACTAAAGCCGCATAATCCGCAGCGATTTCTCCCTTCGCAACCATCTCCTCCATCTGCTTTTGAATGTTCTCTACGCTTGTCGCTTCGCCCAGTCGCAGCAGTTCGAATACCCGATGGTATGCCGTACCTCGAACGACACCTAAGATGCTCTTTTCCTCCGCCTTGGCAAAAGACGGAACATTATCCGGTATATCGGTCTGGAAAATCGGCTGTTCACTTCTATAAGCCGCTGCATCCCCGATTCCCTGTTCCTCCGGATCATCGGCATAAACCGGTTCTCCGGACTCCCCGGCCAACTGCTCCCGATGAATATGGTCCATCTTAAGCTCCGACACGCTGGTCTTGGCAATCAGATTCGTAAGCTCCGGGTGAGGGTACTTTGTCTCAATGCGACTTCGAAGTGCCGTCAAACGCGCTTCGTCCTCACAGGGGGTCTGCAGAAAGCCCTCGCGAAGAAGGGGACCGTGTTCGATCTTCTCCTCTTCGTAATGGTCCTCTTGATATTCAATCAAATCAATCTTAAAGTTCTTGGAATTGTAACGGCAGGTATGCAGGAAAGTCTGATAATAACTGCTTAACAGATAGCCTTCCGTCTTCGTTCCGATCCAATCCATCGAATCCGCCTCAAAATTGCTCCGATCCGTCTTGCCCATGGAGCCCACCAGAATCAGTTTCTCCTTGGCACGCGTCATTGCCACATACAGAAGACGCATCTCCTCCGCAATGCTATCGATATCCATCTTCTTCGTGGTCGCCGTATAATACAGATTCGAGCGAATCACTCTCTGTTCCACGTCAATGGTCTTCGATGCAACACCCAGCTCATGGTCCACAAAAACAAGCTCCTTATTGTTCTTATGGTAAAGGGAATTGATATTAGTCAAAAAACAAATCGGGTATTCCAGACCCTTGGAACTGTGTACCGTAGCCAGATGGACTGCATTGGCACCGTCTGTGGTATTCGCATCCCCTTCCTCCTGTTCCTTCGCAATCAGGAGATCGACATAGTTAATGAACCGGTTCAAGCCCTTGAAGCTGGTGGACTGATAATCCAAGGCCTTCTGCATCAGTGCGTCCAAATTGGCACACTTCTGCACGCCTCCCACGGTAGCCGCCAGCAGTTCGCGGTAATGATATTCCCGCAAAATCTCATGCAAAAGATCATAGATCGGCGTGAAGGCAGAAAGGCTCTGATAATACTCCAGTCTCTCGATAAAACGATCACACTTCTGTCTCAGAACCGCATCGCCGGAGAATGCTTTGATTCGGTCATAGAGCCGCTCCGCTTCTCCGACCGAAAGCATGGCCATCTCTTCATCCGTAAAGCCCCCGATACAGGATTTCATACTGCCAAACAACGGAATATCCTGATACGGGTTATTAATGATACGAACATAATTTAACAGCGTAACAATCTCTTCCGAATGATAGAAGCCTACCTTGGTGCTTACCACAAGCGGGACTCCCACCTTCTCAAAAGCATCCTTTAACACGACATCCCAGTCCTTGACCGTGCGGGCAAGAATGGTAATATCGCCATAGGTACAGGGGCGTTTTACATCCCCTTGTGTAACGAAGAAAGGCTTCTCGGACTCCACCATCTGCTTAATTCGTTTCGCAATCCAGATTGCCTCTGCCCGCTTTGAAAAGCTTGTCGGAACCTTTCCCTTGTAGTCCGGATAGGTCAAAAGACAAAGTTCCGTCTTATGCTCCTCATCCTTATCAAGCTTGGCATTTGCATCGCTGGGATTTAATGCCGCATTCGCATCATATTCCACGCCGCCAAGCTCCGAATGCATGATCAGGGAGAATACGTCATTCACCGAATCCAGAACCTCTCTTCTGCTTCGGAAGTTCTGCGACAGTTCCACTAACGAGTATCCGTCCTTCCCCTGCTTGAACAGATCGAACTTCTCCCGAAACAATTCCGGGCAGGCATTCCGGAACCCATAGATACTCTGCTTCACGTCTCCTACCAGGAAACGATTCGGACGCACTTTTTCATTGCCCTTCTCATACTCGGATTCCATGGAAATCGCGCTAAGCAGGTATTCCTGAATCAGATTGGAGTCCTGATACTCGTCAATAATAATCTGCGAGAAGTGTCTGCGAAACTCTTCTACGGCGGGCTTATATATCGGCCGGCCCTCTTCATCCGCATCCATCAGAATCTCCAGTGCAAAATGCGC
The DNA here is from genome assembly GCA_045628945.1 of Lachnospiraceae bacterium. Lineage (GTDB taxonomy): Bacteria > Bacillota > Clostridia > Lachnospirales > Lachnospiraceae > RGIG4034. Next base: position 3,480 of record JAZQQG010000045.1, read on the forward strand.
GATATCGCCAAATCCAAAGGTTTTTCGTTCCTTCTTTTCTTCCAAAAGAGCATCCGCATAGTCTGCCACAATATCGGTAATCATCGTTGCAAGACGCACCGCAATATCGAAGGATCGAACCACCGCCTCGGGTGCAAGCGGCAGATAATCCTTGCGAAGCTTCTCCACTATGTCTTTGCCAAGGTTGTAATACTGACGAGCTGCTTTTAGGGCTTCCGCATCATACCCCTTTGACCTGGTACTAAGTGAAGTCAATTTCCAGTCCGCAAGGAATTGATAGGTTTTTTCATAACTTGGGAACAACTTCTCACACGCCTCTGCATTACTGCAAGCCGCCTGAAGCAGTGCGATATCGCCTTCATAAATCTGATTCGCCGCACGAAGAGCTTCCGAAAACAACCTGCGGGCGTCCTGAAGCAAAGAGGCCGCCATCTGCATATGATTGCAGTACCAGGACTCCTTCTCTAATTCCTCCAAGGTCGGCACGGACTTCGGAATACTGTTTTTTAACCACAATTTCGGAAAAGGAGTACTCTCTGCCTTATCATAGACCGACAGAAGCAGGCTTTTCATAGCACGCTCATCTACGTTTGTGCACAGGGCCTCCACAAATTCGATAAACAAGGAATCTGCCTTGCCATACCACTTCTCCAACACCGCATCCAACACTTCCTGTCTTAGAAGCGCCTCTTCCGCGGTGTCCATCAGACGATAGTCCGGCTCCAAGCCGATATCGGCAAAATGATTTCGTACCACAAAACCGCAGAAGGAGTCGATGGTTGTAATCATTGCATTATGAATCAACGTATTCTGGCGTAAAAGATGATGATGAATCGTCGGATCCGAATCTGCGGCGGTTTCTTCAATCTTTTTCTCCAAAGCGGTACGAATCTTCTCTCGCATCTCGGCTGCCGCCGCAACCGTAAACGTAACAATGACAAAGCGGTCAATGTCCAGTCCCTCGTTGGAGGAAGTCTTTGGATTCTCACACAGCATCCGAATAATACGTTCTACCAGGACAGCGGTCTTACCGGAGCCGGCAGCTGCCGCCACGAGAATGGTCTCGTTGCGGGAATCAATGACCTTCGTTTGTGCTTCATTCCACTGAAATCCCATTATGCCTCCTCCTTTCCGAGAGCGGTCACCATCGATTCGATGGTAGCCTCATCCTTATCCGGGATGACAAGCTCACTGTCCTTCACGCCACAGGTACCGTAATAAACGCATCGATCGCAGGGAGATTTTCCGTCAAAAATCTGCGGATGACGGCCAATCTCACCGGCTACGATTCGTCCGGTTAATTCATGAATTTTCTTTTCCGTATATGCAGACAGAATCTCCATCTGTTCCGAATTCAGGCAGCAATCCTTCTGAATTTCCAGCGAGACCGGCATTCCCGATTCATCTGTTTCCGTTCCGAACTTCGTAAGCACATCCGCTTCGGTATTCACAATCCCCTTCATCGCAAGCTTCTTGCGGATGGAAGCCTCAATATTCTCTTCGGTAAGCCCTCCGGCAACCTCATCTTCCTTGCACATGGGATCGGCAATACGATAGTACAAAAGCCCTGCCGCGATGTACTCCTTGTCCGGACGTTTCTTTTGTTCATCCCGAAGGACCGCATTCGAATAGGCTACCAGCTGAAGCTGAGCGCCATAATATACCTTATAGAGACTGATATCGGAATCATAGGTCTTGTAATCCACTACCTTCACATAGACCTTCTCCTCTTCTTCACAGAAGTCCACGCGGTCGATTCGACCGACCATCTTCATATGCTCATCCGAAGTCAGTACGGTCTTCGTCGGATCCAACTCCATCTGATTCTCAAAGCTATGTTCATAGAAGGTCGGCACAAACTGACCACCCTGGAGCTGATTGCGCATGGTCTTCAACGTACGTCCGAGAATACGCTTCATACGGGTCAGAATGTATCGATTATGATCCGAATCGTTCAGAATGCCGTTTCGCGGGTCCGTTGCAAAACGCTCCACAATGGTTTCCACACGCTCATTTGCATAGTCATCCTCAAAATCCAGCCAATTCTTGCCGTCTTTCTTAAGTCCCTTTGAGAACTGCTCAATTCCGTTGTGATAGAGATTTCCGAGATCTGTCGACCGAATCGCATACGTCTCTCTCTGACTAAGTCGCAGTCCGTTCCTCAAAAAATGAGCATATGCGCAGGCTGCAAAATCCTCCAAACGGGACACATTTGCTTGAATCGATGCTCCGTAGATTAAGGACGCCAGAGCTGCCGGAATATTTTCCGGGGTCTTTCCGGGAAGTGCAGCGCGGAACAAAAGCTCAGGCAGATTCTGCATCTTGTGCGGATTCTGTTCTCCTGCCAGTGCATCCTTATAAAGAAGCAGCTCCGAATAGTCCCCGGCCCAGTTCTCCGCATTGGCCTGTCCAAGCCCCCGTGCCAGCAATGCGGCCACCTCTCCGTAGGTCATGGCATTGTCCGGGCAAAGAATTTCCTCCGTCGTCTCCTTCAGTTTTCCTTGGAATATCTCCGATAAAACATCCACAAAATAGGACTTACGAATCGAATTTCCTTTCCGATTCAGATTGCAGTAGGATACAAAAAGACGATCCGTCGGTTTCGTAAGATTCATATATAGATACAGCTGTTGCGTAAATACCTTCTGTCTGGGACCGGGAGCCAGTTCAATCGTCTGCTTACGCACTCCCTTTGCGGTCGGCACATCAATCTCGACCGTCTGCAGAAACTCACGATCCAGGTCCGAAATAATCCCTCCCTTATCGGACTTCTTTGGAATAATTCCGTCATTGACTCCGACAAAAAAGAGAACCTTCACTTCCGTGAGTCGCGTTCTTTCCATATCACCGACCATCACACGGTCCACTCCGGTCGGGATACTGCCCACCGAATTCTCCGCAAGAGCCGTTCCCAGAAGTTCATAGTACTCTTTGATTGTGACCGTCTCATTCCCAATGAGATTATAGATGGTCTCTAAAAGGCGTACCATCTTCGTATAAATCTGGCGATAGATGGCTGCATCCCGAAGATTGCCGGCCTCCTTGAAGCGCGTCTCCAGCTCCTGAACCCGCGCCTCCGCTTTGCCGTACAACATATATTCGTAGAGCATTTTGGTATACTCTCCCACAGTGGCAGAGTCTTTAGAAAAGATGGAAATATAGTCCACCAGCTTCTGACGGGTCTGATTAATGGATAACAGTTCTTCCGGCTTCTTACGAATCTCCTTGGACATCCTGGTAAACCCGCTCTCATAGAGGGATTTTCCGCGAATTCCAAGTGCAAGAATGTAATTCTCGAAGCGGTCAATCTCCTCCCGTTTGAAATCAACAAAGCCAAGACGAAGGAAATTCATTACACTGTCATAGGAATAACGGTTCACCGCAACCTCTAATCCGGCCTTCAGATATTCGATAAACGGATTCAGCACAACCTCCGTCTTGCGATCCAGGAAATATGCAATTCCCATCTCCTCAAAAGTCTTTTCAACCGTCGGAGCATAATCATTTAAGGCTCCGGTCAGAACGGCAATCTCCCGATATTCGTACTCGCCGGAATTCACCAGCCGCTTAATCTCTCTGGCTACCTGACGAATCTCACTGTCGGGATTCGTACAATGCAGAATGGTGATGCCCTCCGGATTGGGTGCCTCCTTCAGAGAATGGGTACACTCCTTCTGAAAAAGAACATCCTCCAGATATGCCATAGCCGCATTCCCTGCGTGTGAAGACTTGAAGTTCTCATTCTTTTTGTGGTTATTTGCATGACGAACCACCGGGTATTCGGTAATGCGAACATCCGGTTTTACAGGAATCTGATTCTCACGGGCGAACTTTTCCAGTTTCTGAATCATCTTCGTTGAGAGTCGGAACAGATCCTGCTCTTCGCCGCCTGCGTGAGGATTCTCCACATGGCGGGACACCAGTGCCGTCACCGTTACCTCCTCGCAGACCTGCAGCATCTGCTCCACCACACGCTCCTGAACGGGTGTAAAGCCCGTAAAGCCGTCCAGTACCACAACACTTCCCTGCATCAGGGCAGCATTCGGCAACCGGTCCGCTAGTACCTGCATGGTCTCTTCGGTTGTAATAAAGGAATCACTGAGATAGGTTTTAAAGGCTGCATAGATACGAGCCAGATCCAAAAGCTTCGCCTTCAGATTCTGATGCTCGGATAAGGAATTCGCAAGACGCTCCACATCCGCGGGTGTCAGATTGTACTGCATGAATTCAGAGATGGCAGACTTCACCTGATGAATGTAGCCCGGTTTATGCATGCGGTCCTTCAGGACAACCAACTCGTCCTCCATACGGCCCGCCACCAGGCGAAGACACAGACTCTTCCCGGTATCATTCAATACCGTTCGATTCAGATCGGGATTGTCAAACAACCGATGTGCCAGTCTTGCAAAAGAACAGACATCGATATTCATAATCCCCTTATGACTGCTTAAGGCAACGATCTCACGCATTGCCTCTAATGAATACTGATCGGGTACGATCACAAAAAAATTCTGCTTCGGATTGGCTTCGGCGCGTTTCACAATCTCCGTGTATGCCACATGACTCTTACCGCTTCCGGCGCCACCGATAATAAAAGAAAGACTCATTCCACACTCCCCTTATACAGAGAACAAGCCTTAGTTTTCCATTTCCTTCTTGTTCTCCAACATCTTGTTTGTTGCACGAAGGTACACATCCTTCACACAATGGTCCGTTCCGTTCTGATACTCTGCCATACCGCTGGCAATCGACATCCGATCCACGATATTATCGTTTTCATGCACCGACTTAGACACCTGCGTACGGAAAAGAGCAAGCAATCGGGTACGATTGCCGTAATCACTGTCACGCAGAATCGTTACGAATTCATCTCCGCCCACACGGAATACCGGACTGTGTGCGAAAATCTTACAGATCAGACGACAACAATTCACCAGATAAGCATCGCCCATCTCGGTACCATGTTTCTTATTCATCTCGTCTAAGTGGTTGATGTCAAAGGAAACCACCGAGTATTCGCCACGCATACCGGGTTGAATCTCAGAATCCAGCTTCTTGCTGTAATCCTCAAAGGCCGCAAGATTCTTCACGGACGTCAAGGCATCCTTATAGGCAAGTCCCGTCATAAAGGACACATCGTTCTTCATTTCCACAATCATACGCTGCATACTGTCCGATAATTGTCCCACTTCGTCTTTTTTTGAACTGAAAAGAGAAGTTTCCAGATTCCCGTCCGCAATTGCCTTTGCTGCCCGGTTCAATTTCGCAAGATCCTTTGTAAGGCATCCGGCAATCAGACAAGCCAAAAGAATCAGTACAAGCAAAATCCCTGCGCTGATGCATACCGCTTCCGGAAAGATTCTTTCCGGACTCATCTCACTGTATCCATAGAATACGCCACCGACACCGCCACAGCCCATAAGCAGGAGCAGAATCGAGGTCAGAGTGATTTTAGCCCGCATTGTTTTCATAGTAAGTCCTCCCCAAAGAAACAAGAAAAGAACCGCCCGCAGCGATTCTTACTCTTTTTAAAAATATGTCTTCTCCAACGGTTTCTTGACTAAGTCCAGTCCGTCCCCGTCCGTCAGCTCCAGTTCGCGAAAAATCTCTTCCGCAAGTTCCGTCTGCATAGCATTCACGCAGATCTGGCAGCCCTGCTTCTTGCCAAGAAGGCGCAAAAAGAAGCTCACCTTCTCCCAAGTCTCATAATAGGAGATGCGATTTTTTAGGAAATGCTTCTCAATCAGGGTCTTCTTTTCTTCGTCATAGACGGTACAGAAGATCACCTCATTATGAACTTTGGACTGCGTATAACTGAAGCTCATAGCCTTCTCCTTGTGAAAAAATAACACCTGAAGAATGTCCTCAGGTGTTGATAGCAGGGGTGGAAGGAATCGAACCCTCCTCTGTGGTTTTGGAGACCATCATTCTACCGATGAACTACACCCCTATATTCGGCGATTTTTACCGCCGAAAATGATTATAGCAAATACAACCCGTCTTGGCAACTTATTTTTTGTATCAAAGCATGTTTTTTTATTCAAAAAAGTCTCTTGACTAGAATTCGATTCCGTTCTTCTTCATCAGTTCCCTTGCCGATTCTAAGGAATCGACGCCGGTCGGATTCTTAATCGGTGCGAATTCCTTCTCACGAACCACCTCCACGGGAAGGCAATTTTGGAACAAATGAATCATATCCAGAATTAACGTCTCGAACTTATAGCCGTTTGGTTCCGTCGGCGCCACGGGATTGCCGACAGCATCCACATAAGGAATCTTCTTTTTGACAATATGAGTACTTAAGGTCTCGCCTGCAATACGCTCCAACTCCTCCAAAGAGAAAAGATAATTCAGGATGACACCGTACGCGTAAGAAAGATTGCCTTTTTCATCCCGAAGCGTAATCATCTCGGGGGTCATCTCGTAGTACTCCACAATCGAAGGTCTTCCGTCCTCAAGACACATCACGCCGACGCGTTCCTCGGGATCGTTTTTACGAACCACCTTGGCTCCGCTCACATAGCCTTCCCTCAGAACCGCGCCCACAAAGGTCGGGTCTGCAATCTTCTGAAGAACATTGTCCACCGCAAAGATATTTAACCACTCCACGCCGCGCTTCTTGGCATCCTCCACGATGCCGGCTGCCTGCATGGAAGTAAACCAGCCGCCGTTTCCGTTTGGTGATAAGGACAGCTTGCCCTTTTCCTCCAGATAGAGTTTGCCGTCAAAATCTACACTGGGAGCCATCCGCTGCTTAAAGAAACGAATGTAGGACGGATCATAGCCGAAGTAATTGTGTTCCGCGAAGAAATTCACGGTATCCTCGTGATTCTTGTCGCTGGTCATAATGTAGAAGGGAATCCAGGTACCGATGCGGTCCGTCACCTGCATTACATTACGAATCAGGCATTCGAAGATGTAGAGTTCCTTGTGAATTCCCACATTGAACATGCCCTTTGCCTTATCAAAGCCCAGTCGCGTTCCCTGACCGCCGGCCAAAAGAACCGCTGCCACCTTCTGATTCTTGAGGGCTTCCAGACCGATGGTTTCGTATTCTTCTTTTTTTGCCGCCAGTTCCTCTACCGTAATGGCACCGAGAGGCTCTAAATGCCCGCGCGGAGCCGCCTTTGTTTCTCCGGTGGCCAACTTTAACTCCTCGAAATCCACCGTGGCAATCTGCGCAAGAAGCGATGCTTTCTCACTCTCGGATAATTCGTTATAGAAACGAAGCACGTCGCTCTGACCGTTGGCTTCGCATAATGCTTTTGCTTCCTCGTACGTCATAGAATTTCTCCTTCCTAACATGGATGGGTGCCTCTATCGGCACAAAAACAGTTCCGAAATAAATACCACAACACAACAGGCAACCGAAACGGTAATCAGACCCTGTCCCAGGCAGGCAAGCAGAATGCCGATCCCAAGGGCCAAGAAGCCCGACCATACCGACTGTGTTGCCTCCGTAATTGCGGGAAAGGTCATCACCGCAAGTGTTACATAGGGTACATAGTACAAAAAAGAACGAATCGTCTTGTTCTTAATCTCCCGACGAATCAGGGTAAGGGGCAACACACGAATCAGATACGTGATTGCTGCCATACAGAGAATATAGATGTATACATTATGCTGCATGTCCGGTATCCTCCTTCTCGTCCTTGATGGGGAAGAAAATCGCCGCAAGCAGCGAAATAACCACCGTCAGAATGATTGTGCGAATCCCGGAAGACAATACCTTGAAGCAGTCCACCACGGAAAAAACAAAGCTTGCAAGGAAGCTGATTGGAATTAGTGCCGCTACCACCCGATTCTTCCGGGCAGGGGGAATGAAGATAGCGATAAACATTCCGTACAAGCTGACCGACAGTGCGCTGACCGCACGAACAGGCAGGATATTGCCGAGTACCACCCCGAGAAGGGTTCCCAGGGCCCAGCCGGGTACTGCCACCAGAATCGCCCCGTAGGAATAAATCGGATCCAACTTCTCCGGTACCGCAATACTGATTCCGAAGATTTCATCGGTCACCACGGTTCCCAGAAGAAGTCTTCGAAAAATTCCCGTACCGGGTTTTAATTTCTGACTCAACGAACACGACATCAGAAGATACCGAAGGTTTGCAATGGCTTCCATCGCAATAATCTCAATATAACTTGCATTGGCCGCAATCAGCGTAAAGCCCACATACTCTCCCGCCGACGCATTCAAAAGAAGACTCGATAACGTTGCCTGCCAGGGAGTCATTCCGGCATTTCTGGCTGCAATTCCCAAGGCGATTGCAACCGCAAAATATCCCAGAGAAATCGGGATTCCGTCCCGCATTCCCCGAAAAAACCATTTTTTACGATTCATAAGTTCTGTCCCATCATCTTTTAACCGGTGCCTCTGAACGCAACCGATTACATCTCATAGACATGATACTCCGCCGGAAGAAGGGTTCCCTCCTCCGACCCCATGGAAGCTAAAAGCAACTTCCCGGGCATGCGAAGTGAATAGGAATTGGCCGTAGCCCCGTGATTCAGCACGAATAACATCGATCCACGCTGCATAAACTCTACCTCAGGAGCAGCATCGCCCGAGCCCTGAAGTCCGGTTTCTTCGCAGATAACTTCAAACAGTCTGCCCATCAGCGAATGCTCGGGACAAGTCCCGATGTAATAACAGGTTCCCTGTCCGTAAGTGTGCTTCGTTACGCAAGGGATTCCCTGCAGTTCCTCGCAATTCACGCCCTCCCCCGAATAAGTCGCCACCACCTCGGTATCACCTACCGGGTTTACCAGATCCGCCCACCATTTTCCGGTGCTCGTCTCTGCATCCTCCCGAACGCGTACGCCCGCTGTAGCATAGAGCAGGCAATCGTATTCCGGAATCTCGATTCCCGCTACCTGAGCCAGGCGACCCGGAAGGGGACCATCTGTGTGATTTAAGTTCGTCTCGTCTTTTACCCTGCAACGCGCGGTCAGAATCAGGGTGCCGCCATTTCGAACATACTCCGTAAGCTTCGTTGCAAGCTCCTCCGGAACCACATAGAGATACGGAACCAGCAGAACCGGATAACGGGAGAAATCGTCTTTTTCACTGACAAAGTCCGTCACCAGTTTCTTCTCAAAAAGTGCCTTGTAATACTCCTGCACTCCTTCGAAAAAGCCGAATTCTTTATTGTTTTTCTGGATATCCATTGCATACTTCGAGGAGTAGGAGTAGAGCAAACCAATCTCCGCCTTCGGCATTGCCCCTTCCAAGCGGTCCATAATCGGATTCAGCTTGGCAATACAATCCCGAATCTCCTCATACTGTCTTCCGGGAATGCCGGAATGAGGCAGGATTCCGTGCCAATACTGCTCGGTGCCCATAGCACAGGTACGCCAACGGAAGTAGCAGACCACATCCGCTCCATGGGCCACGCATTGCGCTGTCCAGAAGGGAATCCGTCCTTTGGCAGGTCTTCGTCCCATGGTTTCATTGCCGGGAATCGAGGACTGCTGCTCCATAATCCAGAAAGGCTTCTGCTTAAAGGAACGAACAAGGTCCAGGGTGGCCGCCAACTCCGCAGGGTCGGTCCAGGGCTGTGCGCCCCAATGTCCCGCAGGATACTGATCATGGGAGACAAAAGATAATTCGGCTCCCAGGTCGTAATAGCTTACCTTATCGCTAAAGCCCATAAAATTATGGGTAATGAACTGATTCGGACAAAGCTCACGCAGAATCGAAATCTGATTCATGGCAAAGTCTAACACAAGATCCGAGCAGAACAGCTTCCAGTCATGTGCGGCGGAAGGGTTGTCTCCGGTAAGGGTGCGTCTGGGGGCGTCAATCTCCTCCCAGTTGTTGCGCTCCTGCGACCAGAAGGCATTGCCCCAGGCACGATTCAGGTGTTCAATGTTGCCATATTTTTTTGCAAGCCACTGTCGGAATGCCTTCGAGCAATTCTCACAGGTACACAGATCGTAATGGCTGTTTCCCAATTCGTTGTCAATCTGCCAGCCGATGACATTCTCATCGTCATGGAATTCCTCGGCCATGGCGCGCGTAATCCTACGACAGTATTCCCGGTAGGTCGGATTCGACTGACAGTCATGGTGACGCCCTCCGAAAGCAACCTGTCTGCCGTCCCGATCAATCGGCAAAATATCGGGATGGGCCTTAATCATCCAGGCGGGAGGCGCCGCCGTCGGGGTTCCCAATACCACCTTAATGCCATATTTTTTCAAAAGATCTACAGCACGATGAAGCCACTCGAAATCATATTGACCTTCGACCGGCTCCATTTTATGCCAAGAAAATTCAGCCAGGCGGGCAACCTCAATTCCCGCCTGCTGCATCAAGATACAATCCGTTTCCCAACGTTCCTCCGGCCAGTGCTCCGGATAATAATCTACTCCAAAATGCATATGTTTTTCTTCCTTCTTCAGGCAATAAGCCATATAAAATCAGTATACTTCTTTTGGCGTATTTTGTCCACTTTTCTCCGACCGTCCCCCGTTGGGAATCTTCTGCTATCTGGAGTTGTAATCCGCCTCAACCTCCCGGATGCAGTCCACCATTACCCGGGCACACTCCGATGATTTTTTGCAGGAGCGAAGTCCGGATACCGCCCTTCCCAGCGCCGCGAAATTCACCGCAGTTCCTACCGAATCACAATGGTAATTCATTGCGCGGTCTTCACGAATGCCTAGATCCGACGCAGCACCGATGGCATCGATATTGGCACCTAAGAATAAGAATTCCCAATCATAATCCGCCTGTACCTCCTTTACCATCTTTTTGATGGTTCGATAGGAATACTTGTGACTGGAATTCTCCTCTCCGTCGGTGGTAATCACAAACAGAACTTTCCCCGGACGCTCCTCCTTGTCTAACTCTCGATAGGAATTGCGCATACGGGTAATTGCCTCCCCCATTGCATCCAACAACGCGGTGGAACCGCCGACATAATACTGGGAATCCTGCATCGGTTCCACCTTGTTGATATCCACATGATTGTAGAGAACCTCACTCTCATGGTTAAAAAGAATCACGGATACCTTGGCCTCCCCTTCCGTCTCCTTCTGCTGCTTACGAATCAGGGAATTGAAGCCTCCGATGGTGTCCTCCTCCAGACCGGACATGGATCCGGAGCGGTCTAAGATAAATACAATTTCCGTTAAGTTGTTGTTCATGGCAGTGCCCTCCTTTTGTTTCTTTCTGTGTTCATCTTATCAGAGGGGCAAAAGAAAAAGGTCGCTTCGCAAGCGACCTTTTCAAATACTTCTTTGAGTTCCATGATTCGATTTTCTTTGTTCGATCTTCTTTGTTCGACCTTCCTTTTTAGTTCCGTCCGGTGCCGTCGATAATCCCACCGCCCAAAACCTCATCTCCGTCGTAGAGTACCACCGCCTGGCCGGGTGTAATGGCACGCTGCGGTTCCTCGAAAATCACTTGAATCCGATTCTCCCCGAGGGGAATGACCTGACAGGGCTGTTCCTTGTGACGATAGCGAATTTTGGCATAGGCGCGAAGCGAATCGGCCGGTGCCTTGCCCGCAATCCAGTTCATTTCCGAGGCCGTAAGCTCCCTGTGGAACAGTTCCTCATTGCTTCCCAAGACCACCTCGTTTTTTTCGACATCAAGTCGTTGTACATAGACCGGCGTCTGAAGCGGAAGTCCCAAGCCCTTACGCTGTCCGATGGTGTAATGAGAGATTCCCTTATGGTGACCTAAAACCCGGCCGGCCGTATCCACAAAATCTCCCGGTTGCTCCGATGCCCCCGAATACTGCTCGATGACCGCGGCATAATCGCCGTCCGGGACGAAACAGATATCCTGGCTGTCCGGCTTGTCCGCATTGACGAAGCCGTTTTTTTCCGCAATTGCCCGCGCCTCCTGCTTACGAAAGCCTCCCAAGGGGAAAGATGCATGTGCCAATTGCTCCTGCGTCATCCCGTAGAGCACATAGCTCTGGTCTTTGCTCTCATCCGCGGCTTTTAACAGTCGATAACGACCATCCCGGTAATCAATCCGTACATAGTGTCCGGTTACGATAACATCACAATCCAACACCTTGGCCCGGTCAAAGAGCTTGTCAAACTTCATAAAACGATTACAAAGAATACAAGGGTTCGGCGTTCTGCCCTGCCGATAACTTTCGATAAAGGGCTGAATCACCTTTTCACGAAATTCCTCCCGGAAATTAAACACATAGTAGTCCATCCCAAGGCGATAGGCAACGTTTCTTGCATCCTCGACATCCTTTAAGGAGCAGCAAGTTCCCTCTGCTTCTTCGTCAGCCGGTCCCTCATCATGCAATCGCATGGTGCAACCGACGCACTCATATCCTTGTTCCTTCATGAGAAGCGCCGCAACGCTGGAGTCCACACCGCCGCTCATGGCAATCAATGCTCTTTTATTCCTCATTCTTTCCTGTCTCGCCCGTTCTTTCATAGCGTTTTGCTCCGCACTCACGGCAGAACTTCCCGACATTCGGTGCCCCGCATTCGGTACAGAAATGATATACAATGGCCACATTGCCGGTTCCGATATTCTCTGCCGCCGTCACCATTGCTTCCGCCTGCGCACCGGTTAATACCGCCGCTGCCATGGTCGGATCCTTCAGTACTGCGGTCTCCTGCAATTTCTGAATCACGCGACCGTCCGCCACACTGACGTGAAATGTCGAAAAAGCCAATACCAGAAGCTCAATCCCTCGGGTTTCAATCAAGGTTCGATTCATCTCTTCACGAATCAGAGGAATCAGCTCCGGAATGAGTTTTGCCGCATTGTAGGGTCGTAAGCCCCCACCGTTCAGTTTCGTAAGGGCGGTCTGCAAAACGGTACACATCTCGGCATCCAGTTGACTGAGCAGTCTTTCCTTCTGATAGCGGTCACTTACATTCCCGGCGAGGCGTTTATATACCAGTTCCGGATTGACAATTCGGAAGGTAAAGCTTCCGGAGCATACGAGATTGGCATCGTAATCCAGTCCCGTGACCTCGTCCACCACGCGAAAAGGAATGGACGCATTGGATGCGAAGGCATTATCCAGAATCTCCTTCGTGTTAAAATAATACACGCGCTGCTGCCCGACTCTCGCTACGCCACCAAAGGCAAAACGTTCGCCGACCTCTTCCATCGTCTTAGAAAACCCGGATTTGCCGAAAACAGAAGGATTCCCCCCGGTCACCCGATGTTCCCCGGGTTCGCTCCAGACCTCTGCCACCTTGCCGTGATTTACAAGAATGGCTACCTGGCCATCCGCCACGCAGACAATGGAACCGTTGCTGATAATTCCGTCATTGCCGTGGTTACTGCTGTTTTGACCAACCCTGGCCGTTCCACGAAGCATCAGGGTATCTCCCGCGATGGAATCGCAGTAGAAATAGTCTAACCACTGGTCCTTGGCCACTCCGTTTACGGAGGTTCCGAATGCCTTAATGATTCCCATGGTCCTCCTCCGGTTTCACACGTTCCTCTAAGAACGCCTTCATTGGATTGACAGAAGCGGCAACCCGCATGATCGTATCCTTCTCGTTGGCGACATATTCTTTTAACTGACGCAGCTCTTCCTCGGTAAAGCCCTCATTTCGAAGGACTTTCTCCTCGGGAAGCAAGAATTCTGCCTGCTTTTTTGCATCACGAAACAGAACATAGACCGCTTTCTCGCCGTCATGCCGCATAAGGGAAGATACGTTCATCGTTACCTGTGCATTCATAGTCCCACATACTCCCGGAACATCTCGCCACGATGTTCGAAATTTTTGAAATACCCATAGCTTGCGGAAGCCGGTGACAGAATCGCCGCTTTGCCCGCAGGTGTAATGGTTTTGGCCAAAGCCACTGCCTGTTCCAAAGTCTCCTCATAATACACGTACGCAAGGTCCGATACCTCGTCATAGATGCGTTTGCCGGATTCATAGGAACAGATGTATCGAAATTCTCCGTGTTCCCGCATAAATGCAATCAGATTCTCGTAAGAGATTCCGCGGTCCATGCCGCCCACGAATACCGTGTAAGCGTTGGGAACGGAGCGTAAAGCCTGAATTGTCGCATTGGGAATCGTCGAGATGGAATCATCATAGTAAGCGATTCCGTTCAGCTCTCCGATGTATTGCAGACGATGTGCAAGTCCGTCAAAGGAAGCCAGGCTAGCATAAACCGCCTCCGGATTCGCGCCGTACACTTCGGTTGCCACCCGGAAAACCACATTTGCATTGTAGCGATTGTGGTCGCCAAGAAGCTTTAACGTAACCATCGGCACACGGTCAAAGGATAACACGGTCTTCTTTGCCGGTGTCTCGATTGCCGGCACATTCTCTCCCACGAAAAAGAAATCCCCCGGCTCCTGATAGGTCGCCACATGGCCCTTGGCCGTAAAGTACTTCTCCATGGTCTTATAGTAATCGAGGTGCTCCTCGAACAGATTCAGATAGACGCCGACATGAGGCGAGACGGTCGTATGACACAGCTGATGACAGGACATCTCGAACACCACTAACGTGTTCTCGTCCACCTCATCATAGTAATCCAGGCAGGGTTCTCCGATATTGCCAAGCAGCAGAACCTTCCGATCGGTGCATTCACTCAGCACATGGAACATTAACGAAGAGGTCGTACTCTTTCCTTTGGTTCCGGTAATTCCGATCACATGGTCCCGATGTGCCTCCAGAAAAATCTGGGTCTGGGATGTATACTTCGGATGGTCCTCTTCCATTACAATGCCCGGACTTTTGACGATGTAGTCGTACTTGTCCTCATCGATGCCCTCTCTTTTTCCCTCAAAAATCTCAACACTTGCAGGGGTCGCGCATCGTTTCAGGAATTCTTCCGTAGAGCGGCCTTCCCTTCCGTATCCCCAGATTAATATTCTTTTATTGTCAAATTGCGTTGCACGCATGAAAACAGCCTCTTTTCTGTCATATCGCCACTATTGTAGCACGAACCAATGAAAAAAGCCAGTTGCCGGGACTATAGCACCTTCTTCTCCCACTTCTTCAGTTCTTCGATGTATGCATCGCGAAGCGCGTTGTTCGGTGCATCCTTACGAACCACATAGCCGATGGTCATGATTCGATCGGTATCTAACGGAACCGCCGCATAACCGTCTCCATTTAACTCCTCACAGATAATTCCGGAGCACATCGTATATCCGTCGATGGCCACCATCATATTTAACATCGTGGCACGGTCGTTAACCTTCAGCACCTTCTCATGCTCCATGGTACTGAATACTTCCTCTGCCAGATAGAACGCATTGTTCTTGCCCTGATCAAACATCATGCAGGTGTATTCCTCCAAATCCTCGAAGGTCACCTTTTTCTTGCCGGCAAGAGGATGTGTTGCTGCCACGTAAATAAAAATGTGGCAATCAAAGAGCGGGTTGAATACCAAGTGATTCTCCTTAATCACCTTCGACAGCATCTTCGCATTCTCCTCATCCTGATAAAGAATTCCGATATCGCTTCGAAAATCCCGGACATTCTCGATAATCTCGTAGGTTCGTGTCTCCGAAAGAGCGAAATCATACTTGGCCATATTGTCCTGATTCATCAGATTGGCAAAGGCATTGACCGCAAAAGAATAATGTTGCGTCGAGACATGGAAATGCTTCTTGCGGGTGGCTGTCTCCAAGAAACGGTCTTCCAGAAGATGGAACTGCTCGATGGTCTGTCTGGCATAGCCCAGAAACTCCTCACCCTCGCTTGTTACGGTAATTCCGCGATTCGTACGATTAAAAACGGCAAAACCCAGTTCTTCCTCCAGTTCCTTAACCGACTCCGAAAGGGACGGTTGGGACACATAGAGATCTCTTGCCGCCACATTCATGGAACCGCTCTCCGCAATTGCTATGGTATATCTTAGCTGTTGTAATGTCATAGTTATTCCCTCTAACGTATCAGTTTGTTATAAGTATACTCTATTCTCGACCATTTTGGTATGATTTCTTTTGACAAATTGTCTTTTTCATAACATCATTGTCAAGATTCATTTTATCATTTCCCGCGTATTGATAAAATGACGAACATCCTGCAACAAAAAAAGGCGGGCAAAAAACCATAGTTTTTTTACTCGCCTCTCTGTTATTGCATTATTGGCTGATTCGAAACCAGCTGCCGTATCTCCTAGTAGAAGGTTACGCGGAAGTCGATTTCAATGTTGTAAATCGGCGTCTGATGATCTCCGATGAAGTAGATATCATCTCTGTTAACATCCAGAAGCCAGATATTTAAGTAGTCGTCTCCGCCGAAATATAAAGAGGTCATCGGAAGATCGACTCTTTCATAATTGATATATAAGTAGATGTTATCGATATGAGCACGCTCATCGTTGATAATATCCGTATTGATTACGAGCATGTTCAAATCATCGAGATCCAGATTATATCCAACGACATAGTAATCGCCGCTGCCGTAGATGTTGGCATCGGTATAGGTACAATCGACAACCATTCCGTCGCTGCGGGTAATGCCGGCGAAATTGGCCGTACCAAGACCATACTGATCACTGTACCAGAAATCACGGAAGGAATAGTTGCTGTCCTGGAATGCAAGATATGCATGGTTGCCGGAATACACCTTCTCTCCCAAAATCAGATAGTCCGTCGTAATGAAGAATTCAACGGTCTGGGTTCCTGCCGGAATATCCACCAAAATTGCACTGTGCTCCTGGTCATCGTAGTAACCGCCTGCCATCAGCAGATAGATGTCATCCACCCACCAGTTCTCACCGTAATAGTCTCTCGTATCCAGAAGTACACCGTCCGCATAAGTCGCAACCGTGAAATGAGCGGCAACAATATCCGTAAACGAAGGAAGGACTGCAATCGGGTTCAGCGTCTGAACCATTGACAGACCACTATTAAAGTAAACACTTACACGAGAAGTCTTACCATTCTCCAGAGTATCCTCGGACAGAACAAAGTCTCCATCAAAGATTGCCTCAGGGAGATACATATAATTGCCGCCATACGCATCCTGTGCAAGAACAAAGGTCGAAACATTTAAGCTGGCATCTCCGGTAACCGACTGGAGATTCTTAATTCCCTGAGTCGCTCTTGCATTGTTCGGATCAATCTCCAAAGCCGCCATATAGCCCTGTCCGGCTCCTGCATAATCAGCATTCGAATAGTAATAGTCACCGAATACACAATATGCATCTGCCATAATTGCCACTGCATCCGCATTCTGCTCATCTCCGGTCAATTCAACAATCTTGAAACCATAATTATATGCAGAAACATAATCACCGTCGACATTCAATTCTTCGCCGGCGCGCTTGCAGATTGCAATCTTACCGGACAATACATAGTCATCCGACATTCCGTACTCTTCTGCAATATTATAAATATCCAATGCAGCATCATAGTCCGCCTCGTCAGCCTTCGAGGATGCCCATCTTGCAAACAGATCCGCAAAGAAGGCTCTCAACAGTTCCTGATTGGCATCCGACTTTGCATAGGGTGCTGCATCCGCTGCGGTATTCAAGGCCTCCATATACTCACCGGAAGCCATCTGTATATTCGCATTCGACAATTCCTTCAGGAAATTGATGGTATCCGTATCGGAGTAGCTTAAGTTGTACTTCGAACCCATCTCATTCACCAGCTGCATTGCCAGATCATAATCACCGTCCGCAATTGCCGTCTCAATCCACTTATTGTAGACCGTCTGAAGTGCAGTGGTTACTTCGCTCTTATCCTCTTCCATTTCGTAGATCTTGGCGAAGTTCTCAACTGCCAGTCTGTAATTTTTGCTATTATATGCGTTGTTTGCATCCTGGTTGTATAAACCAACCTGCGCGTCATGAAGACCGGTCTGGGCCTTCTTCTCCTTGGGATACTTCTTCAAAATATCCTCATAGGTCGTAATTGCTTCCGCATACTGCTCATTGTTCATATACTTCTTGGCCTTATCATACTTACCGTTCTTATCGAACATCGGTGCAAGAACCAGGAAATAAACTGCCACACCGGCTGCAATCAACACTGCCAGAACCGACAGAATGATGATAAGCGGAGCCTTCGACTTTTTCTTCGGGGTTCCGTCCGGATTAAGCTTCGGTGCCTTCGGTGCTTTCGGGGCCTTAGGGGCCTTTGGTGCCTTACCGGCGGGTGCTGCCATCGGTGCCTGCTGATACAGAGGCATTCCCTCCTGCGGCATCATCTGGGGCTGCTGATACATCGGCTGCCCCGGCTGCATTCCGGGTGCCTGCTGGTACATCGGTGCTTCCTGCATCATCGGTGCTTCCTGCATCACAGGCGCTTCCTGCATCACGGGTGCTTCCTGCATTACAGGTGCTTCCTGCATCACGGGCGCTTCCTGCATTACGGGGGCTTCCTGCATCACAGGCGCTTCCTGCATCACAGGCGCTTCCTGCATCACAGGTGCTGCCATCTCGGGCTGTACCATAGGCTGTTCTGCTGCAGGCTGCGCATTCTCAAGCGGTGCGCCACACTGGAAACAGAACTTCGTGCCATCCGGCAACTGGGTTCCACAGTGAAAACAAAACATCTTTCATCCTCCTAAATTATATATAGTGTTCTACAACAATATATTCACAGTCACAATCAGTACTGTCCGTACTCACATCCAACATGCTTCATTGCAATATCATCAATCATGATGAGATTTCCGCAATGCTTACGATAGATTTTGACATTGCCGGTACCGGTACCACCGTTCCAGAGCCGGTTATGACGTTTCTTACCGTCCGGAGATTCATAGTTGACCAAGAGCATCTCTGCTTTTTTACAACGAACGCGGGTTACCATCACATATTTTAAAGTCTCCTGGCGAACATACCACTGAATCTCGTCCTCGGTCTCACGGTAGTTAAACTTCGTCCGGGACAAGGTCCAGAACTTGGAGAAATTGAACTCATATTCATGCCCCTCGTGGTAAAGGCCTCCGAGAAGCTTACGTCCTAACGGGAGACAATAAAGCTTCGGGTTCCCTCCGCCGATCTCTAACGCCGAATTCTTAAGCTTCTTACCGGTCAACTTACTCTTCATGCAGTTCGAGGAAATCCAGACCCAGGGGGACGTGAAATTTCTTCCCCAGTTCTTGTCGGCATAGCCGTAGGACTTCGTCGGAGAAACCAGATAGAGTTCTCCGTTATAGACAACCTCGCCGCTGTATGCAGTCTTGATGCCCTCCGCATGCCAATACATCTCAAAGGCTTTCAGATCCCGGAATCTGCGGTCTGCACCGTACCCTACATTGTAAGCAATCTGCTTGTTAATCTGAAGATTCCAGCTCATCGCTCCGGCATCCGACATCATCTCAGGATGCTCTGCCGCTTCTTCAGCAGTAACCGATACCGAGCCGCGAAGTTCAAAATCGCTGGCAAAACAGTCATCCGCCTCAATCGAATAGGGCGCAGCTTTATGAAGTTTCACCTCATTCCATGGGAAGAAACGATGCAGCTGTGCTTTATCCTCTCCCCAGGTGCCGGCCTTCACCATCACATAGGAAGGTCGCTTTCCCTTAGCCTGATTCTCCGGCAACTGCCCGTAGACCACCTCATTGCCCCCCAATGCCGGGTTGCAGGTGAAGAACTCAATAAAAAACGATTTTTTCTCTCCGGTTTTCGCATTCACTGCAGTGAAATGATGCCACCACCAGTCATAGCCCTTATGAGCGAAGCTGCCGTTCAACATGAACGCATTTCGTCTTAAGTCTCCTTTTGAAAAAGCCATATTGTCCTCCAAATCAGTTCTGTTTGCAAAAAAGCATGCAAATACCATCACCTTTTATTTTATACGATAATGTCTGAGAATGCAAAGGGAATGATTTTTTTCAAGTCCTCCGGTTTTACCTCAACCTGATAACCGATTTTCCCCGCACTAAACATAATAGTCTCGAAGCCGGCCGCCGTCTCATGAATCACGGTTGGAAAGAATTTCTTCATTCCGATGGGGGAGCATCCTCCATGAATATAACCGGTAAGTCCCAAAAGTTCCTTGCTCTTTAGCATCTCGATGCTCTTTTCTCCCACGGCCTTGGCCGCCTTCTTAAGATCCAGTTCTTCTGCCACGGGAATGACGAAGACATAGTTCTTACGATTCCCGGAGACCGTCACCAGAGTCTTAAAGCATCTGTTCGGGTCCTCACCGAGAACCCTGGCCACATCCACTCCGGCAACCGCATCGGTGTCAGCGTAGCAATGAGCCTCATAGGGAATTTTCTTCTGATCAAGCAATCGCATCACATTCGTTTTTTCCATATTTTCGTCGAACCTTTCGATAGACTATAGTAAAGCAGATCACATGGACCGCAAACGTAATCGACCATGAGATCGGGTAAGTAATATAGATGGACCCTGTGGTATGGTACTTCGGCATACGAAAAACGGTTGCAATCCATACCAGACGGGTTCCGCATACGCCGACCAGGGACACAATCATCGGAAGCACGGAATACCCGATGCCACGAATGGCTCCCACCATAACATCCATAATACCGCAGAGGAAATAGACTGTGACAATCCAGGCCAAACGTCGCATTGCCGCATCGATCACCTCCGGTGTCGAGCTGTAGAGTGCCCCCAACTGCCTGCCAAACAAAAAAACGCCGTTGCCCAACACAAGGCCCGTCACCATTACACAGCCTAAGCCTGTAAGGACGCAGCGCTTCACTCTTGCGAAGTCCCCGACTCCGTAGTTCTGGCTGACAAAAGATAACGTTGCCTGATAGAAAGTATTCATCGCCATCCAAACGAAACCTTCCAGATTCTGAGCAACGGAATTGCCGTTGACAATCGTATTACCAAAAAGGTTCACACTGGACTGAATGACCACATTGGACAGTGCAAAGATGGTTCCCTGAATGCCTGCCGGGACACCGATTCTTGCAATCTCCAAAAGTTTCCGGCCATCAAAGCGAAGCAAACGAAGAGACAGATGCATTGCCCCCTTTTCCAGAAGCAGACAACGGATGACCAAAGTCGCCGAAATGATCTGGCTGATTACCGTCGCAATGGCAACTCCCGCAATATCCATGCGAAATCCCACCACAAACACCAGATTTAACAGCACATTAATCACACCTGCAAACATCAGATAATAGAGCGGACGTCTGGTATCGCCGATCCCTCGCAGTGCTGCCGCGCCGAAATTATAGAGCATCGTTGCCAGCATTCCTGCAAAATAGATTCGCAGGTAGAGGGTGGCAAGGGGCAGGTTTTCCTCCGGGGTTCCCATCCAGCCAAGGAAGGTTCCCGCAAAACATACCCCGACAACGGTTAGGACGATCCCGCTGGCAAGTGCCAGAAAAATAGACGCATGAAGGGTCCGCGACAGTTCACGGTCCTGTTTCGTGCTATAGTAGCGAGCCACCAATACATTGGTGCCGACACTCAATCCGATGAACAGGTTCGTTACAAGATTCACCAGCGGACCGGTTGCTCCGACAGAGCCCATGGAATCATCGGTTCCGAACTGCCCTAACATCACAATGTCGGCCGCATTGAAGAGAAGTTGCAGTAAGCCGGAGGCCATAAGAGGCAGGGCAAAAAGCAGCATCTTCTTTAGAATCGGCCCATGGCACATATCAATTTCATAATTTTTTCGTTGTGTTTTCACTTACGAAGTCCTTTGGGATAATGATTTTTAACCGTAGAACTGCTTACCTTGCCCCAACCGATGGAGTACCCGTCCACACACAGAAGGGTCCAGCCGTCCTCGAGAGGCTCCTCCGTTCGGAAAGCTTCTCCGCGCAGGTAAGCCGCTAACTTCGCATCCCCGGAAGCAAGGGACAGACTTCGTGCCACCCGGTTCGGAGCCAGATACAAGGCAAGTGCATGGGAAGGCTCAAAACGGTTTTTGCGAAGCGTTCCCAAATGGAGCCCCGGCCGCAGCACGCGAAGTCCCTTAAGCTCCGGACATTCCTCGGGAAGCAGGTAGACCTGTTCTCCAAACAGCACATATTTCCCTTCGGTCAGATGCCGCAAGCAGGCTTCGTCCCGAATGTTCTCCGTTAAAAATGCCAGAACTTCCGGCAGTTTTCCCGGCTTGCTACCGTTTTCAAACTTTTGTTTTCCGAACCGACACTCTGCCTCCTCGCTCTTATGAAGCTCTGCCGCAAAATGCCCCTCGCCCTTCACCTTATGGGGC
This sequence comes from Lachnospiraceae bacterium, assembly GCA_045628945.1. Classification (GTDB taxonomy): domain Bacteria; phylum Bacillota; class Clostridia; order Lachnospirales; family Lachnospiraceae; genus RGIG4034. The sequence goes on from JAZQQG010000045.1 coordinate 25,556, forward strand.
CACAGGCGGTGCATTCCGTCGACTACCATCTCCGGACAATCCGCGATAAACTGTTCTACCGCGCCCTCGTCTTCTTCCCTTGCAAAGGTGCAGGTCGAATAGACAAGTTTTCCGCCGGGCTTTAACATCTCATAAGCAAATCGAAGAATCTCTCCCTGCCGTCCGGCGCACATAAGCACATTCTCCGGGCTCCAGGCCTTCGACTCCTCGTCTGCATTCTTGACAAACATGCCTTCCCCGGAGCAGGGTGCATCCACCATAATCCGGTCAAAAAAGCATGGAAACCGCTTTGCCAATGTTTCTGGTGTCTCATTCACCACCAGCGCATTGCCGATTCCCATTCGTTCCACATTCTCAGACAGAATTCGGGCCCGCTTCTCATGAATCTCATTCAACACTGCCAATCCGGAGTCTTTGAGATCGATTGCCATCTTCGTGCCCTTACCGCCGGGTGCGGAGCATAAATCCAACACCTTCTCCCCGGGCTTCGTTTCTAAGAGCCTTCCGGGCAGCATTGCACTTGGCTCCTGAATATAATAGATTCCCGCTTCGTGATAGGGATGTTTTCCCGGGGCACTGCCATTCTCGGCATTATAATAGTATCCGTCCGGCTCCCACTCTACGGGGGTCAATTCCCACTCCTCCGGGAAAAAGGATATCTCCCCCGCGAATTTTCCCGGGTTCAAACGCAGTGCACGATATCGCGTCCGCTCGTAGCTTAACACGAACTCCTCGTATTCCTCTTTTAATTGTTCCTGCATTCTTGCAAGAAAAGCCTCAGGTAACATGGAAGTCTCCAATCTTTTTTTTGACAAAGCCTTACGGTTCTGTCCGCATCCGTTCCCGGATTCTTTACACGGTAATCGTGAACCCGCCCACAAAGGATTCCCCTACCGGCAACAGATTCGTGTACTCACGTTCGGTAAATTCACCGTCAAAATCCTCCGCATCGCACCGACCGTACCAGGGCTCAATGCATACGAAGGGCGCGTGCTTCATCGGGGGCGTCCAAAGACCCATAAGCGGTGTATCCGCCTGAATCTTCACCGAATACTCCTGTCCGTTCTCCCGATAGTCAAGGGTTACGCAGTCCGTCTGCGAGCCCTCAATCACCAATGCATCCTGCGAGAAAACCTCGTCGCTTACCGTAAGGGGAGCCGTCGCCACCTGCTCTGCCACGCCGGTCACAAGCCCCTTCGTTCCGAAACGATTTACGGTAACCGCACCGAGTCGGTTGCCGACCTTCGACAAGGTAAGCGTCGCATCATAGGGATACGGACAGGCAAACGCCGGATGTCCGCCAATGCTAAAATAAATACTCTTCGAATCGGTATTGTAGACCTTCCAGATTACTTCCACACTTCCTTCGATAATCCGATAGGTAATTTCTAAACGAAAGTCGTAAGGATAGACCTCTCTTGTCTTTTCATTCGAGGCAAAAGAGAACACCAGCGCATTCTCCGTCTTTTCAACGCAGGCAAACTCGTTGTCTCTGGCAAAGCCGTGCTGCCCCATGGAATACGTCTTCCCGTCCAGGGTATAGCGCTTGTCTTTTACCCCGCCGACAATCGGAAACAGCACCGGTGCCGTTCTTCCCCAATATGCCGGATCCGCCGACCACATATATTCATGATTGTTCTTCTGAAGGGAGATCAACTCCGCTCCGTGCTCATTGACACGGATGGTGATTCCGTCCCGCTCCAACTGATGAATTGCCATTCTACTGCTCCTTTAACGCGGCCGTCAGTGCCTTGGCCAACTGATCGGGACATGAGGTACTCTTAAAGCCACAGGTAATTCCCTGCACACGCTCAATAACCTCTTCCGGAGCAAGGCCTTCCACCAATGCACCGATTCCCTTCAGATTTCCGTTGCAACCGCCGATGAACTGAACATTGTGTACCTTGCCGTCCTCAATGGCAAAGGTAATCTGCTGGGAACAGGTTCCCTGCGTACGATACGAATACTCCATATAAACCTCCTAACAAACACTGTTGTTTTGTAATATTTTCCAACCAATTATTATACTACTTTTTTACGCAAAAGAACAGACTCCGGTGCACACTCGCACAAAAGAAAACTCGCCTCCGGGATTTCATAAAAAAAGACCTCGAGTCTTCCTCGAGGTCCTTCGCTCACTTATCCTAAATGCGCACCGTTTGTGGTAACGAGAGCAATGAGTTTTCCTGTCTCATCGGTCACACGAACCTCTAAGCAGCAACTTCGCTTCCCATCCTTGATGAGTATGGTTTCTGCCGTGAGCATCGCACATTTCGCGGCATTCAGATACTGGATCTGACTTACCTGCGTTACCGTTGCGAAATTCGGCGTATTCGTTGCCACCGCAAAGGTAAAATCCGCCAGGGTATAGATTGCTCCGCCCTGTACATAGCCCAATGCATTCACATGTCGTTCGTCGATATTCATCGTGCATCTGGCATAGCCCGGTTTCACATCCGCAATCTCAATTCCGGATACCTCCATGCAGAAACGATCCATGCTAAAATAGGATCTTGCTTCCTCTACGCTCGTAAATTCCCGCTTCTCGTTTTCACCCATGCTCGTGCTTATCCTTACTGTTCTGCGTTTTTCTCTTCTGCAAGCTTTGCTTCCATCTCTGCCTGAACTTCAGGGATCGCGGACAGAATCGGCTTTACATCCTTCTTCTTGATGTTACGGTCAACGTAGTTCTTGGTAATCTTAATTACCAGAGGTGTTAATGTCAGAACACCGATCAGGTTGGGAATCATCATCAGACCGTTGAAGGTATCGGAGATATCCCATGCAAGAGAAGAAGTCATAACGGCACCGGAGATAATCATGAGAACGAAGATGACACGATATACCTTAGCGCCCTTAACGCCGAAGAGATACTCTACGGCCTTGGAACCATAATGAGACCAACCCATTACGGTAGTAAATGCGAAGAGCAATACCGCAATGGCAATGAACCATTCGCCGCCCTTACCGAATACTTTACCGAAAGCGGTTGCAACCAGGGTCGCATCATCCGTTCCTGCTGCAGCAAGTCCGGTATTCAGATCAATTGCTCCGGAGGATAATACAACCAATGCGGTCATGGTACATACCACGATGGTATCAAAGAATACTTCGAAGATACCCCACATACCCTGCTTAACAGGCTCCACTACGTTACTGTTGGAGTGAACCATAACGGAAGAACCAAGACCGGCCTCATTGGAGAAGATACCTCTCTTACAGCCTGCCTTAACCACTTCCTTCACAACGATACCGGTTACAGCACCGCCGACAGCCTTCACACCGAACGCGAACTTGAAGATTGCCGCGAACATGCTTCCAATTAAAGTAATATGAGAACCCACAATAATGAGGGAACCTACGATATAGATAATTGCCATGAAAGGAACAACGCGCTCTGCAACAGAAGCAATACGCTGAAGTCCACCCAGAATAATGAAACCGCCGATGACTACTAATGCAGCACCGATAATCCAGTTCACGATGGAAACGCCTCCGAACTTAGGTGCGGCCACTTCACTGAAGAATGCGGAATTGATATTCAGGGTAATCTTGTTAATCTGGCCCATGTTACCGATACCGAAGGATGCCAAAATTGCCATCAGTGCGAATACGACTGCCAGAATCTTGCCAACCCACTTCATTCCTTTATATCCGCCAAGACCATAACGCAGATAGTACATAGGACCACCGGACCACTCCTTCTCCGCGTTCTTACGACGGAAAAAGATACCTAAAATATTCTCGGAGTAGTTGGTCATCATTCCGAAGAATGCAGCAACCCACATCCAGAATACGGCACCGGGACCACCTGCACAGATTGCTGCCGCAACACCGGCGATATTACCGGTACCGATGGTAGCCGCCAGTGCGGTACACAGTGCCTGGAACTGCGATACGGCACCCTTATCCTTATTGGTTCTGGTTCCTTTTTTCTTGAAAACCGATACGATGGTATTCGTCCACCAGTGCTTGATATGACTGATCTGGAATCCCTTAGTGATTGCAGTACAGATCACGCCTGTACCGAGTAGAAGGATGATAGCGAACCATCCCCATGCGAAGTCATTAACCTTACCGTTAACGCTTGCGACTTGCTTCAGAAAATTCTCCATTTTCTTTTCCTCCTGTCCTTTTGCCTGAGAGATACGGTATCTGTCCGGCAGACAGATACTTTACACCTTCGGCTCCCGTTTTTCTTGGGTCTCTCCAGTATATGGGAAACACGATATATAATGGCACGTCGCTTCCGTGCCGTTATACCAGATTCATAATGACCGCCAAGGGCCTACAAGCTTCGTTACTGCTCCGTTTCCTTGTTGGCATTCATAATTGCGAACGCAATATTGGTTGCATGATCTCCGACTCTCTCCAGTCCGGAAGCAAGATCGCTGAAGATCATACCGCCTTCGGGAGAACACTCTCCCCTGGTCAGACGATCCACGTGAGACTGCTGCATTTTGCGTTCCATTACATCAATCTTATTCTCAAGGTCGATAACATCCTGCATATGCGTGGTATCGTTATGAGCAAACATCTCCATCGCATAACGCATAATCTTATCGATCATATCCATCATCTCGGTAAGTTCTGCCTGTGCCGCCTTACTGATGCCGACACCCTTCTCCTTACGAAGTACCGCACAGTCCGCAATATTCTCCGCATGGTCACCGATACGCTCAATATCATTTACCACATGGAAAAAAGCACCGATATGCTTCGCATCACCCATGGGTAAGGTGGTCTGGTTAATCTGAACCAGATAGTCCGTAATGGCCTTGCTTAAGAAGTTGATGTTCTTTTCCACCTCATAGACTTCCTTAATGTCCTCGTCATCCAACGTCATTAAGGCATTGGTGGCACGGTTTAAATTCTCGCCGGCAAGATCTGCCATACGGCTGATCTCGTTCATGACTTCAACAACTGCGGTCGCAGGGTTGGGAACGACTTTATCACCGATGTACTCCAACTTAAAGGCATCGCGATAATGTACTTCTTTGTCGCTACCGCGAACGGTTGCGGAAGCAATCTTCACAAGCAATTTCGTAAACGGAAGCAGGATGATAACCTGGAATACCTTAATCAGGGTATGTGCATTCGCTACGAAACGTCCGTTGTTCGTCGAAATCGACTGGATAAGATCCACAATCTGACCGGAGAACAGGAACATCAGCACATAGATGATAACCGTACCGATTACGTTAAACCAAAAATGAATCAAAGCAGCTCTTTTTGCATCTTTTCTTCCGGCAAGAGAAGCAAGAAGTGCGGTAGAGCAGGCACCGATGTTACATCCGAGAATAATATAAATGCAGATCGGAAGGCTGGTAATCAGCCCCTGGTTTGCAAGTAACAGTACAATGCTGACCGTTACGGAAGACGACTGAATGATACTGGTCAAAAGAAGACCGACCAACGTTGCTAAGAACGGATTCTTTAAGGAGCTTAAGAGGTTTACCACCTCCGGAACCTCCTTCATCGCCGCCATCGCGCCGGACATCGTGGAAAGACCGAGGAAAAGAATACCGAAGCCAATGATTACTTCCGCAATCATACGGATTCGTTCCTTCTTAATGAACATGAAGACCAACACACCGCCGAGCAGAAAAATCGGGGCGAACTGAGACAGGTTGATGGATACTAACTGGGAGGTAATCGTCGTACCGATGTTGGCACCCAGAATGACGCCGGCAGCCTGATACAGATTCATCAAGCCGGAATTCACAAAGGATACAACCATTGCCGTACAGGCACTGGAGGACTGAATGATACCGGTGAATACCACACCCACGATCATTCCCGTGAAACGATTCGTTGTAAAAATCTCTAAGATACGACGTAATTTCGCACCGGCCACCTTCTCAATCGAGGAGCTCATAACATTCATTCCGAACAGGAACAAACCAAGACCGGCTGCAAGATTCAGGATCATACTCACTGTCATAGATTCCACCCTCCGGACACACTCTGCGCCCAATTGTAATCCTATTTCACTCTTATTCCCCGTATACAATTCTATGGTCAAAAAAGCAATTTTTCAATAATACTTTTGCCCCATTCTTAAGTTTGTGCATTTTCCTATGAAACAAGGCGGATTGCAAAAATGCTTTGTGCATTTTAACAATCCGCCTTTGGATTCATAGTATGAAACTTCCTTGATTCTGTTGTCTAACGATAGTCTCCGATAATCACATCCAGATCCACCTTGCCCTTGATTCCGTCGACCTTACCGCTCTCGGAATACTGGAACATGTAGTACTCGTAAGGATAATAGGACGGAATATTGTAATAAGCAAGCCACATCTTGTACTGCTGAATCTCGCGCAGATTGGTCATCATCAGATAGGTCTTCATATTACCGTAGATCATTACCTCATATCCGGCCGCCTGCACCGCATTGGCAAAGGTATGTATAATCTTCGTTCTCTCTTCTGCCGTCAGCGCATTGGCACGACCGTCATCTCCGCTGACCCACTCAACATCCAGGCACACGGGCATAGTAATCTCATACCCCCAGAGATTCTCCAGGACAAAGGCTGCCTCTTCCAACGCCTCCTCCTCGGTAATCGCCTGAGAGTAGAAGTAAACGCCGACATCCAGTCCCGCTGCCTTCGCCCCCATTATATTTGCCTCAAAGTTGTCATCGGGCAATACCTTACCCGTGCCGTATCCGCGAAGACCGATTCGAATCATCGCAAACTCGATTCCGTCCGCAGCCACCTTTTTCCAATCAATATCCCCCTGGAAACGAGCCACATCGATTCCCGTATGGGAGATACACTGACCGTTATCGTCGTAATATTCATAGCGACCGTCCGCACGAACCAGCCAATTCTCTTCCTTGTAATTGTTTTTTGCAACGGAAGGATCCCGGTCAATGAACTGATATCCACCGTCATACAAGACCACCAGATCCTCCGGGAAGAGTTTGCGAAGCATCTGAATCGTACTTACATTAATATTCTGCTCAATGTAATCCAGAATCTCCTGACGCTCTGCCTTCTTGGCGGAGTCCACTGCCGTTGTTACCGCAGTATCCATCTCCTCCTTCGTATAGGTCGCGTTCTCGTTTCTCCAGTCCAGACTCTCATTCGCAGTCTTTAATTCCTGTTCCAAATGATTCTTGGAATTACGAAGACTCGTATTCTGGCGATACAGTAACACCACGATGCCGACGGCACAGAGGCAAACAAAAATCAGGCTCAGAATGGTAATCAGCGCCACAGGATGGGTTCTTTTCTTCGAAACCGTTGTATTTTCATTCTCCTCCTCGTAGATAATCTCGGTGGAGGGGTCATTAATATCAAATTCTTTTCCTGCCAAAGCTACTCTCCTTTTTTCACTATACTCAAAGGTATTATACTATAATTTCCCCTGTTGTAAAAGAAACAAAAAAGAATCCGTCGGATTTTTCTATCGGTAAGCTCAGTAAAAAAGACCCATATCCGGCGTAACACCGATATGGGTCTGATGATTTAATCACGGGAACAACGATACAGCAGGTCTTCCCATCTGCGGTCAACCTCCGCCTGGAACTCTGCAATCAGATGCTCATTCTGCGGGGTAAACAGATGCTTGAAACGGCCTTGCAGGCGTAAGAAATCCTCGATGGGTGCCTTATTCTTCGGCTCGTGGTTTAAGATCCACTTGCCGTCGATCACTTCGAAGATCGGCCAATAGCAGGTCTTTACCGCCTGCTTACAGATCTCTGCAAGGTCGGAAGGCTCATATCTCCAACCACGGGGGCAGGGAGCCATGATGTTTAAGAATGCGGGACCGGGGGTATAGATTGCCTTTTCCGCTTTCTCATATAAGTCACGCATATTGCCGCGGAAGGTGGTCTGTCCTACGTATGCTACATTGTGCGCTGCAATGATAGCGGCCAGATCCTTACGAGGCTGAGGTTTTCCCGCACTGCACTTGCCGGCAGGGGTCGTGGTGGTGTCCGCAAACTGAGGCGTTGCGGAGGAACGCTGAATACCGGTGTTCATATATGCACCGTTATCGTAGCAGACATAAACAAGATCGTGTCCACGCTCCATAGCACCGGACAGCGACTGGAAACCGATATCATAGGTACCGCCGTCACCGCCGAAGGTGATAAACTTATATTCCTCTCCAAGCTTTCCTTTTTTACGAAGTGCGCGATATGCGGTCTCTACACCGGACAGCGTTGCGCCGGCATTTTCGAAGGCGTTGTGAATGTAGCTGTCTTCATAGGCCGTATACGGATACATAAAGGTCGATACCTCCAGGCATCCGGTTGCGTTACCGATAATGGCCTTGTCGCCGGGATGTAATGCCTTCAATACGTTACGTACGGCAATGGTACCGCCGCAACCGGCACACATACGATGACCGGGAGCAAGACGATCGGGACGGGACTGAATTTCTTTAAAATCAAATGCAGGTGCAGTTGTGTTCTTCTGTGCCATTCTTTTTTCCCTCCCTTTCCTAATCTCTTAATCCAAGATATGAGTATTCATCGGCATCCGGATAATCAAAGAACGCATCCATATTGCCGGAAGCCAGAATTTCTTCTTCTTTTTCGTGGCGCTTCTCAAGTTCTGCGTACACACCCTCTACATCGGATACGGTTAAGTCACGACCGGACAGACCGTATACCACCTTCCAGATGGTCGCGGTGGAGTGTGCCATATGAAGTGCTGCCGTCAACTCATTGCCAAGCGGGCCACCCTGTCCGGAATAGCTCTCGCAACGGTCCATAATCGCCACTGCCTTTACCTTCGACAATGCCTTTGCCATCTCCTTACCGGGGAAGGGACGGAACACACGAACCTTGAGAAGTCCGACCTTCTTGCCGTCCGCACGCATCTTATCGATAGCATCCTTGATGGTACCGCAGGCGGAACCGATGGCTACAATCGCAAGTTCCGCGTCATCCAGCTTGTATTCCTCGAAGAATTCAAAGCCGCGTCCGGTTAACTCCTTGTACTCACGGGCAACCTCGGGAATGACCTTGCGCGCATTGATCATGGCCATAGACTGTGCTCGTTTTGCTTCCATACAGTAGTTGGATACCGCATACGGTCCTACGGACATTCTCTCATCGGGATTCAAAAGATAATGCTCCGGATTGTACTCTCCGACAAAGGCCTTCACCTTATCGTCCTCCAGAAGCTCGATATTCTGAACCGCATGGCTTGTAATAAAGCCGTCCTGGCAGATCATAATCGGCAGCATAACATCCTTATGCTCGCTGATACGATACGCCTGAATAAAGTTATCATAAGCTTCCTGATTGTCCTCGGCGTAGATCTGAATCCAACCGGACTCTCTTGCGCCCATGGAATCGGAATGCTCACAGTTAATGTTAATCGGACCGCTGAGGGCACGGTTTACAACTGCCATACACAAGGGCAGACGGTTGCTGGCTGCCACATAGAGAACCTCCCACATCAGCGCAAGACCGCAGGAGGAGGTCGCCGTTACGGTACGACATCCGGCTGCCTCGGCACCGATTGCTGCGGACATGGAGCTATGCTCACTTTCAACGGGGATGAACTCGGTGTCCATCTGGCCGTTTGCGATGTAATTTGCTACAAACTGAGGTAATTCGGTGGAAGGGGTAATGGGGAAAGCGGGCATAACGTCCGGATTCACCTGCTTCATTGCATAAGCAACCGCTTCGTTACCTGACATACGTTCTTTGATTGCCATTTATTTACCCTCCTTCATCGTAATTGCACCGAAAGGACATACCTTGGCGCAGATTCCGCAACCCTTGCAGTGATCTAAGTCAAAGGGATTGCGCTTGCCGTCTGCGGTGCAGGTAATACAACTGTCCGGGCAATAGGGCTCGCATAAAAGACAATTGGTACACTTGCTCTCATCCAATACGGGCGTAACCGTTCTCCACTCGCCGGTCTTGAAATCCTTAGACGTTGCCGGCTCGTAGATCTGCAAGCCTTCCGTCAGATCCTGCCAACGGGTCGTTTCATTGATATTCTTAGCGGAATTAGCCATGATTACTGAACCTCCTGTAATGCAAGACGAAGTGCTGCCATATTTCCCTCAAGCACTTCCGGTTTCTTGGCGAATTTGTGGCGAAGGGACTCCTCCATCTGCTGTAAGAAAATCTCCTCACCCATTACCTTGCTGATCTTTACGATTGCAGCTAACATCGGCGTATTGGGGAAATACTTGCCCAGAGTCTCCATACATACCTTATGTGCATTTAACGTATATACCTTGCCCTCATAGCCGTTCAAAAGAGGAAGAATCTCTTCTTTGGATTTCTCGGTATTGATTAAGATACCGCCCTCCTTCTTTAAGCCATGGGTCACATCCACGGAGTGAAGAAGTGTCTCATCCACCACCGCAACGAAATCCGGCTCATAGATGTTCGAATGCACACGAATCGGCGTATCGCTGATTCGGTCATAGGCCGTAATGGGAGCACCCATTCTCTCGGGACCGTACTCCGGGAACCCCTGTACATTCTTGCCGATGCTGAAGGCAACGTCTGCAAGCAACAATGCCGCGGTCTTCGCACCCTGACCGCCTCTTCCGTGCCAACGGATCTCAGTTAAACCATTCATATTGTCATCTCCTACATAATAAAATCACCGAAGGAAGTTCTCCCACGGCAAAAAATAAAGCTCCCATCCTCAAAAGGACGAGAGCCTAAACGCTTCGTGATACCACCTTAATTCACCTATCTCTCACGAGATAAGCCTCATTGGGTACTTCATACCCTCACGCTGTAATGGGCGTTCCCATCGTAGCCTATGCCATACTGCCTTCGGTACGCTGCTCCAAGATGATATTTCATCCTACCTTTTGTACTCCTTTCCAGCTACCGGAGTTCTCTGCAACAAGTCTTAGGATGAACGTTCTTATCACTGCATTCATCGTTTATTTAACTTCCTATATGATAATCGCGACATTCCGGATTGTCAAGGGGCGATTTTGTTGTCTGCTCCTTATGATTTTGACATGCACGGTCCCCATTTTCATGCTATAATAACAATATATCAACCGGATAACACGATTTCACCGAAAAGAGGTCCCTATGAGTCAACCGCTTACCCGCCCTGTCAAGTTAATCCATCTGAATCCCTCGCAATCCCAGACCGGCCCGTTATACGGCAGTTGGCGCGAGGAGACTCGTGTTCTTTTCTTCGAGCAGGGAACCTCCCATGTGGAGGGCCGCCTCTTGGCGAATCTGAATGTGGATCAATCGACGACCTATATCGATTATGACGGTACTCCGGGGCATGCCCTGCTCATTGCGCCCAGAATCGGTTATTCCATTACCCCGGTCTCCGGCGAGGACTGCCGGGTTACCATTTTGGCTTTTGACGCCAAGGTGCTCTTCACCGCCGATGAATTCTTCCTAACCGCGAAGTTTTTCTCGCCCTTCTTAGGGTTCAAGGGCTTAGGTTCTATTGAATTGATTCAGGACGATCCCGAGACAGCGCCCATGTACGAGGCCGCCCTGGAGGCGTCCCGCTATGTCGAATCCCGTGAATGGGGGTTTGAACTTGGTGTCAAAGGAGCACTCTATCGTTTTTGGTATCACCTGACTCAGTATGCCACCAAATATGTTCAGGCCAATCCCTATTCCGTAAGCTCCGGGGATTCCCGTGCCAATGACGCACGACTCTATGTCAATGACCATTATGTCGAGCAGATTACCTTAGACGATGTGGCCGAGCATATTCATGTCAGCCGCAACGAGTGTTGTCGCTGTTTCAAAAAAACCTATCGAATTACTCTTTTCGAATATATCAACCGCTATCGAATCTATCAGTCGCTCTTTCTGCTCACAAGAAAAGAGATGGACCATCTGTCCATCTCTGATATTGCATTGAGCGTCGGTTTCAACTCAACAAGCTACTATAATAAGTGGTTTCGGAAGTACTGCGGATGTACGCCCCTGGAATATGCCGAAGGCAATTTCCGTCCGAACGCATCCTTCCTGTTTGCAGATCCCGTGGATACTACTCTTCCGTAAAGACATTTCGATTCTTACCGCCACGCTTTGCCTCATAGAGACAGGCATCCGCATTCTGGTAAAGGGTTTCAAAATCGGCACCGTCCTTCGAATAGAAGGCCACACCGATACTACAGCTGATTGCCACTTCAATTCCGTCCTTTTCAAAGGTACGACGCATTGCCACATTCAGTGCATCCGCTCTGGCCTTGGCCACCTCGTAGGTCGCATTCTTCATGAAGACCATAAATTCATCACCACCCACACGTCCAACGAAATCGGATTCGCGGAAGGTCTCCTTCACGGTATTGGCCACGAAACGAATGACATCATCTCCGAACATGTGGCCCAGATTATCATTGATGGCCTTAAAGTTATCGGTATCAATCATAAAAAGAGCATGTCGGTCCGTGGGCTTACTGAGTACCATATACTCACGAATCGCATTCTGCATCGAAGTCTTATTCAGAATACCGGTCATGGGATCGATCGACAGTTTCTCATTTAACGATTCCTGACGAAGCTTCTCTTCGTTAATGTCCTTGGCACTTCCCACAATACGGCTCATACGGCCGCTCTTATCCTGAAAACTGATGAAATAGAGTCGATACCAGAGGTAAGGTTGTTCTTCGTTTAATCGAATCTTACACTCCACCGTACCCTTTTTCGGTTCCTCCATCGCCGCCTTCAGAATCGTCTCCAGATGCTCATAGGTATCCTCGGATACCATTCTCCGAATTGCTTCCTCCGCAAGGCAGGACTCAAAGAGCGCTCTGCCTCCCGGCTGGGACTTATCCGCAATCTCCAAGGTATCATTCAACAGATTCAGGTCAAAAGGAATATCATCCACTGCTTCCTGAAGAAGTTTAAAACGCTGCGTCTCCACGTACAGAGTCTCATTGGTTCGCTGCAATTCCTGCTGAACAAGCATCATATCGCTGACATCGCTTAGGATTGCATAGACCATTCGACTGCCGTCTCGCTCGGTTACCAGTTTTCCCTTATAATCCAGGAATTTCTTCTCGCCCATCAGATCCCGGGCACGGAAGGTAATCTCCGCGGTCGAAAGGAATTCCAACTGCTGCTCGATCAATTCCTTCGTGCGGGAACGCTCCTTCTTGTAGATAATCAGGTCGAAACAATTATAATAATGCTCTCGGAAATCCTTCTCACTGCAACCAAACATATCCAAAAGGCTTTTGCTGACCTCTTTGATTCGGTTCGTGATGGCATCATAGATAATTACGCCGCCGGGCATTCCGTCCATCAAAATATTCAGTTTATGCTGCGCATCTTCCAACTGCTCACGCAGAAGCTTCTCTTCTTGCGAAGTCATAGGCAGTACTCCCTCCTATGTTTCGGACAATACAATGATTATTTACCAAAGGCAAGTGCCTTGGCTGCCTGATAAGCCATCGGATGGCCCCAGACGTATCCCTGAACGAAGTCGCATCCCTTATCAAGAAGTACTTCCAGCTGCCGCTCATTCTCAACACCCTCGGAGATGACCTCGCATCCCATCAGATGTCCCATGGATACAACCGCACGAACAAAGTCGCTTCGTTTTTTATCCGTTTCGATATCATCAATCAGGCTCTTATCGATCTTCAAAAGATTAATCGGCATCTTCGATAAGTAGTTCAAAGAAGTATAGCCGGTTCCGAAATCATCCAGTGCAACCTGAACACCAATCTCACGAAGCCGCTTGATGTTCTCGATGGTACTCTCCATCGAATCCACAAGACAATACTCCGTAATCTCGATTTCCAGGTTCTTCGGCGGGAATACCGTCTCATTTAAGAAATCCTGAATACGCTCTACGAAATCCTTGCTGCTGATATTACGAGAGGAAACATTCACCGAGACAATCAGTTCCGGGCGCTCCTCAATAATCGGCTTAAATTCCTGCAATACACGACGAATCACATAGTCATCCACCTGTAAGATCAGGTCGCTCATCTCGGCAATCGGAATGAACTGTGCAGGGCTCAATCTACGCCCATCCAACGGATTGATTCGAATCAGCGATTCAAAGCCGCGAAGGGTCTTGCCACCAATATGATACTGAGGCTGATATACGAGGAAGAAATCATCGTTCTCCAGACCATCCTTCACAATGGCCTCAATCTCTAACTGGGAGTTCACACCATCTGCCAATTCTTGGGTAAAGACGCGAACATTCTTCTGCTTCAGTGCAACGGCCTTCGCCATGGCAAGGTCCGCATACTTAATGAGATCCTCCGGTTTTCTGGAATCCTTCGGGAAACTCGACACACCGGCAAAGCAGGTCATATAACACTCCAGGCGGGCGCCTTCGCTCTCTAAGGTCGTCTTTTCACGAATCTCGTCTAACATGGCATTGGCGTCTTCTAAGGAGACATCCTTTTCATTCATCACGATGACGAATTCCGCGCCACCCATACGGGCCACCACGCCGCGTTCTCCGATTCGTTCCACCACGCGGGCCGAGAGATTACGCATCAGCTCATCTCCGTATGCATGTCCGTAGCTGTCATTGATTGCCTTGAAGTTATCCAGGCAGATATAGAACAGACGGAAAGGCGTCTCATCTTCCACCTTGCTTCTCAATAATCGATTCAGGCCTCGGCGGTTCATCAATCCCGTCAGCACATCCGTAACAGCCTCGCGTTCTCGTTTCTGGTAGAAATGGCCCAGTATTGCCAAAGTAATCATATAGAACACTGCGTTGAACAATCCGGGCAGGGGCGTCAGGGTGTGTCCCATAATAGCCGCCCGCATCGTCGAAAGTGCGCCGATTCCCATCAGCACCAAGCCAAGGATGCTTCCGCGCTTTTTGGCGCAGAGAATCATAAGCAGTGCAACGCCGTACTGAAACGACATAAACACGCCGTTGAACACCTGCCACCTGGTCTGATTCATACGAATGATGGCCACCTGAAGAATCAGATAGATTACCACCAGAAGAATCATCAAGATTCGTCTCTTCGTTTTTTGTTTTAATTCATGCGTCATACAGTCTACCTCTGGGTTTTCGTCCCACGGGACGAACTCGTCTGCAAGCTATTGACTAATCATTTTCCTGCATTTTACTAAGTTTTGCCGCCTGATCCGCTGCGATGCAAGCATCAATAATCTCCTGAATATCACCGTTCATAATCTTATCCAGCTTATACAGGGTCAGATTGATTCGATGATCGGTTACTCGTCCCTGCGGGAAGTTGTAGGTACGAATCTTCTCGGAACGATCACCGGTACCGATCTGGCTTCGTCTTGCATCCGCCTCCGCATCATGAGCCTTCTGGCACTCAATGTCGTATAACTTCGCACGCAAAAGAGCAAAGGCCTTGGCTTTATTCTGAAGCTGGGACTTCTCCGTCTGGGAATACACAACAATACCGGTGGGATAATGCGTTAATCGAACTGCGGAGTCGGTGGTGTTGACACACTGACCACCGTTACCGGAAGCACGCATTACATCGATACGAATATCCTTCTCATCGATCTGAATATCGACCTCTTCCGCCTCGGGCATTACCGCTACGGTTGCCGTAGAGGTATGAATACGTCCGCCGGACTCCGTCTCAGGAACACGCTGCACACGATGAACACCGGACTCATATTTTAATACCGAGTAGGCTCCGGAACCGCTTACCATGAACTCTGCGTCCTTCATACCGCCGATTCCGGTCTCTTCGGCATTTACCAGTTCCACCTTCCAATGACGGCTCTCTGCATAATGCACATACATACGATAGAGTTCTGCCGCAAAAAGAGCTGCTTCATCACCGCCGGCACCCGCACGAATCTCGACTACAACGTTCTTATCGTCGTTGGGGTCCTTCGGAAGCAGGAGAATTTTAAGAGTCGTCTCCAGCTCCTCCACGCGCTTCTTGGAGGAAGCGAGTTCCTCTTTTAACAGCTCGCGCATCTCTTCATCGGTCTCTTCCTCCAGCATCATCAGGCTGTCCTCGATTGCCTGATTGCAGGACTTATATTCCTTATACGCATCCACGATGGGCTGCAGATCACTCTGCTCCTTCATCAGGGCACGGAAACGAGTCTGATTTGAGGTAACATCCGGCTCGCTAAGTTCGTTCATAATTTCTTCCATCTTACGCAGAAGATCGTCTAACTTATCAAACATCCAATTTTCTCCCGGTTTCTAATTTCGGATTCCGGTCACCACACGGGGATTCCCGCACAGGTCCCGAATCACTCGTATTTCAAGGTAGCCGGCCTCTTTCATCAGTGCCGCCACCGCTTCGCTCTCATCATGTCCGATTTCGAAGAACAACTCTCCTCCGGTACGTAAGAACGGCTTCGCCTGTTCCACAATCTCCCGGTAAAAGAACAATCCGTCCTCCCCGCCATCTAAGGCCATCATCGGTTCATGCTGTGCCACCTCCGGCTCCAGGGTCGGAATCACAGCACTCTGTATATAGGGCGGATTCGATACAATCATATCAAATCGCCGTTCCACACTTCCATATTCCTCCGCAAAGAACGCCTCCCCATGCTCCTTTAGCCAATCAGGGATTTCTTTCGTCAAATCACTTTGCAGGAAGGTTGCTCTGCCATCAAGGCCCAATTGCTCCGCATTCTTTCCGGCAACACGCAACGCCCCTGCCGAAAGGTCAATACCCAGTCCCTTCGTCTCATTGGAATACTTCAAAAGACTGAGCAGGATACATCCGGAACCGGTACACAAATCCAGAATGCGCATTCCGCCATGAAGATGTTTCATCGCCTCTTCCACCAGAGTCTCCGTATCCTGTCGCGGAATCAGCGTATCCTCGTTTACCGAAAAAGACAATCCCATGAACTCTTGCTCCCCCGTAATCTGTTGGAGCGGAATTCGCATGCAGCGACGTCGAATGGCTTCGGTGTAGGTCGCAACCTGCGCAGGGTCCGGCTCCCATTCCGGATGGGAATACAGCATGCCGCGATCGGTATGACAGCTTGCCTCAAGAAGTACTCTTGCATCCAGATCCGCCTCCGCAATGCCGGCCTTATCCAATTCCTCCCGACCGTACATATAGGCCTCACGGTAATTCATCTTCTATTCGTTCTCCTGGGCATGATATGCCTTATCCTTGTAGTTCACGCGGTCTTCTGCCTGCAAACGATCCAATTCCTCGCGATCCGCATCAAAGTTCTCCACCAGGAAACTCTTCCAATCGAAAACCGCCTCCACAGAAGCAATACCGACTAAAATCATCTCCTCGTCGGGTTCCTTGGTGGTCAGTCTCTGTAAAAGAAGTCCGGGTGCGGACAGAATGGTTGTAAAAATATTATCAAAACGACCTGCAAGACGAATGAACTCGTACGCAATTCCCGCAATAACAGGAATCAGCGCAATACGAATCAGAATACGATAGATCGGATTGCTTACAGAGATAAAGAAGAACATCACGCAGCTGATGACCATAACCAACAGCATAAAGCTGGTTCCGCAACGCATATGCTTGCGGGAGCTCTTCTTCACATTCTTGACGGTTAATGCGCGACCACGCTCCAGGCAATTGATACATTTATGCTCAGCCCCGTGATAACGATAGAGTCTTCGAATATCTTTCATCAACGAAATTGCCACCACATAGAGAATGAATATGGCAATTCGAATCAGTCCTTCGATTAAGCTTAAGAGGGTCTTCTCACGAATCTGATTCTTGAAAAGAGACGTAATGAAGTAGGGAAGTACCACGAAGATTCCGATGGCAAGCACCAGAGAAAGAATCGTGGTAAGCACCATCAGTGCCTTCTCCGCTTTATCCTTAAACACACTCTTCGTCACCTTATCCGTCGCAGTATCCTTGGCTTCCTCATCCTCATAGAAACTCGAGGACCAGTTCAATGCACGCATCCCTAAGCGGAAAGAATCCACCATATTGAACACACCGCGAACGAACGGAATCTTCTTCACGGGACTGCCGTGCAACACGCCGAGATATTCCGCCGTCTCGACCTCAATCTCACCGTTTGGCTTACGAACGGCCACCGCATAGTGGTCTCTGTTTTTCATCATAACGCCTTCCAACA
>JAZQQG010000046.1:0-86566 GCA_045628945.1 Lachnospiraceae bacterium
TGCGCCGCAGCCCCCGAGTCTTTCGTAACACTTACCGGCGAACCGGCTTCTGCATCCGATTCCTCCGACAACTCGCGGAAAAGACGATCCAGTTCCAATCGGTCCTCTTCCGACATGGTACCTTCCATCACCAGGTCCGAATTCTCACGAAGTCCCCGCATAAATTCAGAAGTGGAAACCTGCGTATCCACCGAGACAACTGCCGACTCGAATACCACCATGGGGTCAATATCCTCCACCGTCAGGCGGTATCCGTCCTTTCCGTTCATCGCATAGGATACGATTTTCTTAAGGAAAGTAGCCTCTCCCACCGTAAACATCAGCACATCGCCACTCTCGTAGATTGTATCACTAAGCAGAACCGTCTCTCCCGAGCCTTCCTCGAATCGAACCGACTGGTCTCTGATATCATGGAAATAACCAAAGGAATCGCTTGCCGCCACCTCATAGTCGAAAAAAGTCGGCAGCGTAATGCGATTGCTTAAGAAAAGCGCCGTGGTGGTTTCCATCATGGTCTCACACTGCTCCTGCGTAAGAGGCGCGTCCCGAAGCTCGTCGGACAAAACGCCTTCTTCCAGGGCAATTGCCACACAGAGCTCATCATCAATGGGGGATAATGCATCCAGCCCTGCCAGGGCCGCCAGGTTATTCTGTCCCAGAGTGCGAACAATGGCAATTGCCGCGTATTCTCCGGTCACCATAGCGGAGGGCTCAAAGGCTTCCCCTTCCGGCAGGTATCCCCAGGTCGCCAAGGTACTGATGATCGGATAATCCGGATTGGACTCTGCGATATCCTCATAGGAACTCATTGCCTGAGCGTTCTGCACTCCCAGATACTGATAGAGCCATCTGGCGAATTCCAATCGATTCAGCGTACCGTCGCCTTCCGCTACCGCAGGCGTTCCGTCCTTATGGTCTACCGGTGCTTTGGAGGGAGTACGTCCCTTCACCAAACGCAGAATCCCGAAGGTTCCTGCTGCCACCGCAAGCATCACGACAACCATCACCAGAATGAATCGAATTGTTCTTTTCCCCTTATCGGGGGTACTGTTCTGTTTCCTCATTCGCTCACCACCTTCTCAAGGTCATATCCGACCGTCAACTCTTCCAGTCCTTGCGAGAAATTGCCCTCCATGTGATAGATTGCCGTAATGGAGAAACAATCATCCTTTAACGCATGTTTCACATATCGATTCTCGTCCTGTTCAAACCCAAGCTCCAGCAACTCGAAGGCCGTGGTGCCGGGGTCCAGAAATCCCCAATTCCCTGCGAAAAAAGCACTTAAAAACGTCGCTTCTTTGCTATTCCTTCGGGTAACATCGGTATAGAAGGTCACTCGATAAAGGACGTAATCATAAGGATCCATCGTCCCGACAAGATCACAAAATTCCAGCTTCACATAGGAGCGTGAAGCATCAACTCCGTAGGTCTCCTCATCAAAAAGACGATAATAAACAACGGTCGTGTTCTCATCGGAACCATTGCATTCATAATCCGGATCGCCCAATATGCTGCGTATATCCGATCTCATGGTGAAGCCTAAGCAAAGGATATTGCCCGAGCTTGAAAAAGAAAAGTCCTGACCGTCTGCCTTACCCAATGCTTCGAAGATCGCCTGTGTAAGCTCCGGATCAGCGCCGGGATTATAGTACTGAGTATCCCGTTCCGGTACCCCCGTGGAAAAGAGTAATTCCGCAAACCCTTCCTCCTCGGTTCCTCCGGCCCCGTCTCCGGTTGTTCCCGTTTCCATCTCCGGTTGTACCCCTGCGATTGGGGCTTCGGTAATCGGCTGATTTACTAACTCCTCAACATCCGCAGGTACAGCATATGCGGATTCCCCTTGTCCGGAAGCAGCATCTCCATCGGATTCCCCTTGTCCGGGTGTTAACGGTGCTCCAATCTGTGAAAGCCCTGCTGCCGCCTTCTTTGCCTCCTGTCTCGATACCACCGCCGAGGTTCCAAATCCTGCTCCCACGCCTAAGGCGACGGCCGCCGCCCCGATAGCTAATTTAGCCCCCAGTGCAAGGGAGGCCTTGGTAACCACTCCTACCCCGACAGTGCCGATGGTATTGGCCACTCCTGCCACGCCGGCTGCAGTGCCCACGGAAGTCATTGCGGTAGTCCCGCCTGCGGCTGCCACTCCGGCGCCGCTTACTTCCGTTCCCGCGGCTGCCGCTGCGACACCTGCGGTAGCAAGCGTCGACATCTTGGCTGCCTTATACACCACGTACAGAAGCGGCAACGGAGCAATACTGTGAAGGCGAATGCCATTCTTTTTTTCATAGTCCTCAACGGCGGCCCGAACCTTCTGGCGACCGTAGTTTAAACGGCTCTTTACCGTGTCTTCTCCCACCTGCTGCGTCTCGGCAATCTGCTTGATCGGCATATCCTCATAGTGAAAAAGACGAAGTGCCTGCTGCTGTTCCGGCGGAAGGACGGCCAAGATTCCCGTCACGACGTTTCGCAAGTCCTTCATAGCATAAGCCTGTTCCGGCTGGCCCCAAAGATCCATGGATTCGATGGTATTCTCGAAATTTTCTTTTTGCTCCCCCGCATCATTGGCACCGTTCAACGTCGTAAAATTGCTGACAGCCTTGTGGTCTTTTCGCGCCAACTCATTCTTGCAAGTATTCACCAGAATCGTATAATGCCACGCGCCGAACTCCTGGTTCTCATTGTAGCTGTCCATGTGAGACATGACCTTGAGAAAGGCCTCCTGCACCATATCCTCCGCATCCTGACGATTGCCCATGTACTTCTCGGCGGTCAGAATACCGTTCGAATAGGTCGCCTCATAGAGAAGCCCGATTGCTTCCTCATTTCCCCGCTTGATATCGGATGCCAACTGATTCACATCTGCCATAGCTGTGCCCTCACTCTTTCTATCTTTTCAAGCAGTCCCGGGCGGAACGGCTTAATGAAATGTTTCTTTACTAGGATTACCGGTAACCCCGGCAAAAAGTTTTAGAAAAAAAGAATATTTTTATTTTTTTATTTTATAATAATCTCTCAACTCTCACAACCACAAAACAATCTGTTCTATATCCCGTAATGCCCTTCGTTCTATTCTATACTCAACGATATGAGAGAGTATGAGCTTCCCTATCCACGCATACGAGCACTAAGAGAAGACGCCGATCTGCCACAACGCGTTCTTGCCAAATACCTTCATTGTTCTCAGGTTACCTATTCTTACTACGAATTGGGGCGGCGCGACATCCCCACCGTTACCCTGATTCGTCTTGCCAAATATCATCATTGCTCAATTGATTATCTGCTTGGACTTTCCGATCAAAAGCAGTAGGCTCACGGCTATGCAGTGGTGCTATTACAGGAGTAATGTATGAAGAACAAAACAATAAACGCAACCGGAACCGAAATACGATTGTATGGCGATATTGTAAAGGAGGACGCCTATATATGTATTACGGATATTGCGAAAATGAGAAATCCGGCAAGTTTTTCCTCCCATCGACAGATTACGAATTTTGAGGGAAAAGGCATATCGGCAATTGCACTCCTTAGTGAGCGATCAAAAAACGATTGAAAACCTCCAGAGGCATTTCATCGAGCAGGCACAATCATAAAAACAACCGCTCCTTCTGTTTTTGAGCAGTTCTCAATCACAGAAAAAGCGGTTGTCATACTTTTTATTGATTCAAATCCTTACAGATACTTCTTCAGAGCATCAACCTTATCGGTCTTCTCCCAAGGCAGATCCAAGTCATTGCGGCCGAAGTGACCGTAAGCGGAGGTCTGCTTGTAGATGGGACGACGAAGGTCGAGCATCTTAATGATTCCTGCGGGACGAAGGTCGAAATTCTCACGAACGATTGCAACCAGCTTCTCATCGGAAAGCTTGCCGGTTCCAAAGGTATCCACCATAACGGAGGTAGGCTCAGCTACACCGATTGCGTAGGATAACTGAATCTCACACTTATCGGCAAGACCTGCTGCTACGATATTCTTCGCAACATATCTTGCGGCATACGCTGCGGAACGGTCAACCTTGGTGCAGTCCTTACCGGAGAAAGCACCACCGCCGTGACGAGCATATCCACCATAGGTATCTACGATAATCTTACGACCGGTTAAGCCCGCATCACCGTGAGGTCCACCGATTACGAAACGGCCGGTAGGATTGATGAACATCTTGGTCTCTGCATCAACCATCTCAGCCGGCAGAATAGGATCGAAGACATACTTCTTAATATCCTTATGAATCTGCTCCTGAGTAACATCGGGATCATGCTGGGTAGAACATACAACTGCTTCCAAACGAGCAGGCTTACCGTTCTCATCATATTCAACAGATACCTGTGTCTTACCGTCGGGTCTTAAATACTTAAGCGTTCCGTCCTTACGAACCTTGGTTAACTGAAGGGCCAACTTATGAGCCAATGCAATGGGATAAGGCATTAACTCAGGAGTCTCGTTGCTTGCATAACCAAACATCATACCCTGATCACCTGCACCGGTGTCCAGATCGTCTTTTAACTGACCTTCCTTGGCTTCCAGAGCCTTATCAACGCCCATGGCAATATCGGCAGACTGCTTGTCCAACGCTACCATAACAGCGCAGGAAGCACCATCGATTCCCTTTTCACCGGAGTCATAACCAATCTCCAGAACCGTCTCGCGTACGATGGAAGGAATATCCAAGTTCGCATTGGTGGTAATCTCACCGGTTACCAATACAAAGCCGGTACATGCTGCGGTCTCGCAAGCAACACGGCTCATGGGATCCTGTGCCATGCAGGCATCCAGGATTGCATCCGAAATGGCATCGCAGACTTTGTCGGGATGACCTTCGGTTACAGATTCGGAAGTAAATAATCTCTTGTCCATTTTTCTCCTTTCGTCTACGGCTCTTCGAGACCGTCCGCCACAGGCCATCCCGGCGGGCTTCTCACACCGCAGAACATAAAAAAGCTTGTTGTCATAGGAACAACAAGCGGGTACACATATCACGATATCCCTCTTATTGTTCGATCGTCGATTCACCGCTGTTACGCGACGCTTCACGATTGCTCAGGCAGGCACCTTCCATTGCTGGGGTTGCCGTGGCTTCGTCGGTCCTATGTACCTCCACCACTCTGAATAAGAGCATCTATTCTGTTACATCACAACTTTACAATATTCGATGTGCGCTGTCAACATTGTTTTCGTCGTTTTTGTTGACTATTTCCCCATAAAAAATTATAATATCCCCTATGAAACGACTGAACACTGCCGAGCTTATGCCCGGAATGATAACTGCAGAAGATGTCTACACCTACAGCAACCAGCTCATTCTTCCGAAGGGGCTTGTTCTGACGGACAAAAGTATCACCAAGCTCGAATTCTACTCGATTCTCAGTATTCGTGTCGAGGATGAGATGGCTAAGACTCCGGAACCGGTTGAAGATAACCGTTCCTATGCACAGATTATCCAGGCCAGCGAGGAATTCAAGGAGTACAAGCAGCATTTTGAGACCGCTGTCAGATCCTTCGAGCACGATATGCAGTCCTTCGTAAAAGACAATACGGACTTAAATCCCGACGATCTTCTGCGTAACACCTTAAATATTCTGGACAATTCCCATGGAAAAGTGAATATCTTCTCCATGCTCCACAATATGCGTATGTACGACGATCTGACCTACGCCCACAGCATCAATGTTGCTTTGATCTGTTATGTATTGGCCGGTTGGATGCATATGAGTGAAGAAGATACGAATCTGGTAACCCTGTGTGGTCTTCTTCATGACGTGGGTAAGATCATGATGCCGGAAGACATCATTAAGAAACCCGATAAGCTTTCCGTTCATGAATATGATATCGTGAAGACACATACCATTGAGGGATACAATCTCCTGAAGAAGTGCAGTATCAGCGACCATATCAAAAATGCAGCCCTGATGCACCACGAGCGTTACGACGGTACCGGATATCCTCTGGGCCTGTCCGGTAAAAAAATCGATCGCTTCGCGACCATCGTATCGGTGGCCGATGTCTACGAAGCAATGACCAGTGCCCGTGTGTACCGTGGCCCCTTATGTCCTTTCCGGGTTCTTTCCATTTTCGTTAGCGAAGGTCTGCAGAAATACGATCCGGAAGTCATTCTTCCCTTTATGGAGAACATTGTATCAACCTATATGGGCAACCGTGTACGCCTCACAAACGGTGTCGAAGGTGAGATTATCTATTTCAACAAGGTAAATCCCTCTCGTCCGACGATCCGTTGCGGTGCAAACTACATTGATCTCATGCAGGAATACAATGTTGAGATTGATGCCATTATCTAATCGTTACAGATAATCTTCTTTTTACTTATTGCCTAATCGTGGTGGGAACCCGGTAGTTTTTGCCGGTTCGCACCACTTTTTTTATATTCTGATTACAACAAAAATAGTGGGAACCGGAAACAACGCTCCGATTCCCACCACATCATTCAAATCAATCAATCGTAGAACAAGTCTATTCTACATTACCACCTTATCCAAATGCCAAATGTCTCTTACATACTCTTCAATCGTACGATCGGAGGAGAACTTGCCGCAGCAAGCCACATTTAAGATAGCGCTCTTCGCCCACTGCTTCTCGTTGCGATATGCCTTCTCGACCTCGCTCTGTGCTGCCGCATAAGACTTGAAATCCTTCAGAATGAAGTAGGTATCTGCCTTGGAGGTAGATAAGGTATTCAGTAAGGAATTGTACAGCGGACGGAAGAGCTCCGGATTCTCGGGAGCGTAGGTTCCGTTAATTAACTGCATCAGCACGCGACGAATATCCTGGTCGTTGTTGAAGATCTCCATGGGATCATAGCCGCCGAAGTTCTCGTAACGAATTACTTCCTCAGAGGACAAACCGAAGATAAATGCATTCTCCTTGCCAACCTCCTCAACGATCTCTACGTTAGCACCGTCCATGGTACCTAAGGTTACCGCACCGTTTAACATGAACTTCATATTACCGGTACCGGATGCTTCCTTGGAAGCGGTGGAAATCTGCTCGGATACATCTGCTGCTGCAAAGATAATCTCTGCATTGGATACACGGTAGTTCTCAATGAAGACTACCTTAATCTTGCCCTTAATGGAAGCATCGTTGTTTACAACATCCGCAACGGAGTTGATTAACTTAATGGTTAACTTCGCATTGGCATAACCGGCAGCTGCCTTCGCACCGAAGATAAAGGTACGAGGATAGAACTCCATCGTCGGATTATCCTTAATCTGATTATAGAGATACATTACGTGAAGGATATTCAGTAACTGTCTCTTGTACTCATGAAGACGCTTAACCTGTACATCGAAGATGGAACGAGGGTCAACCTCAACTCCGTTGTGCTCCTTGATGTAAGCAGCCAGACGCAGCTTGTTCTGATACTTGATGTTCATGAACTCATGCTGAGCCTTCTCATCATCCGCATAGAGTTTTAACTTCTCTAATGCAGGAAGATTCGTGATCCACTCGTTTCCTACATGAGCGGTTACCCAGTCTGCGAGCAGGGGGTTACCGTGAAGTAAGAAACGTCTCTGGGTGATACCGTTGGTCTTGTTATTGAACTTCTCAGGCATCATCTCGTAGAAGTCCTTCAACTGCTCATTCTTAAGAATCTCGGTATGAAGTCTTGCTACACCGTTTACGGAGAAACCTGCAACGATTGCCAGATGTGCCATCTTAACCTGTCCGTCATAGATGATTGCCATCTTGCGAATCTTCTCGGCCTTGTTGTCAGGATACTTCTTTTCAATCTCCAGGATGAAACGACGATTGATCTCCTCTACGATGGAGTAGATACGAGGAAGCAATCTGGAGAACAGCTCGATAGGCCACTTCTCAAGAGCCTCGGACATAATGGTGTGGGTGGTGTACGCACAGGTCTTGGTGGTAATCTCCCAAGCCTCGTCCCAAGTCAGATTGTAGTCATCCAATAAGATTCTCATTAATTCGGGAATCGTTACGGTCGGATGGGTATCGTTTAACTGGAAGGTAACCTTCTCATACAGCTTATGAATATCATCATGCTTACGCATGTACTTTTCTACCGCTTCCTGAATGGATGCAGAGATAAAGAAGTACTGCTGCTTCAGACGTAATTCCTTACCGGCATAGTGGTTATCATTGGGATAGAGTACCTCAACGATATTACGTGCAAGGTTCTCCTGCTCAACTGCCGTACGGTAATCACCCTTATCAAAGGAGTCCAGACGGAACTGCTGAATTGCCTGTGCATCCCAGATACGAAGGGTATTTACGATACCGTTGCCGTAACCGACAATAGGCATATCGTAAGGGATTGCCATAACGGCCTGATAACCCTCCTGAGAATAATGAAGACGACCGGTCTCATCGGGAACACTCTTTACATAACCGCCGAAACGTACTTCCTTTGCATACTCGGGACGACGAAGTTCGAAAGGATTCACATCCTCTAACCACTCATCGGGAACCTCAACCTGGAAGCCGTTCTCAATCTTCTGCTTGAACATACCGTAGCGATAACGAATACCGCAACCGTAAGCGGAATAGTTCAAGGTAGCAAGAGAATCCAGGAAACATGCAGCCAAACGACCGAGACCACCGTTACCAAGTGCGGCATCGGGCTCCTGATCCTCTACCACGTCTAAGTTCACACCCAGCTCCTCAAGTGCTTCTTTTACAGGAGCGTAAGCCTTCAGGTTGATCATATTGTTACCGAGGGCACGACCCATTAAAAACTCCATGGACAGATAATATACCGTCTTGGGGTCCTGCTTCTCATAGGCTTCCTGGGTCTTGATCCAGTTATCGATAATCTGATCCTTGATTGCATAGGATACCGCCTGAAACACCTGCTTGTCGGTTGCCTCATCCATATTCTTACGGAAAAGAGTACGTACGTTGTACACAACGGAACGCTTGAACAATTCCTTGTCGAATGTAGGTTCTTCCGTTTTCTTAAACATTACATTACCTCCAAAATCTATAATCACTTATGTAATTATCTTTTTACAACACCGATGACAACATCCTCGCCATTGATATTCCACTGCTTCGCAGCGTCGTTTGCTTCTCCGTAGACGAATTCATCTGCGAGAACCTTGGTGGCGATGGCATCGCTGTTCTTCTTAACGATATCGGACAGTCTGTCATTATCCTTAAGGTATACCGTGATGTGATCGGTAACTTCAAAACAGGAATCCTTACGCATGGTCTGAATCTTACTAATCATCTCATACACATAACCCTCTTCGATAAGCTCGGGAGTCAGGTTGGTATCCAGAACTACCGTGGTGTGGTTGTCCGCCTCGGTTACAAAGCCTTCCTTCTGCGTCATCTCAATTAAGAGGTCCTCTTCCGTCAGAGCAACTGCAACACCTGCCGCATCAAACTTCAGTGCGCCCTCCGCCTTCAAAGCATCCATCGCTGCGTTGCCGTCGACTTCGCGCAGATACTGCTGAATTGCGCCAAGCTGCTTACCGTACTTCGGTCCAACGGTACGAAGCTGAGGTTTGAAGGTATAGGAAGTGAAGTCACGAACATCGTCGGTGAAAAGAACATCCTTTACATTCAGCTCGCCCTTGATTAAATCCGTATAGAACTCGCCCAGCGTCTTCTCTGCCTTGACATACATACGGCTGATCGGCTGACGATTCTTGATATTGGCTGCATTACGGCAAGCACGACCCTTTACGGTGATGTCTAAGACTTCTTCCATTCCCTGCTCTAACTCGCTGTCAATCCAAGCGGTATTCGCAACCGGATAATCACACAGATGCACGCTTTCGGGAGCGGTAGCATCTACACTGCATACAAGATTGCGATAGATTTCCTCTGCCATGAAAGGAATCATGGGAGCGGCAGCCTTCGCAATGGTAACCAGTGCGGTGTACAGAGTCATATAAGCATTAATCTTATCCTGCTCCATACCCTTTGCCCAGAAACGCTCACGGGACAAACGAACATACCAGTTACTCATCTCATCTACGAAATCCTGAAGTGCACGGGCAGCCTCGGGAATCTTGTAGTCATTCAAATCATTGTCAACTTCGTTCACAACGGTCTGCAATTTCGACAGTAACCACTTGTCCATTACCGGTAACTTATCATAATCCAAAGTGAACTTCGTTGCATCAAAGTTGTCGATATTAGCATAAAGTACGAAGAAAGCGTAGGTATTCCACAGGGTTCCCATGAACTTTCTCTGTCCTTCCATTACCGTCTTACCACTGAAACGGTTCGGAAGCCAGGGAGCGGAGTTGATATAGAAATACCAACGAATCGCGTCAGCACCGTACTCATTTAATGCTGCGAAAGGATCTACCGCATTGCCCTTCGACTTACTCATCTTCTGACCGTTCTCATCCTGAACATGGCCCAGTACGATTACGTTCTCATAAGGAGCCCTGTTAAACAGTAACGTAGACTCTGCCATCAGAGAGTGGAACCATCCACGGGTCTGGTCTACCGCCTCGGAGATGAACTGTGCAGGGAACTGCTGCTCAAAGAGATCCTTATTTTCAAAAGGATAATGATGCTGAGCAAAAGGCATCGCACCGGAGTCAAACCAGCAGTCCAAAACCTCGGGAACACGCTTCATGGTGCCGCCGCACTTCGGACAGGTGCAGGTTATCTCATCGATGTAGGGTCTGTGAAGCTCTACCGTCTTCGCCGCTGCATTGCCACTAAGCTTCTCCAGCTCTTCACGGCTGCCGATACACTCACGATTGCCACAGGAACACTCCCAGATATTTAACGGGGTACCCCAGTAACGGTTACGGGAGATTGCCCAGTCCTGAATATTCTCCAACCAGTTACCGAAACGACCCTTACCAATCGACTCGGGAATCCAGTTAACGGTATTATTGTTGCGGATTAAGTCCTCACGAACCGCAGTCTCCTTGATGTACCAGGACTCACGGGCATAATAGATCAGAGGAGTATCGCATCTCCAGCAGTGAGGATACTCATGCTCGAACTTCGGAGCATCGAAAAGCTTACCCTCTGCATCGAGATCCTTTAAAACCTCGGGATCTGCTTTTTTCACAAAGATGCCTGCATACGGCGTCTCTGCGGTTAATTCACCCTTACCGTTTACGAACTGAACGAAGGGAAGGTCATAGTTACGACCTACATTGGCATCATCCTCACCGAAAGCAGGTGCAATATGTACAATACCGGTACCGTCGGACATGGTAACGTAGTTATCACAGGTTACATAGAAGCCCTTCTTATTCTGCTTGGCAGCACATTCACCGGCACATGCGAAGAGAGGCTCGTATTCCTTACGCTCAAGATCCTTTCCGACATAGGTCTCAAGAATCTCATAAGCGGGAGTCTCCTCAGAGCCAAGCTTCCCAAGAACGGTATCCAGCAAAGCCTTTGCCATATAATAGGTGTAACCGTCCGCAGCCTTAACCTTGCAGTATTCCTCGCTCGGATTTACGCAAAGAGCCACATTGGAAGGAAGGGTCCAGGGAGTCGTGGTCCATGCAAGGAAATAAGCATCCTCACCGACACACTTGAAACGAACCACTGCGGAACGCTCCTTCACCGTCTTATATCCCTGAGATACCTCAGCGGAGGACAGAGGGGTACCACAACGAGGGCAGTAGGGTACAATCTTGAAGCCCTTGTAGAGTAAGCCCTTATTCCAGATTTCCTTTAACGCCCACCACTCGGACTCAATATAATCATCATGATAGGTAACGTAGGGGTTATCCATATCTGCCCAGAAGCCTACGGTTCCGGAGAAATCCTCCCACATTCCCTTATATTTCCATACGGATTCCTTACACTTATCGATGAAAGGCTCCATACCATACTCTTCAATCTGCTCTTTTCCGTTCAGGCCGAGGAGCTTCTCTACCTCCAGCTCAACCGGAAGACCGTGAGTATCCCAACCGGCCTTACGAGGAACCATATATCCCTTCATGGTACGGTATCTGGGAATCATATCCTTGATAACACGGGTCAATACATGACCGATATGAGGCTTACCGTTTGCGGTCGGAGGTCCGTCATAGAAGGTATAGGTAGGGCCTTCCTTGCGACTGTCCATACTCTTCTGGAAGATGTCATTCTCCTGCCAGAATTTCAGCACTTCATGTTCTCTTTCAACGAAATTCAGATCTGTGGATACTTTCTTGTACATAATTACACCCTTTCTCTGTAACCCTCCCTTTTCTCGTCGGGGAAGGTAAATAGCTTTGAAAAAACAAAAAAACCCCGTCCTGTAATAGGACGAGGCTATCGGCTCGTTAACCACCTGTTACATCGTACTCTCCCAAAGCAGCCTGCCGGCTCCAATCTCGTCTGGCACCCACCCGGATTCATACGGTATCCTGTAACGCCGGAAATAGCGGCGGTTCCTACTTATCTGCCTGCAAAAGCTCTCCTCCGGTTTCTCGCACCACAGGTTCCATGCTCTCAGGCAATCGTTCAGACCGCGACTTAGAAGTGATTTTCAATGGCTCATTACTCGCATCGGTCTCGCACCTTCACCGACTCGCTGTGGCTTTCCTCGTGCCATCTACTGTCTTCGTCATCGTCTTTTTACGACATCATTATAACGATTTTAGGCTTTTTGTCAAGTGTTGCTCCCAAACCAATCCTTGTATCGTGTGATTACTATATTTGAATAAGACCAATCGACTTCCACAAAGGGATGCTAAGCAGAAAGCCTACAATCGAAATAATAACATAGCAACCGGACATCCTTCGTGCCAGTTTATAATCAATTGTATCGTCTCCCACAACTGCTACAGCGGTTAGATAACTAGTATTATTGAAGCGTGTACTCCACGCCTGCGCAATGGTAACAATCACCAGACCGGTAATCCATGGGCTGATTCCAATACTCTCACCGGCTCCAGCAAATACAATATAAAACAATGAAACCGCCGAAATGGAAGATACAATAATATATCGGCTTAATGCCACTAAAACCCCCAAAACAGCGATAAATACATATTCATTCACTAACATGGGCTTAATCAATGGAGTCATCACTCCTGCCAGCCAAGTATTGACTCCCAGGTCTGACATGATATTGGCCATACATACCAAGCCGCCAATAAAGATAATCATATCCCAAGCAACCTTGCTACGAAATTCTTTTTTATCCAGACCTCCCATTAGTACTAAAACAAATACTGCAGTGATTGCGATTGCAGCCTCTGAAACACCATGGTAGTTCTTGGTAATCCACATAATTAACGTTATCAGCAGTACAATTGCAACCTTTTTTTCAAGGCCACTCATTTTCCCCATTTCCGAAAGCTTATTCTCTACAAATCCTTTCGGAACGCGACTATCCCCTTTTGATCCATATAATAGCCACAAAGCAGCAAAACCGAGTACAATGATTGCCAATCCCCATACCCAGGTTGCCTGAATCCAGCTTCCCCAGGTAAAACTGTTCTGGATTTCATCCGGAAGCAGTCCAAGAAGTATAAAAACGTTCATGGACCCGCTATAAAAAATGTGTCCACTGATGGAGCCAAACAGAAACACTGCCATAAAGAGTCCTGTCATTTCTTTACTCTTCTTGGTCAAATTCATTTCTTCTGCCGCATCCACGGCAAACGGTGCCAGAATACTTGCTTTGGCCGTTATACTCGGAATCATGGGGCTAATAATCAACCCGGCAAAGGAGAATGCCAATAGCTGCCCAAAGTAGTTCTGCGGAAATCTTCGTAACACATGCAATGCCACTCGTTTCATCAGTCCGCTTTTGGCAATAACCACACTCATTGGCAACACACCAATCAACAGCCATACCGTTGATGTTGAAAAAGCGGAATATATGCCGGTAATCTGCTCTAAGCCGAGTGTCAAGCACACAGCAAGTGAAAACATTACTACAATGTATTCATCACATAGATTAATGATTAAATAGAAAATCATGCAGGACAGTATTCCAATATATTCCATGCCCTTTCGGTCTAGGCCCGGAAAACACGGAACAAGGCAGCCGGCTAATATCATACCGATACCCACTAATGTACCGATGAACCTTAATATCTTTTTTTCATTCATCGAGAATCACTTCCCATCTATTCAACCGTTTTCGACTTCCACTCCGCAGTTTCAGCTAACTCACCAAAAATCTTCGCATACAAATCCGGTCTCCAATCCGTCGTCTTAGTTACAGGGTTCGTATGATACAAGTTCTTAAAAGTATTAATAGACTGATAATCCACCAATGCTAAATCAATGGTTCCAAGGAATATACCGGGAATCTCTCCCTCCGGGTCTCCAAAAGGATGTCCTGCATAATAAGCTACATCGCCACCCTTGCCAACCGGACCCATGATATGGCTGCAACCGGTAAATTCATAATATAAATCCTTGCCGACCAGATTCGCAGATGCCACAAAGATATTACTTCTTAAACAATCCGACTCTGTCTTGGTTCTGAAAACCTTACCGCAGGATACCCCCCAACCAATTGCGGTTGGATTCAGGAACAATCTAGCTCCCTGCGCCGCCGCATAGGCAATCAGTTCCGGGAAATTATATACATCATAACAAATACCGATTCCAACCTTGCCCCAAGGCGTATCAAAGACTACAGGGCGATCTCCCCTTGCGGCCCAATCGGGTTCACGATTGGGAAGGTGAATCTTACGATAAGCATCTACGATTCCATCCGGTCCGATAATGACTCCGGTGTTATAGACAATACCGGTCAGCGCGTCCTTCTCTGGCATACCGAAGATTACAAAAATGTTATATTTTTTTGCATAGGCAGCGACAGCATCCGTTGACGGTCCCGGAATTGTCTCTGCAAGCTTCGTCTGCATCTTTTCTTCTCGGGGAACATCGTACAGATCATCGTAGCCTGTTAAGCACACTTCCGGTAAAACAACCATATCGGCGCCTCGCTTCGCCGCACTCTCCACATACCCAAGAATACGGTTGAGATTAGCCTCCTTATTTCCCCACACAGGTTTGAAGTTCACTACTGCCAGATTCATTACATCCTTCATATATCCACCTCTACTCTAATGTTAATGCCTTTTCGGCAGCTTCATCATGCTGCTTATTGATGATTCCCAAGATTTCCTGCTTAATTGCCAAATATTCCGGACTAAAGCTGATTTCATTTTCGTCCCCCTGATTCACCAATGATTGTGCAAAATTTACATTGAATTCCTTCAAAATTGACCCAGGACGCTTAGACATCACAATTACTCTGTTCCCTAATTGAAGTGCCTCATCCACATCATGTGTGATCAGCATAATTGTCTTACCGGTCGTTTTCCAGATTTTACGCACCAAGGATTGCATATTGACTCTGGTCAATGCATCCAATGCTCCAAAGGGTTCATCCATCAATATAATTCTCGGATCATTAATCAGTACCTTAGCCAGTGCTGCCCTCTGCTTCATACCGCCAGACAGTTCATAGGTTTTTTGCTTTTTGAAATCTCCTAACCCGACCTGCTTCAGATACTTATCTGCCGTCTCTCGTATTACTTGCTTATTTACCCCACGGACACGGGGGCCATAAGTTACATTCTTTTCAATAGACATCCAGGGATACAGATTCGGTGTTTGAAATACAACTCCACGACTCTGATCCGGTCCCTTGATTGCCTTGCCATCAAGAGTGGCCAATCCGCTGGAGGGAAAAAGGAATCCCGCAATGATCTTCAGCAATGTACTTTTTCCACAGCCGGAGGGACCCAGAATACATACAAAATCACCTTCATATATATCCAGATTAATGTCCTTAAGAGCCAGCACACCCTTCGAATTATCTCCATATTTAAGATTCAGATCTCGTACTTTGATTACAGTCTCCATAGCGGATCAGCCTCCTCATCATTTACCTTGTTATTTCAAAAAATCACTTGTAATAGACTTCGTTAATACTTCCTTCGATGGTACTTCTGCAATACTTCCCTGACTTGCCATGAATTCAGCCGTTTTGTAAAGAACATCCGCAAAGGCCCCTCCCAAATAAGCATCCGATGCCTGATCTGCAGCAGAAATCCAACGATAACCTTCGATAGAAGTCTTACACATTGCCTCATCCATTTCCAATCTAGCAGCTACATCCTTTACAACCTTATCTGGATTCTCCGCATATACAGCCTGGGTTTCGGACATTACCTTAACCAATGCGGTTACCGCTTCCGGATACTTATTGGCAAAAGACTTGGTTACTACATGTAATACAGCAGTTGTTGCACCAATCGACTCACTGTCATTACCATCAAAGATTACAGTACCTCCGGCATTGATTAATGCTTCCAGGGAAGGCTGCCAAATGTATGCCGCATCAATATCTCCTCTATCCCACATAGCAATAATCTCAGTAGTTCCACCACCGATAATCTCAACCTTACTCTCGTCCACACCTGCGTCTGCCAAAGCACTCATAAGCGAATAATGAGAAGTAGATCCGGTTACGACACCAATCTTCTTGCCCTCCAAATCGCTTAAAGACTGAATACCTTCTTTAACAGCAAGACCTTCACACTCGGTAATAATTCCGGAAATCCAGAAAACTTCATATCCCAAATCATTCGAAATACCGGACACAACTGGTACGGTTCCCATATAACCAACATCAACGCTTCCCGATGCTAATGCGTTGTTGAGATCCTTACCATTACTAAACTCCACCAGCTCATACGGATAACCCAGGTCATCTAACAATCCTTCAACAATCGCAATCATCATATCGTTTGCTACAGGCTGATAGCCAATCTTAATCTTATTCGGATACTTTGAGTTCTCCTGATTCTTTGTGGTTTTCTTGCCACAGGCAATTAAGCCCATCGCCAACACAACCACTAACACCAGACTAATCATTCTTTTTAACTTTTTTCTCATAACCTTTTCCTCCTTATGATATGAGTCTTTATTCAAAAAGCTTACCGTCTATCGGATTGCTCTTTGTCTCACCCTTACTCTTTTCCCTTCCAAGGGACAATCTTCTTCTCTATGAACAGAAGTCCGTTTTCCAAAATTAAGCCGGTCACACCCATCGTGATGATTCCTACAAAAATAACATCGCTTCGCAGGTAATCGCCTGCATCTACAACCATCCAACCAATACCGGAAGCGGCAGCTACCATTTCCGCTGCAACTAATGTTCTGTAGGTGCCGCTAAGTGCATTTCGTAATCCGATAAACACATCCGGTAATGATGCCGGAAGAATGACATACAGAAAGGTTTGGAACTTATTCGCGCCCATCGAGTATGAACCATATATGTAATCCTCCTTAACACGGCTAATTGCAGCCATGCAAGAGATATAGATGGGAGAAAATCCTGCCAAAAACAAAAGCATAATTTTGGACTTATCATCAATTCCTAACCACAACACCAATAGGCTGTAATAAGCCAAAGGCGGAAGCGGTCTGTAAAACGAAAGAATCGGTTCGAAGATTGCTCTTACCTTGTCGAAGTATCCACAAATCAATCCCATTGGAATTGCGGTGATAACTGCCCAAAACATTGCTATAAACAATCGCTTCATACTAATCAGCAAATGATCCCCCAAGGTATTTCCTTTGTATCCCTTGGTACAAATAACAATGAACTCGTCCCACACCTTCTTGGGCGATGGAAGGAATATCTGTTTGATATATCCCTTTTCTGTAACGAACCACCACAAGAAGAAGAGTAATGCTACCGTAATACAGCCAATAACCGTATTTGCTGAAATTCGTATCTTTTTCTTTTTCATAGGCATTCCTCCTAAAAAACAAAAAGCAACGTTGCTATTAGAAGCCCCGTTGCTTTAACTTATCTGGATACTATCATCATTGTTTCGATATGTAAAATACTTGTTTTCAATAATTATCATACCTTCTGGATATGATTCTCTTCCCGAAGGTATTCAACAAATCGACTTGCTGGCTCAGATAGATAGAACGACTTTGACCATACAAGATTCACAGAGGATCCTACTCGTGGACGTATCTCCTTATAAGTAAGTCCATCAAACTGATTCCCCACCAGGACCAGTGCAATTCCGGCATTCTCACTTACCAAAGATTCTGCCATGGACAATACATTATATGAATAAACTATGTTTGGCTCAATATCTGCCTCGGCAAACCATTCTATGATTTCCGTCTGCCGCTTAATTGTTGACGGAATAATTAACGGTTCGTTCTTTAACATATCGGGCGTAATATATTCCTCCTCGCATTTAGCTAAGGGATGCCCTTCCGGAATTAATACCCCCCAGGCATCGACACTTAGTTCATATGAAAGATATTTTGCCTTTTCGAAGAATGGTCGCACAATCGCAATGTCAAAGATCCCCTTATCAATTCGATCCAGAATATCATCTGTTCCTCCGC
The DNA here is from genome assembly GCA_045628945.1 of Lachnospiraceae bacterium. Taxonomy (GTDB): domain Bacteria; phylum Bacillota; class Clostridia; order Lachnospirales; family Lachnospiraceae; genus RGIG4034. Next base: position 18,298 of record JAZQQG010000046.1, read on the forward strand.
ACCAGATATCAAACTCTACTCGCGGATATTTCTTGTGAAAAGAAGCAATCATCGGTGCCAGATACTTCGTTCCGATTGCTTCTATCGTTCCGATGCTAATCTTACCGGTCGTTCCATACTGGTAGTCTTTTACTTGTCTTTCCAGCGCATCATATGCGGCAACCAGTTCCTCTGCACGGCTTTTCAGAAAAGCTCCCGCTTCTGTTAACTGAATCTGCTTTTTGCCTCTTATAAAAAGAATAACTCCCAGTTCATCTTCCAAATGCATCATCTGGGTACTAAGAGGCGGTTGCGCCATATTCAGTTTTTTAGCAGCCTTTGTGATGCTTCCTTCCTCTGCAATTGTAAGAAAATAGCGTAGGGTTCGAATCTCCATAAGACCTCCTTACCATACTCAAAAAGTATGAATACCGAATAATATGTGTATTTTTCAAATATTAGAAAATGGTATAGTATAAAATCAACATCATGTCAAGGAGGGACATTTATGAAACCGTTCATTCTTACAATCGGACGTGAATTTGGAAGCCAGGGTGGCCAGATTGGCAGGCTTATCGCTGAAACCTACCAAGTCCCCTATTACGATAAGACCGTTCTCGATCATATTGTTATGAACCAGAATTATATTAGCCAATATGATTTGGAGCGCTTGGATGAGCTGTGTAAATCCGGTCTCTCCATCCGCTTATGGTCAGGGTCCGATCGATACCTTCTTAACAAAATATACGATTATCAAAGTGATCGTATTCAGGTTTTCGGTCAAACAACTGGTGGCGTGTTTGTCGGACGATGTGCAGATTATATTCTGCGTGGTATGCAAAATCACCTTAGCATTTTTATTTACTCTCCCATTGAGGTCCGAACAGCTTATCTGATGAATAAGTATGGGTTAAGTCTGGATGCTACCAATGACTTGATAAATCGAATGGATCAATCGCGTCATAATTATTACAAATACTTTACCAAAGAGGTTCGTGGTGAGCGTCACAACCGCCAGATGTTCTTGGATAGCAGTCTGCTTGGTCCGGAAGGCTCGGCGGAATTGATTCAGCACATTATTTGTCAAAAGTATCTTTAATCTCGTATATTATCCTCCTTCTAATCAAAATGGGGGCATGCGAAATATTATTTCACATGCCCCCGCTCTTCGTTGCGGTCAGTCTATACTTACCCTGTCTTCTCTTCATATAATTTACATTATGCTACTCCGTATATCCCCGGTCATACTTCACTACCGCGAAATACTTCGTTTCGGGACGGGCATCCAACGCCGCCTCAATCGTCGTCTGGATGTGTTCCTGCGAAACTTTTGCGTCAAAAGGAAGCACGACATCAAATAATACATTGGTGTGTGTCGGTCCCGGTACCACGCGAAAATCATGGAAGCTTAAGTACTCATCAATGCCATGCAGCGTGTCTCGAATCAGTTCCCGAAGTTCCTCGTACTGCGGGATGTCCTTAAGAATCGGGTCCATATGAATCGTTAAGATTACCCCCGTCTGCTCGTACACCAGATATTCCAACACATCGATTGCATCATGAATCTCCATCATATCTCCATGCCCGTCTACCTCAGCGTGAAGACTTCCGAAGGAATTTCCCGGCCCGTAGGAGTGAATCATAATATCATGCACACCGGATACGTGCGGATCTGCCATAACAATACCGATCAATGCTTCCACCGTCTCGCGGTCCGCAGGCTGTCCCAGAAGTTCTGCTACCGTGTCGCGAATAATTCCGATACCGGCAAACAGAATAAAGCAGGACACCACGCAACCCATCACACCATCGACAGGTAAGGTGGTGAAAAGAGAAGCTACCAGCGCAATCACCGTAGCAGTAGTGGCAATCACGTCGGTCAGACTGTCCTTGGAGGTGGCAATCATAACAGAGGAATCGATTCGTTTCCCCAGATTCCTGTTAAATAGGAACATCCAGAACTTCATAAGAATCGACAGAATCAATGCTCCCAATACCACCCACGAGAAATGGATTACATCCGGATGAAGAATCTTCGTCACACTGGTCTTCAGAAGCTCCACACCCACCATAAGGATTACAGAAGCCACGATTAAGGAAAAAAGATACTCCATACGACCATGACCGAAGGGATGATTCTTATCGGCAGGCTTCGCCGCTAACTTATAGCCTAAGAGACTGATAACACAGTTCCCGGCATCCGATAGGTTGTTCATCGCATCCGACACAATGGACACGGAACCGCTTAAGAGTCCCATCGTCAGTTTCAAACCAAACAGAAGCACATTACAGAAAATGCCCACGATTCCGGAACAGAAGCCGTACTGTTTACGAACCTTCACATCCTTCACATTCTTATAATCTTTTATAAACAGTTTTACCAACAGATCTGTCATACTGTGCCTCTATACATAGGAATAGATTACTTTCTCATGCGCCGCAGGAACCTGCCCGCGTACTCGAAAAAGCTCCGTTAACGTCAGGAATTCATAGCCACGGCACTGCATAATCGTCAGAATATCATCCAGTGCTTCGGCGGTGGCAACATTCTCCTTTGCATCATGTAACAGAATAATCATACCGTTATCCTGTCCCTGCAGCGTTCTCTCAATTCGCTCGGGAATCGTCACCTCGGGATTCCAGTCATCACAGCCATGTCCCTCAATAAAGGGATGAGGAATCACCTCGTACATCTCCTCGCTCACCGCGATATAGGGAGGACGGAAGAAGGATGCTTTATGACCGGTATATTTCTCAATCAGAGCATCGGTCTTATCCACCTCGTCAAGCATCTCCTCGCGGGTAAGCTCCGGCATTCCGGGATGCGAGAAGGTATGGTTATTAATCTCGTGACCTGCCGCATCCATGGCTTTCAGAATGTCTCCGGTCTCCTCATCGATATTGCAACCGTTCACAAAAAACGATCCCTTCACGCCGTGCTTTGCAAGAACCTTAAGTATCTCCGGCGTCGTATCGGTATTCGGGCCGTCATCAAAGGTCACTGCCGCAAAACGTTTTGCAGTCTGACCGCCGGCAGGAAGTCTTGAAGGAACCGCCTCGTTCCCGGAATGAATCCGGAGCAGTTCGCAGATTCGCTTCGACAAAACAATGGCCGCCTTACGATGGGTCACCTCCGTCGGATGGTAGTCTGCTACCAGACCGTCTTCGGGACGCTGCTCCTCAAAAGGCATTGCATAGGTCATCTCGTCTCCGGTCTCCTTGCGGAAAAGTGCCACTGCCTCCTCGACTTTGTCACACAGACGGGTTCCCATCATTCCCAGAGTACAGAGAATAATTGCCTTGGGGTTACGTGCACGAATGACCTTTAAGAACTTCACATAGTCGTCACGATACCAATCCCGACGATCCGCATGCTCTACACAGTAGCTGTCATCGTTGGTACCCAGATTGATTACCACCACATCGGGTGTACGATGATTCTCAAAATCCCATGCAACGTCCTGCGGTTGTACACCACCCAAGTTCCCGTAAGAGAAGCCAACCTTCTCATAGAAAAGAGGAATCAACTGCTCGGGATGTCTCGTTTCTCCATCATCACTGTAACCCGAGATAATACCGTAACCGCTTAACGATACGAAGGCATAATCGGCATCCAGATTCGTAACGGTACGATAGGAGTAGCTCTTCGTATTATCCTCAGTCTCCGTGCGGAAATGATGAAGCGGATCCTCATCCTCCACTCCGTAACCGCAGGTAATGGAATCTCCCACAATCTCAATGAAGAGATCCTTATCCTCCGTGGGTGCAATCGTAGTGCTTCCCGGATCGATTCCGGTAATCATCATCGTGGACATCGCACTCTCCGAAAGCTTCAGTACACGTACCACGTCCCCGCAGCTCACAGGAACCTCAAAGGTCTTCACAGGCTCATCCATTAAGCAGGTAATCACGCGGCGACGATTCACGACGATACCGATTCGGGCCTGATTCTCCCCTGCCTTCGGATCGGAAGCCGTACTGTCTCCCGTTACTTCGATACGGACGGTACTTGCTTCGCCAATCACCTTAAATTCAATTCCGCTTCCGGAATATGCGCACCATGCACCCTCCTTGCAGGCGTAGGCACGGCCTAAGAATTTCACATTCTCTTTTGCAATCGGTGTCATCATTTCAAATCCTCCAAAAACTTACGCATCCAGCTGGGTCTTTGTTGCAGGAAAGTCGTAATATCGTTCAAGTCACTTTCGAGTCGGTCTAATCCGGACCACAGATCCCACTCGCCGCCCTCACGGCGCTTATCCAGATACTTCTGGAAGATTCTGTGTTCGGTGATTCGCTCCTTGTGAATCTCGTTTAAGGCCGCCACCGCCGAATCCGGGTCGAATACGGTATTCATCAGTTCTTCCATCTTGTTGAGGAAATAATTCTTGCAGTCCTCACGCTTCATTAATCCCGCAAACATCGGGGAATAGCGGTTCGAGCTTTCCTTCAGTATCTGCTTCAGATTGTCGTATCGATAGCCGGTCTCGGTCTGGTTGTACAGATCATAGCAGTAATCCAGGTCATGTAAAAGATAACGCCATCTTCCGTCGAACACACCGTCTCCCAGAGGTTCTCCGGCAGCAGGAACATAGCGGAAAAGTTTGTAGTTATTCTGAGGCCAGTCATTGTTGTTGATATAAATCTGGAAAGCATAATAATCCAGATAATTCTCGACATCCATGAATTTGCAAAGGTCGGCGTAGACATCCTCATCGCACAGATCCAGTTTCGTCATCCAGGAATAGGTCTCATTGTACTGCTCGGACCAATGAGGTGTTACGGTATCTCCGGGTTCAATTCCGTCCTCACCGCTATCGGCCTTCCATTGCTCATTTCCCTCTAACACAACGAAGGTACCCTCGCCGTCACCGTATTTCTTTTTGAAATAGGTATCGCAGTAGTTCTCATGCATCCACAGAAGACCGTAGTAATTCCGGTTCACGAAAACCGTAACCGGGATAACCGCTTCATAATCGGAGAATCCCGCTGCCATAGCCAGACGCTGGTTGAACTCATCGCGAATGTAACCAAACTGGAAATCATTACCAAGATCACGTACCACAAGCTTCTTATAGGAGGCAACCGTCGTCATGCCGTCTGCCGCCACCGTGCCGAATACATCGGTCTTGAAACGGTTGTTGCCATACTCGTCTCTTGCATAGAGCTTAAAGGACTTAATGACATTGCCACGGGAAGCACCGCCGTAAGGACGAAGGCCCGCGTTCTGGGATAACAGAAGCGTACCCTTGGCATCAAACAGCTCCACATACACCTCACGCTCCGTTTCCTCGCCTCGCTTCTTGGCATTTTCGCCGTAAAGAGTTCCCTTAGGAGCCTGCAGAAGTTCTTCCGGGTTACCGCTTACGCACATAACCGCCGTGGAGAAACGACTGAGCACACCCTTATTGACAAGAAACGTTCCGGTACATTCCTCGGAGAAGGAACCGTCCGGATACTCGATAATCGAGCGGACCACATGGACCTCCGGATATTTGTCATCCGTTCCGCGCTTCAACGTAATGGTGCCGGAGTAGGCCGATGTTTTCTTACGGGGATCCGAACCGTCCGTCGTAAAATAGATGGTTCCTCCCTGCTCCGGATCCGCTAAGGAAAGCGATAGCGTCTGCTCTTTTTCGTAGAACCCCGGTACCACGGAAAAAAGAATCGCGCCCTGCTCATAGTGATACGGCTTATTCTGTTCAATGATGTGATTCACATCCAAATGCTCGTTTTCCTCATAGAGAAGCTCCCGCTCCACATCGGAAAGCGCCGATGCATCCTTCTGATTCGTGCTAAGCATTTTCTCACGAACCGAGCCTTCCGCACATCCGACTAACATGGTGGACAGAAGCCCGATGCCGAGAATTCGTAACCAGCCTTTTTTCTTCATAGGAATCCTCCGTTTATTGAATCGTAATTGAAGTAATGGTTAGTTTTTTGCCGTAAACAATAATCCCGATATCACCGATGGTTGCATTCCCGCCGATGGAACTGTTCCAATCCGCACCGGTGACGGTGAGGGTATTGCCACTCGCAGAGCACTGGCAGCACCAGTTCTGATCGATGGCAACATTGCCGGAAAAGGTAACCGTAATCTTCCAATTTGCTTTGTCGGAAGAGCCGGTATTCTTTAAGCTGACATTCAACTGATAGTAATCATTCGTACCGTCATTCCAGGTATTGGAGGAAGAGACGTCCGCCGTGCAATTGGCCCCGGAACCGCTTCCGGAGATGTTGTCCGGATTGCCGGACCACTCTCCGCCTCCGGAACTGCCGGAGCTTCCGGAATCCCCGGAGCCGCTGTCGTCCGAACCGTAGTCGGTGGTGCCCACCTTTTCCAGATCTCCGTTCATCATCTTAATGAACCATTTGCCGGAGTCCGAGAGATCCTTCGTCGTCCAGCCGGAGGTCTTGCTTGTCTTAATTAAGGAACAGGTCTCGTTCTTATTGGACAGCTGCCAGATACAGGAGCTGATTCCCAGATCATCCAGCAACTGCATCCACTTGGCTGCTTCCTTCTCATTGATGTTACCGCTTCCGGAAGCATTGCAGATTCCATACTCGGTAACAAAGATCGGAAGACCGCTCTTATGTGCCGAAGCGCATTTCTTGCGAAGATCGTCCTTGTGGGTATCCGCATAGAAATGCAGGGTGTACATGATGTTATCGTACTTTGTAATGGGATCCTTGGCGGCCTTGTCCACATCCTGACTCCAGGTCGGCGTACCGACAATCACGATACCATCCTCGTCATTCTCGCGAATCACACCGATGACTTCCTCTGCGTACTTCTTGATGGTCGACCAGGAGGTACCGCCGTTGGGCTCATTACAGATTTCATAGAAAACATTGTCGTTGTCCGCATACTTCTCGGACATATACTTAAAGAATTCCTTGGCTTCTTTTTTGTGTGTGGTCGGATCGTTGTCATTCAGAATATGCCAGTCGATAATACAGTAAAGGCCAAGCTCGGTACACCAGTCCACCAGTTGACAGACCGTATCCCGCTGTGCCTGCTGTCCTTTGGCATCCTTCGTGGTATAGCCTGCATATTCCTCGGTATATACCGCGATTCGGAAAATCTGAATTCCCCACTCGTCCTGCATGGTCTGCAGGGCCTTTTTATTATTAAATTCCGGGAACCATACAATACCGAAGCTGCTGACACCCTTTAACTGTACCGGATTGCCGTTTTGGTCCACCAGGTCTGCACCGCTAACCGCAAGTTTTCCGTAGGTTGCCACCGGCGTTCCGTTGGGCGTGGTCGGCTTCTTATCGGAATCCTTCTTGTCCGTATCCGTCTTGCCGGAGTCTTTCTTGCCGGAGTCTTTCTTATCGGAGTCTTTCTTACCTGTGTCCGTCTGATCGGAATCTGTTTTGCCATCGGTAGCGGAAGTATCCTCCTTCGAGGTCTCGTCTCCTTCCTCCACCGTCTCGTCGGTAAGCTCCTCCTCTGGATTCAATTCCTCCGATTCTTCCCCGGTTAAGCTATCCTCCCCGGTCATTCCTTCCGTCTGCGGATTCTGGATATCCCCCGCATCCGTTCCGTTTATATTCTCTTCCGAAAGCGTGGGATTCAGCTTGGAGGGTCCTTTTTTACCACAGCCGGCAAGGGCAAGAACCACTACCAGTACCAGGCACAGGAATCCTCTGTACAGTTTTCTTTTTTTCATTATGATTTCTCTCCTGTCGATTCAAACAGTAATTGCATATCCTTCATAAGTTGCAGCAAGGTATCCAGTGCCTGATCCTCGTCCTTTTCCGTATGACCGGTCGGGGCAAGCTTCAGCACAAAAATCGGTTCCTTCTGCATTGTCATCGTAAGCTTTCCGCTGTAGACAGACATTAATTTGGGTAACACGTCGACCTGCACCGGCGCCGTGGGAAGCATCTTCATTCGGATCGAGGAAGTCGATCCCTTGATCTCGGTGAGGAAGCGCTCGTGGGCCTTCATTCGTAAATAAGAAATCCGAATCAGGTTGTCTGCGGATCGCGGAACCTTCCCAAAACGGTCGAGCAATTCTCCGCGCATCTCATCGCATTCGTCCTCCGACTCCAACATGGCAATCCGCTTGTAGATTTCCAGTTTCTGTTCTTCGTTCAGAATATAATCTGCCGGGATGAACGCATTGATGTTTAAGTCGACCAGGGTCTGATAATCCATCGTAGCCGGGATTCCCTTGCGGACACGCACGGCTTCGTTTAACATCTTGCAATACAGGTCGTAGCCAACCGCCGCCATATGTCCGTGCTGACTGGTGCCCAGAATGTTTCCGGCACCGCGAATCTCCAGATCGCGCATGGCAATCTTGAAACCGCTTCCGAGGTCCGTAAATTCACGGATTGCCGCCAGACGTTTCTCCGCAATCTCCCGCAGCATTTTGTCTCGCTTGTACATAAGAAACGCATAGGAGGTTCGATTGCTTCGACCGACACGACCGCGAAGCTGATAGAGCTGGGACAGACCCATCTGGTCGGAGTCATGAATAATAATCGTATTTACATTCGAGATATCCAGACCGGTCTCGATAATCGTCGTGGAAACGAGCACATCGATCTCCCCGTTAATGAAATCGTACATAATATGCTCAAGTTCGCTCTCCTTCATCTGGCCGTGTGCATAAGCCACATTGGCCTCGGGAACCATATTCTGAATGGCGGCGGCACATTCGCCGATTCCTGCCACACGATTGAACACATAGTAGACCTGGCCGCCTCGGGACAACTCTCGTACAATGGCCTCACGCACCATTTCTTCATTGTATTCCATGACGTAGGTCTGAATCGGCTGACGCTCATCCGGAGCTTCCTCTAAGACACTCATATCACGAATACCCGCTAAGGACATATGAAGGGTACGGGGAATCGGCGTCGCCGTCAGCGTCAGTACATCAATATTCTCACGAAGCTTCTTAATCTTTTCCTTATGGCTGACACCGAAACGCTGCTCCTCGTCAATGACCAGAAGTCCCAGATCTTTGAACTGCACGTCGGCCGACAGCAAACGATGCGTACCGATGACAATATCCGACATTCCTTTTCGCAAACGTTCAATGGATTCCTTCTGCTGGGAAGGCGATCGGAAGCGGCAGAGCAGTTCCACCGACACCGGATAATCCTTCATACGCTGCAAAAAAGTATTGTAATGCTGCTGCGCAAGAATGGTGGTCGGCACCAGAAAAGCCACTTGTTTCCCATCCTGCACCGCCTTAAAGGCCGCACGAATCGCAATCTCGGTCTTGCCAAAACCCACGTCGCCGCAGATCAGTCGATCCATGATCTTCGTGCTCTCCATATCGGCCTTCGTCGCTTCAATTGCGGTTAACTGATCCTCCGTCTCTTCAAACGGAAACATCTCCTCAAATTCCCGCTGCCATACATTGTCCTTACTGAAGCAGAAGCCGGTAGCCTCCCGACGGGACGCGTAGAGTCTCACCAGATCGTCCGCAATCTCGTTCACCGCCTGACGAACCTTGCTCTTGGTCTTCGTCCATTCCTGGGTACCGAGCTTACTGATCTTCGGAGCCTTCTCGGCATCCGCGGAGGAATATTTCTGCAACACATCCAAACCGGTCGCGGGAACATACAGTACCCCGCTGTCACGATACTCGATGCGCATATAATCTCGAACCGTTTTCTCGACCTCCACCTTCTCGATGCCCTTATAGACCCCGAGTCCGTGGTTCTCATGCACGACGTAATCGCCGATTTTTAACTGTGAAAAATCCTTAAGCTTCGTGCCCTTGTGTTCCTGATACTTCTTTCTCTTCTTGCGAACCGCACCGAAAATATCCGTATCCGAGATGACCACAAGCTTAAGCATCGGATATTCGAAGCCCTTGGACAGATGTCCGTAGAAGGTCATAATCTCTCCGGGCAAAAGAACATGGTCTCGATCCTCCGAATAGAACGCAATCAGCTCCTCGTCCGTCAAATCCTTCGCCAGACGTTCCGCACGTGTTCTCGAACCGCTGATCAAAAGAATACGATACCCGTTTTTCTTATAGGTGGCGAGATCCTTTGTCAGAGTCTCAAAGCTGTTATTGTAGGGGGCCACGCTCTTTACCTGAACGGAGCGGGTGACCTCGAAGTGAATCGGAAGTCCCGAGGACTCCAGGGCCGCCAGGGCCAACACGCAGGAGCGTTCCAGCTCCCCGAAGGTCTCACCTGCAGAACGAAGAATCTCCATCTGGCCCGGAATCAGGTATCCCTTCTCCACCCGGGCCTTCATGCTCTCCCGGAATTCCTGTTCCACCGCATTGGCATGCTCCTTGACACGCAAGGGCTCATCCAGAATAACGATACACTTTTCTTTATCAAAAAGAGACAGGAAGGTGCCCGCCTCCGGATAGAAATAACGAATATAGCTATCCAGATTCATATAGGATTGCAGTTCAATGACCTGGTCGCGCAGCATCTCCATCTGCTGTGAGATTCGATGAGCTTCCTCGGTATGAAACTCCTTGCGGAGGGCATCACTTATTTTTTTACCGTCGGCAAGAATTCGATTCAGGCCCTCCTGAATGCGATCCTCATCCAGAACCATTTCGGTGGCCGGGAAAATCGTAACCGACGACATCGCCTCAATGGAACGCTGACTCTCAATATCGAACTTACGAATCGACTCGACATCATCGCCCCAGAGCTCGATTCGATAGGGATTCTCCTCCGTCAGATCGAAGACATCGATAATGTCACCACGGACGGCAAACTGTCCGGGAGCCTCAACCTGATAGGCCTTCTCATAGCCCATTGCCGCCAGATTACGCGAAAAGTCCTTCAGATTCAGTGCACGTCCGACCCGCGCACCGGTAATATGATTCAGATAGACCTGAACCGGCACCTGAAACTGCATCAGCGCATCAAAGGTCGTAATAACCGTACAGGGCTTGCCCTCTAAAAGTCTTCGAATCACGCGGATTCGGTCCATAACAAGATTATTGCTGTGAATATCCGCCTGGTAAAAGATCAGATCCTTTGCCGGATAATACAGGGTCTCCCGGTCGTAGAGGAGCGCATCCTCATAGAGTTCGCGTGCCTTCTGCTCACTGAAGGTTGCAATAATTCGCTGCTCGTAGCCGGCGCCCAGTCCATCCGCGATATGTAGTTTTTGTGCATCCACACAACCGGTTACCAAAACGCGCTGTCCCTTGCGAAGTGCCGTGGACATCTCGTCGTAACCGCCCAATTCCCGGATTGGATTCCGTAAAATCTGCATTATCTTACTACCTTCGTATTGTATCGATTCATTGCATCATCGGTTCGATCGGACATCATGAGGAGTAAAGCCTCCATGGCATTGGCAATCGCCTCATCCAGATTCTTTTTGTCCTCACCGGCAAAATGACCAAGCACCCAATCCTTCAGATCGAACTGCTTCGGCTTCTCACCCACACCCATTTTAATGCGGGAAAAGCCTTCCGTGCCCAGATGAAGAATAATGTTCTTCAAGCCGTTATGCCCGCCGGCACTCCCCTTCTTACGAATGCGAATCTGACCGGGATCCAGACTGATATCATCACTGATGACAATCACTTCCTCCTCCGAATCGAGATGATAGTAATCCACGATTTCCCGAAGGCTCTCTCCGCTCAGATTCATATAGGTCTGGGGTTTTGCAAGGATAACCTTCTGCCCGTCAATAACGCCCTTCCCGATGATTGCCTTATGCTTCTTCTCCGACACACTGATTCCATATTTCGCCGCCAGTGCGTCAATCAGCATAAAGCCAACATTATGTCTTGTATTCTCATACTCTTTGCCGGGATTTCCCAGGCCTGCAATTAAGTACATAGCGCTCTCCTGTAGCGGTCCTTGCTACTATCAATTCAGGATAGTCTCATAATCGAATGCCCGATAGGTCTCACGAATTCTATTAATGAGTTCTTGATAATTCGTAGCAGTCACCAAATGATTCTCCGTCTGTATATCTCTAAATAGTAACGAATTAATCTCCGGCGAATAATGAATTACATCTTTGTAATAATCCAGATTGGTAGTAATCGTTAGCTCATCGATATAACTATACAAACGAACATTTTCATACTGCGTCAATTCTCGAAAAGCCATCTCGATTATCTCCATCGTTTCATCCCAATCTTCCTCACTCCTCGATGCCCAGTTCAGAGCACTCATAGGAGGAAAATATAACACAAATTCCGTATTCGGATTCTCAAGAATAAACTTCACAAAATACTTCTCAATATTCTCTTTCTCGTTTTTCCGCATTTGATCTGTTAAATGCGATTCATAAGGAACAGCTAACTGACTATCATATGCTGCCAAAGCATACTCTCTGCCATACCGGATCCCTGAATAATCATAGTAGGTCGAAAAATCCATTTTTTCACGACCCTGTATGGTATTCCTTATTCCTCTACGAGCAAACTCTACCGTTGAGAGATTGAAAATATATTTCCAATCATTTAAATAATTATTGTCGTATAGAAAAAATGGATAATCATAACCTTCGTACCACTCATTCGTTCCGCTTGTTAATCGTCCGTAGTTGATTGAGAAAAACATAAGTTTGATATGATCATTATTCGCAAACGCGGTCTCCATCGCTCTTCCATACTCTACCGGATTAGCACCTGGATAGATAACCTTAACTGCATCAACATGAAATGCTTCATTGAAATCCGCCAAACTACCATACTCATCATAGGAAGTACCTAACATTACTGCATCGTAATCAAAATTCCGAAGAATTCCATCATTGATCCAACGATTATCCCCCCATTCATAGCCAAATGATTTCATGGGCTTTCTATAGTGAAAAAAAGGATCCACTACAACTATCAACCCTCCCAGGAGAATTGTTGGAATAAATACTATTATCAATTTTATGATTAATTTTTTCATCACTAAAATCCTGCATAAATAAAGTTGCTAACTGATCCCAAAATAGTAAATGCAACAGACAATACCACAACCCAGTAAATGCACCAACGTAGCAACAACGGTTTGGTATTTATCACCTCAACGGTCTTTCGTCCGGAATACAAAATATACTCCTCAAACACCATATTAATCACAGCAATGAGCAATAATATGACACCTAACACGCCACCAAATCCCATCAACGAAACTCCATGCATATGAATCGTTGAATAGAGCCCCATTGGTGAGAGGCTTACATGATTTGAGAAAATGCAACGCAACACCCGAATTCCCGATGCAATGGATTCCGCTTTAAAAAAGACAAAACCAACTGTAAGCAACAGAATTGTTCGAATAACACGAAAAGCATCAAACCACACCTTTTTCTCCAGATGAAAGCGTTGCCGCAAGGTTGCAAAGAATGGTTCCATAATCTGCCCCATTACAATGATAAACCAGAACCACAAACCTTCGCCCAGAACATATTTCCAATCACTTCCATGCCAGATGCCCATTGCAGTCCACACAAAAAACATTGCAATATAGGAAGGCACTTTTTTTCCTTGCTTTTTACCAAAGATTTTCTTCGCTCTTGTTCCAACCGCTATCAAAAAGCGTGACTTCAATAGCGGATTCATAATATAGTCGCGTAAAAAACTACCTAAAGTAATATGCCAACGATTCCAAAACTCTCGAACATTTTTAGACAACAACGGCGCATCAAAATTCTCCGTTAATGTAATCCCCATACATTGGGAAATTCCGATAACGATATCCATGCATCCAGAAAAATCCGCATACAACACAAAGAGATACAAAACAGCAGACATCGCTACCCATACCCCATTGTATTCGGAAGGATTATAGAAAATCGCATCCACCAAAATTGCCAACCGACCGGCCACCAAGAGTTTCTTGCACAGTCCCCAAGCTGTACGTTTTAGACCGTTAACAACTCTTGCATATTCAAATCGATGTTCCGCGAACAGTTGCGCTCCCAGTTGCCCATGCCGCGAGATAGGTCCGGAAATCATCTGCGGGAAGAAAATCATATACAGAAGTAATTTCAACGGATTATTTTCACTTATCGTTACACTCCAATAAACATCCAAAAGATAGGAAATCATCTGAAGTGTATAGAAACTAATTGCAAACGGAGCAACAAAATGGACATGCTGTATTTTGGTCTTGGGCCAAAAAAGTCTAATTGTATCTATTCCTAGATTTGTATATTTCAAAATCGCCAAAATAGCTATGTTGGTTATGAGTATCGCTACTACAACCAGTTTTTTGTGCCTTGAACTCTCTTTTGAAATATAATGCGCTCCCCAATAAGTACTCAACCAACCAATTGCCACGTATATCAATGCGTAAAAAGGGCAGTTTAGGATATAGAATCCTATACTACCCCCTAGTAACATAATCCATTGTAGCGATTTTGGAACAATCAGATAAAGAACCAAAAAAGCAAACAATACGATATAAAACAAGCAAGATGTAATCTCCATGATTATTCCACCTAAATTCTGCTTAAAATAATATCAACCATCTCACCTACATTTTTCATGGTGTTCACTTCTCCCATGTTAAACTTTATGCCGAAACATTTCTCGATTGCAACGACAAGATTGATATGTTCAAGACTATCCCAGTCTTCGATATCATTGGAAGTTGTCTCATCGGATACACAAATATCCTCGTCATCAAATACTTCTCGAAACACTTCATTTAACTTAACATACAATTCTTCTCTACTCATTTGACTCCTCATTTCCAATTACATCGTTTTTGTTCACGTATTTTACTGGAATGGTGTATTCCCATTCCCGATTACCATTCTCATCTTCACGAACCAACGCAAAACCCTGATCCAAATAAAAGTCTCGCACCATACCGTTTTTCGCAGTCGGATAATAGTAACCAATGATTTTGTCGATTCCATTTTTCTTACACGCTTGAACCAATGCATCCATCATCGCGTATTCCATATTGCGTTTCAACACGCGACAACTCATAAGCCATAACTCAACATGACAACATGCTCCGTCTTTTCGTCCTATCACAACCGAAACCAATCCATTATCACCAAACTTATCCGACAAGCGCCCGCTCAAAGTGATATACTGTGGATTTTCAGCAATTGCCTCGATTTCTGCTTGCGTATAGCGCTTCGTTGTAAGATTAAACTGATTGCTCTTATTTGTCAGCTGTGCAATGCGCGACATATAGAGTTCCTTAAACGGTTCTATCACGCCCTTCATCTGCAGTGATAACAGATAATCACGATAGTCCGTAAAACTCGCTTCCAGTCTAGCTCTTTCCGCATTATCCTTGTACATCTTATTTCGGCCCAGATCGTCTGCAGAGAGATTCGTTACCTCAAAGAAACCGCTTCTGTCAATTGTTTGAATATAATTTTGAGGAGCATCCAGATACGGAGCTCTAACACCCGGAAGCTGTGCAACAACAATCTCACGTTCCGCAGGATTGTCGTCCAAAAAGACCAAACTCTCCGGTAATAAACTAAGTTCCCTTGCAATTGCAGCAAAATTACGATCCTTAGGTTCCCAATTTGCTTTTATTACAACAAAATCATCCGGCTTTAATACTCCATCCGGATGATTTAATCCGGCTATTGCATTCTCCTCTTCATTTTTCGAATCAATATTTAATACGATTCCCAGATCCTTATGCGCCTTAATATACTGCTGGATTTCAGTATAAACCTGCCCTTCAGACTCTTCCGGTCCGATTGCAAGATTATTTACTCCGTCGTCTCCAACGATTCCACCCCATAACGTATTATCCAGATCACAGACAAATCCCTTTTTGTTTTTACCAAAAATAGACTTGATTATATTTGAAATATTAAACGACAGATACGGAATTGCAGACACATTCAACGCATATTTATACATATGCCAGTAGAAAGGTTCCTGCCATTTCTTTAAGCCATAATCTGCAGAAATATAATTAATATCACAAATATAGAAGTTATTATGCGTCTGCGCATAACGATAAAATTCTTGATTGATTCTACTTAGAAAATTCGTCGCACCATGAATATCACTCGCATCTCGATTCCCTAACAGGCGATAGAATGGCATCTCAAAATTATTCTGAACAATTGGGCAACGATAGGTCTGTGACAGGCGGTTCCACATCGCCACAAATCGGTCCACTTCCGCATGAAGTAGATTCTCTATCACATCCTCGCTATCCTGAATTGTCGGATAGGTTGTAATATTACGATTGGTTGTATGTACATAAATAATATCCGGTGCAAAGTCTTCTAACTCTGGATTCGGAAACATTGCATCTTGATAATAACGATTATACTCAGACTCGTAGAATGACGGTTTGATTCCATAATCTAAGAGAAACAATTCCAAAATTTGTTTAATGTTACTGGTTGTTGATCCTCCCAAAATAGCAATCTTTTTCTCAATGAAAGAAGAACCACTTTCCAATAATACTCTTCTAATTTTCTTTTTATTAGCCAAAATGTAATCTGCATCAAATGGATACTGTAATTCTTTCACTCTTTGACCTCATGTTTAACTACAATATTCTGTCCTGTGAATTCATTTGCATCTTCAATCAACGGAAGAAGAGCTTCAACGGTCTCCTCAACAGAGAGGTTCACCCCTCCCGGCTGTTTTGCCGCATTTTGTTCAATAATAAGGCTCGGAATCTCCGAGAGAAACTTCGTTTCCATCATTTCCGGGGATATTCCATTAACTGTAATCCCTTTCTCAGCATATTCTACAGCCACCGCTTTCATTAGTCCCAAAAGAGCATACTTGACTGTTACATAGGAAGATTGATATTTAGGCGGTATTCCATCTGTATATGCCGTTAGCATCAACACCACTTTTCCAAAATGTTTCTTAGTCATTTGTGGAATAATATATTCAAGCAACAGCGTTGCCGATCTGACTGAAATGTTCCATCCTAAATCATAATTTGACCAAACATCTTTATGAAACTGCAAATTGTATGCCTTTGGAGCGGGCAAGTGTACAAAGTGTGTCGGAACCAACTCTCTCTCTTTCAACATCTGAATAAATCTCTCTGTCTCCATCAAAGAGGAAAAGTCCGCCTGAATCGAAATAACATTGCGATATTGTGAAATCAATGCATCCCACTCAGGATCCGGTGTTCTGTATTGAAGAATAATGGTTCCGAATTTCGCCGCCACCCTCTTTAATAAGCACTTACCAATATCAGAAGATGCTCCGGTTATTAGAAGTGTTCTATTATCCATTTACAATCTCCTATTCAAGAAATCCGGTCGTCAACAATCCGCGTAAAACTTTTTTCCCTAATTGATTATGGATTTCTACCTTCACGACCATCTGCTTTACTGACTCGTGTAATTCTTTTACAGTTCCAACAACCGTGAGACAATCTCCCACGTAAACCGGGGAGACAAACTTAGTCTCTACTTGCTGAATAATACAGTATTTGCCAGGCAAATATACCCCGCCCAGTTGTGAAATCAACGAGGCCGTAAGCATCCCATATACCACCTTGCCGCTAAAACCATAATTTCTTGCAAAATTCTCATCGGTATGAAGCAGATTCGTATCTCCTGATAATTCACAAAAGCTCTTCATTTTATCTTCTGTGATAGCAACAGTAAACTGTTCCGTCTTCCCAATTTGCAATTGTTCGAAGGTGTATTCATTCATCGCATATTTCCCCATAATTAGTTGTAATTATATCAAAAAAAGCCAACAATATCCATAGATTATTCCAACAAAACTCTACATTCCTTCCTTGAATAGACAAAAAGGCCACCCACATAACATGGGTGACCTTTATAACCTTTTGATAATCCTTACAGAATGTAACGATCTGCGTCGTTGGCCAGGATACGGATACCATCTTCGCCCTTCAGCACAGCGCCGGCATCAATCGTAGAATGGCTCTCGATAATGCAGTTCTCGATTACCGCATTGTCGTTAATGTAGACATCGTTCAGGATGATACTGTTCTTAATGGTTACATTGTTGCCAACGTATACTTTTTTGAACAGAACCGAACCCTCAACCGAACCGTTTACGATGGAACCGCTGGCTACCAGAGAGTTGCGAACCTTCGAGCCGACATTGTACTTGGCAGGAGGAAGGTCATCCACCTTGGAGTAAATATCGGGATACTGATGGAAGAAGTAGTCGCGAATCTCAGGCTTTAAGAAGTCCATATTGGTCTCGAAGTAATCCTCTGCGGACGCAATATTGCGCCAGTAGTCGGTAATCTTATAACCATTGATCTGCTTAACATCCTTGTAACGAATCAGGATGTCTTTTACGAAATCATAGCGGTCTTCCTTGGCACTCTCCTCAATCAATTCGATGAGCTGACGACGACGAATGACATAGATACCGCAGGAAATCGTGTTATGCTTGGCAGCAATGGGCTTCTCCTCGAATTCAACGATACGACCGGCATCGTCCAACTTTAAGGTGCCGTAACGCTTCACATCAAAGTTCTCATCCACATCGCGGCATACAACGGTAACGTCTGCCTTCTTCTCGATGTGATCCTCCAGAAGCTTGTTGTAATCCATCTTATATACGCAGTCACCGGAAGCGATGATTACATAGGGCTCATGACTCTCCTTTAAGAAAGATAAGTTCTGATAGATGGCATCTGCGGTTCCGCGATACCAGTTGCTGTTCTCGCTGGTAACGGCGGGAGTGAATACGAATAATCCACCCTGCTTACGTCCGAAATCCCACCACTTGGAGGAACTTAAATGCTCCGTTAAGCTGCGGGCATTATACTGGGTAAATACGGCAACCTTCTGCACATGCGAGTTGCTCATATTGCTCAGGGCAAAATCAATACTGCGGTAACTTCCGGCGATAGGCATTGCGGAGATCGCACGCTTAGCGGACAGTTCACGCATTCTGTGGTTATTACCACCTGCAAGAATAATACCGATTGCTCTCATTACTGATCCCCTCCCTTGATAATAGATTTACCGCTGGCAAGCCAGTTATTGGGATAATCCTCGGGAGTCGTCTCGCCAAAGATTACGGTATTCTTACCGACTGCTACATTGTCGGGGATAATCGACTTCTCACCGATACATACAAGGCCGTCGGTGTAGATTCTGGAGTCATATTCACTGACAGCTTCCTCACCGGTACCGATGTTACAGTTCTTACCAACCACTACGTTCTCGGCGATAATAGCCTTATTCAGAACCGTTCCCGCACCGATTACGGTGTTGTTCATAATAATGGAGTCACGAACAACAGCGCCCTTTTCGATGGTAACATTGCATCCGATAACGGAGCTGTATACCTCACCGTAGATGGAACTTGCCTCACCGATAATACACTTCTCAACGGTGCTGTCCGCAGAAATGTACTGAGGAGGAAGTGCATCGGATTTCGTGTAGATCTTCCAATATTCCTCGTATAAGTTGAACTCGGGAACGATATCGATTAACTCCATATTCGCTTCCCAGTAAGAATGTAAGGTTCCTACATCCTTCCAGTATCCGTTGAATTCGTATGCATACAAAGCACATCCGTTGTCCTTGCAGTAAGGGATGATATGCTTACCAAAATCCAGATTCGGCTGCTCTGCCATTGCACGGAGGGAATCTCTTAACGTCTTCCAGTTGAAGATATAGATACCCATACTTGCAAGGTTGCCGTGAGGATTCTCCGGCTTCTCTTCAAATTCTACAATCTGACGCTTCTCGTCAGTAATAACGATACCGAAACGCTTTGCCTCTTCAATCGGAACAGGCATCGCTGCAATGGTAACGTCCGCTTTGTTCTGCTTATGGAAATCCAGCATTACCTCATAGTCCATCTTGTAGATGTGGTCACCGGACAGAATCAGGACATAATCCGGATTAAAGCTGTCCATATAATCAATATTCTGGTAGATTGCATTCGCAGTACCGGTATACCAGTCCGTGTTCTCAATCTTCTCGTAAGGAGGCAATACGGTTACACCACCTACGTTACGGTCAAGATCCCAAGGAATACCGATTCCGATATGTGTATTTAACTTCAGAGGCTGATACTGGGTCAGAACACCGACGGTATCCACTCCGGAGTTGATACAGTTACTTAAGGGGAAATCAATAATACGATATTTTCCACCAAAAGATACTGCCGGCTTCGCCATCTTCGAAGTCAGGACGCCTAATCTGCTGCCTTGTCCACCGGCAAGAAGCATGGCGATCATCTCTTTCTTAATCATTCTATTCACTCCCTTTTTTGTCTTTCATCATACACTCGCCCATAACAGAGTATACTGTTCAGTAATTATAACACATCACTGTGCGAAAGTGAATATTTTTACAAAAAAGAATCGAATTTTCGTAATTTTTTGTTAATATTTCACACAGCGCTTTTTCGGAAGATTCCGTCCCGAAAAGTGTTCCTTTTTACCTTATAAAAGAGTATAATATTTCCTGGTTGTTCTTCGACCGCATTCTATGTCATATTTCAAAAGGATAATACCATGTTCCGAATTGATTTCAATACACCTATCCATGTTCATTTCATCGGTATCGGCGGTATCAGTATGAGCGGTCTGGCGGAGATTCTGCTGGACAAGGGCTTTACCGTATCGGGCTCGGATGCCCATGCCTCCGAACTGACCGATGAATTAGAAGCCAAGGGTGCTCTTTTTAACGAGGGGCAGCGTGCTTCCAATATTACGGATGACATCGACCTTGTTGTCTATACCGCAGCCATTCGGGCCAATAACCCCGAATATGCGGAGGTCGTGAAGCGCGGACTTCCCATGCTGACCCGTGCCGAGTTGTTAGGGCAGTTAATGCAGAACTACGCGATGCCGATTGCCGTCAGCGGTACCCACGGCAAGACGACCACCACATCGATGCTCTCCGAGATTCTCTTAGCGGAACAGGTCGACCCTACCCTGTCCATCGGCGGAATTCTGAAGTCCATCAAGGGCAACATCCGCATCGGACATTCCCAATACTTTGTTACCGAAGCCTGCGAGTATACCAACAGCTTCTTAAGCTTCTATCCCCGCATGGCTCTGATTCTGAATATCGAGGAGGATCATCTGGATTTCTTCAAGAATCTGGAGGACATCCGTGCTTCTTTCCGCAGATTCGCAGACTTATTACCGGCTGACGGTACCTTAATCATCAACCATGAGCTGGAACGCCTGCCGGAATTCCTTGAGGGCCTTGGCTGCAAGGTGGTCACCTTCGGTTGTACGGAAGGCTCCGATTATCGCATCGGAGAAGTAACCTTCGATGAGATGGGTTGCGGACAGTTCACTCTTACCATGCCGAACGACCGTAGCATCCGTCTGGCCCTGAAGACTCCCGGTATTCACAACTGTATGAATGCCGCAGCCGCTGCTGCCACTGCGGATTTACTCGGTGTTTCCTCGGAAAATATCATTCGTGCACTGAATGATTTTACCGGTGCCGATCGTCGTTTTGAATACAAAGGCAAAATCGGTGAGGTTACCATCGTGGATGATTACGCACATCATCCGACGGAGATCACTTCCGCTCTGACTGCCGCACAGAAGATTCGTCACAACACGCTGTGGACGGTATTCCAGCCCCATACCTATACCCGTACCAAAGCGCTCTTCGGCGATTTCGTGGAAGCACTTTCCCTGTCGGATAAGGTTGTTATGGCACCCATCTATCCGGCCCGCGAAACCGACACCCTCGGAATGGATTCGAAGCTCATCGCCGATGCCCTGGAAGCCAAGGGTGTAACCGCTTATTCTTTTCCGACCTTCGATGAGATTGAGAACTTCCTGCTCTTAAATTGTGTGCCCGGCGACATGATTATCACCATGGGCGCAGGCGATGTGGTTCGCATCGGAGAAAAATTACTTGGAAAATAAGTTATCCACATTCTCATTTTGCAATATCCACGATGGGAATGTGGATTTTTCATTCCGATAGCGGATGAGCAAAGTGCCGTCTTTTCGGCACTTCTGCCCCTTGTAAAAAAGGACGTGCGAAGATATCCACCTAATCCACATTATCCACATTGAAATGCGGACTTTTTACCGTCAAAATGTGAATTACTTTGTTGTATACAGAGGGGTTTTCGGGTGCTATAATCACAAATGCCTAAAAGGGGGTATTTGTGTAATTATGAGTTCTCTTCGTTTATCCAAGAATACAAAATCGACGACAACGGTGATTCATAACACCTTCATCGATGAATATATGACGGATGCCAATGATGCGCAGCTGAAGGTCTATCTGTACCTGACGCGCGTCATCAATGCGAATCAGGCTGTCAGTGTGCCTGAAATTGCCGACCGTTTCAACCATACCGAGCGTGATGTCATGCGTTCCCTGAAGTATTGGGAGAAGAAGGGTCTGATGGCATTGGATTATGACGACAACAAGAATCTGGTAGGCGTCGAGCTGATTGACCCGTCTACCGTAAATCTGCTCGCTACCGGTGCGTCTGTACTTCCCGCTGCCAAGCGTGAGGTTGCTGCCGCTGCCGTATCCGATTCCACGCCGACCTATACGGTTCCCGCTGTTCCCGCGAAGCCTTCCTATTCCGCTGAGGATCTGAAGTCCTTCCGTGAGAATCCCGAGACCGGTGAGATTCTCTTCGTTACCGAGCAGTACCTGAAGAAACCTCTTACGGTTGCCGACGTAAAGTCCATTATGTACATGAACCGCGAGCTTCATTTCAATGCGGATCTGATTGATTACCTGATTCAGTACTGCGTAAGCCATGACAAAAAAGAACTTCGCGACATCGTCAAGATTGCTGCGACCTGGATGGAGGCCGGCATTAAGAATACGAAGGATGCCAAGAAGTACGCTTCTGCCGCAGACGAGAACTATGGCAAGATCATGAAAGCATTGGGAAGAGATTCCTATCCCACGACCTACGAACTGGATTTCATTCGCCGTTGGACCAAAGAATACGGCTTCGGCGAGGAGATGATTGTAGAGGCCTGCAATCGTGCTTCTCTCTCCACCGGAGTTCATCGTTTTGAATACACCGACGGAATTCTGCACAACTGGCTTACCGCCGGCGTTCGCACTCCGGATGCCATTGCAAAGGCCGAAAGTGCCTTCCGTCCCCGTAAAAATGCAAGCAACGGTTCTGCCGCCTCCGGTACTTCCGCTGCAGGTTCCGGACATAAGGGAAGCACTTCCTCTTTTACCGGATTCCATCAGAACGACTATGATTTCAGCAAATTAGAGGAAGAGATCCTCTGCAACTAACAACAGGAGATTCCCGTGCCCTTAACGAACACGCAATATAAATCAATCGAACAGGAATACGAGCAGCGCCGTTTACAGAATTACCGCCTGCTCAAAACCCGTCAGGAGGAAGTCTATGCGAAGGCTCCGGAATACCGCGAGCTGGAGGAAAAGATTGCCTCTTTGTCTGTTGCCCAGAGCAAGAAATTCCTTGAAGGGGACGAGACAGCGATTACCGAACTGAAGTCAAAGATTCGCGAGTTAAAAGAACAGAAGCACCTGGCCATCATTCGTGCCGGACTTCCGGGCGATTATCTCGATCCGATCTATGATTGCCCCGATTGCAAGGATACCGGCTACATCGGTACCGCGAAGTGCCATTGTCTGAAGCAGGCCATTACGGACTTCATCTATGAGCAGTCCAACATCAAAAATCAGCTCCAGACGGAGAACTTTGCCACGCTCTCCTATGAGTTCTATCAGGGGGAAGACCTCCTTCGCTATAAGAACGCGGTTGAGACCTGCCACAATTTTGTGAATAATTTCAATTCAGACTTTCATAATATTCTTTTATATGGTACGGTAGGTACCGGCAAGAGTTTTCTTTCCGGATGCATTGCCAAAGAATTAATCGAAAAGGGCCACACGGTGCTGTACTTCAGCGCAACCTCCCTCTTCGACTCCCTGGCGCAGACCACCTTTGATTATAATGCAAGGGAGGAACGCAGCCGACTGATGGAAGATCTGCAGGAATGTGACCTGCTCATCATCGACGATTTGGGCACCGAGTACACGAATTCCTTCACTCTGTCCCAGTTATTTAGCCTCATCAACGAGAGATTCCTGCGTAAGAAATCCCTCGTCATCTCCAGCAATCTGGGGTTGGAGGAATTAAGAGACCGTTATTCCGAGCGAATCTTCTCCCGCTTGACCGGCAAAGAGACTTCGGTATGCAAGGTGACCGGCCCGGACATTCGTCTCTACAAAAAGCGCATGTACAATCGCAACAGCGCCAAACCCGATCCACGTGCATAATCCCTTCGCGGGAATATCATTAATTATATTATTATTTACACAATAGAAAGTGAGGACTCTTATGTCTGACAAGCGCGAAGAAAAAAGAAATCTGGAAACCATCCCTGTTGGCTCCCTGGGTATTATCCCTTTAACCGGATGCCGTGAATTAGGTGAGAAGGTGGATCAGTACCTCGTATCCTGGAGAACAGAGCGAGAGAGCGAGCACAAGGACAGCCTGGCATTCCAGGGCTATCAGCGTGATTCTTTCCTGTTAAATGCCAAGGTACCTCGTTTCGGTACCGGTGAGGCAAAGGGTGTAATCGAGGAATCCGTTCGTGGTAATGACCTCTACCTCTTAGTAGATGTAACGAATTATTCCAAGACCTATACCGTATGCGGACAGACCAATCACATGTCTCCCGATGATCATTTCCAGGATCTGAAGCGTATCATCGCAGCTGTCGGCGGTAAGGCAAGACGTATTACCGTAATTATGCCCTTCTTATACGAGAGCAGACAGCACAAGAGAACCGCAAGAGAGTCCCTTGACTGTGCAATCGCATTGCAGGAGCTCGTAGCAATGGGTGTTGACAATATCATCACCTTCGATGCCCATGACCCTCGTGTACAGAATGCAATTCCTCTTCACGGCTTTGAGACCGTACAGCCTACCTATCAGTTCATCAAGGGCTTATGCAGAACCGTGCCTGATCTGCAGCTGGATTCCGAGCATATGATGGCTATCAGCCCCGATGAAGGTGGTATGGGCCGTGCCATCTACATGGCAAACGTGCTCGGTCTGGATATGGGTATGTTCTACAAGCGTCGTGATTACACTCGCATCGTAAACGGCCGTAACCCCATCGTGGCACATGAGTTCTTAGGTACCGATGTGGAAGGCAAGGATATGATCATTCTCGACGATATGATTTCCTCCGGTGAGAGTATGCTCGAGGTAGCTGCCGCACTGAAGGCCAGAAAGGCGCGTCGTATCTTCGTTTGTGCAACCTTTGGTCTTTTCACCAACGGTCTGGATGCTTTCGATAAGGCTTACCATGACGGCATCATCGATAAGGTTCTTACCACGAACTTAATCTACCAGACTCCCGAGTTGCTTGAGCGTGAGTATTACATCAACTGCGATATGAGCAAGTACATTGCCTACTTAATCGATACGCTGAATCACGATGCTTCCATCAGCGACCTGTTAAATCCCAGCGATCGTATCAACAACCTGGTAGCAAAGTACAAGGCAGAGAGACAGTAAATAGAAACCTATGAAGACTCGTCAAATCATCAGTTCCGCTCTTCTTGTGTTAACGGCCCTGATCTGGGGTATCGCTTTTGTGGCCCAGAGTGTCGGCATGGATTATGTCGGAACCTTTACCTTCAACGGAGTGCGCTTTGCGGTAGGCGGTCTGGTACTGCTTCCGGTCATTGCCTTTATCAATGCGCAGAAGAAGCGCAAGGCCATCGCAGAGGGTGCCTCTCCGGAATCCTTCAAGACTCCGGAAGCTCTCAAGGCACGTCGCAAAGCTCGACGCACCGTATTCCTTGGCGGAATCTGCTGCGGTATTGCCCTGGCCATTGCCGCTAACCTCCAGCAGTACGGCATTATCTATACCACTACCGGTAAGGCCGGTTTCTTAACCGCCTGCTATATCATCATCGTGCCGATTCTTGGTCTTTTTCTCCATAAAAAGACCACGTCCTTCCTCTGGATTGGCGTGGCCCTGGCTATGGTCGGTATGGTATTCTTGTGTTTCATCGGAAAAGGCAACGAAGTCCTCGAAGGCGTTCCCTGTGTGAATCTCTTCGGGTTACAGATCTCCGTGGGAGACATTACCTTATTCGCCTGTGCGATTATGTTCTCCGTGCAGATTCTGATTATCGACCACTTCTCTCCGATGGTAGACGGTGTGCAGATGTCCTGCATTCAGTTTTTTACGGTGTCGGTGCTCTCAAGTATCTGTATGTTCCTCTTCGAGAAGCCCGAACTTCACGCAATCCTGTCGGCCTATCTGCCGATTCTCTACACCGGTGTCTTATCCTCCGGCGTAGCCTACACGCTGCAGATTGTGGCCCAGAAGGACTTAAATCCCACCGTGGCCTCCCTCATCATGAGCTTAGAGTCCACCTTCAGTCTCTTAGCCGGCTGGATTATCTTAGGCCAGCGAATGACGGTCTATGAGATTGTCGGCTGTGTACTGATTTTTGTGGCAATTGTGCTAGCACAGTTGCCGGAGAAGGAAAAAAATAACTGATTGGAACATAAAAGAGAGTACAACATAAATGATTGTACCCTCTTTTTTTCCGTTATTCAGTGAAGAGATTTAAAAAGTTGTTCACAAAGTCCATTTGATGCATCATGTCTCTATTCGTAACGAAAACCATTTGTACTGACATAACGTCCGGAAAGAAGAACACATCTACCTCATCAAATGCATAAAAATAATAATATCCATTCCGCCTTAATGGTTTGCCAAACAAACCCGTCAATTGCTTCAGTAATCCTTTTTCCTCTGGTTTAAATGTATAGCTGATGAAATATAATCCCTTACCATCGTGAAGATACTCTGTACTAACTGTCTCGTGACCAAGTATCTTCTGATTATCCAAATCACCTTTTTTTTCAGTAACATCAAACGACTCCCCCATTTCATGTCCATGTAAAATGTCCTTTTTTTCATACAAAACATTGTTCAAAATATAAATACATAGGATAAAGCATGATAAGGATGCTATTATTTTTACTATTCTTACTATTTTTCTTTTTTCCATACTAATACCACAATTCCCTTAACAGTATCTTTATATTAGGTATGATTCCTGTCAAGGAATCATACCTTCTGATAAACGTAGTGTATCAGCGCCGCGGAAGCGGTTTTTTGCCACTATTATCACTCAACAAAAATAGAACCCAATAATATATTGTCATATCACGATATCGTGATATAATAGAAAGGACTTATAATGCCAGTCATAGCAAGATTTAATGGAATCATAATTAAAATGTACTTTTTGCAAGGAGAACATAACCCTCCGCATATTCATGCATTCTATAGTGACGATGTAGTCGCAATAGACTATATGACCGGAGAGATTTTGGATGGATATCTACCTCCCAAAGAACTAAAACAAGTTCTCCAATGGGTAGCGCTTCATAAGAATGAGTTGCAGATTATTTGGGAGACACAGCAATTCAAGAGACTTCCACCTTTAGATTAGACAGGAGGAGACAATGTTTCACAAGGTAAAGAATGTAAATGCATTACCGGATTACAGACTAAGCGTACAATTCTGCGAAGGTGTCACCAAGCTATATGACCTGAAGCCGCTTTTCGACCGCTTTCCTGCTTTTTGTTTGTTGCAGGAACATCGGAATGTCTTTTTCAATGTGTCCGTTGATCTTGGGGGATATGGAATCGTGTGGAACGAAGAACTGGATCTGTCCTGCGACGAATTATGGGAGAACGGAGTCACGGTTGCCACTCCTTTTGACGGACTGATGTCCTTTGCCGATGCAACCGAATTGTGGGGGCTGAATGAGAGCACCTTAAGAAAAGCCATCGCTTATGGCAAGCTCATTAACGGTGTGGATGTATGCAAATATGGGAAGCAGTGGATTATTTCTGTCGAAGCCATGAAGCGCGAATATGGTGAGGGATGATAGGAGAAGCACTAGAAAAGCATTGATTATTATACAATTTTTGAATATAATAACAGTAAAGTTGAGGACGGAACAGGCAGCCGTCACGCCCTTGTGGTCTTAAAAGAGATGCAGATTGCCACCTGCCAACTTTTCTTTTTTTGTTAGACGCAAAAGAACACCACCGTTTCGATTTTAATAAATCGTTTAGGTGGTGTTTTTTATCCACTAATTCACTAACTTATACTATAATCGACAAATCTCGCTTTCTTTTAGTTCGGATCTCGAACACACTTATCCAATCAGCCGAAATCCCATCACCACAACACCCAATACTACCAACACGACTCCCGTCGCGCGATTCAAGGTCTTAGGCGTTGCCTTATTGGCAAACACGGCGGCGATTCGCGCCCACAGGAAGGTAAACAGGATGCACAGTGCTAATACCAGCCAGTCCGGTGTGGTACTCATGGAAAAATGAGACAACGCCCCCGTCAATGCGGTAAAGGTCATAATAAAGACGCTGGTTCCCACTGCAGTCTTCAGCTCATACCCCAGCACGCTCGTAAGGACTAACAGCATCATCATACCGCCCCCGGCACCGACAAAGCCGCAGATAAAACCAATCATCATTCCACACACAATGGATTGCACGATTCTTTTTTTCTGCGAAACCGCCATCATGGCTTCCTTCGTGGTCATAACCGGTTTCAAGATGAATTTAACACCCAGCAGGAAGGTCATGAAGACCGAGAAGGTTCCCATGGTCGTGGAAGGCACCCGACTGGACACATAGCTTCCCACAACGGTAAATGCCAACACGCTCCCCATCATCACGAGGCCGTTTTTCACATCGAGATTCCTATTTCTGCCATAAGTATAAGCGGATACGGCACTGGCCAACACATCGGAGGACAGTGCGATTCCGACGGCCAGATAGGGGTCCATATCTAAGAATGTCACCAGCATCGGCGTAATAACCGCTGCGGCGCTCATTCCGGCAAAGCCGGTTCCTAAGCCCGCTCCCATGCCGGCGAAAAAAGTAACCAGCAAAACCAATACTATACGCATGAGGTCTCCTCCTTTTCCAGCAAGTCCTCTATACACTGCATACGTCAATGTCGAAACGTAACCTTATGCAGCATCTTATAATATGCCGTTTTTCCCTCCGAGAAGAAGCCTGCGTTCCGATAGAAATCATGTGTCTTAGGGTCTGAGGAACCGGTAATCAGCATCATCTTATAGCAGCCCGCATCACGGGCAACCTCTTCCGCATAAGCAAGGCACTGACCGGCATACCCTTGCCCGCGGTAAGCGGCATCCGTTACCACATTTTCGACTAAGGCATAAGGAGATACATTACGCGTCAGATTCGGAATCACAATGCAGGTACAGGAGGATACCAATCTGCCATCCACCTCAGCAACGATTAAATGATAATCCGGGTCAGAGCAGATTCTCTCCCAGATGCCCACAAGGTGGTCGTCCTGTTCCGGCACAGAGGTCTCGTGCAGATGCAGATAGAGGACCAAAAGATTATCCAGATCATCCTTTTTTACTTCGCGAATCGTAAGCATTGTCTCCTCCAATACTTTGGGCTGTTCAGAACTACCTCCGTATAACGAAAGTGTCGATTTAGATCAGACCTCTATCAGTTCCCTCGCCATTTCAAGATACTCCCGCTCAACCTCCTCAAAGGGTCTTACCGCATACGACAGTTCGATATGAATCTCGGGCTGTTTGTCGGAGATTACTTCATTCAATAAATTCTTCATATCATACCAGAGCATGGCATTGTCAATCTCCTTCACCGTAGCGCATTCCTCGGGGGATAGAGCGGACCCCAGAAATTTCTCATAGATGACGTTTAATAACCGCTCTTCTGCCTCGATATAATTCGGAAGTTCCTTCTTGAAGGGACGGGGCACGTCGGACATATAGCACTCGCTGGCATCATGTAGTAGACAGGCAAGCACCAAACGATTCGAGAGTCCGCGAGCCTTCGCCTCTCTGGCACAGTTTATGCAATGCTGCCCTACAGAAAAGAAGCTTTTCACATGGCCGTTTCCGCGGGTAATGAGCGACAGCGCATGGGCGATATCCTCGATATGAAGTGCCTCCGAATCCGGAGAGAGCGGATAGAACCACACCCCGGTATAGGTGGTGATATGCTCGCCGATATGTGATTTATTCTCGTGAGAAGAGTTCATTCCTTACTCCTGTTATCTCTATGTACTAACAGATCTGCCGCCTTGAGCTTATTCTGTCGCCTTGTCCTGCTTCGTACCCACCAGATTCTGCACCCAAACACCACTACGCACCATGAAGTAGCCAATGACTGCCTTCACAATCTCGGAATAGACCACAATGGCGAAGAGCAGATGGATGTCCATCTTCGTGAAACGACTGAGCACAAAGGCCAACGGAATCTGCAAAAGCCAGCTAAATCCGAAATCAAACAGGAAGGTGATTCCGGTCTTGCCGCCGCTTCGCAGAGTAAAATAGCAGGAATTCGTGTAGGACCAAATGGGCATCGCAATCGCCTGAATCATAATAAAGTAGGTTGCAAGGTCACGCACCTGCTGTTCGGTATTGTAGAGAAGCGGGAAAACCTTGGCCACGGGAAGTGCCGCGATTCCCACTACGGTTGACAGCATAACGCCAAAAAATAACAGTTTGTTATCATACTCCTTGGCTTCCTCAAGCTTCCCGGCGCCGAGCTTCGCCCCGACAATAATCGAAATACAGCCACCCATCTGAATGAAAAATACATTAATCAGATTCACAATCGTGCCGGCAATATTTCGTCCGGCCACCACATCCAAACCTCGTACCGAATAGCACTGTGCAATTGCAGATACGCCTACGGACCAGAGGAACTCGTTGGCCAAAAGCGGAATACTCTTCCAGGTTACTTTTTTTGCAAGCGCACCGGGAATTCGGAAGCCACGGAACAGACCGACACCGTACGGCGCTTTCTTGTGTCTTGTATGAACCCACACAATCACAACGCCCGCCTCGATGTATTTTGCGATTACGGTTGCAATGGCTGCACCCCGGACCCCTAATTCCGGCAAACCGAAATTACCGAAAATTAAGCCGTAGTCTAATATCAGGTTAATGCCGACAGCCGCCATGGAACCGATCATAGGGATTTTCGTTTCCCCGCTTTCACGGGTTGCACTGGCATAAGCCTGACCCAACGCAAAAGGCAGGAGGCTGAAGAGCATGATGCGCATGTACTCTTTTCCATAGGAGAGGGTCGCCGCAATCTGCTCCGGGGAATCGTCCTTGCTTAAATAGAGGGAGATTAACGGATCCATGCAGAAATACAGCACAAGTCCCGCAATCAGCGTCACCGATAGTGCCAAAAGAATACGATAGCGAAGGGTATATTTCTGTCCCTCGTAATCCCCTTTGCCATAGAACTGTGCTCCGAAGATACTCGGACCGGATACCCCGCCGAAAATCGTGATATTAAAAATAAACATATACTGGTTCACGATGGACACACCGCTCATCTGCTCGGTACCGATTGCGCCCACCATGATATTGTCTAACATACTGACGAAGTTCGTAATCAGGTTCTGCAGAATCATGGGAACCACAATTCCGAGAACATAGAGATAGAACCTCTTGTCACCTAAATATTTTTCTCTGAACTTTCTCATTTCTCTTTACCATATACTCACTCTGAAAAGAGGCGGGGAACCCGTCCCGCTTCCTCATCACAGGTAGAAAAAGCGGACAGAAGAATCTGCCCGCCACGAACTTATAATACTGCATTCAGGAACTGCTTGGTACGCTCGTTCTCCGGGTTCGTAAAGATTTTCTCCGGAGTGCCCTGCTCTGTAATCTGTCCATCGGACATAAACAGAACTCGATCGGCCACCTCACGGGCAAAGCCCATCTCGTGGGTTACCACAACCATGGTCATTCCTTCCCGGGCCAATTCCTTCATAACCTCCAAAACCTCGCCAACCATCTCCGGGTCCAGCGCACTGGTAGGCTCATCGAAGAGCATTACCTTCGGCTTCAGTGCCAGGCTTCGTACAATGGCAATTCGCTGCTTCTGTCCACCGGACAGAGAGGCGGGATATGCGTTTGCCTTTTCCGTTAGATTTACAAGCTTCAATAATCGCATTGCGGTTGCTTCGGCTTCTTCTTTGTCCATAAGCTTCAGCTTTAACGGCGCCATAGTAATATTTTCCATAATGGTCAGATGAGGGAAAAGATTAAAATGCTGGAATACCATTCCCATCTGTCGGCGAACCGCATTGATATCCGTGGACTTATCTAGGATATTCGTTCCCTCAAAATAGATCTCGCCCTTCTGGGGACGCTCCAAGAGGTTCAGACAGCGAAGAAAGGTCGACTTACCGGAACCGGAAGGCCCGATGACTACAACCTTCTCTCCCTCCGCGATATGCTCACTGACGTCGTTTAAGACAAGATGATCGCCAAAACTCTTATACAAATGCTCTACTCTAATCACTCTGACGCATCCTCCTCTCTAATCTGCTCAACAACGCCGTAAAGGACATTACAATAATCAGGTACACAAGTGCTACACACAATAACGGCAACAACGCTTCATAGGTATTCCCACGAATGATATCGCCACCGCGGGTCAGCTCGTTCAGGCCGATGTAACCGCAGACGGAAGTCTCCTTTAAAAGAGCAATGACCTCGTTTACCATAGCCGGCAGCGAATTCTTGATTGCCTGAGGCAGGATTACCTTCGTCATGGTCGTGTAATAGTTAAGACCCAGGCTTCGGCCGGCCTCCATCTGGCCCTTGTCCACGGACATGATACCGCCACGGAAAATCTCCGCAACGTATGCACCGGAGTTAATACCGAAGGTCAGAATTGCAACCGTAATCTTGTCCGTCACCGTAACAAGCACAACGAAATACATAATCAGCAACTGTACCATAACCGGCGTACCACGGATGATTGTCAGATACACCTTGCAGAGCGCATTGCCGATTTTCAGGAACACTCCGCCGATCCCGCGGACCTTCTCCTCTTTTAGCTGGTCGTAGGTCGTACGGATTACAGCCACCAGGATACCGATCAGAAGACCGATTGCCAATGCGCCTGCCGTAACGATTAACGTATTCACAAGACCCTTGGTAATGAACTGCCAGCGATCCTTCTCTATGAAGACGAAATGCAGTTTGTCCATAAATTCACTCATTTTTTAACCCCTTGCATAAAAAAAGAAAAACGCCGCTTCCCGCGAATCGAAGAAGCGGCGCTACTATATTTCATTCTATCTTGCGCGCCATTTCATGTCAAGAAATACTCTCCCGAATGTGCGCAGAACCGTACCTTTTGCCGATTATTCAGCAGAAATGTACTTGTCGATAATCGCCTGAACGGTACCGTCCTTAATGAGCTCGTCCAGAGCTGCATTGAACTCGTCCAGAAGTGCCTTGTTGTCCTTACGGATACAAGCTGCGTAATCCTCGGTAACGTACTCGGTATCAAGAATTCTTAAGCCCTCGGTAGCTGCAACGAATGCCTTAGCAGGCTCGTTGTCGATGATGACTGCATCTACCTTACCCTGAAGCAGAGCCATAACGGCATCATTACCCTTATTGTACTCTTCTACATGATCGGTACCGTAATCATCACAAGCGTAGATGTCACCGGTCGTTGCTAACTGAACACCGATTACAACATAGGAAAGATCATCGATGGACTCAATCTCAGACTCCTCGCGAACGATAACAACCTGAACACCGGTAGCATAAGAGGTGGAGAAGTTGATGCTCTTCAGACGATCCTCGGTAACGGTCATACCGGCCATACCCAGGTCAGCCTTACCGGAAGAAACAGCGGTGATGATGGAATCGAATTCCATATCCTGAACCTCAAGCTTAAGACCCATCTTCTCAGCAACTGCTCTACAGATCTCAACGTCGATACCAACAACCTCACTACCATCGTAATACTCATAGGGAGGGAAATAAGCATTGGTCGCCATGGTGAGAACACCCTTCTTAACCAATTTGCTCTTCTTACCGCAACCTGCCAGTAACATGCAAGCTGCCATTACAAAAACCAACAGAATCGAAATGCGCTTTTTCATAATATTCTCCTTTTCCATTTGTGATAAATGAATAAATTTATATCCTCAAAAATAGCACTTTTTCCAAACGGTGTCAACTATTGCTTGCATTTGTGATAGATTTCATGCTATACTCCGCAGTGCACACCTCGTGCTGTGAGTTCGTAACCATCCTCACAAAAAACAAAACTAAGGAGAACTTCATTATGAAAAACAATTCCCGCAGCAAGGTACTCTTCCTTGCACAAGCAGGTGTGATTGCCGCGCTCTACGTGGTGCTCACCTACTTCATCAACGCATTCAATCTGGCCAGCGGTGCCATTCAGGTGCGTATCTCTGAGATGCTCTGCATTCTCCCCTTTTTCACTCCCGCTGCAGTACCCGGACTTACCATTGGTTGTCTCATCTCAAACCTGATTACAGGTGGACTCATCTGGGATGTTATTTTCGGCACCATGGCGACCTTACTCGGTGCAGTCGGAAGCTACCTCTTACGTAAGCACAAGTTCCTGGTAACCCTCCCCCCGGTAATCGCCAATGCAATCATCGTGCCTTTTATCCTGTTCTACGGCTATGGATTCCAGTCTGCATGGATTATCAAGGGCGTGGATCTGTCCATCCCCTTCTATGTTGCAACCGTCGGGGCCGGTGAGATTATCTCCGTGTGCATCCTGGGAAGTATTCTTTTACAGGCATTGTTGCCCTTCCGTAAGCAGATCTTTGGGCAGGAGTAAGACAAGTAAGTCGTCAAAGGATACCTTTTAAGAATCAACAACAAAAAGTCTGAGGAATTTGCCTATCTGCAAGGCATTTCCCTCAGACTTTTTTATTATCGTTTTATCGCAACTTCTATCGAGACTCGTTGATGTAGGTAAAGGCACGGCTCTGAATAATTGCCGCAACATCCTTGGCATTCTTCTGTCCGCCAAAGAAGGCCGCTGCCTCCTCCTTGATGATGTTAATCAGATCCGTATCCGTATGGTCGATACTGGTAACGCTAATTACGTAGTTGTACAGCTCCTCATACTCCGCATCGGTTAACTGCGAGATAACAATCTCCTCTCCGCCGATGTAATAGGTATCATCCATGTAGTTCACCGTTCCGTCGTCATCGATCCAGTAGTATTTTTCCTGAGACTTGTCTTTTACAATGCTCCAGGAACTCTTCAGTACCGGGAAGCTTCCCATTCCTTCCGCAATGGCATCCTGGTAGTCCTTTGTGAAGAAATGACGAATGAACTGCCATGCTCCATCCTTATTCTTGGACTGATTCGTGATGGCAAAGGAACCGTTCTCACGGCAGAGAATTGCGCCGTTGGTATCCTTGCTCGGGAAACCTACGAAGCTTACATCCTCACCGAATTCACCCTGTCTGGTGGAATTGATGTAACGGAAGTTGTAGAGATAAATCGTACGCAGAAGCGCCTTGTTATTACGGTATGCAAGCTCTCTCTCATTCCAGTAAGCTTCCCAATCCGTATCCTCATCCCATTCCCAGACAACCTCATCCGGGAAACGATTAATTAACTCCAGTAACTCAATGAACTCAGCGGAATCAAACTTACACTCACCGCTGGCGTAGTTCACAAACTGTCCGCCGGCCAGATCCATCGCAAGATCCAGAATGTCTTCCTTGGAGGAATCCATCAGCATTACTGCGTCCGGATACTCTTTTAACAACTGATTCATCTTGGCAACGCTCCAGTCGGAACCGTCACCGACTACGCTGGTCTTACCGATCATGGTACGAACCGTAAAGGAATCCGTTAACTCATAGAGTTTTCCCTTAATGGTATAAGCCTCCAGGATATTGGGCACAAACGCATCGCGACTAAGCACGGAATCGTTATCAAGGAAGCTGTACAGATCGGCCAGCAGTCCTTTATTGGCGTAGATGGAAGAATTCATCTGATCACTGAAAAGAATAATATCAGGAATCTTACCGCTAATCAGATCATTGTGGAACTGTACGGTACCGGAGGTATAGTCATCATTGGAATAGCTGTCATACTGACCGTAATCGGTAAGGGAGATACGATAGGTTCCGTTGGTCTTATTGAACTCGGTTACGTAATTACGCAACTGGTTATTGGGATAGTAGCATGCAAGATTTAAAATAATCGCATCCTTAACATCCTCGGGATTCACCTTGGTTGCAATCACGTAATGATCCCCATAGGTAGTGTAATCATAGTAACAGATTAAGAATTCCTTATCGGAAATTTCAACAAGATAATTCGGAGAGTTAAATGCCGCATCGGAATCCACGAAATTCATTAACTCCTTCATCTCTCCCGTGTCAAAAGAGAATCCGAAGATGGACATACTATCGACTAAGTACAGATCATAGCTGGTACCGGGATAAATGGTATAACGATAGGTACTGCCAAAAGGAGTACTCTTTTTCTCGGATAACTGTTTTGCCGCAATATCATAGATATAATACTCCTGCGCGACATCCCCCCACTTGCTTAAGCAGAGACGATTCTTCGACATACGATAGAGGTTTCCGTAGTCTGTGCAATCCTTTTCCTCCGCAACGATATTCAGATTCGAATCAAAAATGTAGAGGCCGTCCATAAGAGCGGCACATCCACCGTCCTCTAAAGCAACCATACCGGCAAGGTAACTGTACTCATCCGGCTTAACGTCGAAGGTAAACTCTTTAATCAGCTCACCCTGCGCAGAGAAGGCACGAAGATAAGGCGTACTGGAAAACGAATAATTCCCCTCATCATCCCAGGTACTGCTCTCCAACATACTTGCCACATAGACCTGACCATTCGCGTCCACATCAAAGTTTCTGGTATACTCGTTCGATTCAACCACAAAAGAGAAGCTCTCGCCGGCAGAACCGTCCAGATTCGTCCAGGCAATCGTTACGCGCGTCTCATAGGTCCACTCACCTTCATCGTAATAGTCGTCACCATAATCGCCTTCATCGGGAACTCCGTAGCCGGGATCAATCACAACCGGAGGTTCCATTACGTAATCGTCCGTAATGTCCACCATCTCCAGATCGTCCGTCTCCACAGGGGTCGGCATGGGCACCGGAGAGGTTACGACCTTGTTTCCGTAGACTACCGACTCTGTCGGAACCTTACAGAAACCGTAGCCTTCGACCAGCTCACCGTTGTGATAGGTCAAATACTCCGTGTTCATCGCATACATGCGGTTGTTGGCCACAATCATTCTGGAGGGACTGCCTTTGCCGTCATTCTCCATAGGAATATCCTTCAAAGAATAGACCACATCCTTGTTACGCTTCGAAGAATAAGATACCGCTCCGTCCTTTTTCTTTTTGCCCTGTCCACAGCCGGTCAGCATTCCGACCGCCATGACTAAGGTTAATGCGGTAGCAATTCCTCTTTTCATGCTACTCTTCATTTTCTATTTCCTCCTCTTTTTTCGAGTGCTTGATTTTATGCAATAATGCCGATCCCCACTGACCGATACGATCACGAAGGCGCTCTAAGAGCCGTCGGACATCTTCCTTATGCCAGGTTCGATTTCGATAGAGGGCCACAAGGAACCCGATCACAATCACCAAAACCACCAACAGACAAAACAGTCTGCTTACCGTAAGCGTCGCCATCGAATCTTCATGCGCTCTCGCTACGTTTTCCCAATAAGGATAGCATACCGGTTCCGTGACCATGGAGCGCGTTGACCGATTGAAGAACAGCTTTACCATCGGGAAAAGACCATATCGCCCGGTGTTCTGAACGATGGTTGTCTGCCCGAGAACCTTCTTTAACTGGTTCACCGCGAAATTCTTCACCGGGTTCGGCATGCAGATCTCGTAGGTGGAATACCCGTCAAAGCTACCGTATTTCTGAAGTGCGGACGCCGGCAGAATCACCGTCGGGTTCTCGAAGCCTGCAGCGCGTTCCAGCTTGCCGGAGGGACGTTTGATGACGCCCTTGATGATAAAAGGAACCCCACCGATCTCCACGGTCATTCCGGCGACTTTTTTTGCGCCGAACAGCTTCCAGGCAACCTCTTCATCGACAACCAGATAATCATCCATCATATCGGAGGGACTAAAGTACGTTCCGTCCACAAACGAATATTCGTGGAAAAAGAAGAAATCCCCCTTCACGCCGTAAGCCTGAAAACTTCCGTAGGAATGATCATGACGAATGCCCACATTCCCGATTCCGCTGTAGCAATCAAGAAAGAGCTTCGCGTTCTCTTTTGCCGGTGCAATCGCCTCCTGCGTCAGGGAATCAATCAGACCGTAATGCGCCGCCAGAATCGTGTTGTCATCCGCATTCTCTCCATAATGGAAAAAGCAGGAAACCTGCGCATATCCGCCCTTGTTGCTCCATTTCTTCACAACGGACTGATCCCGATAGGATGCTATATTCAATTCACTGATCAGGGTGAGCACAAGGTACAGAACCGCGAAAACTATCGCCGTAATCAGTACCGGCCACCGGATTTTCTTTTTTCTCATGAATTAGTTTTCCGTAAGTCTAACCTGCTTGCCGATTCCAATGGGTTTCGAGGACGTCGTAATGACATAATCTCCGTAGTTCAGACCACCGCTGACAGCCGTCTGGGTATCGTCGCTACCAAGTACCGTTACATCCACGCGGGTTGCAAAGTATCGATTGCCCAGAGGTGAGCTCTTCGAGGTTACCACTAAAACGAACTTGCCGTCGCGGTCCTCGTGAATTGCAGTATTCGGCACCACATAATCGTAATATGCGTTCTTCTCACCTACCGAGAGCGTCAGCGTATCCCCGGCGGTAGCGTCGCTTCCGCTGATGGTAAACTCCAGAATCTTATTCTTGGAAGGATTCTGCGGATCGGTCTTGATGGCCGTAAGCTTTGCCTTCAGGTCGTAATAGTACCAGGAATTCGAGATGTCCGCGAAATCACCGATGCTGACTCTCTGTGCCTGCTCCTTGGTCACGGTAAACGATAATTTGAACTCATCGTCAGCAGGCTGAATCATGCAGACAACCTCCCCTGCATTGACCGTCTGACCTGCATTGTAGTACATATCAATAATACGTCCGGAAATCGGTGCTTCCACCGTGGTTCCTACCGTCTGGTTCTCCAAATCGGCAATAATTTTCTTCTGCTTCTTAATGGCATCCAGCTGCTCGGTTAAGGAAGTCTCCAGAGCGATTCTTGCCACATAATCATTCTGGTCTGCCTGCGCCTTTGCAAGACTTGCCTGCGCCTTATCCAGTTCATTGGTGGCATTCAGAATCTTCACACGCATCTCGCTTAACGTAGTGGAGGATACCGCCGTTGCCAGTTTATCCGCCAGCGCCTTCTGTGCCGTAGTAAGCTTGGTCTGTGCCGTAGTAACCGCATTGGTCGCTGCGGTCAGATTATCTCTTGCGGTCACATAGGCATTATAAGCATTCTTGACTGCCGTAAGAGTATCCTGTGCCGCTACAACGGTCGGGTCTGTGGTGTCTCCTCCGGCTGCCGACAATGCTGCATCGTATGCGGTCTGCGCCTCGGTAACCGTCAAGCCATAGGCATCGTAGGTCGCCTGTGCCGCATCAAAAGCGGTCTGCTTGGGATCCACCTGAGCCTGCGCAGCATTCAACTCTGCCTGCGCCTTCTCCACAGCCTTCTCCTCCGCAGAGGAATCTACATAGGAAGCCTCCAGCGAAGCCAGTTTCTCATTTAACTCATCCAACTTGGACTGCTTCTCGTCAACCTTCTTCTGTGCGGATGCAACGGCATCCATCTTCTTTTCCAGGTTCTTACGATAATCCTTGGCGGAAGTGGTCTTTCCACCGGTAACCTGCGCATAGATCTCCGTTGTTACCTCCGGAGAGAGAAGTGCCGCATCATAAGCCTTCTGCAGGGACTCTAAAGTCTCCTTGGCTGCCAACAGCTCCGAGCTGTCGCCGTCTTCCAGGTAGTAGAGAATCTCACCGGCCTCGACAACATCGCCCCTGTGATGTGCCACACGCTCAATTGTACGCGTCGTTTTTATTTCGACGGAGCGGGGTTCGGTTGCCTCAATGGTTCCGGTTCCGCGAATCTTCGTGGAGATGTTGCCACCCATAATGTACTGGGTTGCCACCTGCGGTAAGGAATAATTCATAATGGTGTTTGAGAAAAATGTTAACACCAGCATTGTTGCCAGAAAGATAATGGCAATGGTCTTAATCAATTCTTTTTTTCTTGTCTTGGATCGCTCACTCATGTCGTAATTCCTTCCTCCACACTTAACCCTTAATTCCGCCCTGATAGGTAATGCCCTCTACGAGATAATCCTCGCCGTAGAAGAACACCAGCAGGGTGGGAATCATATAGATAGTAGCTACTGCAAACGCCAGTCCGACTTCTCCTTCATTAATCTGCGATAAGAAGATGGACAGCGGATATTTCTCACTGTTCGTTAACAGAATCAACGGCTGTTCCACCATGTTCCAGTAATCGATGAAGATTAGAATCGCTACGGAACACAAACAGCCCTTACACAACGGGAAGCAGATTCTGCGGAAGATCTGCCACTCTCCGGCACCGTCAATCTTCGCCGCCTCGATAAAAGAGGACGGAATCCTTCGCATATACTTCGTAAGCAGGAACACCGCGAAGGGAGAGAAGATTCCCGGAAGCCAGATGGCCCAGTAGGTGTTGATCAGATGCAGCCGGTTCGATACCAGATAATTCGGTACCAGGGTTACCTGATAGGGCATCAGCATCAGAATGATGTACAAAAAGAAGATAATCTCCTTCACCTTGCTCCGATATCTCGCAAGCGAATACGATGCAAACATGGCAACCATCAACTGGAATACCACAATCGGCACCACCAGAATGACGGAGTTCCAGAACTTCAGCAAATACTCGGGGCTCTTAAGCAGCACCGTAATGTACTGATGGAAGGAAACGATATCCGGCAAAAACTTCAGGTTAACGATATCCGAGATATACACCTTGCCACCTGTACTGTTTGTGGCGAAGACGACGCCGTAGTTAGCGGAAATCTCAGACTGTGCCATCAACGAATTTGTAATTGTAAGCACGATGGGCGTTACGAAGAGCAATGCCACCATCATCAAGAGGATGAAGACAAGGGTTCTTCCGATCGCCAGTTTGACTCTCTTCATTATTCCTCCACGTCTTTACCGAAATGATTCTCGGTAATAAAGAGAATTCCGATAATGACCACCATAACAAGGGACATCAGAATTGCCGCCGCCGACAGCTTCTGATAATCCAGGGATAAGAACGTGTTGTTCATAAAATGCTGTAGCATATAGATACTGCTGAACGGGTATTTACCGGTAAGCAGATAGATCTCTCGGAACACCTTAAAGGAGTTAATTAAGGACATAATCGTGACAAACAGAATCGTCGGCGAAAGATAGCGAAGCTTAATCTTGAAGAAGATCTGGAATGCATTCGCACTCTCCAGACGCGCCACCTCGATAATGTCCTGCGGGATATTTGCTAAGGCCGACATGAAAAGAATCATGTTATAGCCCAGATTCTTCCATTGGAAAAGAAGCACGATAACGCTCTGTGCCTTCTCGGACTTCAACCAGTCCACCCCCTGGGCTCCCAGATTGGCAAGCATGGCATTCACGACACCGTTATTGTGAAACAGCACCTGCCAGATTAACACAATCGAAGCAATGGGCACCATTAACGGACTGAGGAAAAAAGAACGAAGCTGAGACTTAAACGGGATTTTGCAATCCAGCATTAAGGCTAAAAGCAAAGACAGCACCACCGCAAGCGGTACGGCAATCAGAGAGAACATTCCCGTATTCTTCGCCGCAATCTGAAACGCCTTATTGTCCAGAATCTTCGTGAAATTCTCCAATCCCACGAACTGATGCGTAATCGGATTATCCACCGTGGAATAATATACAACCACGCAGAAGGGCAGGATAAAGAACA
Organism: Lachnospiraceae bacterium; assembly: GCA_045628945.1. Taxonomy (GTDB): domain Bacteria; phylum Bacillota; class Clostridia; order Lachnospirales; family Lachnospiraceae; genus RGIG4034. Next base: position 60,005 of record JAZQQG010000046.1, read on the forward strand.
CCAGAACTCCAAGCAGGCTGGGCGCCAGATATGCCCAGGAGAGAATCCGCTCCTTTACGCTTCTCTTCTCGCGATACTTACGAAGCTCCTTACGGCTCTTGCCATAGTGCTTATCGATATGCAGTTTTGAATCGACTGCTTTTTTCTTCATGGAACCTTCTCGCTGCTAAAAATCTATCACTAATAAGTCTCACTGATATACAGACTTACGCGGTTTTGGATAATCGATACGACTTCGTCAACACTCTTCTGTCCTGCAAAGTATGCGCCGGCCTCTTCCATAATCATTTTCAGAAGTTCCTGATCAAACTCATAAGAAATTGCACGCTCCATAAGACTCAGAATCTCCTGTTTCTCCTCCGACGTCGGAGCCGAAACCTCGAACACTTTATCATTATAACCCCAGGTCATTACCTCGTCACTGGTACTTACGATACGATAATATTCCTCGAATGCATCCTTCTCGGTAGGGAATCCATACTGATCCCAGTAGTATTCCTCATTTAACTCAACCGTCATCAGATTACGCAGGAACGTCCAAGCCACATCCGGGTACTTACATTTGGATGTGATGGCAACTCCACTTCCGTGACTTCCGGTAAAGATTGCTCCGTCTTCGCTCGTCGGGAATCCGGACAATACCCCCTGCCCATAGAGCATTTTGTACATAGAATAGCCACTCCAACCATCCACATACCCATTGCACAGCAAAAGTCGCCCGGCTAACATCTCATCCTCCGCATAATACTGCTCGTCGTAGGTCTCCCAGTATTTCTTCAGTTCCTCTATAGAATAGCCGTAATTAGCAAACCGCAAAACATTTTTGAAATCTTCGTTATCCAGATTGACTTTCCCCTGCTCGTAATCAAAGAAACGAGTACCGGAAGCTGCCAGCGCCATCCTTAAGATTTCTTCTTTGGTTGCAAACGCCATCACCTGCTTACAATCGGAAGAAGTCATATAAGCAAGGGCCTCTTCTAACGTCAGCTGATTGTCTTCCCCCGCTGCCATGTGGGAGGTATAGTAGAGATTCAAAACACAGGAGGAAGTCATCGCATAGGTCTTACCGTGATAGGTATAATCCTGGAAGGCCACCGGATAGTATCGATCCCGATTGATCTGTGCATCCTGTTTCAAATAAGAATCTATGTCTACCAACAACCCTTTATCCGCAAAGGAATACCAGCCTCCGCTATAGGTTAAATCCGATAGGCTAATCAAATCCGGACAATCCGAAGAGGTAATTGCATTATTGAAATTCATCAACGCAACCTCATAATCCTCTGCCGTATTACTGTAATCTACGATTTTAATTCTGTATTCGTCTTGGCTCTTATTGAACTCGACAACCTGTCTTGCCACCGAATCGTTGGATCCAAAGCATCCCAAAACCAAAGTCTTCGTTTCTTTTACTTCAGCGATAGGAGTCTTAACCAATTCAATCAGCTGCGCCTGCATCCCTCCCATATCGGAACGCGAACGGGTAATCAGCAGAAGATTCCCGTTATCACGGCAGGACAGACATTCATAGGAATCTGCGATAATATCCACATCGGTCCAGGCCAACAGGTTCTCGGTCTTCCCCGTGAGCATATCATATCTGTCTACGCCCTTGTCGTTCATCAGGAACATACCGTTCGCTCCGTCGGGTGATATATATTCCGCATTATTCAATCCGGTGTAGGTCTGGCCAAGTCCTTTTTTGTCCGGGCTTAATTCCGCCGCCTTCAGTTTACTGTCATGGTAAAGCATCATCGGCACGTTGTTGCCACCATAGCCTAATGCATTGATCCAACCGTCCTGCTTCACCTCAAAGAGCTTCTGCCCACTATAATCCAACGCCACAATCAGCGTTTCACTTGCTAAAAGATAAATCGCAGAATCTGCTGCCAGCATTTTAGAAACATAGAAACCCCATTCCAGATCCTGTCGGTCCTCCAGATAGGTAATGTCCGCTACCGTTTCGAACTCGCCGGTTTCCCCCAGTTTCACCAGGGAATGACCGTTTGCGTCATCCTCAGCATATTGACCTGCAATTCCATACACCGTTCCATCCGGAGACATTGCAAGACAATCTAGGGTTTTGCCCTCGATTGAAACGTTCTGAACCTGCTCTTCCATACTCGCTAACTCTAGCGTGCACAGCTCAGGAGTAACAATATAGTCAAACTCCTCCTCATTCTCGATTACAGAATAGGTGGAAGCAAGATAAGTCAGCTTATCTCCCTGAAAAATGAAATTTGAATTGTAATCTCCGCGAAAAGAATAATCCAGATACTTGGGCACGTACACAAATTCTTGCTGCGGTTCGGAATTCTCTTTCTTGGTCTTTTTCCCGCAACCGGCAAACAATGCCACAAGCATGGCAAGCATTAGGATTACTGCAATCGATTTTCTGCGCTTCATTCTACACTCCTAACAATAGATACGTATGTACCTATTTCCCCTTATGGTTTTTTCACTAAATACATCGTAATTCATGCGGTATCAGAATACAATAGCAGGAAACCTTAACAATTCTTAAGAGTTTCTTAAGGGTTGTCGGTACCCGCGGCCTCGGAATCGTGCTATGATATTACTCAGAAAGCAATACACTATGAATGCGATGGAGACCGTTTTCCGCATCGATACCTGAAAAAGTCTCCGGGAGGACTACCATGAAATATGCTTATACGAATATGATTCTTTTAGATGGATCCGAAGAGATGACTCCGCAGACCGGCAAGGTTGTCCTGATCCAGGAGGACAAGATTGAGGCGATTGTCGAGGAAGGCGCCGATCTTACGGGCTACACCCCGGTGGATCTGGGGGGACAGTACCTATTGCCCGGACTCATTAATCTGCATGTTCATCTTGCAGGCTCGGGTAAGCCAAAAAACAATTCCGCCGATGCCAAGCGTCTCGTGAAACTGATTACGAAGAACAGCTTCACCAATGCCATCGGCCGTAAGCTGGTAGCCGGTTTTGCCAAGACCCAGCTGATGAGCGGTACCACCACCATCCGTACCGTGGGCGGTATCAGCAACTATGACACGACCGTTCGCGATCAGATTGCGTCAGGCAAAAAAATCGGTCCGCGAATTCTGGCTTCCGATATGGCCATCTCCGTTCCCGGAGGGCACATGGCCGGTTCTCTCGCCTATGAGGCGCATACACCCGAAGAGGCGGCTCATTTCGTAGACCTCGTAGCCGCAAATCATCCGGACCTCATTAAACTCATGATTACCGGTGGCGTCTCCGATGCAGAGAAGCTCGGGGAACCCGGTGTCCTTCGTATGAAACCCGAGATAGTACGGGCCGCCTGCGACCGGGCACATGAGCTTGGTTTCTCGGTTGCGGCACATGTGGAAAGTCCGGAAGGCGTTTCGGTTGCCCTCGAAAACGGTGTGGATTCCATCGAGCACGGCGCGAAACCCACCGATGATATTCTTCGTCTTTTCAAGGAGCGTGGTTCCTTCCATGTATCGACAATTTCCCCGGCCCTTCCCTTTGCTCTTTTTACCAAAGAGATGCCCGGCGTAACAGATACCATGCGCGAAAACGGTAAGATTGTATTTGACGGAATCATCGCCTTAGCCAAGGCTTGTCTGGAAAACGGAATCCCTGTGGGACTCGGTACCGACACCGCCTGCCCGTATGTAACGCAATATGATATGTGGCGGGAGCTTGCACTTTTCGTAAAATATTGCGGAGTAAGCAATGCTTTTGCCATCTATTCCGCAACGAAGCTCAATGCCCGGCTTGCCGGCATCGGTGACATCACCGGTTCCATCGACCCCGGCAAATCCGCTGACCTGATTACGGTCCGTGAAAATCCGCTGGAAGACATTCACGCCCTTCGCAATGTTACGACCGTTACCATGGCCGGACGTCTCCACGTCGCCAAGGTTAAGAAGATTCCTAAGGTGGAACGCGAGCTGGACGCATATATGTAAAGGATTTCACATTTCCCGAAAGCAGGATACCTATGACCACACGAGAAGAAGCACTGGCCTTCGGATTGTCTTTTCCGGAGACCTATCAGGACGTTCCGTTCCACGATCCCAATTGGCAACTGGTTCGGATCAAGACGAATAAAAAAGCATTCCTTTGGACCTATGAGCGGGACGGCTACATAAATCTGAATGTAAAAGTCAGCCCGGAATGGCGAGATTTCTGGCGAAGCACCTACCCGTCCGTGATTGCCGGCTACCACCAGAATAAGGAGCATTGGAATACCATCATTCTGAACGGGAGCATTCCGCGAGAAGAGATTGAACGAATGATTGCCGAAAGCTACGACCTGGTCTCCGATTCACCCACCAAGCGAATCTACGAGGCCGTTCGGAAGATTCCCCGCGGACAGGTCGCTACCTACGGGCAGGTTGCTGCCTTGGCCGGCAACCCGAAAATGTCCCGTGCCGTCGGAAATGCTCTCCACAAAAATCCGGATCCCGATACGATTCCCTGCTACCGCGTAGTGAATTCTGCCGGTGAACTGGCCGGTGCCTTTGCCTTCGGCGGCGCCGAGGTACAAGCCAACCTTCTTCGCGCTGACGGCATCGAAGTCCACGAGAATCGTGTGGATCTGTCGCGCTTCGGAATGAAACTGTGACGCCTTCGGAATGGAACTTCCGTGTTTCGGAATGAAGCCGTGACACGTTATGAAATGAAACTGTATCAAGAATTCATGTAACCCCACAAGAAAGGAGAACCCTCTATGTGCATTTCTCGCAAACGCTATCACTTAGATTACGACGGTCAGAAGGATTTCTATCAGGGAGCTCAGGACACCTATCCTGCCGGTGCCACGGTTCGCTTGCATTTCGACTTCATCGCAACGGATACGGACTATTCCTTTTACCTGGATGACGAACCCCTGCGCCCCTCCTGGAAAGAAGAAAAATTCACCTTTATCTTCAAGATGCCTGATCATGACGCCAAGATTCACTATAAGGCCGTGAATACCATGCATATGGACCGAGGTCAGATGGAGGATTCGGAGTAACAAATCCTTGTTTCCCCGATTTGCTGTCCGGTTTGCCCGAATGAGTCCGAGATTCGAGCTTACTTGGAAGTATACAAGTACCTTTTCCCCGGAAACTATCCCAACTGGTGCGAATAAGAAGATTTCTTCTTACTCGCACCAGTTTTTCATTGGAAGTCCGCCACTTTCGCAAACTTTTGGTGTGAAATATGAGAAACTTGCCAAGTCGCACCATGGAACCGTCCATTTCCTGGTGCGACTTAGCCAAAAGAAGCTTTTTCGCACCGGAAGTTGCCGAATTCGGCAACCGCACAACGCAAAAATGGTGGGAATGCAACAAAAATGTCGTATTCCCACCATTATTCATACCAAATAGCAATTCTCAGAAACCTTTCCGAGTTTCACCAACTACTTCACAAAATCCTTCACCTTTGCGTAGATTCCGTCACAATCCAAACCATACTTCTTCACCAACGCAGCAGCCGAACCGGACTCGCCGAACATATCATTCATACCGATACGAAGCATCTTGGTCGGGCAATTCTCGGCAAGGCACTCAGCAACCGCACCGCCAAGGCCTCCGATTACGGAATGCTCTTCTACGGTTACAATCTTACCGGTCTCTTTGGCAGCCTTGATAATCAACTCGTTGTCGAGAGGCTTAATCGTGTGGATATTGATTACGCGAGCACTGATACCGTCCTCTGCAAGCTTCTCAGCCGCAAGCAGGGATTCGCATACCGTAATACCATTGGCAACGATAGTCACATCCGAACCGTCGCGTAAGGTAATTCCCTTACCAATCTCAAACTTGTAATCCGGATTATCATTGATTACAGGAACAGCGGCACGACCGAAACGAAGATATACGGGACCGTCGTGCTGAATGGCAGCTTCTACGGCAGCCTTTGCTTCCACATCATCGGAGGGGCAGATTACTACCATGCCGGGGATAACTCGCATTAAGGCAAGGTCCTCGTTGCACTGATGGCTCGCACCGTCTTCTCCTACGGTAATACCTGCGTGGGTAGCACCGATCTTAACATTCAGATGAGGATATCCTACGGAGTTACGTACCTGCTCGAAAGCACGTCCGGCAGCGAACATGGCAAAAGAGGATACGAAGGGAATCTTACCGGTGGTCGCAAGTCCTGCGGCGATGCCCACCATATTCGCTTCCGCAATACCACAATCGATGTGGCGCTCCGGGAATGCTTTTTTGAAAATCGAGGTCTTGGTAGCGCCTGCCAGATCGGCATCCAGAACCACAAGGTTCGGATACTTCTCACCCATTGCGACTAAAGCATTACCATAGCTCTCTCTGGTTGCAATCTTCTTACTCATATCTATCGACATAACTCGGCACCTACTTTCTCAAGATCTGCCATAGCAATCTCGTACTGTTCGTCATTGGGAGCAACACCATGCCAGGAAGCCTGGTTCTCCATAAAGGATACGCCCTTGCCCTTGGTGGTATGCGCGATAATACAGGTCGGCTGACCCTTGGTCTCCCGCGCTTCCTTGAAGGCTGCACGAATCTCATCAAAATTGTGTCCGTCAATGTTGATTACATGGAAGTTGAATACCTCGAACTTCTTATCAATCGGATAAGGAGAACATACATCTGCAACATTTCCGTCAATCTGCAGACCGTTGTTATCCACAATCACTACCAGGTTATCCAGCTTACGATGGCCGGCAAACATCGCTGCCTCCCATACCTGACCTTCCTGAATCTCACCGTCACCGAGTAAGGTGTAGGTACGATATTCCTTGCCGTCTAACTTCGCACTCAATGCCATGCCGACAGCAGCACTGATTCCCTGGCCTAAGGAACCGCTGCTCATATCAACACCGGGAACATGCTGAAGACAGGGATGACCCTGCAGATAGGATCCCAGCTTACGAAGCGTTGTAAGATCCTCCACCGGGAAATATCCGCGATGTGCAAGTGCGGAATACAGACCGGGTGCGGTATGACCCTTGGAAAGAACGAAACGGTCACGCTCGGGAGCCTTCTGATTCTTCGGGTCGATATTCATCTCCTCGAAATAGAGATAGGTAAATAAATCTGCTGCAGACAGAGATCCGCCGGGATGTCCGGCCTTTGCGCTATGAACAGCGGTAACGATGCCCTTACGAACCTCGTTGGCCTGCTTTTGCAGTTCAAGATTGTTCATGTGATATCCTCCATTTGTACATACTCGTACTTAAATACTGTATCATAAAAAGAACTGAGATTCTACATGCGATTTGACTTTTCTTGCGAATATGCTATTGTAAAAAAGAATATGCGATTGCCCCTCAGCCGTAGAAAGGAATCCGGCTTCTCACTAAGGCTTACATCCCACTGCAAAGGAGACCCCATGGAAGGCATGAACAACAATTACGAACCGATTTCCCGCCCGATTGTCGCAATGATCATGGGAGTATTCTCTCTTGTATTCTTTTTTAATCCCTGGATCGCACTGATTTTCGGAATCATCGGACTGGTATTCTCCCTTCTCGCCATACAGCAGACTCGCTTAAAGCAGATGGGAATCGCCGGACTGATCACCTCGGTTTTGGGACTGCTCATCGCGGTGTCCATGATTCTCTTTTTCATCCTGGGAGCCTATTGTTACGGCCGTTCCTGGAACGAGTCCGTCGACCACCTCTTTCGCTAATTACTCTTCTATACGAGTCATATAAAAGGTATAGCCGAAATTATCCGACAGATATACGCTGTTGCAATCCACAAAGTAATAGTTCATGGTGTAGGTATTGCTTTTGTCCGTGAAGGTAATCTGTGAATTCTGTTCATCCACACTCCAGCTGAAGTAATCCTTGTATCCCGCAGCACCTGCAGCGGTACGCCCCCACAGCTGTCCGTATCCGCTTCCCGACAATTCATTCTCCACAACCAATTCCATATACTCATAGTTGAAAGTACTGTCCGGTCCCGCGAAGCCCATTTGGGGAAGTGCATATTCCAGTTCACAAATGAAATCATACGGAATATTCCAATGCGAATATGTCGTTTGCAAAGCGTCCACGAATTCATTACGATCCAATGCTACCGCAGAATCACTCAAATAGTAGTGGGTGAAATGATAATCTTTTCCATCGGGAGCGGTAACCGTAAGTTTACCCGTCATACTATCGCAGGAGTAATGATAGTTTTCTTTGCCCTGGAAACAGGTGAATTCATTGGCATTCGGATTCTGTTCCGTATCCAGTACATACTTCCAAATCGGATAGTTACGCCCGGAATCCATTGCTACCTTCGAGTAGCAGGCAATTGTTACGCTATCATATCCAAATCCAATCAGCTGGATTTCATCAAAAGCAGCATCCACAACCTGTCTTTTCATCTCATAGTCCCAGGTCTCTCCACGGTCTGTATATTCGTTGGCTGTCCGACTGTATGTCATGCGTAGGTATTCTCCGAAACCGTCCTCATCGACCCAATACGCAAAGAACTTCCCCACACTCGCGTCCTTCTCATTCATCTGTTCTTCGAAATTCTCATACAACAGATAGGAAATCACAGCAATGTTGCACTGAACCTCCGGTGTCGTCTCCTCAACAGGAATACCTGCGGAAGGCTTCTCCTCCGTATCTTCCGCTTTCGGAAGGTCTGTCTCATCCTCTTCGGCTCCCACCTGCACCGGATTCACCTCTGCGGGAAGTTTCATACTCGCAGGAAGATCCTTGGCATTGTCCGAACCGCCACATCCCCCTAACAGACTCATCATCATAAGGCCCACTATCACAGAGCCGATTTTCTTACGCATTCTCACTATCTCCTGTTCTTTTTTTGATTCTGAGCACTTCGTCCATCTCGGACTTTTCGTTTTTCTATGCCTCGTAATCCAAGCACACGCGGCTCTTGGTAAAAGGACGAACCTTCGTATCCGCTACCGCAACATGTGCAGGATGTACCGCATATCCCTTCAGAGCCTCTTCGCTCTCAAAAGAGGAATCTAACATCACATCGGCATTCGAAGAAGGAAGTCCCTTCGTATGAACATGAATATCCAACAATCCGGGAATCTGTCCCTTCAATCCTTCCAAACCTGCCTTGATTCCGGCCTTAACCTCTTCTTTCTGCTCTGCGGATAACTCATCCTTCAGATTCCACAGAATTACATGCTTAACCATTCTTCTTTTCCTCCTGTTTCTCCTTGTTCCAAGGTCATAATTCGACCTGCAAAAAACTACTCTTTTGTATCAAAAACCGTACAGGGAACCGCAGTTGCCTTCAGACCGTATTCTCCGTTGACAATCTTCTCGCCCCACTCCTCGGAAAGTCGGCTTCCGTCCCACATGCTGGTCAGGTCCAGATAGGAGACGTTTCCGCCGTTCCCCATCCAGCTCCAGGCCAGATAACCGATTTTTTTCTCCTCGCAGTACTGCATGAGGAAATCCTCATCCACATCGCCGTCCGTGTGCTTGTAGCCGAACTCACCGATGCAGACGCATAAGCCGGCCTCCAGAGCATTGTCGATATTCTTCTGAATCGTAGCGGCATCCTTACCGGCCGTGCCGTACATATGAATCGAGAACATCGTGTTGCCGTCCGGATCTGCCTCAAGAATTGCCGGTCCGCATTCTGCAATACTTTTGGCCGTCTGCCCCCAGCCGCCGGCATCGATCATAATCGTATTCTTGATTCCGGCCTCACGAAGGCGCTTTACCGCATCGGTATAAGCACTTTCGTAATCGCTCTGATTGTATCTTCCCTGCCATTCATTGATGATATTCAGAATCGCATAGGCTTCGTTGCCGATTAAGGCTTCCTTAATCTCGATCCAGTAATCCACGGCCTTTTCGACCATCTCAATCTTATTGGAGCCGGTACCGTCATGCACCTCCAACACCGCAATCATGTTGCGATTGGCACAGGCACTGATCAAAGCGCTGACCGCCTTAAGGGAATCCACATTGTACTCTTCTCCATTGGAAAGAACAATACGAATACAGTTGGCACCCGCTTCCTGAATCGCATTCAGCGCCACAGCGGCCTTATCCTTAAACCAGGTATGCGCATGATTGACTCCGCGCATCACAAAAGGATTGCCGTTGGCATCCAACAACTGATTCCCGCTTACGTGAAAACCGCCGGTTGCCTCCTCGGTGATTCCGCCGGCTTCCGTCCCCTGCTCGGTTCCCGGCTTCCCGGTATTATTCTGTTTCTTGCCGCCGCAACCAAGCATTCCGACGGTTAACAGCATCACTAACAGGAATGCGGTAATTTTTTTCGTTCTTTTCATAACACCTCCCGGGGCACTCTGCTTTCTTCGGCCAAGGCCGTCTGCTCCCGCCCCACTCACTTACCCATATCTTATCGAAAAAGAACAAAAAAGGATACTGTGCATTTTTGACACAGTATCCTATCTTCTTCATAGATTACAATCCTTAGCCTAACGTCTTTAACGTATCTAACAGTTTCTCCTGCTCAATCGGCTTCACAAGATAACCGAAGGTCTGGTTCTTAAGGGATTCGCTTACCGAATCCTTAATTCGCTCCGGATGATTCATTCCGGTGATAAATACAATGGGGATCATCTTGCACTCCTCTCGTGCATAGATGTTCTTCATCGTTTCAACGCCGTCCTCATCGGGCATCAGGTAATCCAACAGAATAATGTCGGGAGTGTGCTTATCCAGAAACTGGAGAGCACTCTTACCGGAGTTCACGATGGTGACATTGTATTCATCCTGCAGATAGGTACGAATCAGACGAAGCATTAACGGATCGTCATCAATAATCAATACATGCTTCTTATCAGCCATTTATCGCCACTCCCTTCTGTTGAATTTCGATATAGTACTATGGTACTACATCGTACATTCAGTATAGCAAGTTTGCGGCATTTGTCTACTGTTCCGAAAACATTTTCGAAAAAGTTGTCGAATTTGTATCCTGTTCTGCGGTTTCCTGCGAATTCTCTATTTTTTTACCACACGAATCTCCGTGTAAATCTCCTTAAGGACCTCATCCGTATAGACCCGGTCGATCCATTTTTCGATAGAGTTTCGCGGCGCTCTTCCCTCTCTGCGACCGGTCTGTCGAAGGGATACCCCGAGAGAGAAAAAACAATCCAATAGAAGAAATATACACAAAACCGTTCCGACAATCTTCCCGAATTTCGGTTTGAAATTCTCAATGGTTCGACTGATGAGCGGATAAACCAGACGAATGTAGAGAAATCCGACCACTCCCCACAGAATACTCATCTGCAGACAGACGCGGCCGTTCAGATTAAAGGCCTTATTGACATAGCTCCAGGATTTCGTTCCGAGAACATGCTCCATTAACCAGGAGCACATATACTCAAAGCCGGTTCCCAACGCCATACTGGAGAAGTAGAGAATCCATCCGTTCTTACGGCGCACTCGATACAGTAACAGGGTAACCAGCACCATCATCACGCCATAGATCGGGCTAAAGGGTCCGATCAACACGCCCCGACGGCTCATCAGATGTCCGCGCAGATACAGATACCATAAGGTCTCCGCCAGACACCCCATGACACTTCCCAGGACAAATAACCACGCCAGCTTATAGAAACTCAGTCCATACGCATAGGATTCCGGATTATCTTCATATAGAGTTCCGCTCCGCCTATGATGCGGCAGCTTTTGAAATTTCGTACTATCCATCATTGTTTTTTCCTTGTATGCATGGCACGCAACCGTGCAAAGTACGCCTCATCGCAACGATCGAAGGTTCCGTCCTCCGTAAATATTCTCTCATACTCCGTGTAGATTGCCTGAAGAAGCCCCTGATAGGGCTCCCAGTCTGCGAGCATTCTTTCGATATCGTATTCCTGGCGGCAATGATAATCCGGTGCGCTTTTTAAGAATCGACCGCCCTGAGGACGTTCCTCGAAGGAGAGTCTGCAGCCGGTCTCCGTAAGTGCGATACATTCTCCCATGGCATCCACTCCCACGAAGGTATAGCATTTATGTCGCATCCTCATAAAAAAGAATGCGCCCTTCGGTCCGCTTACCCGATCAATCGCATAGAGACCGTCTTCGTCTTGTAGCAGGTTCAAAAGTGCATCGCGGGAAACGCCTGCCTCGGAGGCTTCGAAGGAATCCCCTGACGACACGCCCAGAGCACGCAGCAGATCCGAGGGCGCCAGAGAACAGCCATGCTCTTTGCAGCATCGTCCTCCACACTTCGCACACTCATCACCCGGTCTGTATCCTTCCATCCATGCCTCCCAGAGCCACCCGACGCCTTCCTCTCTATAGAGTCCGGCTTCCCATATAATGTGTTTTTATAGTATCACACCTACCGAACAGATGAAACCCTGAATTGTTTTTTGACACAAGTTGGAATATAATAACTCACCGAGAGAAGTCTGAGTTCTCGGAGGTAGACATGATTCCCGTTATCGTATTGACCGCGTGTGTGTGCGTGGCTCTGATTACCATTATTCTGACAAGTCCCGGAATCCGCATCGGAAGACACCGACTGCTGATTCTCTACTGGTATGCACCTGTCTTAGGGGCGATTCTCTTGCTCTGTCTTGGGCTTCTGTCTCCGACCGAGGTCTGGACCGGGCTTACCGCGACCGGAAGCATCAATCCGTTGAAAATCCTGGTGCTTTTCCTCTCCATGACCAGTCTCTCCATCTTCTTAGATGAGGCGGGGATGTTTCGTTTCCTGGCAGGGCGTGCCATTCTCTTTGCCCGTTCCAGCCAGAAGAAGCTCTTCCTTGTGCTCTATCTGCTCGTTTCGATTCTGACGGTTTTCACGAGTAATGATATTATCATCTTGACCTTTACGCCGTTCATCTGCTATTTTGCCAAAAATGCAGGCATCAATCCGATTCCGTATCTCTTCGGCGAATTCGTTGCGGCCAATACCTGGAGTATGGCACTGATCATCGGCAATCCAACCAATATCTATCTGGCCACCTCCGCCGGAATCACCTTCGGAGCCTATGTCGCGCGAATGGCTCTTCCGACCGTGTTTGCCGGAGTGATTGCATATCTGCTGCTTCGTCTGATTTTCCGCAGGGAACTGAATACCCCCATGAGCCCCATCTCTTCCGAGGCCACCATTCGCTACCCCTGGCTTGTGCGCGTCGGTGTCCTTCACTTGGGTCTGTGTACCGTTCTTTTGGTGCTGTCCTCGTATCTGAAGCTTGAGATGTGGCTGATTACCTTATGTTTTGCGGTCAGCCTCTTCCTGTGGATTGGTCTTTTTCCGATGCTTACCCATAAAAAAAGTGAGCCGCACATTCTTCGGCACACCCTGCATCGTCTGCCCTGGGAGCTGATTCCTTTTGTCATTTCGATGTTCCTTCTTGTGCTGGCGCTTGAGAACCACGGAGTATCAACACTCCTTGAACAGTGGCTTACGGGCCCGGAAGGTGCTGCTTCCTCGGCAGTGATTCTTCAGTATGGTGCCTCGTCCTTTCTGGTGGCAAACGTAATGAACAACATTCCGATGGCGGTGCTCTTCGGTTCCATCACCGGCCAGATTACCACCGTTTCCAAGCTTCCCGCCGTCTACGCCGCAATCATCGGCTCGAATCTGGGTGCATTTTTCACCCCTCTCGGAGCCTTGGCCGGCATCATGTGGGCAGGAATTCTGAAACGCCTCGGAATCGATTTCAGTTTCCGCAAATATATCTCCTACGGTGTTCGAATCTCGATTCCCGCACTGTTTGCGGCCCTGCTTGGCTTGTGGATTCTGTTTCGATAATCCGACGTGCCTTTTTCGGCATAGGCTTTCCCCTTTTTCGCGTAAATTCCACCCAAAACCGCAAAAATGCGGTATAATAGAGTTGGAAACAAAGGAAGCTTCACATAAAAAGGAGGGATTGCTTATGGAATTCAAGGTAAAAAGACGACCCCTGGAGGCAACGGCAATATTATACGAGCCCGGTAAAGGTCTGGAAGACGGATTTGCAACGGTTGCGGATGTAGTAACCAACGCCCATGTTTTCTCAGAGAGTACCGTTCAGATTGAGACGGAAAAGGGAATCATGTGCCCCTACATTAATTGCAAACGAGGCCGGGTATTCATTAATTCCGGAGACTGGATCATTTTAGAGAACGACGGCGGCAAGCATGTCGTCAGTGAGAGCAACCTCTGGAATCGCTTCGAGAAGCTCTGATAGCCCAGTAACAAAAAAGCGTGTGAAATGTTGATGCATTTCACACGCTTTTTATTTTATTTTTTGCTACCCTGCCTTCCGATGCATTCAAAGAATGCGTATGGGAAGGCCACCAGCGAAGAATCTTCGTCCCCGCGGCGCCTTGCCATCACATGATTCAGCACGGAAGTTCCAACATAGCAAAATCAATATTACTCCCCGGAGGATTTAAAGGTTCCGTCAGGATTCACTTCCCCGCAGGTGTAAGTAAGCGGAATCCCATAGAAATCCTCATAAATCTGCTTCCAAACATTGTAGTTCTTCAGAAGCATCTCCTTCACATTCTCGGGACGGCTCTTCGACTTATCGGGATAGATCGGCTCCGCCACATGAATCGTGTATGCCTGAACCGGATATCCGTCTCCGTCCATCGTATCCGTGTCCTCCATGGTGATAAATACGGGAAGCACCGGCACATTGGCCTTCACAGCGAGGGTAAAGCCACCGCTCTTAAGAGGCTTCGGCTTGCGGTAATTCCACCAGAGACTCTGCTCGGGATAGATTAGGATAAAGTTCCCCTGCTGAAGCAAGGTATTCGTTGCCAGCATGAATTTCATCATCGTCGCCGGATTGGAGGACAAGGGCAGGGTATTGCAGTTACGCATTAACAGCCCATAGAAGCCCGGGAACGACGTGTAGTTTGTCTCGTTGATCACTCGATAGAAGCCGCGATGATTTTTTCGCTGGCCGCTTCGGTTATAGAGAAGCTGCATTGCAAAGCTGTCAAAAGGATTAAAGTGGTTACAGGTAATAATCGCACCGCTTGACAGGTTCGCAAGGTGCTCCATACCGCGCACCTCCTTAATCACCAGTTGCTTCTGCTTGATTAAGTTATTCACGAACATCGTCGCCACACGGAACGCATAGCGGGAGCGCATCTTTGCATTCCAGCTCTTGCGCATATAATCCACTTCGTTCGGCATCAGCTCTCTTCCGGGCGGGTCATTCTCCGCATCCTGATCGAAGATACCGGACTTCTCCAAGCTCTCAATCTTCTCGAGAATCTCTGCTCTCGTCAGATGTTTCGGCTCGACATACAGGTTGTAGTAATTGTCTTCCTTATGAATCTCGCTGATTGCCAGATCCAGAAGGCTCTGTCCGGCCTGGCGATCCCGAATCTTCTTTTCCTCGGGGTAATCTTCGTACTCCTGCACCAGAAGTTCCTCGTAATGCGTTCCCACCGCATGCTTCCAGAACTGCTCGGCGTATTTCACATCCTTATTATGCCAGGGCTTCTCAGCGAAATTGTAGTGTACCAGATGTAAACTCTCTAAAGGACGCTCCTCACTCTCCGCCATCTGCACATTGTAAGTAGCATCCAGCCATAATACGTGGTCCTTGCACAGAATGTTCAGATAATCCTGATCCTGTGCCACGACAAAAGAGTACATCTTAAGCAGTGTCTTAAACTTATTAATCATGTGCTGCTTGCGAAACAGCTCGCTATTGATTAACAGAACACCTGCGTTGAAATAGGACACGCGGGAGATTCCCAGCACTTTTTCGGCATAGTCGCCAAACATCGGATTCGTACGAATCAACACATCGCTCACGGCACCGACATAGTACTCTCCCAAACGGTAACGGAAGAACTCCGCCACATCCTGCATTAATATCGTATCGGAGTCGAGGTAGAGCACCGTATCGTACTCCGGAAACATATCCGGAATAAACACGCGGTAATAGGTCGACAACGAATAGTAATCGCGAAGAGCCATCTTCTTTTGCATGGTCTTCAGAGAGTCCGTCACATCATGAAAGGAAATCGTGATGTTCGAACGCTCCAGCTTCTTGATGATGGCCTGGTTCTCCTCAGAGATGTCTGTATGCAGAACATGAATCAGATAATTATGTTTGGCGTTGGAATGTGCGATCAACGAATTCAGGCAGACAAGGAAATACTTCACGTATCCGTTGTCGAGGGAAAAAAACACGGGAATGTCGTTTCTTCTCTTCTGGATGAGTGATCTTAATAATTCTTTTCTATTCATGAAGATAAGTCTCCTTTAAGGCGAGGTATTCCTCAAAAATATCATCAAAGGCAGTGTAGCGGAACACCTTATGCACACGATCCACATGCCACTGCTTAATATTGTCGGTATGCGGATACGGCAGCCAGAACAAACGCTTAGAGAAATGTCTTACCACCGTGTGCTTGTGCAGGAATTTCTGGTCATTGTAACGCTGAGGCAGCATCTTTTTACGCGTTGTGCTGCGGAAAATTGCGCTCTGATCGGCAAACACAAGCTTCTTCGTCTTGATAAGCGTACGCGCCTTCTCAAAGAGGCCGGTCTCACGACATCTGGCCATATTGAAAAGCAGTACCCCGGCGTTAATGTAGTTCGGATGGGTCAGGTACTTGCCGTAGTGATCTCTTGCGGAAGCATACTCATAGCCTTCCACATCCTGGTCATAGAGGAGCGTAATATCGCGGTTAAACATGATATCCGCATCCAGGTAGAGAATCTTATCCGGCACCGCCTCCACCTTATCCAGGAAAAGACGAAGCAGGGTGTAGGGAGAACAATAACATCCCTCGTTCGGGCTTCCGGCAAATTCCGCCTGATAGATGGGCGTCACGTCCAAATAAGTCACGCGGCTGTCGGGATTGTATTTTTTGACCACCTCGTCGAAAAAAGCAATCTGCTTCCCGGAGATGGGAACATATTCCGGTTTGATATGCGACACATCCATCGACATGATGAAGACATGGAACGGTCGCTTCGTTGTGGTACGCTTCATAATCGAAAGCATGCAGGTCAGCACACCGTCGAATACCTTATCATTTCCACAAAAAAGAAGATTAATGTCGTTCATAATGAATCAACTCCACATTGTTATGTTCAGAGAATTCAACCATGCGGTTGTATACGCGGTCACGAAGCTCCTGTCGCTTATCGGCTCCGTCCATGCCTTCTGCGGGAAGGAACGGTCCGTCCACATAGGTCACGATGCGGGGCGTCTTACGATGTTTTCGCTTCTGATACGTATTCACGAAGCAGAAGACCGGCACGCCCTCTTTGATCGGATAGCGGAACGCATCCTTTCCAAAAGGCCGGATCTTCGTGTAATAGGGCCAGATATGCGCCTCCGGATAGATGGTGACACTCTTATGGTCCTGAATCAGCTGATGCAGGTACGCCAGGAAATTTTTGGTCGCATCCTTGTCATCCGGAAGCGGCACGGCACCGAGGGAAGGCGTAAGTTTCCCCAACACCGGCATCGATACGTTCGCCGGATGCACGATGACGAAGGTCCCCTTGTGAAAAGATAACATCGTCGGAATATAGGCATCCGCAACCGGATTCGTATGATTGCCAAAAAGATAATAGCCCTTGTGACGGTAGGGTTTCAGCACTTCCCCGCCTACAATCCGATGTCCGAATTTTACCTTTAACCAAACTCGGGCAAGGGGCTTCACGATGGCGTGATAGAGGAGTCCGCGACCGAGCGGACGAAGGAAGGTACCACCATAACGGTAGTGTCCGTCGATTCTCTTGGCCTGAATCTTCGCCTCCGAAAATTCTTCATTCAGTTCGTCCGTGTAATAGATTGTCTTCTGCGTCATACCAGATTTATTGTACAAGAAACTCCAAAAAAATTCAATACTATAGTACACGTAGTATTCAATACTACATGAGTACCCTGCGCAGTCTCCAGTCCCCGTCGACCATTAACAGCATGCTCTTTTTGCCGACCTCGATTGTGCCGTAATCGTCCTGCACGCCAAGGCTTCGGGCCGGATTCCGAGTGGCCGCGAAGATAGCCTGCGCCGCAGGAATTCCCGCATGAATACAATGCACCATACAATCATAGAGATCGGTAACGCTTCCTGCGAGGGTGGCCGGATTCTCAGCAAGAGTGGCCCGCGTTCCTTTTTTCACAATCGGGTGACCGCCCAGCGTATAGTCCCCGTCCGGCATTCCGACCGCCTGACAACTGTCGCTGATTAAGATGACATGATCGCGTTTCATTCGGAAGGTGGCCTCCACCATTGCATCATGCAGATGTTCTCCGTCCGCAATGATTTCCACATCCGTCCCGGCATCAAGAAGCAATGCCATTGCCGCTCCCGGCTCCCGATTCCGTATAGCATCCATCGCGTTATAGAGATGCGTCCCATGATGTGCACCGGCTGCAATCCATTCCTTCGTTTCCTCGTAAGTCGCCGCCGTATGGCCCAGACTTACCAGGGCGCCAAGGCTCTCCAGCTCACGCACAAAATTACGGGGTTCTACAGAATCCGTGGGTGCCACGACTACTACACGAATGGCGTTTTCACTCCGCTCCTGGAGGTGTCGCACAAGCTTAACATCCGGTGGAATTACTGCCGCCGCATTCTGCGCTCCGATTTTACGCACATCCAGAAACGGTCCCTCCAGACACACGCCAAGCAGCTTCGCCGCAGAAACGGCACTCCCGGGACCTGCCTTCGTCGAATCCTCCGATTCTTGCTTCTTCCCGTATTCCCGAACCGCATCCAGAATCCCGATCAGCTCCTCCTTGGGAAGCGTCATCGTGGCTCCCAAAAAGGCCGCCACTCCACGGCTCGCCTCATACTCGGCAATCCTTTGAATCGACTCCGTGCTTCCGTCGCACAGGTCCGCGCCGGCTGCCCCATGAAGATGCAGATCCACAAGACCCGGAAGAATCATAAGCGGTTCCTCACAACCTCCGCAGGACTCATCCGTGTAATTCACTTCCTGAATTCGACCGTCCGCATATTGAACCTCGCCGTAGCGAAAGTCCCCCTCCGGGGTAAAAATATAACCGGATACTTTTTTCATAATGACCTCGCAAATTTTTCGAAGATACAGTAAAATGATACTGTTTCTATTATCCGTCATTTTGTGACGGAGGAAAAGAGGAATCTTATGCTATTATCTCCTGCCGCCGACTGGCTGAATACGACCTTCCACGACTTCGACTATGCGGGTCTTCACATGATGCACCGGATGGGCGAGGATACGAATTATATTGCTACCTATTTCTGGAGATTTATTACTTTTTTTGCCGAAGACGGAATCTGCATGCTGCTTCTGATGGCCGCATTAATGGCCGTCGGCGGTATTCGCATGACTACCCTTCGTCGTAAGAATCTGCCCGTCCTTATGGGACCCGACGGCCGCTACACCGCTGCCTGTCAGATCCTTCGTTGCGGGCTGACCGGTCTTTTGGGAATCGCCTTCGGAGCCATTATCACAAACCTTACCATCAAGGGAATCATCGCACGTCCCCGTCCTTATATTGATGCAAGCGGAATCTATCATATCTGGTGGGCTCAGGTCGGATCGGTGATGGATCCGGAGTTCTCTTTTCCCAGCGGACATACCACCTGCACCATGGCCGCAATGACCGCCATCGTTCTTCACGGCAACCGTAAGGTCAGCTGGACCGCCTGGATTTTCGTCGTCCTCATGGGACTAAGCCGTATGTACCTCATGATGCATTATCCCAGCGACATCCTCGGGGGCATGCTTGTCGGCGGAACCGCATGCCTGATTGCTTATGCTCTTGTAAGTCTGGGCTTTTGCAAGGTGGCACGCCAAGCCCTTCCGGCACAGACAGACACTTCCCAAGGTCTCCGGCAGCAGACAGATTCCGAGGAAGTTTCGGAAGATATTTGACATTCCCGTTCTGATATTGTATTATCTTATTTGGTCGTTACCGAGATTGCTCGGAAACACTGACGGAATGTGGCTCAGCTTGGTAGAGCGCTACGTTCGGGACGTAGAGGTCGCGCGTTCGAATCGCGTCATTCCGATGAAAAAAGAGAGAGAACGAATAGTTCTCTCTCTTTTTTTATCGGAATTCGGTACGATTCGACAAGGCTCTACGTCATTCCGTTTCAATTTTTTCTCGCCGGTTATTCCGGCTGATTACAACAATTCTTGCCTGTTTCTCTTCTTTTGTTGTACATTTTTTAGCTTCCCGAGCGCAAAATACCTCTATTCCTTCCAGATAATGATATTTTGTTGTACATTCTCTTTTCCCCGGGTACAACAAAAAGATACAAAAGCAACTAAATAGATGTAAAATGCCAAAAAGTGTACAACGATAAAAACAGAACAAAATAAAAATGTTGTATATTTCCGTGCAACTGACTAAAATAGAAACGATTTCAACAGCAAAACACAATTCATACAAGAAAGAAATCAAGAAAAGAGGTCAAGAATGAGAAAGAGATTCTTATTAACTGCTGCTGTTATGATGCTGGCCCTGGGCTTAACGGCTTGCGGCGAAGCTTCCGACAACAAGAACAAGAATGATAGCAAGATTGAGCAGGAGAATTCCAACAACACAAGCGATGCAGACAACACGGGTAACACCGACGAGTCCGGCAAGAAGGATTCCGAGCAGCCCATCGCATTCGATGCAAACGGCTCTTTTTCCGGTGACAAGGCCGGTAAGGTTGCCGCTTACAACAAGCTAATTAAGAATGTTGCGACCTACGTTCAGGAATCCGAAGCATTAACGGAGGATTATTATACCTACGACTATATGTACTATGATTACGATCTGGACGACGACAAGGAATTAATCCTTTACCTGGAATACGACAACCGCGAAACGGGCGAGCGCTCCAGAGACGTCGTATTCATGGACTATGACATGAACACCGATGTGGTCTATGTCGTATCCATCATCTACGGAGATCTGAACGACCAGTCCTTCTACGCAGATTATTTGGGCCGCATGAGCAGATATTCCTGGGTTTCCGTCTATGAAGCCTATCTGGACATCATCGAAGTACGCGACGGCCAGTTATGCCTGATTCTTGAAAAAGAAGAAGACCATCTCGTAGTCGATATGGAGGCGGAGAACCTGCGTCCTCTTCCTCTTTACGGCAATTGGGAAATGATCTTCGAAGATTAAAAAACGAACAGCTTTGAAAAAAGAGGGTTGCAGTAATGCAGCCCTCTTATTTTTATGTAACATAGTTAATCTATAATGTAAAATAAGGTATTCCGAGCAGAGAAGTTCACCTGGCAGCTGAACCATCATACCAGATATTTCCTAATCCCGGGTATCATATGCAACACCCATGATATTATGTACGACAAAAGGAAAATGACAATTCCCATAACCGGAACAGCGATGAACGAATTCCACATCACCGAGGTCATCCCCCATTGAATCAGGAGTTCCATAATATACGCATGCACAAGATAGACACCAAAGCTATATTTCGACAACCGGACGACCAGTGTCCTCTTCAAACCGGCTCTGCATCGGCAATACTTAAATAACACAAAAAGTGCTAAACTCTCCAGAAAAACATTGACGGTAAAACTGCTACTGTAATAGCTATTCGGTCCTCCTGTACGAACGGAAACGCCCCAATTCAATAGAATCGTCATCACGGCCCCCAAGCCCCCCAGGCAATACAGAATGCGGCGGTTTTTGCTGCTTATTTCAATAGAATCCATATAGTATCCCAGCACAAAATAGAATGAATACCCCATGACCATAGATAAATCCAGACTATTTAGGTCTACACGAATCGCTTGCACGACCTTACTCAATCCACCTGGCCCAAAATCACGAATCACAGATAAGCACTGTGGAATCACAAAGGCAAAGCAAAAAGATAACAGCAGAAAATACTTTCGCAGCTGTTCTCTACGGGCAATCGCTTGAAGCAATGGAATGCAGGCATATAACCCGATGATCATCCAAATAAACCACATATGATAATGGCCTGTCACCACATTCAAGGCTGCATTAGGCAGGCTCTGTCCGTTTCGATAATCCATGATTGCATAAAAAGTACTCCATGCCAGAAAAGCAATAACCATTCGCAAAATGTACTTCGTATAGATTGTTTTAACGGGAATCTCTCGGGCAAGTAACATTGCACCACTTATCATCACAAAAGCAGGAACAGCCCAACGTACCAGTCCATCAAAAATAACAAAGCTCATCCACTCCGTACTATTCCAGTCCACCAGGTACCAGTTGGAAGCCACGACATGGAGAATGATTACCGCAAACACGGCAAATATTCTCAGAAAATCATAGCCAATTTTTCGATCTGTTACATACTTGTTGTCATTCTGTTTCAAAATGTTACCCCTCAATTGATATATATAGGATAGATGCTCAAAGCCCCTATTATTATACTTTTTTTAATGTGGTTTATCAACCAATCCGAGATGAGCCTGCGCTTAACGAATGAATAACATTGACACTATATAATGCCGCGGATATACTTGTGGTGATGCTGCGACGATAGAAGATTCTACGGAAAAAATTATGATTATAGGTCAAAAGAACATGGGAACTATGCGACAAAAAGAAACGAAAATACATCTCGAAATCTTGAGAATCCTTGCCATTATTCTAGTGCTCTTTAATCACACAAGAGAGCATGGCTTTGATTTATACAAAAACGTTACCCTCAGTATTTCCGGAATTACAAGCTATACCCTTGCCATATTCTGCAAGATTGCGGTTCCTCTGTTCTTCATGATTTCCGGTGCTCTTTTAATTCCCAAAGAAGAAACCTACAAAGAATTATTCTTAAAGCGAATCTTAAGAATGATTCTTGTTCTGGTCCTCTTCACTCTGCTTCAGTATGTCCGACTGTGCTACGCAACTCGCGAAAGCTTCGATATTGTGGATTTCTTCCGCATCCTGTATGCAGACAACATCATTCAACCCTACTGGTACCTCAAGGCCTATCTTGGATACCTGCTGGTTCTTCCTCTGCTTCGTGCCGCTGCCAAAAGCTTTGCGCCCGGAGATTATCGCTACATCGCAGTCCTGGGCGGAATCCTGATGGGTTGTAACGTAATTCTGATTCTGACCGGCTATTCGATGAATGTGAATCTGGTTCTCTGTGCCGATATCATTTTTTACCCTTTATTGGGTTATGCACTGGAGCAGGGCTATTCACCAAAGTTTCTCGCCAAACGCGGTCTGTCGGCCATACTCCTGGTGGGCATTCTTGTGGTTACTGTATTCTTCGGAGAGCTCTATCACAACATAACCGGTCTGTGGAACGAGACCTTCCTTGCGGTCTCTGTATTTCCTATGGCAACGCTCTTCTACGCCCTGGTGCGTGGTCCTAAGGACGGTCTCCGCTTCGCTTCCGACCGGGTAAATGCCCTGATACAAGCCATGGGAAGCTGTGTTTTTGGCGTTTACCTCATCGAAGACGTGATCCGAAATGTGCTGGATTATCGTCTCCATTGGAACTTTGCAATCCCCTCTCCTTGCATTAGTGCGCTCCTTTACTCCGTAGTATGCGTGCTGATCGGCTTCGTATGCATCTACCCTTTGAAAAAAATACCTTTTCTCAAGAAAATCATATAGTTTTTCACTATTCATTGCGCTTGAAGATTTCTCGAATGGAGGAATGATTTCTTATGGAAAATAAAGAAACAATAGATGATTGGGATCCAATAATGAAGCAGTATCCTTTTGTTAGAAAAGGAATGACTGTTGAAGAGTATAACAAAGAAAAGGAATATCTCGGCCATCATTTCAAGGAGTATAAAGAGGGGAAATACATTCCACTTTGGAAGCAGAAAGAGGTTTGATTCTTGAATTTTTGTATTCGGAGGTTTTTATTAAGTGAGTTATGTGATGACTGATGAAATGAAAAAACGATGCCCTAATATGTGGAAATACATTCAAAAGTATGGATCTGATAATCTACCATGTACATTTTTCATGCCGCCTCGCTTTAGGGATAACGTTGACGATTTTTATGAGTGGTGCCTTGATGAGGGGAAAGAGTGGGATGAACTCATTCACATCGATAAAAATGCAATTTATTAATTGAATTTATTATTTTTAGTACACAAAAGAAAGGTACCTGAACGACCCGCCAAAAATGGTGCATCGTTCAACCGGAAAGTGGAGAAAATGAGTTTAAAACTTTCAAAGTGCGATTTCTGTAAAAAATATAATTATGATGATGACAAGAAGATTTCCGTGTGTGAAGCATTTCCTAATGGCATTCCGTATGTAACACTTAGCGATGATATAAACGAGGAATGCAATAACGGAATAAAGTTTGAAGAAGACACTAAATGAGTGGGGCTGCCCTGAACGACCCGCCAAAAATGGTGCATCGTTCAACGTATAAATAGCGATTACTTGTACGAGTGCATTTCGGAGCTTTTTAGAAAATACATGAATCACGAAACGATATCGGATCGGGTTTTAAGGCTGATTGAGGGTGCTATATTATGACATTGAAAGAAACATTCCTGGAAATTAAAACTTATGAAGAATTTGATAAAAGAAGAGAAGAGTTCAGACAATTGGATTGGAGCGATGCTGAAATAAGGCAGCATGTTAGCGATATTTTTCCAAGGGTTCCTGCCGGGTATGTCAATGGAGTTATTTACGAAGTTTATAAAGAAAAACGAAATAAATAATATTGATAAGGCACGAAAAAAGGAAAGGTTTCTGCCTTTCCCTGAACGACCCGCCCAAAATGGTGCATCGTTCAACTTGCGGAATCAGTAAAACAAAGCTATGAAAATGGTTTTGATGGATTTGTTTATTTTAAGGCAAAAACAGATTTAATATGGCATTATCAGAAAGAAATGGGTGCTTTTGTTGTTAATCCTAAAGAAAGGATTATGGCAATAGACGAGAGAGGAGCTGAAAAGTTGTATGGAAGATACTATCGTAACAAGTAGCGAACTTGATAACTACGGAAAACTCACAGAACCTATGCCGCAAAATGCGCCCAGGTATAACTTTAGGCTGCTTCGTCAATATTGCCAGAAAAAGAAAAAATACATGAGTGAATTAACGCAAAAGGAAATAGAACAATTTAGAAGCAATTAATGCACCTATCCGGGTGCCTTTTGATTAAAAGGAAAGGAAAAACACCTTTCCTGAACACCCCGCCCAAAATGGTGCATCGTTCAACATGACGGTGTTGTTGATATGGTTATTAATGAAAATGCCGATTTCGACAAAATCATATCACGAATACAAAAGAAGTATGAAGATGGCCACTTTGCAGGAAAATCACTTGAAGATTATCTTGCACATGAAATGGCGCATTGCATGTTGTATCAAGATTGTACCACTGAAACACAGTGCATAGCGAGGTACAATCAAGTTGAATCATTGTATGCGTATCTAAAAGGAATATCGGGATATGCTGACAAACGCAAATCCGGCAATGAGGCGCTTGCCGAGGCATTTGTAAGAGTACGAAATAATGAAGAGGTTCCTGCAATTGTTAAAGTAATTGTGGAATCATACTTCGGAAAGTGGAAAAAATGAGTTTAAGTTTACCAAAATGTGATTTTTGCAAACATTATATTGATGATCCGGATATAAAAGTTTCTTGCTGTGAAGCATTTCCTAAAGGGATTCCGCTTGAAGCAATGAATGCTGATGAATCCGAAGAATGCAACAATGGAATAAAGTTTGAAGAGGATACTAAATAAGTGGGTCTGCCCAGGTGCCTTTTCCATTGAAAGGAATCGCATGTCAAAAGACGATTACCATGTAATTGCATATAGGGTTCTTTCTTACCTTTATGAGTGTATCAAGGGCAAGAAAGAGTTCACGGCCGCCTGAACGACCCGCCAAAAATGGTGCATCGTTCAACAAATGTGAAGAATGCCCTTACATCACCACTACATGTTGGTGATGTTCACACTGATGCTAAAGGGCAAAAAAGTCAAAGATTTATTGGAAAAAAAGCAACCGTGAACATAAATCCTGAATCAGGAAATGTCATTACAACATGGAAAACTGGTAAGGATAAATTGAAAAAATATCAGGAAGGTGAATGATATGCCGAAATTCTCAAATGAACAAAAAGAATTTATGGGTAAAATTGGATTGAAGTTGGATTTTGAAAATTTATCTTCAGAAGATATGTGCAATATAGAAGATAGTGTTGCAGATGAATTGCAAATCAATGGATTTGATCAAAACTATGAAGTTACAGAAACTGGTAAAATGTGTGAAAGCATTTTAGACATGATGAATGATTAGAAAGCACTTTGCAGTGGATGCATGGTGCTTTTTTAGTGCAAGAATTCAAGCTATAAAGGGCAAAGCAAAAAACGGACACACGCATGATGTGTTGCGGAAATGCTTACCCTTTTTCCTGAACGACCCGCCAAAAATGGTGCATCGTTCAACAACATTATCACAGGATAATTCGCCCGAAATTGCCACCTTTTCTTCATGTATTCATATTTTTACCAGCGTCATATAATCGCTGGCTTCAATAAGTTCCTTAAGAAGCGTTAAATGAGCACTGCCTATTAAAACCAATACTCTATCCCCATCCTCACTTATGCTACTTATGCTTCACTATTATGAATTACATAGCTTTCCTCAATACTATTAGCGCTTTTTACCATATTGAAGAGTTCATTCTGAAAGTTATTTAAATCAATAAATTTGCTTATCTTTTCAATTAGCTCATCCGATAATTCTATCTCC
>JAZQQG010000047.1:0-89051 GCA_045628945.1 Lachnospiraceae bacterium
AGTATACACAGTAGGATAAGAACTTGGTTCTCTCTGCCATGGCACCGGATACGATGGTAGCGGTGGTAGCACAGAATACTAAGTTAAATACGAAGTTCGAGGTATTGAAGTCCTCGGTTCCGTAAGCGGTGAAGATATCGAATCCCGGCTTACCGATGATTCCTAACATATCTTCGCCCAGTAACAGGCTGAAACCAATTAATACGAATACTACGGTACCGATACAGAAGTCCATCAGGTTCTTCATAAGAATGTTACCGGTATTCTTGGCTCTGGTGAAACCGGCCTCAACCATTGCGAATCCGGCCTGCATCCAGAATACCAGGGCCGCACCGATTAAGAACCAAACACCAAATAAATCTTCGATTGACGCAAATTCAGTTGATAATAACATAATGCATCTCTCCTTTCGGGTTGTAAGATTGTATTTGTCTTCGGAAGGAATTTCCGAAAATAAAGGCACGTTCCCCACTCACCGTGAGAAACGCGCCTTTGCGTTAATAGGAATTTCGATATTGACTTATACGTAGAATAACATCTGCGAATAGGTCGGATAAGGAAGAAGCTCTTCCGGAATCTTCGGCTCAACCGCATCTGCGATTTCGCGAATCTTCGACATATCTGCAAGTACCGTCTCCTGATAGAACTTAGCAAGTGCAAGTGCATCGTCCATATTCTCTGCGGTTTCGGTATCTTTCTCAAGTGCTTCCACTGCATCGGTTAATGCATCGGCTGCATCCGTCATCAGCTGAATGGTCTTGCCCTCTGCCTTGGTGGATAAGCCTTCGCAGTAGCTCTTCTTCTTATTTGCAAGAGAAACTGCCTGATCGAGAGTAGACAATACAGCAGGAAGGAACATGTGGTTCACCATATCTGCCATGGTCTTTGCCTCGATATGAAGAGTCTTAGCGTAATTCTCTAAGAGAATCTCATATCTGGAATGAATCTCGGTCTCGGAATATACATGATGCTTGGTGAAGAGCTCTACGTTCTTGTCTGCTACGAATACAGGAAGAACATCGGGAGTGGACTTGTAATTGTATAAGCCTCTCTTCTCTGCTTCTGCAACCCACTCATCCGTGTAACCGTTACCGTTGAAGATTACTCTGTCATGAGCAAGTAAGGATTCCTTAATCAGGTTGTGTGCTGCGCTCTCCATCTCTTCGGGAGCAACATCCTTCAGTTTCTCATAGAAACCGCTTAATACTTCGGCAACCGCAGTGTTCAGAACGATGTTCGGGCCTGCAACGGATGCGGAAGAACCAAGGGAACGGAACTCGAACTTGTTACCGGTAAATGCAAACGGTGAAGTACGGTTACGATCGGTAGTATCCTTGAAAAAATGAGGAAGTACGGTAGCACCGATATCCATTGCAACCTTACCGGTCTTCGGGAAGAAGGTATCCTTCTCGATGGAGGAAACAACTGCTTCCAACTCATCTCCCAGGAAGATGGAAATAATTGCGGGAGGTGCCTCGTTTGCACCAAGTCTGTGGTCATTTCCGGCACTTGCTACGGACAATCTCATCAGATCTGCGTAACGGTCAACCGCCTCGATCACTGCTGCAAGGAAGATTAAGAACTGCGTATTCTCTGCAGGAGTCTTACCGGGATCCAATAAGTTCACACCGGTATTGGTGCTCATGGACCAGTTGTTATGCTTACCGGAACCATTGATTCCGGCAAAAGGCTTCTCATGAAGCAGGCATACATAACCATGTTTCTCAGCAATCTTCTTCATAATCTCCATCATTAACTGGTTATGATCGACTGCTACGTTGGTGGTATCAAATACGGGAGCCAGCTCGTGCTGTGCGGGAGCTACCTCGTTGTGCTTCGTCTTCGCGGGAATTCCAAGCTTCCAAAGCTCTTCATCCAGTTCATGCATGAATGCTGCTACACGAGGCTTCAGGGTTCCGAAGTAATGATCCTCCATCTCCTGGCCCTTCGGAGGCACCGCACCGAGAAGAGTTCTTCCGGTGAAGATTAAGTCCGGGCGCTTCTTGTAGTCTTCCTTATCGATTAAGAAGTACTCCTGCTCAGGACCAACGGTGGTGCTTACGCCGGTTACTTCCTTATTGCCTAACAGGTTGATCACCTTAACGGCTTCCTTGCTTAATGCTTCCATGGAACGAAGCAACGGAGTCTTCTTATCCAGTGCCTCACCGCTGTAAGAGCAGAATGCGGTGGGAATATATAAGGTACCATCCTTAATAAATGCAGGGGAGGTAGGATCCCATGCTGTATATCCTCTTGCCTCGAAGGTAGCTCTCAGACCGCCGGAAGGGAAACTGGATGCATCAGGCTCACCCTTGATCAGTTCCTTACCGGAGAACTCCATCAGTACCTCTCCGTTCGCAGTAGGAGAAATGAAGCTGTCGTGCTTCTCTGCGGTGATGCCGGTCATCGGCTGGAACCAGTGAGTGAAATGGGTTGCTCCGTTCTCTACTGCCCACTGCTTCATTGCAATTGCTACCGCATTTGCAACATCCGCCTCGAGATGAGTATTATTCTCGATGGTCTTGCGTAATGCCTTGTACACATCCTTCGGAAGAGTATCACGCATTACCTTGTCGTTAAAAACCATGCTTCCATACATTTCAGGAATTTTTGTTGCCATATTTATTTCTCCTTTCAAAATGAAATAGGCACCTTGCGTGTAGGAAATACACACAAAGCGCCTTTGCTTTGAAATCAATCGATGATCTATGGAATCATCACATATGGAAAAGAAAAAGGCACTCTGAGGATCTCCTCAAAGCGCCTTTGCTTTATGCACTCAATATATACCCTTTCTTGGAACATGTCAACAAGAAATTTTATTTTTTTTATAACTTTTTCCCAAAAGGGTTTCCTGTCCTTTTTCCGGCTCAGAAAATCGTGGAAACCGTAACCGTAAGCTCCTCCAATACGTCTAACAGCACACGTACCGTATCCAAAGAAGTAAGCAGCGTTACGTTATTCTCCGTTGCACAACGACGAATCGCCACACCGTCCTCATAATGTACACCGCTTAAGATGGCGCGGGTATTGATTACGTAGCTGACATGACCGCTCTTGATGGCCTCCAGAATCTCCTCGGAGCCTTCCGAAAGTTTCTTACGAATCTTGGCACGAATTCCGTAATTTTTCAGATACTCACCGGTTAAAGAGGTTGCCTCAATATTAAAGCCCATATCATAGAAACGCTTGATGAGCGGCATTGCCTCAATCTTATCTTCGTCTGCCAGAGATACGATTACCGTACCGTAATTCAGAAGCTTGATGCCGGAAGCAATCAGTGCCTTGTACATCGCACGATGCATCTTATCGTCATAACCGATGGCCTCACCGGTGGACTTCATCTCCGGAGAGAGGTAAGAATCCATTCCCTTCAACTTGCTAAAGGAGAACGCCGGTGCCTTTACACACCAACGGCTTCGCTCCGGTGCATAGATCGACTGAATGCCCTGTTCCTTAAGCGATACCCCAAGAATTGCTTTGGTTGCCATATCGGCAAGGGAATATCCCGTCGCCTTGGAAAGGAACGGAACCGTTCGCGAAGAACGGGGATTCACCTCGATAATATAAACATTCTCTTCCGAATCCACAATAAACTGAATATTGAACAGGCCGACAATTCCGATGCCAAGGCCGAGACGTTTCGCATAATCCAAGATGGTATCCTTTACCTTCTTCGAGACGCTGAAAGGCGGGTAAACACTGATGGAGTCACCGGAATGAACACCGGTACGTTCCACAAGTTCCATAATACCGGGGACGAATACGTCGGTTCCGTCGCAGATGGCATCCACCTCAAGCTCCTTACCTCGAATGTACTTATCAACCAATACAGGCTTATCGACATCCACCTCAACAGCAGTACGCAGATAGTGACGCAGATCCTTCTCCTTGGAGACAATCTGCATGGCGCGTCCGCCAAGAACGAAGCTGGGACGAACAAGAACCGGATACCCAATCTCCTCTGCCGCTTTCACACCGTCCTCAATATTGGTCACCGCGCAGCCCTTCGGTCTGGGAATGTTGAGTTCCGTAAGCAACTGCTCGAACTCATCACGGTCCTCTGCCCGGTCGATGGCCGCACAGTCGGTACCGATAATCTTTACGCCGTACTCTTTTAACGGATCGGCCAGATTAATTGCAGTCTGGCCACCTAAGATGGCAATGACACCGTCCGGCTTCTCCAACTCAATAATATTGACAACATCCTCAACGCACAACGGCTCGAAATAGAGCTTGTCCGACGTAGTGTAATCCGTAGAAACCGTTTCGGGGTTGTTATTGATAATAATTGCCTCATAGCCCATCTGCTTGATAGTCATAACGGCATGCACGGTCGAATAGTCGAACTCCACGCCCTGACCGATACGAATCGGTCCGGAGCCCAGAACGATAATCTTCTTGGTAGAAGATACCACCGACTCATTCTCATCCTCATAGGTCGAGTAGAAATAAGGAACATAGCTCTTAAACTCGGACGCGCAGGTATCAATCATTTTGTAAGCAGGCAAAATCTTCTCACTTACGCGATAGTCATGAATCTCATGCTCCGTCTTGCCCCAGAGAACCGCAATCTCACGATCCCCAAAGCCCATCTTTTTCGCAGCCAAAAGAGTATCATGGTCAAAGGCATTCTCACGAATTCGCTTCTCCATTTCCACAATATTACGGAACTTGCGAATGAAGAAGACATCCATTCCGGTAATCTTCGCAATCTCCTCTACGCCCGTATCACGACGAAGCAGCTCCGCTATCGCATAGATACGATCGTCGGTGCCGATCTTAATGTACTTTTTTAACTCCTCCGAGGGCACTTCATCGAACTTCTTATGATGCAGGTGGAATACACCGGTCTCCAGGGAGCGAATCGCCTTAAGCAGGCTCTCCTCCAGCGTACGGCCGATACTCATGGTCTCGCCGGTTGCCTTCATCTGGGTACCGAGGGAATTGTTGGCATCATTGAACTTATCAAAGGGGAAACGAGGCATCTTGGTAACAATGTAATCCAGTGCCGGTTCAAAGGAGGCCGGCGTGTTAACCAGATGAATCTCGTCCAAATGCATACCCACCGAAATTTTTGCCGATACTCGTGCAATCGGATATCCGCTGGCTTTCGATGCGAGAGCCGAGGAACGGGACACACGGGGATTGACCTCGATTAAGTAGTACTGGAAGGATTTCGGATCCAGGGCGAACTGAACGTTACATCCGCCTTCAATCTCCAGTGCACGAATAATCTTTAACGCCGAATCACGAAGCATATGATACTCGCGGTTCGTTAAGGTCTGGGAAGGGCACACAACGATGGAGTCACCGGTGTGAATCCCCACGGGGTCGATGTTTTCCATGTTACATACGGTAATCGCAGTATCGTTGGCATCACGCATTACCTCGTACTCGATTTCCTTATAGCCCTTAACACTCTTCTCAACAAGCACCTGATGAATCGGGCTCAATACAAGCGCATTCTTCATCAGTTCCTGGAATTCTTCCATATTGTCGGCAAAACCGCCGCCGGTACCTCCCAGGGTAAACGCGGGACGAATTACCAACGGAAAGCCAATCTCATTGGCTGCGGCAATTCCTTCTTCCATGCTCTCTGCAATGAGGGAAGGAAGCACGGGTTCTCCGATATTCTCACACATTTCCTTAAAGAGTTCACGGTCCTCCGCTCTTTCAATACTCTCAATCTTCGTTCCGAGAAGCTCGGTACGGCACTCTGCCAACACACCCTTCTTCGCAAGCTGCATGGCAAGGTTTAAGCCCGTCTGTCCACCGATACCGGGCAAAATAGCATCCGGGCGCTCCATACGGATAATTTTGGCCAAAAACTCCAGGGTTAAAGGCTCCATGTAGACTTTATCCGCAATAGCCTGATCCGTCATAATGGTTGCGGGGTTGGAGTTACAAAGAATCACCTCGTAGCCTTCCTCACGAAGGGAAAGGCAGGCCTGCGTTCCCGCATAGTCGAACTCGGCTGCCTGTCCGATTACAATCGGGCCGGAACCGATTACCAGAATCTTCTTAATGTCTGTACGCTTCGGCATCCTACTTTTCCTCCTTTTTCCGCTTCATATTGGCTAAGAACACATCAAACAGGTAGTTGCTGTCCTGAGGACCGGGCGCACTCTCCGGATGATACTGTACGGAGAAAACACCGTCCTTGACATTCTGTACGCCTTCTACGGTCTCGTCCAAAAGGTTGATATGCGTTACCTCCAGCCCGGTTCCCTCCAAGGTCCCTGCATCTACCGCGTAGGAATGGTTCTGAGAGGTAATCTCAAGTTTGCCGGTTAACAAATTTTTCACCGGATGATTTCCGCCACGATGCCCAAACTTTAACTTATAGGTCTTGGCACCGTAAGCCAGGGAGATAATCTGATGACCTAAGCAGATACCGAAGATCGGCACCTTGCCAATTAAATTGCGAACCGTTTCAATGGTTTCGGGAACGTCTGTCGGATCTCCCGGTCCATTGGAAATAAACACGCCGTCCGGTTGATATTGTAAAATTTCCTCTGCAGACGTATTCCAAGGCACCACCGTAACAAAACAGCCGTGCCTTCCCAGTTCGCGAACAATATTCTTCTTCATTCCGCAGTCGATTGCTACCACACGGTAGATTTCTTCCTTGGGATTCTCCGCCGGATTCATCCCAGATCGGAACACTTTCTTGGTGCTTACCTTCGAAACCGCATCGGTAAGCGGCGTCCATGCCCGAAGCTCTTTCAGGGCACTCTCCGTATCCTCAGACGCATCCGTCATTAATGCTTTCATACTTCCGTTATCACGAATGTGACGATTGAGTTTACGGGTATCCACACCATCCATTCCGACGATTCCGTACTTTTCCATGATTTCTGCAAGCGTGTGGCTGCAACGGAAATTCGACGGTTCATCACAGTACTCTTTTACCACGAGACCGGAAATGGATGGCACCAGGGTCTCATAATCGTCGTCATTCATACCGTAATTACCGATCAGCGGGTAGGTCATGACAACGGTCTGGTAAGTGTAGGACGGATCGGAGATAATCTCCTGATATCCGACCATGGACGTATTGAATACAATTTCAAAGAACTTGCGTTCCGTAGATCCAAAAGACCATCCGATGTATTCCGATCCGTCCTCCAACAGTAGCTTTCTTTTTTTTCGTAACTCTGACATTACTTATATCCTCACTTTCCTATATCGGATAATGATTATCAAAACATGCACTGCAGATTGGAAGATCTCCCGTCATCTTGTGGAAATCCTCCAGACTCATATAACCTAAAGAATCCGCGCCGATCTTTTTACAGATCTCTTCTACGGAATATTCATTGGCAATCAGTTGGGAATTGTCGGGCACATCGGTACCGTAATAGCAAGGGTACAGGAAAGGTGGCGAACTGATTCGCACATGCACCTCGGTTGCTCCGGCCTTACGCATGGTCATTATCAGGTTGGCAATGGTGGTTCCCCGGACAATGGAGTCATCGATCAGTACCACACGTTTTCCTTTTACCACACTCTCAATAACACGAAGTTTTGCATGAACCGCGCTTAATCGCTCCTCCTGCGTCGGCTTAATGAACGTTCGGCCGACATAATTATTCTTGGCAAACGCAAGCTTAAACGGAATGCCGGAGGCCTCGGAATATCCAACTGCCGCCGTAAGTCCCGATTCCGGAACGCCCGTTACCACATCCGCCTCCACGGGATAACGATCGGCAAGAGCCCGACCTCCGCGAATTCTTGCATCATACACGCTGATGCCGTCAATCACCGAATCCAGTCTTGCAAAATAAATATATTCAAAAATACAATGTGCCTTCTGATCGGAATGAAGTGCCATACAGGAGGTAATTCCGTCCTTGGTAATGGTTACCAGTTCCCCGGGAAGAACATCCCGCACGAACTCGGCATCTACCGCCGCAAGAGCGGTACTCTCCGAGGAAAAGAAATACGTATTGTCTTTTCGTCCGATGCAGAGGGGTTTTAAGCCCAAGGGATCCCGGATGCCGATTAACTTCTGGGGGCTCATGATGAGTAACGCATAGCCACCCTTCAGTCTTGCCGCCACCTTGCTGGAGGCTTCCTCGATGGAACCACAGTTCATCCGCTCTCGTGCAATCTTGTAGGCAATTACCTCGGAATCGGAGTTTCCGCTGAAGAATACCCCTTCATCGGTTAATTCCTTACGCAATTCCTCCGCGTTGGTAATGTTGCCGTTATGGGCAAGGGCCAAGGTACCCTTGGCATAATTTAAGAAAATCGGCTGTGCATTCTCCACAATACTTCCGCCTGCGGTCGAATACCGCACATGACCGATTCCGATATTTCCGCGAAGTCGTTCCAAGGTCTCCTTATGGAACACCTCACTGACCAGTCCCATGTCCTTATGGGCACAGATATTGCCGATGGGACCTCTGGTATCGCAGACTACGATTCCCGCAGATTCCTGCCCTCTGTGTTGGAGTGCAATCAGACCGTAATAGATGTACTGTGAAGCACTGACCGCTTCATCACTCCAGATACCGAATACACCACATTCTTCGTGAAGCTTATCCATATCCTGAACCATGGGAACCTCCGCAATAAAAAAGGCACTTCGAGAACGAATCTCAAAGCGCCTTTGCTTTTTCTAAAATAAAATTGTAGTACAGCCCGAAACAATTGTCAAGGCTACTTCTTGCCTCTGCCAATCTCCTCCACATCGTACGGAGTTGCCTGATATACATAATAGTTCAGCCAGTTGGTATAGAGATTATTGGCGTGAGAACGCCACTGAAGTCTCGGACGATTGTCGGGATTGTCATCCGGATAATAGTTCTTCGGAATCTCAATCGGAAGTCCTTTATCCAGATCGCGATGATACTCCTTATCCAGGGTAACACGGTCGTATTCCGGATGCCCCATGACGAAAATTTTCTTGCCGTCTTCCGCCATGCATAAAAAGACACCGGCCTCTTCACACTCTGCCAAAACGGTAAGTGCGGGACAGGCATGAATTGCCTCGGCCGGCACCGTTGTATGACGGGAATGCGGTGCATAAAAGAAGTCATCAAAACCGCGAACCAACGGAACCTTACGATTCATCACCTGATGCTCGTAGATTCCGAATAATTTCGCCGGAAGCAATTCCTTCTGCAATCCGTAGTGGTAGAACAACGCCGCCTGAGCTCCCCAGCAGATATGAACGGTACTGGTAACATTGGTCTCCGTCCAATCCATAATCTTCGTCAGCTCCTGCCAATAATCCACTTCCTCGAATTCCATCTGCTCTACGGGAGCACCGGTAATAATAAATCCGTCGAATTTCTGATCCTTAATCTCTTCAAAAGGAACATAGAAGCGATCCAGATGCGCGGAAGAAGTATTCTGACTGACATGGCTCTCCACCATGACTAAGGTTACATCCACCTGAAGCGGAGTATTGGAAAATGCACGCAGAAGCTGAAGCTCCGTATCCTGTTTGAGGGGCATCAGATTCAGAATTCCCACCTTCAGAGGACGAATATCCTGATGGGAAGCGCGGTCCACGTCCATAACAAATATATTTTCATTTTCGAGGCTCTCTCTTGCCGGGAGGTCTCGGTTCACACGAATCGGCATGTTCGATCACCGTTCCTTTTCTGCAATCCTTTCAAGTGATAGATCTCACTCAAAATCTCGTTCTATTATACACGATTTTCTCTTTTGTTGCTATACGAAATACGCAGCAATGAAATCCGCTTCCGTCATTATCGGAACATTTAATTCCTTGGCCTTCTTATTTTTGCCGGAGGTAGAATTGATATCATTATTGACAAGGACTCCGGTCTTGGCACTGACGCTGCCTGCGGCATGACCGCCCCGCCTTTCAATCTCCTCCACCAGATCCTCTCTTCTTGCAAAGGTATTCAGACTTCCGGTAATCACCACCGTGACGCCTTCAAGGGTCTGGGCAAGTGTATTTTCCTCCTGCTTGAAATGTACCTCTGCCAAAAGAGCATCCAGCGAAGCCACCTGCTTCTCGTCCGCAAAGAAAGCCACAATGTCTCTCGCAATCACCTCGCCGATTTTATCAATCTCGGTTAAGGTTACGACATCTGCCTTACGAAGTGCATCAAAATCTCCCCCAAAATGCTTCATAATCAGTTTCGCATTCTGAAGTCCGACCCCGGCGATTCCCAGAGAATACAATACACGATGGGGCTCGGATTCACGAGAGGCTTCCACTGCGGCAATGAGGTTTTCATAGGACTTCTCACCAAAGCCCTCCATTGCAGTAATCTCGGTGCGATACCGATCCAGATGGTAGAGGTCTGCCACTTCCTTTAAGAAGCCCTGCCCTAAGAATTTTTCCAGCGTCATCTCGCTCAGGCCCTCAATGTTCAGAGCATCGCGGCTGACACAAAGTTCAAAGGATTTTATTTTTTTAGCGGGACAATCCGGATTCTCACACAAAAGAGATTCCGATTCATTCAGCTTACGAATGACCGTTTTGCCGCCGCACACCGGACAAGCACCGGGCACAGGCAGTCCGTCCTTATTGGTTAAGTTTTCCGCAATCTGCGGAATAATCATATTGGCTTTATAGACCGTAATCGTATCCCCGATTCCCAACTTCAATTCCCGAATATAGGTCAGATTATGAAGACTGGCACGGGTAACGGTGGTTCCCTCTAACTCTACGGGGTCAAAAATTGCCACCGGGTTAATCAGCCCCGTACGGCTGGCACTCCATTCCACCTCCCGCAAGGTAGTCGTCGCGGTCTCATCCGCCCATTTGAAGGCAATACTATCCCTCGGAAATTTCGCGGTTCGACCGAGACTCTTGCCATATTCAATATCATCATAGAGCAATACCAACCCGTCGGAAGGAATGTCATTGTCCACAATACGTCTTGCATATCCTTCAATTGACGCTTCGATGGTATCGCGATTGACGCGCTCATACTCCACCACCGAAAACCCCTGCTCCCGCAGGAATTTATATTCGTTTTCCTTGGAGTTGCGTGCATCAAACCCCTCTGCCTTCACCAGATTAAAGGCATGGAACTGCACACGACGCTTCGCGGTAATCTCGTTATTCAACTGGCGAACCGATCCGGAACAAAGATTGCGGGGATTCTTATACTGCTCCTCCGGATTCTCAATCTCGGCGTTAATACGCTCAAATTCCGAATAAGTGATAATCGCCTCTCCGCGAAGAATCACTTCCTGACGGTGCGGAATTGCCAAAGGGACATTCACAAAGGTCTTGGCGTTATTCGTGATGACCTCTCCGACTTCTCCGTTTCCGCGGGTTACCGCCTT
The DNA here is from genome assembly GCA_045628945.1 of Lachnospiraceae bacterium. GTDB lineage: Bacteria > Bacillota > Clostridia > Lachnospirales > Lachnospiraceae > RGIG4034. Next base: position 11,284 of record JAZQQG010000047.1, read on the forward strand.
TACAAGTTTTCCGTCCCGATAGGTCAATACAATGGTCAAGCCATCCAACTTCCAGGACAAAAGACCATCCTGGTCTCCCAGCCAATCCCGCAATTCCTCTCGTGATTTGGTCTTTGACAGAGACAGCATCGGCTTCTCATGGCGCTCCTTCGGAAGCTCCTCCACAGACTCGTATCCTACCTTCACGGTAGGCGAGTCCGCCAGCGTAATCCCGGTCTTCTCTTCTAAGGCTACCAACTCATCATAGAGGCGATCGTATTCAAAATTGCTGATGATCTCCTCGTCCTTCGCATAATAGCTCTCAGAAGCCCGATTCAGTAATGCAGTTAATTCCTGTATTCGTTCAAAATCTGTCATTTTTTCTCCTGTACACTGCCATATAGTGCGTTCAATTCCTCGCCGGTAATCTGTCGGATTGCTCCCGGTCTCAGATCTCCCAGTACAACATTCTGCACACGAACACGCTTCAGTGCGGTTACCTCATATCCCAACGTCTTACACATTCGTCGAATCTGTCGATTTAACCCCTGGGTGAGGACAATTCGAAAAGTGAACTTGCTCTCCTTGTGTACCGAGCAGGGTCTTGTCGTTGCATCCAGGTCCTTTAAATACATTCCCGCCTGCATACGCTCCACAAAGGCTTCGGTAATCTCACGATTCACGCGAACCACATATTCCTTCTCATGCCGATTGGCCCCACGCATCAACCGATCAATCAGATTGCCGTCGTTCGTCAGAAGAAGTAAGCCTTCGGAGTCCTTATCCAAACGCCCCGCATAGGTCACACGAGTCGGAAGTTCCAGGCCATCCAATACCTTCTTGGCCGCATGAGGATCCCGCTCGGTGCAGGTCACCCCAACCGGCTTATAGTAAGCATACACCAGGGACTGAAGGTCTTGGGACAGCGGGGACAATTCCTTCCCACGCACGTTTACCCGGTCTCCCGGATCCACACGATCGCCATTGGTCGCCGTACTGCCGTTCAGTGTCACGACCCCCGATTCAATCAGACGATCGGCATCCCGCCTTGAACAGACGCCGCAATCGGCAAGATATTTATTTATACGAATTCCTGTCTCACTCATACTTCCATTCTATGCCATCTGCCCCAATAAGAAAAGAGCATTTCCTGCAAGGATATCCAAAAACCCTCTCTACCGATTCCTCGGCAAAGAGGGCTTTTCTTCCATTCATTGTACAATCAAGAATACTGCATCAATCCGTAATGTTATCCAGAACCGCCCAGCTGCTGCCGGTAGTGCCGTCGCCATAATCGAACTCCTCACTGACGTTCAGTCTGCCGTTTGCATCAATCTGCATAAAATAGATATAATGCTCATCGGCATTCCCGGAATAGCAGTAAATCGGAGTAGTCGGGCTATCCTGACGCAAAACCATATCCTTGTAATAGGTCTGACCATCCATCAAAAGATCACACAAACCGTCATGGAGATAGAGCTCCTGACGCGTGTAGGTGTAGAGCTGATAATCTCCTTCCACTTCCACTGCGTGATACTCCCACAAGCCGGTCAGGTCGTCAATCTCGAGCGTCTCGTCCTGCGTGAAATTATCATAAGTCAACACCGGTGCAAAATAACGTTTCCAATGAGAGACCTCTCCCCCATAGGTTAAGTACTCATCGTAGACCAAAAGTCTGGAATCGTTCTTATGCTGCTCCTTGTAGAGGGTAACGTCATGCTCCCCGCCATCGTCCGAAACCCAACTCGCATGGAATTCGGTATCATCGTAAATGGCCTGTACATAGTAATAAACCTCATCGTCCTCAACGGTCCAGGAGTAGGTAAAGGACAGTGAAGTATCATAGCCAAAACAGGTTAAGATCTGCGCACCACCCAGATCTTCCGCCGAAAGATAATAAGAAAAATCTTCCGCCGAATAATCGACACCGACAAATTCCCAGATTCCTTCAAAGGTCAAACCGGATACGATATCCGCATTCTCCGGCTCGGTATCCGGATTCATGTCCGGATTCTCATCCTCGGGATTCCCATCCGGATTCTCTCCCGGTTCCTCTTCGGGATTTTCCTTCGGTTCCTCGGAAGGTTCTTCCTTAGGAAGCTCTGCCGGGTCTTCCACAGTGGGAGTGGAATCGATATCGGACACGCCAACCGTCGGCTTACTCGGTGCTTCTTTTTTCGTCTTCTTCTGACCGCAGGAAGCAAGGCACATTGCCATTGCAAGCACAACAACCAGTAAAAATGCGATTCTCTTCTTCATTCTAAATGCTCCTTATCGGATTAGTTACGTCTCAAATACTCGGTCTTGATATAGGCCGGCTCTCCGTAGTAATTAATCTTACTCCAACCGTTCGGGATCTCCTCCAACAAGTCGAACACCTCACCCTTCGAAGCACTTCCCAACTTCGAGGACTCCTTCGAGGAGGAGGCACGGACATTTACATTCTCCGTTACCGTTACCGAACCGATTACATCGGTTACGACAACCAGGAACTTCGACATAATATATGCTTCCTTACCCTTGTAGACAATCTTACTCCAACCGTTGTCCAGCACCTCAAGGCGCTCAAAAATCTCACCCTTCTGAGCAACGCCGACACGCTCACAATTCGTATTGGAATCGGAGCGGACATTCACCTTCTCATTTGCCTTCACGAATTCGGAATTCTCCACAGGAGTCGTCGGGGTGTCCGGTGCGGTATCGGGCGTATCCTCCGGATTCGTCTCGGCTACCGTCGGGCCGTTCGGATCAATGCCCTGATTCTCTAACTCGAGACGAGCCAACGCCTCGCCAACATCATTTTTTAACTTCTCGGTCAGATCATTCATGTAGAGATGTAACGCTTCGTTCGTGTCCATCACCTCAGAATAGTTAATCTGCACCTTATTGAAAAGATCATCGACATCATCCTGCTTAAACAGCTCGTCGATAAACTCCGATACACTGTCATCCTCGGCATCTACGCCAATTCGGTATCCGTTCTCCTCATCCGAAATCACATAATAAGTGGACAGACCGGGAGCTACGCCCTCGACGCCGGAGAACTGTACCTCAAAATACACAAAAGCAACTGTCGTATTCTCCAACGGACCGGGCTTCGTGTAAACCGTCAGATTATCATAGGACTCCACATACTGCGCCTTTTTCTCCATCGAGATGCGCTGTGTGTCATTGGTTGCATCACGCATCGCAAGGAAACGCTCCGTATCTCCGGAAGCCATGGCCTCATAGTAGTCTGCAAAAAAAGCATTCAGCTCCTCATCCGCATTCTCTTCCAACGGAGCATCCACAACCTGATAGTTCTGACTGTCCTGCTCGGCTACGGAATTCTCTGCCTCGGCAAGACGCTCGTTGTTGGCCTTACGGTTCAACATCAGAATCACCACGAACACGATTAACACTACGCACAATACGATGGGAAGAACTACGCGGTAGTAGTCACGTAACCACTCTGCGACACGACGAATCCACCGACGATTCGAATACGATTTCGTCTTACGAATCTTCGGTTCCTTGAATCTCATCGTCTCAGTTAACTTCTTCGTTGTCTTCGCCATAACTCTTCCCTCTGTACCGTACCAAAAAAGTGCACCCGACAGGAATCGAATCTGCATCAAAGACGTCGGAGGCCTCCGTTCTATCCATTATACTACGGGTGCAAATCAATCTATTGTATTTTACCTAATTCGCGATAAAAAAGCAACCCATAGCATTTCGGTCGGACATTTTTTCTTTTAGGAGGCAACCGTCTCCTCAAGCAAGCGCACCTCGCCCCGCTCTCCGTCATAATAATAAACCTCATCGGACAGAATCTCCCAGGGTGCAACCTCTGTAGCATTTACCTGCCGAACCATTGCTTTCAGTTCTCCCGGATTCTCACACTCGGAGACCGGAATCAAGAGAAGCTCGTGGATACTGCTTGGAAGCACATAGTAATTCGACTCCGGAGTCGGTAAGAATTCCTTCAGATTCTCATATAAAATGCTTGCAGCTCCGCATAAGCGTCTTTTGTTCGTAAGCACATAGAGCGGTATTGTCTTCTCATAGAGACCTCCCGCAGGATAAGTCAGTTCCTGAGGCACCTCACCGTCTGCATACATTTCCTCAAATACCTTCATAATAGATACGCATTCCACGGGCAAAATCTGTGGAGTATTTTGCATGGCAACCGCCCAAAGTTCCTCTTCCGTAATCCCCCACTGCTTTAAGTGTTCTTTTTTAATCAGAATGCTGCCGGAATGCAGGGCTCCTTCTTCGATCAGATAGTAAAAGACCATACTTAAATCCAGCAAATCTCTGTGCGGAACCTCTTCAAGCATTTCCCGATTTCGTTTCCGATTCACCAGCCGAAAGCAGATTCCTTTTTTCACCGAATCAAATTGTCCGAAAAAATCCATCATTCCGTCGTCGGGTAAACGATTCTGTTCATAAATCCGAAGAATCTCATCCGCCATCTCTTCAAGCGAGCGGCCGTTTTCATATTCCTCATAATATCCGTCCAGATAAACCGTCGGGCGAATTCTCTCTCCTGTCCCCAACACCACTGCGGTCATCTCAATTCCGTTATTCTTGGTTACTGTGCGAAGTGCCACCGCCTCCGAATGCTCGAAGCGGCCGCGTAATTTTTCCGCAATTTCTTCATAGAACGCCTCTCGGCATAAAATGTTATTCATAGTATCTACCTCTTTTCTGATTTTTGGACAAAAAAAGACAATGACACGAATGCCATTGTCTTGTAATTCATTATCGTATTGTAAAAATACCTTATACTCTGGAGAGGTACTCACCGGTTCTGGTGTCAATCTTAATCTTGTCACCGATGTTAGCGAATAAAGGAACGCTAACCTGTGCGCCGGTCTCAACGATAGCGGGCTTGGAAGCGCCGGTAGCGGTATCACCCTTAAAGCCGGGCTCTGTCTCGGTAATCTCGAGTTCTACGAACATAGGAGGCTCAACAGAGAAAATCTGCTCCTTGTGGGACAGCATCGTAACCGTCTCGTTCTCCTTAACAAACTTCATTGCATCTGCAACCTGATCTGCGGTTAAAGCAACCTGATCATAGGTCTCAACATCCATGAAATTGTATAACTCACCATCATTGTATAAGTACTGCATATTCTTACGATCGATACGAGCCAGAGGGAATTTCTCCTGGGGACGGAAGGTCGTCTCAACGACACTACCGGTCTTAATATTTCTAAGTTTGGTTCTTACGAATGCAGCTCCCTTACCGGGCTTAACATGCTGAAACTCGATAATCTGAACAATGCTGTTCGCATCAAGCTCAAACGTAATACCATTTCTGAAATCACCTGCTGTTACCATATAAAAAACCTCCTGAAGTTGTCACGTTTTTATCCGAAATAATTTTACTCCCATTTTACGCAAGTTTCAATACTTAATTCAAAAAAGAGAATTATTTGCGAATAACGGTTCCATCCTCATTGTCCATCAATACATTATTATTGTTTCCGACAAAGTAATGATACTGCGACAGAATACTGTCCTTCTGCATTGCATTCACTTCCTTGTCCATATCCATCATATCAAAGGAGCCGACGCTTCCAAGAAAATCCATGTCACTCTTGGTCTTTTCCGCATTATACGCATCCATCGGTTCCATAGAGCCGATTCGAAAGTCCTCAAGTGCCTGCGAACTTTGCTCTTTTCCTGCCGATACAGCCTGTAATGCTGCCGCATCCGTCTCCGCCGGAGACATTTCCGCCGGTTGCACCTTCGCTATGTTATTGTACGGATTCAATAATCCATTATAGGATCCAATACCTGATATCGTCATAAGCTTCTCTCCGAGAATTCCACTATTCCTTGTGTCGTTGACATAATATGTTTCCATATTTATTGTAGTACAAGTTATGTTAATTTGCAACACATTATGTCAATCAATCTCGGTATTTCTAATGACGGATTCGCTACTCTTCCCGCGCCGTAGCCAACAGAAGTTTCGTGTACTCCTCTTTGGGATTCTTATAGACCTCTTCCACGCTTCCCTGCTCAATAATACGGCCGTCCTTCATAACCAGTACACGGTCACAAATCTGATAGGCTACGCGAAGATCATGGGTAATGAACAGAAGTCCCAATCCCATCTCCCGTTTAATTTCCAAAAGAAGAGAAAGCACCTGCTTCTGAATCGTAACATCCAATGCCGATACCGGTTCATCGGCAATCAAGAGCTTCGGCCGAATCATAAGCGCCATGGCCAACGCCACACGCTGTCGCATTCCTCCGGAGAGCTGCCCGGGATAAAAATCCAGAATCGTTTCTTCAAGTTCCACCCGGCGAAGCATCTCCTTTGCCCGCTCAAGACGTTCTTCTTTTTTTAAGTCCGTCAGATTTCGAAGCGGTTCCTGCAACAGGAAGGAAATCTTCTTCGAAGGATTCAACGAGCTTTTCGGATCCTGAAACACCATCTGCGGATGCCCGTCGCGCACGTCAATCGTTCCGCTGTTTACGGGAAGCATTCCCATAATCGTCTTGGCAAGCGTACTTTTGCCGCAGCCGCTCTCCCCGATTAAGCCGACAATCTCGGTCGGATACATCGTGAAATTCACATCCTTGAGTGCATGCTTCGCAGTCTTTTTTCGGAATATGCTGTTGTCCTTATAGAACACGTCAACGTGTTCCATCTGTACAATGTAATCTTCCATGGTTCCTCTACTAATATATGTTGCGTTCCATCTTCGGAATTGCCGCAATCAGGCGCTTGGTATATGCCTCCTGCGGATTTTCAAAAATGTCTTTCGTCTCCCCTGATTCCACAATGCGTCCGTCTTTCATGACCAGAACCCGCTTGCAAAGTTTACGCACCAGACTTAAATCATGGGAAATAAAGAGAATGGCCGTGCCGTATTCCTCATTAATGCGTCGAAGGAGCTTCACGATTTCCTCCTGCACCGTAACATCCAAGGCCGTCGTCGGCTCATCGCAGATCAACAGCTTCGGATAGGCAATCATCGCAGCGGCAATCATAACACGCTGGCGCATTCCGCCGGAGAGCTCGTGGGGATACATCTCATAGATTGCTTCCGCATCTGCAAGATCTGCTTCGCGAAGCGCCTCGATTGCCCGGGCCTTGCGTGCTTCTTTGTTCATCCCCGTATGGAGGCGAAGCGCTTCCTCCACCTGCTTTCCGATCTTCATTACCGGATTCAACGAGGTCATGGGTTCCTGAAAAACCATTCCGATATCGTCTCCCTGGAAGGATCTCAGCGTCGTTCTCGGACAGTTTAACAAATCAACCCCTTCGAAAAGAATCTCGCCCCGCTTCTTCATGTCGTGTCTTCGAAGAAGTCCTGCGATGGCAAGGGCGGACATGCTTTTTCCCGAGCCGGATTCCCCGACCAGGCCCACAATCTCACCCGTATCCATCTTTAGGTCAAAATCCCACACCACGGTTTCCGGCACAAGATGATCATGAAATTCAATATTGAGATCCGTAACTTCTAACAGCATGTTGCCTCTCACTTCTTGATATTTTCCGCCACCAGTGCAATTCCCAGAATCATAAGGATAATAACAAGGCCCGGGAAAATAGCATAATTCGGAGATCGGAAAAGATAACTCTGTGCATCGCTTAGCATCTGGCCAAGACTGGAATCGGGCGGCTTCACACCGATACCCAGATAACTTAATCCGGCCTCTGCCAGCACCGCATTGTTAAATCCGATCATAATACTGGATAGAAAGACCGGATAGACATTCGGCAAAATATGAACAAACATAATTCGCAGATTTTTCGCGCCCGCCATCTTCGCCGCGCGAATATAATCCATATTTTTTTGTTTTAAGAACTCTCCGCGAACCACGCGAGCAAAGCTCGGGACAAAGGCAATTCCCAGCGCAAACATCACCTTGAACTTGCCGGTTCCGAACAGAGAAATAAAAAGCAAAGCAAGCAGGATACTCGGGAACGCAAACAGCGCGTCATTGACACGCATGAGAATCTCGTCGGTAATTCCGCCAAAATATCCGGTAAACGCTCCGACAATCATTCCGATTACCGCGCCGATTGCAACCGTTCCCAGTGCAATGACGAAGGTGGTACCCGCTCCGCGCATCACGCGGCTGAAGATATCCCGACCGAACTGATCGCAGCCAAAAAGATGTTGCCCGCTCACCTTGGCAAACTTAAGTTTTGCGCTCATCTTGTCGGGATCATAGGGAGTATGGAAAAAGCCCACAAAGACGAAGACCAACATCAAAAGCATGATGACAAAGCCAAACTTAAACATCCTATTCTGTTGTTTGAAACGCTTCCACAGTGTCTTCATTCTACTCCGCCTGTCTCATTCTCGGATCAATCAGTCGATACATAAGATCCACCAAGAAATTCACAACAATAACAATAAAAGCAAGCACCAGTATCACAGCTTCCACCACGGGATAATCCCGGTTCGCAATGGAAGTAAGCAGGATACGCCCAAGTCCCGGGATACCGAAAACCTGCTCAATGACAACGCTACCCGCAAAAAGATCGGAAAAGGTCATTCCCCAGAACGTAATCATGGGAATCAATGCATTTTTCAGGCAATGACGGTAAAGTACCTCTCTTGTGGAATTTCCGCGGCTGTAGGCCGTACGCACATAATCCTCTCCCGCTTGCAAAAGCAGGGTGGAGCGAAGCATCTTGGCGCTCATGGCAATCTTCGGTAACGCAATCGCCACAGACGGTGCAATCAGATACGCCAAAAAAGCACCGAAATCCTTGTGATACGAGACGAATGCCCCCGGCACAAACCACTTTAAGGTTAATCCGAACACAAAGGTAATAATGATTCCCGCAAAAAAAGGAGGAATCGCCATCACCACCTGATTGGTCATTACAATCGTCTTATCAACCCATTTGCCCTCATGCTTGACCGCATAGAGTCCCAAAAGGGTGCTGAACACGATTACCTGTACCATAGACAATAACGACAAAAAGACAGTGATAGGAAGCTTGTCAAAGACAAGCTCCCCTACTGTCATATTATAGCTGTATGAACGACCCATGCTGCCATCCAGAAAGCTTACGAGCCACTTCCCGTAGCGCGTAAAAAGATTTCCGGTCAATCCCATTTCCTCACGCAGAGCGGCCAACTTCTCCGGAGTGGCCTGGGTGCCGAGCTTGGCAACCGCCGGGTCTCCCGGAATCAGTGAGAATGCCGCAAACACAAGAAAGGATAACAGGAATAATGTGATGAGCATTGTTGTTATTTTTTTCAACAGATACTTCGCCATAGGTGTCCTCGTGGTGAAATCAGTTATTTTGCATAAAGGCTGTAAAGATCAATAATGTATAACGGATAGAACTTAAAGCCGTCATACTTTTTGTTCAGTGCCACCAGATTGGCCATATCCTGAATATAGACATTGGCTGCACGCTTGCACAGAATCTCTTCACATTCCTTGTAGTACTGCGTCTGAAGTTCCGCATCTGCAGTCGCGTTCGCATTGGCAAATGCCGCATCGTACTGTTCATCATTAAAGTTCACGAAGTTATTGCCTGCCGTAGAGGTAAAACGACGAAGCATTGCACTTGCCGTCATCTGAGAAGCGTCTACGCCGACAACGGTTGCCTGATACTTTCTTCCGGAATATACCTCGGACAACCAGGTCTCCCACTCAACCAAATCGATGGTTGCGTTAATGCCGACCTTCTTTAACTGCTCTACGATAACCATTGCGGTATCCACATGCTGCTGATAGTTCGAAGGAACGGTAATGGTAAAGGAAAATCCGTCTGCATAACCAGCCTCGGCCAACAGATCCTTCGCCTTATTCACATCACAAGGATACTCATCCACCAGTTCGCTCATGTAGTATCTACCGAAGGCAGGATACATACTGCTTCCGACGATGGTACCCTTGCCGTCTGCCATAAACTCCAGAATTTCTTCACGGTCTACCGCATAGCAAAGGGCCTTACGAACCAATTCATTGCGGAAGGGCTCGTAATCATTATTTAAGTAGAGTGCCTGAACCAGATTCATGGTTCCTTCCAGCACATTGTAATTCTTGTTGCCTGAAATCTCATCTGCCTGCGAACTGGTAATACGGCAGAACATATCGATGGCACCGCTCTTTAAGTTCGTAACGATCATATCGCTGTCTGCAATAATCTTAAAGGTTACGTCCTTAAGTTTCGCCTCGCCAGCCCAGTAACCGTCGAAGGCTACCAATGTAATGCTCTCCTGGGGAGAACGGGATACATACTTGTACGGACCGGTACCGATTGCCTTGGAAGCAGGATCGGCATTGGAAGCCGGAATAATAGCGGTGGTACAGTATACGATAAACTCCGGATCGGGATTCGTAAGCTGAATCTCGATGGTGGACTCATCTACCTTCGTTACGCTCTCAATATTAGAAAACGCCGGTACCAACGGATCTCCGTCTGTGGCATCGGCGCAACGATTAATCGAATAGATCACGTCGTCTGCCGTAACAATGGAATTATCGTGGAACTTCACACCCTCTCTTAAGGTGAAGGTGTAGGTCTTGCAATCCTCACTGGCCTTGTATTCCGAAGCTACTGCAGGGACGAGATTACCGTCGGAATCCGGCTTAACCAGACCTTCATAGATATTGAAGAAGATTTCCTTGGTTCCCGATGCTAAGATCTTATGGGGATCTAAGGTGTCCTCGATATCCTGAGGAATTCCGATGGTGATCTGAGAAGTAACGGTAGTCGAAGGCGTGCCGGGATTCTCCTGGGACGTCGGCTTCTCCGTCTTTCCTTTCTTGTCACCTGCGCAACCGCACAGTGCAACAGTAAGTGTCATGAATGCAAGCAAAATACTTAACTTTCTCTTCATGTCTTTCTCCTCTTTCTGTATGAAATTATTATTTATCTCGTAACCGCACTTTCGTGTCGGATCGAAATCAAAAAAATGCCCCGCTATCGTGCGAGGCATTTCGTTTACCGCGTTTCCACGTCGATAACAATGTCAATATACAATAGAACTTATTTTTTGTCCAGTACTTTTTTCAGTTCATCCATGAAGGAGTTGATATCCTTAAATTCACGGTATACGGAAGCGAAACGTACATAAGCAACCGCCTCAAGGTTCTTAAGCTTGTTCATAACCAGCTCACCAATCACGCGGGAAGGTACTTCCTTCTCTTCCATTGCGAATACTTCCGTCTCAACCTCATCCACCAGTGCGGCAATCTGATCTGCGCTGACCGGTCTCTTATGGCACGCACGAAGTACGCCGGCCTCGATCTTGCTGCGATCGTAGGTCTCACGGTTGTTGTCCTTCTTAATCACAATCAACGGAATCGTCTCAATCTTCTCATAGGTCGTGAAACGCTTCTCACACTCATCACATACTCTTCTGCGACGGATGGAATTATTATCCTCCGCAGGTCTTGAATCAATTACTCTGGTATTCTCATGACCACAAAAAGGGCACTTCATAATTATCCTCCATTAACAATCCATTGTTCTGTTATTCCCGACAGAGCTTAGGAACTTCCATGTTAGTCTCCTCTGTCACTCAACATCTTGATTATAATCAATGTAACTCATTATGTCAACTCTTTTGCACTAAATATTGTGGTTTCCAAGAACACAATCCCACAAAAAAAAGCATAAAAAAGGCATCTTCCTAAGAAGATGCCTTCCATATTATGTAATCTATTCGTCTTAGTAACTACTGGGTACGTCCCTTGAGGAAATCAGGAATCGTTAAAGTCTTCTGCTCCACATTACTGCGAATGTTCTCCGGTTTCTCGAAGGTCATGGCAGGCTTCGGAGTTACCACAGGCTGTGCAATCGGCTGTACCGGTGTTGCCACAGGTCTTGAGGTTACCTGAGGACGAACCGTGCTGATATTCGGCATGCTGAACGCGGGCTTCGGCGCAACCATATTGGCACGCTTCTGCGTTCCGTCCAATCCGGTTGCAATGACGGTGATATTACAGGAGTCCGTCTGGGACGCATCATACATCGCACCGAAGATAACATTCACATCGTCTCCCGCAAGATCGCGAACATAGTTCGAAGCCTCACTTGCATCGGACAGAGAAATGTTACCGGAGATATTAATAATAACATGGGAAGCACCCGTAATGGTGGTCTCAAGCAGAGGACTCTCCACAGCCATGCGAACTGCCTCGATTGCCTTATCGTCACCCTTGCCGTAACCGATACCGATATGTGCAATTCCCTTATCCTTCATAACGGTCTGAACATCTGCGAAGTCCAGGTTAATGAGAGAAGGAATATTAATCAAATCCGTAATACCGGAAACTGCCTGCTGCAGTACTTCGTCTGCCTTCTTCAAAGCGTCCGGCATAGAGGTACGCTTGTCTACGATGTCCAGCAAACGATCATTCGGAATTACGATTAAGGTATCGACACTCTCCTTGAGTCTCTCAATACCGTTTAACGCATTGGTCATACGGGTTCTTGCTTCAAAAGAGAACGGCTTGGTTACAACACCTACCGTAAGAATTCCCATATCCTTGGCCATCTTGGCAATCACAGGAGCTGCACCGGTACCGGTTCCGCCACCCATACCGCAGGTAACGAATACCATGTCTGCACCCTTCAGTTCAGCGGCAATCTGCTCAGAGCTCTCCTCTGCAGCCTTCTCACCGATCTCAGGTCTGGCACCTGCACCGAGGCCCTTGGTCAACTTCTCACCAATCTGAAGAAGGTGAGGCGCTTTACACTGCTGGAGCCACTGGCGATCCGTATTCACACCGATGAAATCAACGCCTTCGATTCCATCATCTATCATTCTGTTAACCGCGTTATTACCGGCGCCACCGACACCCACAACGATAATCTTGGCCGTCATATCCGCGTTATTCGTCTTAATTTCGAGCAAGGTAATTCCTCCTTCAAGCTTCACATAGCTTCACGAATTATATCATATTATTTTTGGGTCGAATTATCAACCCATTTTCTGCCGAAAATTGCAACTTTTTTCGACATTTTTTCTACTCACGATCCTTCACAAAAGTTATGTCATCTTGTGAGCCCGTATAGTTCTCCATAAGCAGTACACCACTCTCGCCAACCAGCGAATTCAAGATCCCCGTAAGATTCATGCACTTCTCCTCCAGGTAATCCGTATACCCCAGATTTACGCGTACTTTGCCGAAAAACAGAGTAATCTCCCCCTCGGCATTAAAATAGATTTGATCCGTTGCCAGATTGTACTTTTCCAGAATCTTCGTTAATTCCAGAATGGTGGTAAAAATCCCCTCGTCCGCTACCGGCAGTTTCTTTTTTAGCACAATCTCGTCAAAAGACAATCCGGTGATTAAGGGGACTCCGTCCGTCATCACCCCGGCGATTTCCGTCACGGTTCCGTCCTTATCGAAATAGGCATAGAGTCCCAGGTGTTTCACGCACCCCGCCAGCGCTTTTTCGTAGACGCGAATCCGAATGGTTCCTGCCGAAACAATATCGACATCCATACTGTCGATAAAGGGAATTCCGGTGATCTCCTTATGTTTATACTTCATCGAGAGAAAGAGCGAATTATGCGTCCACCAGGAATCGGTAATGACAAAGCTTTTGATTTCCTCCGGCGTATAATGCTTATTGCCTTCCACGTAGACCGTTTTTACGCGGTATTTACTGCGAATCACCAGAAATGCAATCAGGAGCGCAAGCATCACGACCGCCAGTGCAGTCAGAAGAATCAAAGCAATCTTCTTCTTTTTTAACCGGAGGTTCTCCTCCCGATAGCCTTTGACTACTTTCATGCCTTCTCCTCATCCGAGATTCGAATTCGACGACCGACTCCAAGGACCAGTCCCACCTCTGTAAGCAGGAAGCTGATGGAGGTACCACCGTAGCTGATGAACGGAAGCGAAATACCGGTATTCGGAATGGTATTGGTTACTACGGCCACATTCAGAACCACCTGGATGGCAATCTGAGCAAATACCCCGACCACCAGCATGGAGCCGAAAAGATCCCGCGCATTCACCGCAAGTACCATCATACGATATAGCAACACCGCAAAGAGGGCCAAAACCACCACTGCACCAAAGATTCCAAGTTCCTCGCAGATAATGGAAAAAATCATATCATTCTGTGCCTCCGGAACGAAGCCCAGCTTCTGCATCGACTTGCCAAGGCCCTTACCGAAGGCGCCTCCGCTACCGATTGCATAGAGACCCTGGAGGGTCTGATAACCGTTTCCGGAGATATCGGATTCCGGATTTAACCAGGTGGTAATACGAGTACCACGGAAGCCCAAATATCCCTTCATCGCCAAATAGATTACCAGTGCGGCAGCCGCGGCAACCGCAAGAAGGACAATAATATACTTCGCATAATCGGGGCTTGCCACGAAGACCATGAGAAGTGCGATTCCGAAAATGATAATTGCAGAGCTTAAGTTACTGGTAACGGCAAGAATCAAAATCGCAATCACCGTCGGGAAAGCCATCACAATTGCAAAACCGCGAAGGCCTTTCAATTTTTTGATCTTCATATGATTGATTAATGCGCTGACATAGAGAATCACCGCCATTTTTGCAAACTCCGCCGGCTGGAAGGAGACGCTTCCGCGCCCAAGCCATCTTCTGGCTCCGTTTCGCTCCAGTCCGAGAGGAGTAAGCACCAACAGAATTAACACAACCGCAACAAGAATCGCAGGAATCGCAAAGCGTTCCAATTTGTGATAATCAATGAGCAGTGCAGCCACCAATGCCACCATACCGACCGCAATCGCCAGCGCTTGTCTCTGCATGAAATAGGTGCCGGGATATCCCAAAAGCGTTGCCTTATAGGAACTCGAAGAATAGACCATCACCAAGCCGAATCCCAGCAAAAAGAGGACTACAAATAAAAGACTGTAGTCCATGAATCCTTTCTGTTTGGATGTCTTATTCATACGAGCCATCTTGCTTCTCCCTTACAACGCGCAGATTGCAACCACACACAACAAGAAGGTTACAATGGTAAATACACCGACCACCTTCGTTTCACTCCAACCGCCTAACTCGAAGTGATGATGAATCGGAGACATACGGAAGATTCTCTTGCCGTGTGTCAGTTTAAAATAAGATACCTGCAGGATTACACTTAAGATCTCAATCATATAGATAAACGCTACAAGTACCAGGAAAATCGGCATTCTTAACAAATATGCTGCTCCGGCAACAAATCCGCCCAATGCGAGGGACCCGGTGTCTCCCATGAAGACTCTGGCCGGATGCAGATTCACCAGTAAGAATCCAAGCAAGGAACCGCAAACCGCCATCGAAACCACTTCGATTCCCGCACCGCTCACAGCGCTTACCACCGCAAAAAATCCGGCAATTACCGCGGTAACCGACGATTCCAGACCATCCACGCCGTCCGTAAAATTCGAACCGTTCACCGTACCGAGAATGATAAAGAACATAATGGGAATCGTTCCGTATCCAAGATTCACGCTGTAACCGCCGGCAAACGGAATGCGCATGGAAACATAATCCTCTTTTGCCAGGAAAAGATAAGCGATGAATCCGGCCGTTACCAGAATCTGGAGGCCCATCTTCTGCCATGCACGCAATCCGAGATTCCGCTTCAAAACCACTTTGATAAAGTCATCGATAAAACCGATGATTCCGAATCCAAAGGTCAGTGCAAGTACCGGAATTCCTGCCGGATACTCAATGCAAAAGGGCACGCCCACCAGAAGAATTGCAATCAAAAAGATAATACCGCCCATTAACGGAGTTCCCGCCTTCTTTTTGTGGGACTCGGGGCCTTCCCCGCGCTCGGTGTCTTTAATCTTAAGTGCCGTCAGGAATTTTACGATTCCCGGTCCGATTAAGGCGCTCACCAAGAAGCTTGCAAGCAATGCAATCAGCATATCCAAGGATACAATTTTCATTCTTTTCTCCTACTCTCCCTCAATCGCGGTAATTCCGGTGGTCTCAACCACTTCTCCCGTCAGAGGATCCATATATTGTCCGGTAATCGGATCATAGTCTAATCCGGTTTCAATATCCACATAAGTACCGTTTTCATTTCGATACAGGCCGAGTGCTGTTAATTCCTCAATCTCACTGTCGGTCAGTTCTTCGGTCTTGAAAATATTCAGATACGGCAGAATTTCGGTAAAAATCTGCTTTACAACGCCTGCTGCATAATAAGCATGGGCCTGATCCTTTACATTCGGTCGGTCAATGACCACGTACACTACCACCTGCGGATCGTTTGCCGGTGCATAGCCGATGAAGGATACCACATAGTTCTTACGATCACGACCTGCCGTCTCCGCCGTTCCGGTCTTTCCTCCGATGGAATAGCCCGCAGGTTTTGCCGTTTTACCGGTACCCTCACTTACTACGGCATTCAGGAATTTGACCATCTTCGCGCTGGTCCAACGCGATACCGTCTGTCGAAGGACACGAGGTTCAATCTCTTTTAACACATTGCCCTCTGCGGTTCGAATGGCAGAAACCAGATGCGGTTCATAATAATATCCGCCATTGATCAGCGAGGAGAAAGCTGCGCACATCTGAATCATCGTAACATTGTAACCCTGGCCGAAGGACGAGGTCGCAAGCTCCGTGGGTCCCATCGTCTTTTCATTGTACACGAGGGCCGAAGTTTTCGTTTCACCGGCCAGATCGATTCCGGTCTTGCGGCCGAAATTGAAAATCGACTGGAAACGCAGGAAATTCGCGATACCGATGGTCTGTCCGATATGCATAAGCGCCACGTTACAGGATTTCTCCAACGCCTTCTGAACGTCCACGTCGCCATGTCCGTAACGGTTGTTACAGTGAATATAGAAATCCGCTACCTGAAGACCGCCTCCGCAGTGATAGCTCTCATTTCCGGTAAGTTTTCCCAATTCCAGACCGGCTGCAATCGTGAAAGACTTCGCAGTCGAACCGGGCTCATAGGTACTCGAGATACAGAAATTGGACCACAGGGCATTCAGATTCTCATAGAAGGTATCCGTATCCATTTCCTGGATTTCTTCTTCCGTATAGAACCGGGCAAGCGAATAGGGATTGTTTAAGTCAAAGTTCGGATATTCCGCCATGGCATAGACCTCACCGGTCTTTGGGTTCATGACGATGCAGGCCGAATGATAACTACCCTCTCCCGCACGATACTCATTCTTGTGTTCCTCATTAAACGCAAGCAGATATTTCTCCACAATGCTCTGGATATTGACATCAATCGTCGACTGAATCGTGCAACCGTTTAACGCCTGAATCGTGGTACGCTCCACCGTGGAATCTTCGGTCAAATAACCATATCGACGTCCGTCGGTTCCGGTCAGATAGTCGTTATAATACTGCTCCAGTCCGTACATTCCCACGCCGTCGGAGGTGGTAAAGCCAAGGACATCGCATCCCAGCGTCGCGTAAGGGTAAAAACGCTTGTACTCTTCCTCAAACCATACGCCGGTAACGTTCGGATATGTTTTTTTATCTTCAAGGATTGCAAGGAAATCACTGATTTCCTCATAAGACAGCTGTTTGAATAGCTTATAGTAGGCAGACTTCGGATGCTCCTTAATATACTGCATCAATTCCGCCGTGTTGATCTCAAAGCAGGAATCCAATGCATCCAACGTCGGCTGTAAGAACGCTTCATTAGACAGAATCACCTTGCTGTCAATAATCAGGTTATAAACCTTCTGGCTCACTGCCAGCGTGGTTCCGTTGGCATCCACGATGGTACCGCGACGGTAAGCCAAAGTGGTCGAGTCATACTCCAGCTGGGACAGTACCTGCTTTTTATAGCGTTCTCCGTCCTGATTGTTGATATATACGAGACGTGCTCCTAACCCCAAGAAAGCCAGCAATACTGCCATCGACAGTACCACCAGCTTCGTTCGCATCTTACGTGTAAACTTTTTAACTTTCATCGGTTCTTGATTGTCGTTATTGTCTTTGCCGTTCAAGAATTAGTCCCACTTTCCCTTTTGTATCTACATATTGTACCACATTAAGGGATTGTTGCATACTGTTTTACGTAATCGTGGTCATTTCCTTCGTAAATGACAATCTGGCTCTCCTCGGCATATACCATTCCGAGTTCCTCAATCGCCACGCGTTTTACTTCATTCAGATCCACGCTGTCAATAATGTTGGCATAATTCTCATCGTTGGTCGCGCGAACGGATTCCAACTGTTTTTCCAGTGCAGAGATTTTACCGGCCGTGGAGGTGAATCCGGACTGAAGAGAAATATAGCCCACCATTTTAAAACCGCACACTACCATCAGTACACTCAGAATCATAACGAAAGGCAGTGTCATATGCGAAGCCTTTTCACGATTCCTGCGGATCTGCGGATTCAGTTGTCTTTTGGGTTCTTCCTTGACTGCAATGCGGACATCCCAATCCGGTGCGGTGGAACCATAATTATATCCGGCATATCGATTGTTCTTGCTTGCCATGTCTCGACCTCCTGTCATTTGTTTCAGATATCCATCGCGACATCCCTTCGCGATGTAACGTGTACTTACTTGTGTTCAAAAATTCTTAATTTCGCGCTCTTGGATCTGGAATTGTTCTCCATCTCTTCTTCGCTCGGGAGAATCGGTTTGCGTGTAATCACCTGTCCCGCAGACTCCTTGCCGCAGACGCATACCGGAAACTCCGGCGGGCAGATGCAGGGATTCTCTGCCGTTCGAAACGCATTCTTAACAATGCGGTCTTCCAAGGAATGGAAGGTAATGATGCAAAGTCTTCCACCCGGTTTCAAAAAAGAAATCATCTCTTTCAAAGATTCCCGTAAAACCTCCAGCTCCGCATTGCACTCAATACGAATGGCCTGAAACGTTCTCTTGGAAGGGTGACCGCCCTTCGCACGAATCTTGGCGGGAATCGCCGCCTTGATGATGTCGTTTAGTTCATAGGTAGTCGTGATTCTTTTTTGCTTGCGTGCCTCGCAGATATGCTTGGCAATATTTTTCGCGAAGTTATCTTCGCCGTAATCTCGAATAATTCGGAAGAGTTCCATCTCACTGTACTCATTCACAATGGTCTCTGCCGTAAGGGATGCACGGTTGTCCATTCGCATGTCAAGCGGTGCATCATGTTGATAAGAAAATCCGCGTTCCACGGTATCCAGCTGATAGGAAGAAACCCCCAGGTCCAAAAGAATACCGTCCAGGCCGGAAACATGCAGTTCCCGTAAGCGTTTCACCATATTGCGGTAATTGTCACGGATGACCGTTACCCGTTCTCCGTAAGTGGCCAACCGCCTGCTCGCTGCCGCGATTGCATCTTCGTCCTGGTCAATTCCGTAGAGATGACCGGTGGTTAATCGACCTGCAATTACGGAAGAATGACCGGCTCCGCCAAGGGTGCCGTCCGCATAGACTCCGTCCGGGCGAATGTTCAATCCTTCAATTGTCTCATTCAAGAGCACGGATACATGTGCGAAATTCTCTTCCATCTTGTTCCTTTATGATTCATGAGGCGATTGAGACTTCAACCGCTCCTATATTCCAAATCCCATCTCCAGCATTTTCTCGGAGATTGCATCCATATCTTCTACCGTTGCAGAAGCAACATATCTGTCATGGTCCCAGATTTCGACTTTCTTGCCGACTCCGACCAAAACCACATCCTTCGTCAATGCGGCAAATTCTCTTAAGTTTCCCGGAAGCAGAATTCGTCCCATCTTGTCCACCTCTGCTTCACAAGCTCCTGCCAGGAAAAATCTCACGAACTGGCGTGCCGCTTTCTGGGAGGAAGGAAGATCCTTGAGCTGATCTTCGAACTTCGCCCATTCTTCGTTGTCATACACCAATAGGCAGCCATCCATTCCCTTCGTTACCACGAACCTGTCTCCAAGTCCCTCTCGCAATTTTGCCGGAATAATCAGTCTGCCTTTTGCGTCGATTGTGTGATTGTATTCGCCCATAAACATAAGAATGAATCACCACTTTCTGACACAATGTTGACACTCGTCACCACTTTTTGCCACTTTATATACCCATATTACCCCCTGAAGCACAATTTTGCAAGAGGATTTCTTAAGATTTTTTAAGAAAAAATGCCGTATTTATGCAGTTTTTCGCAGCAAAAAAGACACACCACAGGGTGTGTCTTTTTAAGCAACAAGATATGGTATTGTAATCATTTTTTAACACAAAATCCGCATCAGAATGCGCCTTCATGTCCCAAGGTAATCGAAGCGGTACGAGAACCCTCTTCCATTGCTTTGATAATGTTCTTCGTTTGTGCATAGGAGCAAAGGAAGCCGGCGTGATAACTGTCGCCGCAGCCCGTGGTATCCACCACTTTCTCTACCGGCACCGCCTTCACACGATATTCCTTGCCCCATCGATAGGATACGCTTCCGTTCTCGGCAAGTGTAATATTTAAGATTCCCTTCCACTTGCGGGACAATTCCTTAAATTTCGGTGCCAGTGCCTCGGTACCGCTGATCATGAACTGATCGATAAACGGTGCATACTTCTCGATATCCGCGAAGGATGCCTCGTCAATCTCGTTAAAATCCACCATCAGAACAAAGTCTGCTTTTTTACGAAGCTCCACTACTTCCTCAAAGCAACGACTGTGGTAGTTCAAAAATACATAATCGGAACCAACAATGGCCTTGCGGTCCGCTTCATTTAAGAGAAACTCACCGTATGCGCCGGCGGTCCAGGAGCCCTCCTTAAAATAGCGGTCTCCCTTCTCCGTTAAGGAGATGATATGATTGGCCGTCGGATACTCCGAAAGCACATGCACATGATCCGTATTGATCGGTTTATCCTGAATCGCTTCCATGCAAAATTCCCCATAGGGATCGTCGCCGATGGCTCCCATCAAGGATACCTGCATAAAATCATACTCACAAGCGGTCGCCGCAAAGTTCAGTGCTTCACCCCCCGCATGCATCTCACCGCTGTCTTCAAATACATCCGTACAGATTGTGGTCATACTGAGCACAGTAAAGCTCTTTTTCTTCGCCATGCGTGTAAGAACAATCACTTCGGTAACAATCGCCGCAAAGAACAATGTGATTCCGAGCATCTGCGATACCGCAATGGTTGTTCCCGCAAATCGAAGCTGATCGGTACGAAGCCCTTCCACAAAGAAGCGACCCAGACCATAGCCACCAAGATAGAACAACGCCATCTCTCCCGCAAAATGCTTTCTCTTGCGAAGAATCATATATAGAAGCAGCAGGCAAAGATTCCAGGCTGCCTCATAGAGGAAAGTCGGTGCCACGCTTATCGTACTGACACCGTCAATGACCTCGGTATGTGCCAACATTTTCTCGGTAATCTCACCCTCGCGAACCGCGCCTACCGGAAGCACCATCCGGAACAATCCGCTTGTGTATTCGCCGAAGCACTCGCGATTAAAGAAATTGCCGAAACGACCGACAATCTGTCCCACCAGAGCACCCGCCACAATGACGTCCGCGATTCGAAAGAAATTCATCTTACGAATCTTACTGTAGACTGCCATCACCGCAAAGCCCGTAATCACGCCGCCGTAGATGGCCAGGCCGCCTCCCCGGATGTCCAGAATCTCGTTCGGATACTTCGAATAGTAATCCCAGGAAAAAATAACATAATAGACTCTCGCGCCCAGAATTCCAAGCACCATAATCCAGATGGCAAGATCCCAGTAATGTTCATGGTTCTGTCCATCCTCCTTGGCAAGCTTCAGGCACAAAAGAAACGCAAGCAGTACGCCACAGGTAATGCATACGCCGTAAAGTGCGATTTCGAAGCCGAAAACCTTGAAGCTCTGAGGTACATTTGATAAGTGAATTCCCCATCCCGGGAACTTAATAAAGGAAAAATCCATACTCTCCTCTTTTCGTTACAATGCGTCGGAACAAATCCTGTTTTCCCGCTTACACATTGAAGCGGAACAGAATGACATCGCCGTCCTTCACAACATATTCCTTGCCTTCCATTCCGACAATTCCCTTCTCTTTTGCCGCAGATAGGCTGCCGTTATCGAGAAGATCCTGCCAGTTCACAACCTCCGCCTTAATGAAGCCGCGTTCAAAATCCGTATGAATCTTACCGGCCGCCTGCGGTGCCTTGGTTCCTTTCTTAATGGTCCAGGCACGGCACTCATCCTCGCCGGCGGTTAAGAAGGACATCAGGCCCAAAAGATCATAGCTGGCCGTTACGAGCTTATCAAGACCCGAGGACTCCACCCCGAGATCTGCCAGGAACATTGCCTTCTCCTCGTCATCCAGCTCGGATAATTCCTCCTCCAACTTCGCCGATACCGCGAAGCACTTCGAGCCCTCGCTGTCAGCCAGTTTGCGAACCACTGCCACATAAGGATTGGAAGCACCGTCATCTGCGAGATCATCTTCCGCCACATTTGCTGCATAGATGGTCTTCTTCGCCGTCAGAAGGTTGTAGCTTTCAAACCATTCTTTTTTATCATCGTCGTCGGGAACCTCGAAGGTACGAGCCATATTCCCACCCTCAAGATGTGCCTTAATGGCTTCAAGAAGCTCGTACTCCTTGCCGAGAACCTTGTCCATCCGCGCCTGCTTCGCAACCTTGGCAATACGACGCTCCAGAATCTCCAGATCCGAGAAAATCAGTTCCAGATTAATGGTCTCAATATCTCTTGCAGGGTCTACGCTACCCTCGACATGAATGACATTGGTATCCTCAAAGCAACGTACCACATGGACAATTGCGTCTACCTCACGGATATTGGCAAGGAACTGATTGCCTAAGCCCTCCCCCTTGGAAGCTCCCTTCACAAGACCCGCGATATCCACGAACTCGATAACTGCATGGGTAACCTTTTTGCTGTGATAGAGTTCTCCCAGCTTCTCGATTCTCTCATCCGGAACGGGAACAATGCCCACATTCGGATCAATGGTACAGAACGGGAAGTTCGCAGCCTGCGCTCCCGCCTTCGTCAAAGAATTAAATAACGTACTCTTACCAACATTAGGTAAGCCGACGATTCCTAATTTCATGCTTATAAATCTCCTTCGATTGATCCCCATTTTGAGGAGTACATAAAAAACAAGCCCCAAAACAGCACTTAACATTGTACTACAAAGGGGCTTGAACTTCAATCATTACCTTGTTAACAACTTATCTTCCGAACATACTCCTCCATCGGAAGGGGCTTGCTGTAATAGTAACCCTGCACCACATCGCAGCCGAATTCGCGAAGTTTCTCAACCTGAGACTTCTCTTCGGCGCCCTCGGCTAAGCAGGTCACGCGCAGTTCCTTGGCAAGCTGTATCATATTACGCACCACGGCACATTCCTTGTAAGTCTCCTTGACGGTTCCGATTCCGTCCACAAAGGACTTATCAATCTTAATGGTATCCATCGGCATCTTGGTCAAAAGACCAAGGGAGGAATAGCCGGTTCCGAAGTCATCCACCGAAATCCGGAAACCATGCTCTTTTAAGCCGTAGATTACGCTGATCATATATTCCTGATCCTCATAGGCGGCGCTCTCCGTAAGTTCGAAATCAATCAGAGAATGATCCACATCATACTGATCCACAATCGACACGATTCGATGAATCAATTCCGGATTGCCGAAACTCTTACGAGACAGATTCACGGAAATCGGATAGAGCGGAAGTCCTTCCCGTTTCCATTCCTGCAATGCCTGACATACCTTATGAAGCACAATACTGTCTAACTTCCCAATCAGTCCGCCGGTCTCAAAAATCGGCACAAATCGGGCCGGGCTCAAAATCGTCTTGCCCTGATACTTCCAGCGAATCAGTGCCTCGGCACCTTTAATCTTCTCCGTAGCGATATCGTACTTCGGCTGCAGATAGACCAAAAACTCATCCTCTGCAATGGCCGTTTCCAGATAGGCCTTGATTCGGGTAGACCATTCCAGCTCATCGTGCATGTCGTCGGTGTAGAATATGACCTCCGTCACGTAGCCCTTGGTACCGCGTCTCTGGACCTCTTTTCCGGCGTCTGCCACCCGGTCCCCAAGCAATAAACAGTTGCGCATCGGAACGACGCCGCAACGGAAATAAACATGATACTTCGGATCCTCGACAAGAGGCGAAAGCTCCGCAAAACACGTCTCCAGCTTCTCTCTCATCAAATCTTCTTCCATATCCTCAATCATCATGGCAAAATTGTCATTATGACAGCGGGCACTGTAATAGATCCAGTCCTGCTTCTTCATATGTTCCGTAATCCGGTACAATACCGCATTCGCAATATCATGACCGTATACCACATTCAGCGCATTGAAGTCCTTCACATCAAAATGCACAAACGCAAAATCCTGCATTCCGCGCATGGCAAAGGTCGACAGAATCGGCCAGAGATAGGTCCAGTTATAATGACCGGTTACCAGATCGTGGTACGCAATCTCTGCCAGATATTTCTCCTGGTCCGTTTCCGGCACAATCTCGTGATAGATATCTTCAAAGCGAATTTCCTTTGCCTGCACGCACAGACGCGTCGATCCGTGATGATGGAAAAGCTGTACCAATTCCGGATCCTCTTCTGCCTCAATCATTCCATCAAAAAGATGACGTTTTACATCCGAAATGACATATTCCAAGGCTCGCTGCACATCACATCCGTTAAAGGAATCCGTACTTGTACGCATCGCAGACAAAAGAAAACCCTTGCGAAGGGGAAGTTTCTGCAATTTCTCAGGGTACACCACCCGAGAATCGCCCGCGCGATACTCAATACCAAAGACACGAATGGTCTCCTCGCCCTGTCTGATCCAGAACAAGCCGGGACTGTCGTAGGTTCCGAAGGCTCCCGCATACTGCTTCAGTTCCTCAGGAATCTCCCCATGATAGAAATCCTGCACGGCTTCCTCCGATGCATCAATATAATATAACTCACGGTCCGGTTTGTAGATATGTCCCGTAATTAGTCGCATAGATTACGCTCCTACCTTATAGGTACTTATTTCCTATCTCTTATTATATCTTTTTTCAGGCAAAAGACAATGGAAACTTCTCTATACAGTAAGGTTCAGCACGGTTGCTCCCACCGAATCGCCGCCCTGCGAGAAACCGGGTAAGGGACCACCGGATAACCCTGTCGGGACACTCTGGGAATAACCGGATCGGATGCGCTCGTAATGGTCAAAGAGTTGTTTGAGATAGTCGGCATCCGCCTTCACCATCTCCTTATTCTCCTTGTTTCTATGCTTCAGTTCCATCTCTTTTATGTCTTCCGGGTCCGTTTCCCCGCCACCGGAGTAGACCACCTCCGACAGACTGTCGATTACCTCTGAGGCCATTTCAGCCAGGGAATCTGACATCTCCTCTGTGAATTCCTCCGAAAGCTTCATAGCAAGTTCCTCGGCCGATTCCTCCGCCTCCAAGGCTTCGTCCGTTTCCTCCGCGCTGAATGCGTCATCCTTCTCCGGCTCTTCCACCTTCTCGTCGGTTCCGTAATTGTCCACGCATAAGCCGCCACCGTGACCGACACGTTTGGCTGCCTCTTCCTCCTCTATGTGTTTCACCTTCTTCTTGGCTACACGCTCCATTGCCTTCGCATGCTGCAATGCTGCCTCCACTTCCTCTGCATCGTACTGACCGGAAGCCTTGGCACGCTTTAACTTCACCACTTCCTGTTTCGCGGAGCGAACCGCTTCTCTGGCGGCAGTCGAGGTCTTGCTTCGAAGAATTTTCGCCGAAACACTCTTGGATTGATAATTTAATTTTTTCTGGGCAAGGGTACTGTCCTTCGTCGACTGTCGTTGGGTACGAAGGGTCTCGCTTTGCTTTTTTAAGCTGTCCAGTACAGAATTCTTGACCGTGGCCTGATACGGATTTTTTTGTTTCTCCGTGTCCGCATTGGCAATCATTCGCTTCATTTCCCGAATGCGGGAATCCGTCTGCTCCGAGTCCTGTCTGCGCGAATCGGACCACCGTTTTCCATAGCCCTGTTCGAGATTCTGCCCATAATTGAATCCATACTCCCGACCGATTGCATTCATAGGCTTATCCTCGATAGTCGATATTCTGTCCTAACTGCTTCTCCTCTTCCGTCCGAACACTGTCCGTCCGAAGATTCATGTTATAGTCACTGATTTTCTTCATCAGCTCATCTATGGAGCCTGCCGTAATCATAATCGGCCGCTCCGTATCGGATTTGATATCAGCAGCCTCCTCCTTATTATCGCGGTGCTGCAATTTTTCTTCCCATTTTTCGTGTTGTGCACGCTTCTCTGCCTTCTTCTCGGCAGCCTTCTTCTCCGCATGATGCTTCTCGATACGTGCACGCTGTTGGTCTGCAGATTTCTGCATTACCGCAAAAAATTCCGTGGTGCCGTCATCCTTCACATTGATGCCGTAGCCCTTTACATTGCCCCCCATACCGGAGCCCTCGACAGAACTCTTGAATGCATTCAGATTTACCGAGGATTTCTCAATAATCGACTCGTACTGCTTGCGGTATTTTTCATCCGTCGCCATGCGCTCGATTTTTTCTTCGTTAATCAGGCAAATCGGCTTATTGGGATTCATGAACTGACTGACATGGGACTTGGCATAATCCTTTTGGTCCTCACTGACTAACACAAAGTCAAAGTTCGAGAATTTCTTCTTTAACTCCTCGTAATACTTCTCGCCCTCCTCGGAAAGCTTCGCATTTCCGATTACTCTTCCGCTGTTTGCCATTGGATTATTAAACTGGGTTTGTTGAATGGGATTCGTAGGCGCAACCGCACCCGGCTGCATAAGATTCGATTGAATAGACATAGTGGACTCCTTTCCGACTTAAGTCATATATGAAATGTTACTGGTTTTCACGCAAATCCTTTTGCGCCTCTTTGATAGTCTTATCGGCAAACCTTTAGAAAAGTTTATACCGTTCTTGCATTTTACTCATTCTTATATAGGTTCGTCTGATTTCTGAGGAATCTCAATATGGTTCTTAAGCAACAATGCCTCAAGTTCCTGAATACGAGCAGTCGAGGCATTATGTTCATTCCGAATCTTGCAAAGTTCAGCCTCTGCTGCCGCACGCCCAATTGCGATGCCTTCCTCGCGACCTTCCTCACGGCCTTCCTCACGGCCAAGTGCGCGACCTTCTTCTCTCATGTCATAATCATGTAAGCGTTCCTTCATATAACTGCTCCTCCACTCCTCGTTTCGGCGTGCATTACGAACCTCCCGTTTTAATCGTTTGGTAAGTGCGGTCTTTCCGCCTTCCCCGGTCTGCATGAATTGATAGAAATCCACCAATTCGACCGGTAGGTCTGTCCCATCGTATGCACAGTTAAAAAAATACCTTTTCATCCCGTCCTTCACTTCTATTGTATCATCCTCGATACATTTTGTGCAGAGAGAATAGATGGGAAGCCCCTGTCCAAAGGGGTCAAATGTACAAATAAAGAGAATCTGACTCTCAGGAAGATTCCGATAAGGAATGCCCTTCCCGAGAAAATCCGTATCGATGCAGGATTGATAGAACCTGGACCGCTTTGGGAGGTCTAATTCCTCTATGGATTGGTGGTTTAAGTTCTGCATCTCCGCATCGTATATCGCAGCATCATCCTGCGTATAGATATCCAGTCGAACCGGCTTGCCGTCTGCGTAGTAGCGAAATTCCTTCTGGTTATTCGGGGTTCGAAGTTCCCCAATCGGATGTTGCAGGAGGCATTCCAACACCTCCTTACACAACTCCTTGTTCTGCATAAGTCTGCCAAACAAGAAGTCATCCGTAAACGTCAAGTCTTCATAACGTTTGAATTTTGCATTCTTCATAATGCTCCTTTCCGCAGGAGAAAAGGGAGCACAGTTTCAATCATCCCGTCCTTCCTGCATACCGTAATAAAAATAGTGTGTGATTGTAAGCAGGAAATTCAGAATTGATAAGATAAAAAAGAAAAGATAGATCAATAGATTCGTTTCAAGAAAATCTGCTTACGGAGAGTATATCATAGTCTCCGACAAATGAGAAGAGGGCCGGTAAAGAAACCTTCTCAAAAAATGGGGCGTGTGAAATTTTATTTTTTCACACGCCCCGATATTCACAAACAAGAATCGAATTCACCAATCCCGTTTCATTACATCATCGTATAAAGATTTCTCTTATCGATTACACGCTTTGCCTTGCCTTCGCTTCGAAGAATGGTCTCCGGCTCAATGATGTTCACATCCACCTTGATACCGAGCATGGACTTCAGTCCGGCAACAATTGCACCGGTAGCCTTCTCTACATCGAAGTTCGGATCTGCCGCCATCTCCGGAGTCTTCTCCACGTTCAGCTCGATGCTGTCCTTATTGCCCTCACGGTCAACCACGATTAAGTAGTTGGCCTGATAGCCTAACTGGAACAGTACCTGCTCAATCTGGGAAGGCCATACGTTAACGCCCTTCACGACCATCATATCATCGGAACGTCCCATCAGCTTGGACATTCTTACATGGGTACGTCCGCAAGGACACTTCTCGCGGGTTAACTTGCAGAGGTCACGGGTACGATAACGAAGCAGAGGGAACGCCTTCTTGGTAAGGCAGGTAAATACCAACTCACCAACCTCGCCGTCGGGAAGTACTTCGCCGGTCTCGGGATTGATAATCTCGGGAACGAAATGGTCCTCCTGAACGTGCATACCGTTCTGCTCTTCACACTCAAAGGATACACCGGGACCGGAAATCTCGGTCAATCCATAGATATCAAATGCCTTAAGTCCCAGCGTCTTCTCGATATCTCTTCTCATTTCCTCGGTCCAGGGCTCTGCGCCAAAGATACCGGCCTTCAACTTCAAGGTATCCTTCACGCCCTTCTTGGTGACTGCCTCACCGATGGTGGCAGCATAGGAAGGCGTACAGCAAAGAATCGTGGAGCCCAGATCCTGCATAAACTGAATCTGACGATCCGTGTTACCGGAAGACATAGGAAGGGTTAAGGAACCCACCAGATGAGAACCGCCGTTTAATCCGGGACCACCGGTAAAAAGACCATATCCGTAGCAGACATGTACCACATCATCCTTCGATCCGCCTGCGGCTACGATGGAACGAGCGCAGCACTCCTCCCATACACGAAGGTCGTCCATCGTGTAGAACGCAACCACACGACGACCGGTGGTACCGCTGGTAGACTGAATACGAACCACCTCCGACATCGGAGTGCCCAAAAATCCATAGGGGTATTCATCGCGAAGCTCATCCTTCTCGATGAAAGGAAGCTTATGAAGATCTTCAATTCCGTGAATGTCCGAAGGCTTTACCCCCATAGCATCCATCTTGTCACGATAGACCTTGACATTCTCATATACATGCTTTACCTGCTCAACGATTCGCTCGCTCTGTAATTTCACCAATTCTTCACGACTCATCGTCTCAATTTCAGGCTGAAAATAGTTACCCATAAATCATTCTCCTTCATATAGTTTTTTGTAAACCCAAAGACTATTGTACCTAATAATGACGAAAAAGTCCACAAAAAGCTATTGCCTCTTGTGGACTTTGTACGAAAATTCTTATTCTACGAACTGTGCGGTATAGAGGTTGTAATAAGCGCCCTTCTTCGCCATCAGTTCCTCATGATTGCCCTCTTCCAGAATTCCGCCATCATCGATTACGAAGATGCGATCAGCATTCTTGATGGTGGAGAGTCGATGTGCCACCACAAAGGAGGTTCTCTTTTTTAACATCTGCTCGATGCCCTGCTGAACCAGGATCTCGGTCTTGGTATCAATATTGGAGGTTGCCTCGTCTAAGATTAAGATCTTCGGATCGCTTACAAGGGTTCTTGCAAAAGCAATCAGCTGTCGCTGTCCGATGGACAGACCGCCGCCTCGTTCCTTAATCTCGGTTTCATACCCCTTCTCCATCGCCATGATGAATTCATGGGCATGCACCGCCTTAGCCGCCGCCACAATCTCCTCTTCGGTGGCATCACGCTTGCCGTAACGAATATTATCCGCCACCGTTCCCGTGAAAAGATAATTATCCTGCGTCATAATGCCCAGCTTATCGCGAAGGGAACGAATCGTAACCGTTTTCACATCCGTTCCGTCCACAAGCACGGTGCCCCCCGTCGTATTATAGAAACGGCTGATTAAGCTTACAATGGTCGTTTTGCCGGCCCCGGTCGGACCGACTAACGCGATGGTCTCCCCGGGGGATACATGGAAGCTGACATTATGAAGAATCTCCTTGTCCGGTTCATCGGGATAGGCAAAGCATACCTCCCGAAACTCCACGTCTCCGGTTAATTCATGCATGGTAACGGCATCCGTCTCGTCTTTTACCAGGGGCTCGGTGTCCATAATCTCAAACACACGCTCCGCCGCCGTCATGTTGGTAATGAGCTTATTATAGAAATTGGCAAGGTTACGAATCGGACCGAATAACATACCGAGGTATCCGCCAAAAGCCACCAGCGTACCGATGCTGGCCGCATTCACATGCAACACCTTAATTGCCACGAAATGCACCAATACACCACCGACGCAGTACGCGATCTCGATGGTGGGACTGAACAGATCATTTAAAAGAATCGCACGGAAAAAAGCACTTCGATGGGCATCCACAAGCCCGTCAAACTCCTTTTTTGACTCCTTTTCGGCGCCGAAGGACTGCACGATGGCCATTCCCGCAATATCCTCATGAATGAAGGCCGTCATATTCGATTCCTTCTTACGGAAGGTCTGCCAGCGGCGATGTGCCAGAATCTCACAGCAGAACACTCCGATCAGAATAAAGGGAAGTGCCGCCAGCGCACATAACGTAAGCAGAGGGCTTACATAGAGCATGACGGCGATTACCCCAAGAACCGTTACAATCTCAGGAACCAACTGGGTTACCGTACTTGCAAGCACATCCTTGAGGGAATTCACATCTCCCGTCACGCGGGCAAGAATCTTACCGGCCGGACGTGAATCAAAGAATTCAACGCCCAAATCCTGGAGATGTACATACAGGCTTCGCCGAATGCCCAAAACCACCCGATTGGATACCCGGGCCATAATGCGACGCCACAGAATCGTAGCAGCGAAATTCACCGCTACCAGGAATAAGGCGATTCCCACCAAAAGAAACAGCCCCTTCTCATCCTTGTTTACAATCTCGACATCAATGGCACGGCGTACGATTAACGGGTAAACAAGCATCACCGCAACATTAAACAAAATGAGAAAAATCACAAGGATTACTTCCTTCTTGTATTCCGTCAGATAGCGGAACAGTCGGAGCATGACGTCCTTCTTGACGCCTTCTTTTAACTCCTCGTCTTCTCTCGTTGTATTAATCATTCTTCTCGCCTCCTTCCTGCAAATCGGCAAGGGAACGCAGTGCATTACGGTAATCCCCGTACTGCGCTTCGTAGGTGGAATAATAATAACCTTTTTGTTTCATTAATTCTTCATGGGTACCGCGTTCTAAGATTGCGCCATCCTTAAGAATCAGAATCTCATCCGCATTGCGTACCGAGGAGATACGATGACCAATGATAATCTTGCTCATCTCGCGCTTCTGTCCCAACGTCTCCTGGACCTTACTCTCGGTCTCCATATCCAAGGCGCTGGTGGCATCGTCCAATACAAGAACGCCCGCCTTACGAGCCAATGCTCTTGCAATGCTGAGTCTCTGCTTCTGTCCGCCGGAAAGACCGATTCCTCGCTCTCCGATTACCGCGTCGTATTTCTCCGTCAGTTTCTCGACAAATTCCAGTGCACAGGCCTTGGTAATCGCATCCTCAACCACATCCATCGTCATGGTTTCCTTCTCACCGAAACGTACGTTTTCGCTGACGGTATCGCTGAATAAGAATACCTCCTGGGATACCACGGAAGAAAAGCTTCTGACCTTCTCAAAGGTCAGATCACGAATATCCACGCCGTCAATGGTAATGGCACCGTCGGTTACATCGTAGAATCGTTCCAACAGACTGACAATCGTACTCTTGCCCGAGCCGGTTGCCCCCATGATTCCCAACGTTTTTCCCTTCGGAAGAACAAAGGAAATATCGTGAAGAATCTCCTTATCCTCAACGGCAAATCCCACATGCTCAAACACCAACACTCCCGAACCGTCCGTTTCGGCAATCGCATCCGGTTTCTCACAGATTTCCGGCTGTTCCTTGAAAATCTTCTTAATCTTTTTGTAAGAGGCATAGCCGGAACTCATGAGATTCGAAAGCCAGCCCATCACCTCAATGGGCCATACAATATTGTTGGAGTACTGGAAAAAGGCCACAAAGACACCGTAGGTAATATTGCCGCGAATTGCCGCAATACCGCCCACCAAAACGACCAGCGTCTGCATGATTCTGGGAAGCAGACTGATCATCGGCTCCGCCTTCGCCATGAAGAAGGCTTCCTCGCAGTTTAAGTTATAATACTTCTCATTTGCTTCGTCAAAACGGTCAATTTCGTAATCCTCCGCCGCAAAGGCCTTGACGGTGCGAACTCCGGAGATATTCTCCTCAGCGACTCTCGTAAGCGTCGCATTGGCCTCACTCATATTGTCGTAGATCTTCCCCAGACGCTTGCCGATACGCATAACAAAAATCGCCAGTACCGGCATAAAGGTAAGCGGGATGAGCGCAAGCTTCCAATTCAGGCGAAGCATACAGATGACAACACCGATAAAGTAACCGATTGCCTCCGCGGAGAGCATTCCGGCAAAGCCAAAAAGATCCCACATTTTGCCGGCGTCATCCTTTACGCGGGCCATCAGTTCTCCGGTGTTGTTCCGGTCATAATAGCGCTTCGAAAGCCCCTGCATATGGCCCAGAAGGTCCTTACGGGTAGACTCCGCCACATTACAACCGGCCAGGTCATACAGAATCTCTTTCACATACTGGGACAGGGCTCTTCCGATTCCGATAATAATCATCAGAAGGATGTTCCACTTCAGGTTCTCCATATGTCCTGCAATAATAACATCATCAATAATATTCATTACAACAATGGGGTACAGAATATCCAGCCCGACGCTTATGATCAGTGCAATCGAGCCGATAATGTATCTCCACATCGTTTTCATTACATGTTTCTTAATCAATTCCTATCACCTCACGCCCGTTTTCGGGCAAAAAATAAGCACGCCATTCCGAAAGAGAAACGGCGTGCGAAAAAACTACTGCTCCAGAGCTTTCAATACTTTTTTGAAACGTCTCGCATTCTCCTCGGCATCTCCCTTGAAAACCTGCGATCCCATTACAACAACATTAGCTCCCGCTTTCACGACCAGTTCAAGGTTCTCGGCACAGATTCCGCCATCCACTTCAATGTCAAAATCCAAGCCCTTCGCCTGACGCATCGCTGCTACGCGCTCTACCTTCTCGGTACAATACTCCAGATACTTCTGTCCACCGAAGCCGGGACGTACCGTCATAACAAGAATCATATCCACGAGTTCCAGATAAGGCTCCACGGCAATTACCGAGGTCTCCGGATTAATAGCAAGACCGACCTGAACCCCCAACTCGCGTATGCGTTTCAATACTGTTTCCGGATACTTTAAGGTTTCCAAATGTACCGTCAGAATATCCGCACCACATTTCACAAATTCTTCAATATAGCGTTCCGGCTCGGCAATCATCAGATGAACATCCATCGGACGGTCCGTACAGGAACGAATGCTCTTAAGCACCGGTAATCCAAAGGAAATGGAGGGAACAAATTCCCCATCCATTACATCAAAATGGATCCAGTCTCCGCCACCACGTACCGCGGAAGCAATCTGCTCCCCCAGGATTGTAAAGTCAGCCGATAAAATTGACGGTGCCAATAAATTCATTGCTATCTCCTACGTCTGGCAGACTCTTCCACCTCATGGAAAATCTGCAGATAATTCTCATAGCGGATTTTCGGAATCTGTCCGTCCGCTGTTTTCTCCTTCACTACACAACCGGGTTCATGCACATGGGTACAGCCGGTATACCGGCACTGCCCCTCGTAGGGTTCGAACTCCGGATAGTAGAAACGAAGGTCCTCCTTCTCCATCTCAAACACGCTTAGGGACGAGAAGCCCGGTGTATCCATTAAGAAGGTATCCTCCGCAATGGGAAGGATTTCCGAATGACGCGTGGTATGTTTTCCACGTTCATTTTTTACACTGATCTCACCGGTCTTGGCTACGGTCTCTGCCGACAGGGCGTTGATTAAAGACGACTTCCCGACTCCGCTGGGCCCCGCAAGTGCCGTTGTACGGTGACTGAGATATTCACGCACCGCCTCGATGCCGATGCGTTCCTTTGCACTGGTAAAAAACAATACACAGCCCGAATCCCGATAGGTCTCGGTAATGACCCGAAGTTCCTCCTCGCTGACCACATCCTGCTTATTAAAGCAGATTGCGCAGTGCAATCCCTGTTGCTCCATCATGATTAAGAACCGATCCAAAAGATTCAGATTCGGGTCCGGTGTCTTCAAAGCAAACACCACCAAAGCACCGTCGATATTCGCCACCTCCGGGCGAATGATACTGCTCTGTCTGGGAAGAAGCTTAACGATATTGCCTTTGCGATTCTCCTCATCAAGAATCTCAAACTCGACATTGTCCCCCACAAGAGGCTTCTGACCGGCGCTTCGAAAAGCGCCCTTGGCCTTACACTCATAGGGCTCACCTGCATAGTCCGCCTGCGCTCCCGTAGGTATTACATAATAGAATCCAGCGATTCCCTTAACAATCTTTCCTACCGGCATATCCTATTCCAACGTAAAGGTTACATTGTAACGAATCTCACGAGCCGCCTGATTGCCGTACTCATCCGTTACATAGTAGTTAATACGAACATATCCCTCCGAAGTGTTGGCAATTCCGGATACATGGTATGCATACGGGAAGGTCGGGTTCTTCTCCTTGAAGAAGGTCTGCGTATCATCACCCTTCAGAGTAATCGTAATCTCACCGCCCGTATAATCCTCAGGCTGTGTTACATAGAGGTCATAATAGTACAAGGTCACATCCGGGCCATCGGAAATAACCAGATTGATGACCGTTCCCTCCGGAACCGTTACCAACTGATCCGTCGGATAGTTAATGGAGCATACCTGTCCTGCGGGATACTCATCGTTATATTCATGCGATACCTCGCCTAACATCAGGTTTGCATTCTCGATTCTCTCGGTTGCCACCAATTCGTTCAGGCCCAGCAGCTTCGGAATGGTCGTTTCCTTAATTCCGTTGCCGAGGCTGACCGTAATGACAATCGTAGATCCAACCGCAAGACGCTCGCCGCCTTCTACGCTCTGGCTGATAATTCGGCCAGCCGCAACGGTATCGGACTCTACATATTCTACTTCTACCTCGAAGCTGTTCTTCAGTTCGACCTTACCGGCAGCTTCTGTCATATTTACTACATTCTTTACCTCAACGGTCTTCGCATTCGAAGGTCCGGACTGATCCGGCTGAGGTGCGACAACGGTGGGTTGCGCAGTCTTCGGTGCATCGAAGAAGCCTCCCAGTTTTGCAATAAAGAATAACGCAATCAGACCGATGATAACGACAATGAATACCATTGCGGTCGTCATGAAACGCTCGGTACGATCCTCATACTCTTCTTCCTCTTCTGCGGTACGTTTCCGGCGAACCGGCTTTCCATTGGTCGCAGGACGCTTTGTCTGAGAAGCACTGCTCTTACGTTCCGGTCTCTCTCCGGAAGGGTTCTCCGTACGAATGCGATGTGCTGCACCCTTTTTCGAAGGATCCACCACACGAATGCCTTCTCCCTCACCGCTTTCCGCATCGGTCTGTCCGGTAGCAGTCCCCTGATTCTTCGGTTGCTGCGTAGGAGTCGGTGCAACCGGTGCCTTCTTCTGCACCTTGGCTGCGGGAGCCTTATCAATACCGGGCTGAAGTTTTACAAAATCACCGTTCGGATCGGTTAAAGACTGCTTTAAGTCCGCAACCAACTCGTCCATATTCTGATAACGGCGGGAAGGGGACTTCTGCGTACACTTCAACACAATCTGTTCTACGGAATACGGAATATCCGGTACCAGACTTACGGGAGTGGGCATCGGCTCCTGAATATGCTTCAGTGCCACCGACACAGTGGTCTCCCCGTCAAACGGTACCTGACCCGTCAACATCTCATACAAAGTAATTCCCAGGGAATAGATATCACTCTTACCATCGGAATACCCACCCTTGGCCTGCTCGGGAGAAGTATAATGAACCGATCCCATTACCGTGGAGGATACGGTATTACTGGTGGTTGCCTTCGCAATACCGAAGTCCGTTACCTTCACACGGCCTTCCTTGGAAATAATAATATTCTGGGGTTTAATATCTCGGTGAACAATACGGTTCTTATGGGCCGCATCAATACCAAGGCTCACCTGAATTGCGATACTTACCGCTTCCTTCACGGAGAGCTTCCCCTTCTTCTCGATATATCTTTTTAATGTGATGCCTTCTACCAGTTCCATAACGATATAGTAGATGCCGTTCTCTTCTCCTACATCGTATACGTTCACGATATTCGCATGCATCAGTCCGGCAGCAGCCTGCGCTTCCGTACGGAATTTCTGTACAAAGGAAGTGTTCTCGCTGAATTCCTGCTTCAGAATCTTCATCGCAACAGGACGATTCAGCTTATGATCTCTTGCCTTATAGACATCCGACGTTCCGCCGGTACCGATTTTATCCAGGATCTCATAGCGATCCGCAATCATCATACCATTCTTAACCATACTTAACTCCGCTTCACATGAGGCTCAATCAGAACAACCGCGATATTGTCTTTCCCACCGTTCTCATTTGCCTCTTCCACCAACTGTTGCGCCCGATCGACCACATCACTGCCCTTGTCGATGATCTGCTTAATTCTGGCATCTTCCAGCATATTGGTAAGGCCATCCGAGCACATCAGAATCGTATATTCCTCCGGAAGATCCACCTGGAAGAATTCCGCCTCGACTTCGCTCTTCACGCCTATTGCTCTCGTAATGATATTTTTTTCCGGATGGTTTCTGGCCGCCTCGCGGGTAATCTCCCCAACGCGAACCATCTCCTCCACCAGGGAATGGTCTCTGGTAATCTGACGAATATCCTCTTCAATCAGATAGAGTCTGCTATCGCCGACATTGGCAACCAACGCTTCCGCATCGTCCAGAATCGTACACACCACTACCGTCGACCCCATTCCGCTCATTTCCGGGTTCTTAACGGACTGGTCAAAGACCAGTGCATTTGCCTTACGAATCGCCTCTGCCACAATCTCCTTCGGATCCGTCAGAATCGACTCGCTTACGCTTTTTACAATCGTCTCAACCGTAAAACGGGAAGCATAGTCTCCGGCCTTGTGTCCACCCATACCGTCGGCTACGATGAACAGATTATTCAGTTTGCCGATGGGCATCTCATTCGTATACAGATAATCCTGATTGATGGATCTGACACGACCGATGTCCGTTAAGGAAAAAGTCTTTAACAAGGGGCTACCTCAGTTCTCGTCCGGTCTTGTACGTAGCTGCGGCGTAACTGTCCGCAGGCACCGTTGATATCCCGGCCCATTTCTCTTCTTATAGTAACATTTATGGCATATTTTTCAAGTTTATTTTTGAACGCAAGTACGTGATCATGGGAGGATTCCTTATAATCCCGCTCTTTAATCGGATTGACCGGAATCAGATTCACATGGCAGTTCAGTCCCCGGATTAACCCCGCCAATTCCTGGGCATCAAGCGTTGAATCGTTCTGCCCCGCCACAAGGGAATACTCAAAAGTAATCCGTCTTCCGGTCTGTTCAAAAAAGTATCGCATTGCCTCGACCGCCTCATGAATCTCATAGCGTTTTGCAATCGGCATCAGCGCTTCTCTTTTCTCCTGGTTCGGCGCATGAAGGGACAGTGCAAGGGTAAACTGCGGTTTTCGGTCCGCCAATTCCCGAATCCGCTCCACAAGACCACAGGTGGAAACCGTGATATTTCTCTCGCTGAGATGGAGTCCCTTTTCGTCGGTCACCAATTCAATAAAACGAAGGAGATAATCGAAATTATCCAAAGGCTCGCCGCTTCCCATGATGACTACATTGCTTACCCGCTCGCCGGTAATCTTCGTGATGGCATAGATCTGATCCAACATCTCCGACGCCGTCAGATTACGAACCAGACCATCCAGAGTCGATGCGCAGAAACGACACCCCATGCGACACCCCACCTGGGAGGAAATGCAGACACTGTTCCCGTGCTTGTACTGCATCCAAACACTTTCAATCACATTCCCGTCTGCCAGTTCAAAAAGAAACTTCTTCGTGCCGTCTTCCTTGCTGGTCAGTATCTCCAGGGGGCGAAGCGCCACGTAAGGATACTTTTCTGCAAGCTTCTCCTTAAGGCTTCCCGGCAGATTTGTCATCTCCTCATAGCCTCGCGCCAGATGCTTATGCATCCATTCATAGAGCTGTCCTGCACGAAACGCTTTCTCATTAAGAGCCTCCACCGTCGCGCGAAGCTCCGAAAGGGTCTGCGACTTCAGATCATATTCGATTGTCGTGCTCGCTGTCTCGTTCATACTGCCCTCTTCATACTGCTTTCTTCTGTCGTGCTAATCTTTTCTGCGAAACCTCGCAAGGAAAAAACCATCCGAATCCTGTGCGCCGGGAATCAGTTTTAAGTAGCCTTGCTCACCGGTCCGTCCACGCAATTCCTTCGGAAGATACTCCTCAATGCTCTCCGCCGTAAACTGTGCATCCTCTAAAAAGAAGGACACATTCTCTTCATCCTCAGCCTTTGTTACCGTGCAGGTCGAGTATATTAAGACTCCGCCGGGTTTCACATAGGACTTAGCCACATTCAGAATGGTCCTCTGCAAAGCGGCCAGTTCTCCGACCGCCTCCGATGTGGTGTGATACTTGATATCCGGCTTTTTGCCCAATACACCAAGTCCCGAACAGGGAGCATCCACCAAAACCACATCCATTTTGCCCACCAGATTCTCATCCGGAATCGTCGCATCCTGCGTCTTCACTTCAATATTGTCATAGGGGGAACGCGCCGCATTCTCCCGAATATAATCGGTCTTGTAATCCGTCAGGTCACGGGAATAGACTTTTCCTTCTCCGTTAAGAAGACTGGCCGCATGCAGACTCTTGCCACCGGGTGCCGCACAGACATCCAGCACCTGCATGCCTGGGCGAATTCCCGCCACTGCACAGACAAGCATCGAGCTTACGTCCTGCGCATAGATCATTCCCTCATTCCAACCGGGCAAACGGTCGATTCCGTCCGCCTTCTCTACGCGGTAAGCATGTTCATAATAAGGATGTCTCGTAATCTCCATCCCAAGAGCGCGATACTCCTGCAGAAGTGCCGCGGTCTTTTCGGCCGAAAGATTGCCATCCATACGAATGGTAAGCGCATGGGAAGTAAGGGCCGCTTCCAGAAGACCTTCCGTCTCCTTTTCTCCCAGATCCGTAATGAGAAGTTCCAGTAACTCCCTCGGAAAAGAGTACCGTATACTCATAGCTTCCACCGGATTCGCCGGAAGCACCAGCTCCGTTTTCGCAAGTGCACGCATGGTGGCATTCACAAACCCGGACAATTGAGACAAGCCGCGCTTTTTGACCAGTTTCACGGTCTCATCGCAGGCTGCGCTGTTCGGAACCTTATCCATATAGTGAATCTGATAGACTCCCATTCGCATACTGTTTCGTACGATGGGTTTCATCTTACGTGCCGGAATCTTCGAACACGAATCGATCCGATAATCCAGTTCGATTCGGCGTTCCAATACCCCCTCATAAAGACGCTTGATAAAGGCTCGGTCCTCACGGGACAGGTACTGATACTTCTGAAGCACGTCCCGCAGAACGTGATTCGAAAATTCATTCTCTTTTTCGACCAAAAGAAGCATATCCAGAACGATCATTCTGGGATTTTCACTTGCCATACTATCACCCTGATATCACAAGAGTCGTTCCGTTGCCGGAACGACCGCTTATACTCGTTTTGTCAGTTCGGTAAGAAATCTTCCTTCCATTCCGTCAGTCGCGACGACGTCGATTCAGCATAACGAAACGCAACAGATAGATGACTGAGGAAGCTGCTGCCGCCACATAGGTCATGGCTGCTGCCGTAAGCACCTTGCGGGCACCTTTTTTCTCCGCCGGAGATACAAGTCCCAACCTCTGAAGATTCTCCAAAGCTCTTCTGGAGGCATCGAACTCGACCGGAAGCGTAATAATCTGCAAAGCCACCGCAATGGAGAAAATCCAGATTCCTGCGGTTGCAAGGCCGGCAAAACCGATTACCCATCCCAACATAATGAGCGGAATGCCGATTTTGGAACCGATATTAGCAATGGGAATCAAGGTATGTCGCAGCACCAAAGGGCCATATCCGATATCATCCTGAATCGCATGTCCGCATTCATGTGCCGCAACGGCAACCGCACCAACCGATGCATACCCATAGGTGGTATCCGAGAGATTTAAGGTCTTGGAGTTCGGTGCATAATGATCCGTCAAATCGCCGTTCACACGCCCGATGCTCACTCCGTAGATTCCGTTGGCTTCCAAGATTGCCTGCGCAGCCTGTGCACCGGTAATTCCCTTCAGGATTGCAATCCTACTATATTTGGCGAAGGTGGTTTTCACCCGAATCGAACAAATAATGGAGATGATGGAGGCCGCAATTACCAGCAGATACGTATAATCAATTGCCACACCGTTAATTTCCAGATATCCGTACTCAACGGGATCCACATAATTACTTGCTAACAGCATTCCGTCGCTTCCTTTCTGTCACTGCATACCACTTAAATTCCATCGACGCTCGGTTCATCCTGCGCCGACCGTTCTTGGGTTCATCGCCCGCTTACAGGCTTTCCCCGACTTCAGGCTTATTGCCTAACAGGAAATCCCGCACCGGCATTCGTTTCTTGCCCTCGAGCTGTACCTCCGTTAATACGATGGTACCCTCACCGCAAAAGATTCCCAATTCTTCTTTCCCGACAAACGCAATTGTTCCGGCGGGACCGTTGCCCTCTGCCTTATGCGCTTCCCAGATTTTCAGATTCTTTCCGCGGAAATTCGTATAAGCCACCGGCCAGGGATTCACACCGCGAATCAGGCAATCCACCTGTGCGGCCGTCATGGAGAAATTTACATGACCCAGTTCTTTTTTTAACATCTTGGCATAGCTTGCCTTCGACTCATCCTGCGGAATCGCGATGCAGGTCTTCTGCTCAATATAAGGCAGTGCCGTAACAATACATTCTCCGCCCAATTTTGCCAGCTTATCGAAGAGCGTCCCCGCCGTATCTGTATCCTCAATCGGAATCTCACGGGCATAGTAGATATCTCCGGTATCGATTCCTTCATTCATCTTCATAATGGTAATGCCGGTGGTCTTTTCTCCGTCGATAATGCAACGATTAATCGGAGCCGCACCTCGGTACTTCGGCAAAAGAGAAGCATGCACACAGACGCTTCCCAACTCCGGCATATAGAGAAGCTCGGAAGGAAGAATCTGTCCAAAGGCCGCTACCACGAAGATATCCGCGCCATAGGTTCTTAATGTCTCGATGCTCTCCGGCGTACGAACACGCTCCGGCTGAAATACCGGAATATTATGCTCAAGTGCGTAGGTTTTCACCGGCGGCGGAATCAGCTTATCGCTTCTGCCCTGGGGCTTATCCGGCTGAGTAACCGCCACTACGATCTCATATCCCGCCTGTACCAGTGCATCCAGCGTCGCAACTGCGAAGTCGGGAGTTCCCATAAATCCAATTCTCACTGTTGTTCCTGCCTTTCTATTCCTCTCCGGAAGCAGTATCCATCAGGTCACCCGTAACCTTTTCCATATACATATGACCGTCCAGGTGATCCAGTTCATGACAAAGTGCTCTTGCAAGAAGCTCGGTACCCTCTACTTCGATGGACTCCATCTTCTCATTCAGGGCAACAACCTTCACATAGTTCGGGCGGGTAACAATGCCGGCCTTCCCTGGAAGAGAAAGACATCCCTCCTGACCGGTCTGCTCGCCGCTCGTCTCCACGATACGGGGATTAATGAGTACCATCAAATCCTCTCCCGTTGTATCAATGACAACGATTCGCTTCAGGATTCCGACCTGACAGGCTGCCAGTCCGACTCCGTTGCCATCATACATTGTCTCAATCATATCTTCAATCAGCTCTGCAACGCGGGGAGTCATCTCCGTTACTTCCTTACATCTCTTGGTAAGGACCTCATCGCCTGCAATTCGAATATTTCTTAATGCCATCTTCGTTCCCTTCCGGCGGAGTTCACCGCCTGTGCTTCCTTAAAAATTCTCTGCGCACATACATCTCTATTTTACATCGATATCGGGTCAAAATCAAACTGCACATAACATTTTCCGATAGGAAGTTCCGCAATTCTTCGTTCCAACAGGTTCTTAATCGCCACAAGGCGGTCCCTGTTCCGGCATTTGACGTAGGTTACATACCGATATTCGTCTTTGATTTTTTCCACGCCGTTAATGGAAGGACCCACAACGCGAACCTGTGAATCCGAGTCCGCCTCCGAATGAATCCACTCAGACAAAGTTCCGATCAGTTCCTTCGCCCGCAGGGAATTCTCTCCAAAAACCTGTACGCAGAGCATGTGTCCGTACGGCGGATAATCCATTACCGTTCGGAACGCAATCTCTTCCTCGTAGAAGCTGTCATAATCCTGTGCCGCCGCATACTGAATATAGGGATTCTCCGGCTGATAGGTCTGAATCACCACTTCTCCCGGCTTCGTTCCTCTTCCGGCGCGCCCCGCCGCCTGTGTTAGCAATTGGAACGTACGCTCGCCCGCATGAAAATCATGGGCTCCCAGAGAGATATCCGCGGCAATCATGCCCACTAACGTCACATTGGGAAAATCATGTCCTTTTACAATCATCTGCGTACCAATCAGAATATCCGCCTCCCGGTTGGCAAAAGAGGATAGAATCTCCTCATACTGATTCTTTTCCCGCGTCGTATCGAAGTCCATTCGCAAGGTTTTTGCCCGGGGAAAGGTCCTCCATACGGCCTCCTCCAACTTCTCGGTGCCAAGCTTAAACCCGTTTAAGTATTTCGAACCGCACTTCGGGCACAGATGAATTCTCGGAATCGTATATCCGCAATAATGGCAGACCATGGTACCGTTTCGATGCTCCGACAGAGAGACATCACAATGGGGACACTTCACAATCTCACCGCAGCTTGCGCAACTGATAAAACCCTGATATCCCCGGCGATTTAAGAATAGCATTACCTGCTCGCCGCGATCCAATCGGTCATCGATCATATTCTGTAAGCGTTCACTGAATACCGACAGATTCCGTTTCTTCAGCTCGCTTCGCATATCCTCAATATAGACGGTGGGTAAGGTTCCTCCCGTCAGACGTTTCTCAAGACGATACTCTTTTAACAGCCCGTTTCTCGCCATGTAAGTCGCTTCTACCGACGGCGTGGCACTGCCCAACACGACGCCGGCCCCATGATAGGACGCCAGCTCCATCGC
This sequence comes from Lachnospiraceae bacterium, assembly GCA_045628945.1. Taxonomy (GTDB): domain Bacteria; phylum Bacillota; class Clostridia; order Lachnospirales; family Lachnospiraceae; genus RGIG4034. The sequence goes on from JAZQQG010000047.1 coordinate 54,600, forward strand.
CACCTCACGGGCATGATATTTCGGCATGTTTTCGCTCTTATAGCTGTTCTCATGCTCTTCGTCAATAATAATCATTCCCAGATTGTGAAAGGGCACAAAAAGCGCGGAACGCGGCCCGATCACCACATCCACCTCACCGCGTTTGGCCCGTTCGAACTGGTCAAACCGTTCTCCCATGGAAAGTTTGGAATTTACAAAAGTCACACGGTCTCCGAAGGCTTCCGTAAAACGCATTACCGTCTGATAGGTTAAGGAAATCTCCGGAATCAGCACAATCGCCTGTTTCCCAAGAGACAGGATATGGCGAATGAGATAGATATAGACCAGAGTCTTTCCGGACCCGGTAATTCCGCGAAGCAGATAGTTTCCGGGATGCTTTTCATCCACATCCTTTCCGATCCCATCGATAATTTTTTGTTGCTCGGGGCTCGGTGTCGGAAGACCTTTTCCGGTCGTACGGAAGGTCGGATTCCGGTATGCCCTGGATTCCTCAATCCGAATCTCACCGGCCGTCTCCATAGCCTTAAGAATCTGAGCGCTGACTCCCAACTTCCCGGTTACCAGTTCATACGGCAGTTGTTCGTGTAACAAAAGCTCCGCAGCCAGGCGAAGTCTGGCCTCCTGATGTTTTCGTTCATAACGCCCGCGAATCGGCTCCCATTCCGCCTCAGAAAGAACGTTCACCACCGTCTTGACCGTATTCTCCTTTACCGTCTTTTTCACCGGAAGAACGGTCTTAAGCGCAGTAATCAGGGTGGAACCGTACTGCTCCTTCATCCAGATGGCCAGGCGAATTGCCGTATCCTCCATCGTCACATGCTTCGGTGCGATTCCAACCAGACACTTTAGTTTCTCATAAGGATAATCGGAGGTCTCCTTCATTCGGATTACATACCCTTCCGTCTCCTTGTCCGACTTGCCAAAAGGGAAGATCACCCGCATTCCGGGGCGCAGAGAGTCCCGAAGGCTGTCCGGAATTCGATATTCAAACGGACGGTCCAACTTCTCATGCGAGATATTAATAATCACTTCCGCAACAGACTCTCTCATACTCCTCCTTCTTTCATACTGCGAATCTTCTCTGTAATCTTTTGATATCCTGTCATCTATTGATGTCCTGTCATTTATTGATATCCTGTCATCACGACGGACAACCCTCCGCGGTAGCGGTCCTCCCCCGGCTCATACAGGATGCTTAGGTTCACATGGGCATCGGCATCCTTCACCAGCCTTTCGGTCTCCTCATCGCCGAACTGCGTTCTGACATAATCAAGGAAGGCACCGCTATCCCCGAAATAGGTCACGAAAAAGGTGCGATTTTCCAGGTCCGTTACCCGGGCCCTCATCACATTTCGATTTTTGCCCAAAATCTGAATCCCCCGGAATCGAAGGTCCTTCATGGCAAATACCGGCTTGGGATTGCCGGTGCCAAAGGGTTCCAGCCGGGAAATATCCGACAACAGCTCCTTCTTTAGGTATCCGTAAGGAAGCAGCATATCGATGGCCACTTTGCGAACCAGATCCTCTTGCGTCAGGGTCGTATTCGCATTTAAAAAAACACGAAACGCGTCCAGGTTCTGTGCCGGCATGCTTAAGCCCGCCGCCATCTTGTGACCGCCGTATTTTGTCAACAGTTCTTTGCACTTCGTAATCTCTTCAAACATATGATAGGCTTCGATGCTTCGCCCGGAGCCCTTTACGCCGTCCTCGGTCTGTGTGAAAACGAAGCTTGGGCGGTTAAAACGCTCCCGAATTCGCCCGGCAATAATTCCGGCAAGAGACTCATGGCAATCCGGCAAAAAGATTACCAGAACACGGTCATTCTTAAGCTCGGTTGTCTCCACCAGTTCGGTTGCCTCTTCTGTCTTGCGAATGGTCATTTCCTTGCGGACATCATTCATGGCCTTCAGTTCCCCGGCAATCCGGTTCGCAGTGTCAATGTCCTCACAAAGGAGCAGCTCCAATGCACGAATTGCACTGTCCAGGCGTCCGGTCGCATTAATGCAGGGGCCCAAGACAAACCCTACCGTATAGGCGCTGATGCTCTTACCGGTCAACCCGCAAGCCTCCACCAGCGTTCGTAACCCTAAATTCTCACTGTTTTGCATCGCCTTCAGTCCGATGGAAACCGCAATCCGGTTCTCGTCCTTGAGCTCCATCACATCGCCTACGGTCGCAAAGGCCGCCGCCTCCAGGAATTCTCCCGGCAGTTCCTTGCCCAGTTCACGATAGAGCACTTCCATCAGCTTATATGCCACCATACCGCCGCAGATTTCCGGAAACGGATACGGACAATCCTCCTGCTTCGGGTCGATCACCGCATCCGCACAGGGTATCAGGTACTTCTTTTCACCGGATGGTGTCTCTTCGTAGGGAACCTCATGATGATCCGTCACAATAACGTTCAGTCCGTTCTCCTTTGCATATGCAATCTGGTCTCTGGCCGAGATTCCGTTGTCGCAGGTCATTAAGACCTCTGTCCCGGCCGCAATGGCCTCTTCCACCAAGCGGATATTCAGACCATATCCATCCGCGATTCGATCCGGAATCGCGTAATCCACCTGACCCCCAAGGTTTCGAAGGGCCTTCACCAGAATAAACGTCGAGCACACTCCGTCAATATCATAATCACCGATAATGCGAATCTTCTTTTGCAAAACAAGGGCGTCCTGTAAAAGAGAAAGAGCCTTCTTACTGTCTTTCAGAAGGGCTCCGTCATGCATCCGGCTTCGATCCCCGTGCAAGAAGGCTTCCATCTCCTCATAGGTCGTCATATCACGATTCCGAAGCAATCTCGCAACAACGGGATCGACCCCCAGTTGCTTACCTAATTCATAAAAATCTGCTTTTTTGCTGGTAATAAACCACTTATCCATGCTTACTCCATTAATTTGAAGGACATAATGACCGGCTCATGATCCGAATAGGGGAATCCCTGAAAATCCACCTGATAACCAGTCAGTTCGATATTGTCCGAAATAATGAAACCATCCACCAGGAAGGTGGTCGACTTCACGGGATCGTACGCAATATCGGCATCACGACAGGAGTCGGGAATCGCATCCAGTTCTTCCTTCGTCAATCGGTCGATGGCAAAAGACAAGCCCTCCGGGAAGAGGCTTCGAAGGAACGGGAACGCCCAACTCTTGGAAGCACCACTGCCCTCCTCCAGGCGAAGGTCGTGGTTATAATCACCACCGCAAATAATGTAATTGCCCAATGCGTACTCGGCACCCATATCCTCACAAAGCATACGGATCTGCTTCTCACGAATGGATGCATCATTACCATACGCCGAGAGATGTACATTATATAGGACTATTTCCTTTCCGTTTTCGGTAGGAATACGAGTTACACTGTAGCAACGGTCCAGATCCAACAGCTTACTAAAGCCGGTGGAAATCGGGAACTTACGGCGAAGGGACGAGGTAATATTGAACTTCGACAGCGTAAGGATACCGGACTTGCTTGCCCCATGGGGCTCCAGAATCGGATAGAACAGGTACGGGGAATCATAATTCTGTGCAAAAATCGCATCCATCGAAGCAAACTTCTCTATGAACATCTTGCGCTGATTCACATGATAGGAACGGGTCGAATCGAAATCCACCTCCTGAATCAGAGCAAAATCCGCATTGATTTCGCTGACACGGCGCATGGAGCCTTCGATTGCCTCGATATCCGCAGACTTACTTCTGGCACGGGATTCCTTACCACCGTCCATGAAGAAAGAATAATCCGGAATATAGGCACCGAAGCCAATGTTATACGTTACCGCCTTATACTCAACACCTACCGCAGGCTTTACGGAATCCGCAACCCGGTCCGTTACGGTGAGCTCTTTGCGATCGGGGATACGATGATAGGAAATCAATACGTAGAGCAGGTAACATACTACCACCAGGAGCACTGCTCCCAAAAAGGTTCCCACACCCTTCAGTAAAGTTTTCCACCACACCTTTTTCTTTTTTTCTCCGCGCAGATCCTCCACGGTAGAGATTGTTTTCTTACTCATACTTCCTCCTCCACAGACTGAAAACGAGCCAAACAGTACTCTGCCTGACTCGTTCAACAGCTTATTGAATCCAACGATTACTTGTTCTTCTTACCGCCGATCTTCTTAAGAAGATACCATAAAGCACCGGTAATGCATACGGAAGAATAAGCACCGCATACGATACCAACCATTAACGGTAACGCGAACAGACGAATGCTTGCCACGCCGAAGATGAACAGCATCAGAACCATCACAAAGGTGGTTAAGGATGTGTAGATACTTCTGGACAGGGTCTGCGTAATACTCTTATTTACTACCTCGGCAAGATCCTCATTCTTACGCATTGCCTTCATATTCTCACGAATACGGTCGAAAATGACGTTGGTTGCGTTGATGGAGTAACCTACCAGAGTTAACATACATGCAATGAAGGTATTGCCGACCGAGATACGGAAGATGGCATAGAAGCCAAGTACTACCAGCACGTCATGTAACAATGCGATAACCGCACTCGATGCGAAACGAATATCCTTGAATCGAATGAAAATGTAGATCAACATACAGATGGTTGCAATCAATACGGAGATGATGGCATTCTTACGCATCTCACCGGAGATGGTACCGGAAATGTTCTCCTCCTGAATGTCCTCTGCGGTCAGGCCAAGAGAAGCATTTAAGGCTTCCTTAAGAAGTGCTCTGCTCGACTGATCCAGAATTCTTGTCTTAACAATAACCTGATTCTCTCCCATTACGGTCTGAACCTGAAGATCGCCGGCGCCGATAGCGTCCTCAAATACGGGAACGATTTCCTTGTTGGCGCGGTCAAGATCATACTCCTCTTCGAAGTTCAAGGTGAAGGAAGAACCACCGGAGAACTCCAGACTGTAATTGAGGGAGTTGCCCTTCGTTCCATGGAAAACAACCATTGCGATTAAACCGGCTGCGATACATACGCCGGAGACTGCGAAGCAGATTGCCTTCTTGGATAAGAAGTTAATGCTCTTACGCTCCTTCGTAATACCGTAGAGATTCTCATTCTTCGCACCGATGGTGAAAAGTGCCTTCAGTACGAGACGGGTAACCACCAGAGCAGAGAACATGGACAAAAGAATACCGATGCCCAGGGTAATTGCGAAGCCCTTAATCGGACCGGTTCCCAACCAGATCAGAACGGCTGCCGCAATCAGGGTGGTGATGTTACCGTCCAGAATGGCGCTTAATGCCTTCTTAAAGCCGATGTCAATGGAGGAACGAACCGTTTTACCAAGACCCAACTCCTCGCGGATACGCGCAAAGATAATGACATTCGCATCCACCGCCATACCAATGGAAAGAATGATACCGGCAATACCGGGAAGGGTTAAGGTAACACCAAAGAAGTTAATGGTTAATAACATTAAAATCGTATATAACACTAAGGCAATACCGGAAGCAAGACCGGGAATGCGATAGATAACAATCATGAACAAAATAACAAGGCAAAGACCGATAATACCTGCAATAACAGAAGTCTTAACGGCATTCTCACCCAACTGAGCACCCACAACCTTGGAGGTTAACTCATTCAGAGTAAGCTTCAGACCACCGATACGAATGTTGCTGGCAAGCTTCTTCGCGGTCTCCATACTTCCCATACCGGTAATACGTGCACTACCGTCGGTAATTGCTTCATTTACACGAGGTGCACTGATAATTCTTCCATCGTAGTAGATTGCGATGGTCCAACCGTTTGCTGCTGCGGTTCTGGTTGCATTGGCGAAGCCCTCTGCACCAGAGTTATTCAGGGTTAACAGTACGACATAATCCACTTTACCGAGATCACCGGTCGTGGTGCTTGCCTTGGCGGAGGCCACTTCCGTACCGGTTACCACTACGGAACCGTTTGCTACAAGATCCTCAATCGTAACGCCCTCGGCCAGTACATACTCGCCGGTCTCATTGTCCAGAGAGTAATTGATCTTACCGGTAGGATCCTTGTAGGAAATGAAATACAGGGAACCGGGACGACCTAACTCTGCTAAGATCTCCTCTGCATTATATACGCCGGGAATCTCGACATCGATACGGTTGCTGCCTTCCTGATATACGGAAGCCTCGGTAGTACCCGTAACGCTCTCAATTCTCTGCTGAAGCTTGAAGATGGTATCATTGATATCCGTCTGAGAAGGATTCTTCTCCCCTTCCACTTCGTAAGTAATGCTTACACCGCCGGCAAGATCAAGACCCTGCTTAATCTTGGCTGCGGAGCCGCTCTTCTTCGAATCAATACCGAATACTACAATAAAGCCGAGTCCGAGAATGGCTACGAACGTAAGCACAAGTGTGATAATCGCTTTTTTCTTGTTCATAATTACAATCCTACTTTCTGTGAATGTGTTTCTTCGGAAACAACACCCGAAATTATAACATAAGAGCTATCTGTTTTCAACTTTTTTCCGTCTCATCCTCCGGCAGGACTTCATCCACGCAAAAGACAATCCGAACCTTGATAATTCGATTCTTGACCACCTTCTCCGCAAAGAGTGCCGTACCGTCTTCCATCCGGGCGCAATCCCCTTCTTCCGGAAGCTTATCCAAAAGTCCGATCAGTACACCGCCGATGGAATCGAAATCCTCACTCTCAAAATGAGAGTCAATGGCATCGTTCAAATCGTCCAGTTTCATGCTGCCGGCCACGATATACTCGCGCTCGGAGATTTGGTTAATCTTGTCTTTTTCATCAGCATCGTATTCATCACGAATCTCGCCGACAATCTCCTCCAGCAGATCTTCCAACGTAATCATGCCGACGGCATTGCCGTACTCATCGATGACAATGGTAAGTCCCAGACCGTTTCCGCGCATCTCATTCAGAAGATCGGCCGTTTTCTTTTTTTCATAGGTGTAGTACACCGAACGAAGTACCTCCTTCACCCGGAAGCTTCGCGTATTTTTTACCCCCAAAAGGTCCTTCACATTCACCATGCCGACGATATGCTCTTTTTCTCCGTCGTAGACAGGAAAACGGGTATACATATGCTCACGGGCAATGGCAATCAGCTCCCCGTACCGAATGTCATACGGAACGGTTACCATTTCAATCGCCGGAATCATAATCTCTTCCGCCACCGCATCCGAGAAGTCGAAAAGATTATTGATAATGTCCTTCTCTTCTTCCTCAATCACACCGGTTTCCGACCCTACATCGACATAGGAACGAAGCTCGCTTTCGGTAATGGTCTCTGCTTTGGTCTTGTCGGCACGAAACAGAATCAGAAAAACCTTCGCAATCAGTTCCACCACGAAGATAATCGGAAGCAAAAGCATGGTCATCCCATAGATAATCGGGGCGTAGGTTAACGCCATTCCCTCGCAATGAATCGCTGCGATGTTCTTCGGGATAATCTCGCCAAACATCAATACGGCAAGGGTCAGAATTCCGGTCGCCACCCCGATATAGACGGAGCCGAAGGCTTCCATCGTAAAAGTCGTTACCAGGGCGGATGCCGCAATATTCACAATATTATTGCCAATCAGAATCGCACTGAGGACCTTGGGATACCGGTCCAAAACCTTCTGAAGAATTCGTGCTCTGCGATTGCCGTCCTCACACAGGGTGCGGATTCGAATCTTATTGACCATCGTAACGGCCGTCTCTGCCGACGAGAAAAACGCAGACAGCAAAACCAGCACAATACTGATGATTAACTGAATCATAAGTGAACTGTTCAATCCATACTCCTTTTCATTGCATCAAAACCTTGAAACTATCCTTCTTTTACCAGATGAAGTTTCAGTGCAATCTTTGCTAAGATCCGTCCCTTCGGCAGACGGCGGATATCCTCCGCCGAGAGGTGACTGATCAGAATAATCGCAACAAAATAAACCGGAACCGCTACCATCATAGCCGCAAACAAGCATAAGGCATAGTGAAGTTTCAATGCATAGAGCCCGTTATAGACGCCCCAGGCAGCCACGCCCATGAAAGCGCTGGAGATGGTCGGTGCAAAAAAGGTTTTGATCATCTCCTGACGGTATCCGGTATAGCGGTGCACGCTAAACTGGTTTAACACACTGATCAATACCGTATAGAAAATGGTGGCAAGCACCAGTGCGTAGCTGTTCATCTCCGTAAACGCCACCAATGGAATAATCAGAATCGTCTGCGCAATCAGCGCAATTCCCGAATTGATTACCGGAATATTCACCTTGCCGATTCCCTGCAATACCCCGTTACTGATGGACGAAATCTGGTAAACAATCACGCTCTGCGCCATCATCCGAAGCAGCGACACTGCCAGATCAAAATATTCTACCGACGGCTGCAAAAGCTGCATAATGGGCCGGGCCAGCACACACAGACCGACCGCGGCCGGAATGGACACCAGCATCGTTGCACGAATCCCATCTCCCATTTTCTTATTGATTCCGTCGTAATCTCCCCGTTCAAAGAGTGTCGAAACCGTAGGAATAATTGCACTCGACATGGCAGCCCCCAACGCCACCGGAATATTGGCGATGACCACCACGCGGCCGGAATACACCCCGTAGAGTTTCGAAGCATCGGATTCCGTATAGGCTTTTAACTTCATTAAGAGCCGCACAAATACCGTCTGATTCACCACCGTATTCATATTATAGATACAGGAGGAAATAATAATCGGCGTTACAATGAGCAACAGACTCTTAAAGATCATCCCGTAGCTCATCACCTCACTGTCCGACATCCGATCGCGTCGCATGCGCTTCACAATCGTCTTACGGTTTAAGAGATACATTCCGATCATAAAAAGCAATCCCACCAGCACACCGCTTCCGGTACCGAGTGCAGAACCGCATGCGCCGTTGATGGCACGAAGGGTCGCTTCATCGTCTTTTGCCAGATTCGTAAGGAAGTATGCGGCAAAGATACTGACGAAGGCATTCGCAATCTGCTCTAAAATCTGCGAGATACTGGTCTGCGTCATGGTTCGATGGGCCTGGAAATAGCCACGAAGTACGCCCAGATATCCATAGAGAACAATGGTCGGAGTGAATACGCGAAGAACTCTGGCGGAATTGGGCTCCACAAACAAATCGGCGCCAAAGAACAGCAAAAGGCTTCCGACAATGCCCATAACCGTTACATAGATTAAGGCGCAACGAAATACTCTCTGCGCATTCTTGTACCGGCGATTCGCCAGGAGCCCGGAGATAATCTTCGAGATTGCGGTTGGCATACTGTAGGAAGCAATGGTGAGAATAATGAGATAGATATTGTACGCCGTTCCGTAATAACCGTTTCCTTCATTGCCGATAATGGCAGTAAGTGGCGTACGATAAAGAGTCCCGATGATTTTCGAGACAAAACCTGCTGCGGCGAGGATTCCCGCCTGCATTATGAAACTATTGTTACCGGAGGAGCTGTTTTCTTTGGCAGCTCCTCCGTTCATAGTGTCTGACATACAATCGATTCCTTAGATCTGAGTTTCTACAAAGATATTATATATTGCTTTGATAGCCTCGTCAAAGTCTTCGTTGGCAACACCGATAATAATATTTAACTCGCTGGAGCCCTGATCGATCATCTTAACGTTTACATTCGCATGAGCCAGTGCAGAGAAAATGCGTCCTGCGGTACCGCGGGTAGACTTCATACCACGACCTACCACCGCAATCAGTGCCAGGTCGGACTCAAGTTCTACGCCGTCGGGCTCGGTTGCTTTATAGATTCCGGAGATTACACTCTGCTCTTTTTCCTCGAATTCGGACTGATGTACGAATACCGTTAAGGTATCGATACCGGAAGGCATATGCTCGAAGGAAATGCCATTGTCCTCGAATACCTGAAGCACCTTGCGACCAAAACCGATCTCGGAGTTCATCATATCCTTCTCAATGCTGATGGCACAGAAGCCCTTCTTACCTGCAATACCGGTAATGGTGTACTTCGACTTCTGCAGAGTACTCTCTACAATCCAGGTACCTCTGTCCTCAGGTGCATTGGTGTTACGAATATTAATCGGGATTCCTGCCTTACGAACCGGGAAAATCGCATCCTCATGAAGCACGGTTGCACCCATGTAAGCAAGCTCACGAAGCTCACGGTAGGTAATGGTCTCGATTCCCTGGGGATTCTTGATGATACGGGGATCGGCGATTAAGAAACCGGAAACATCGGTCCAGTTCTCATATACATCCGCCTTGGCCGCATGTGCCACGATCGAACCGGTAATATCGGAACCGCCGCGGGAAAAGGTCTTCACCTTGCCGTCGGGAGTTGCACCGAAGAAGCCGGGAATGACTGCCTTCGGGCATTCCTTCAGTTTCGCAGACAACAAAGCATCGGTCGTCTCCATGTCTAACGTTCCGTCCTCGAAGAAACGAATATACTGCTGAGGGTCTACAAACTCAAAGCCTAAGTAGTCCGCCATAATCAGACCGTTTAAGTATTCGCCACGGCTAGCGGCATAGTCCTTTCCTGCCTTCTTCTTGAAGTTCTCTTCGACCTTCTTGAATTCATCCGCCAGACTGAGTTTCAGTGCCAGACCTTCGATAATTTCATCGTAGCGTGCCTTAATGGCAGCAAGTTCTGCCGAAAAGTCCTTCTCCTCCTCTGCCAAGGCATAGGTACTGTATAACATATCCGTTACCTTGGTATCCTTGCTGTGTCTTTTTCCGGGTGCGGAAGGAACCACATAGACACGATTGATGTCCGCACGAATGATTCTTCCTACCTTCTCAAACTGCTCTGCACTTGCCAGAGAACTGCCACCGAACTTCACTACTTTTTTCATACTCTTTTTTCAATCCTTTTCTCTATACTATACTCTGCTTAAAAAATCATACGAATTAGAATACACGAATTGCGGAAAGTACCTGCGCCTTTGCACAAGCCTCCTCAAAAGCCTTGCGATCCATGGCCTTCGTTAAGAAACCAACCTCGCCGGCCACTGCCTTCTCGGGAGTCACCATCTCAACTTCCCCGAAGGCTGCCTTTGCGCAGTTCTCGCATCCGCTGATACGTACCAGATACTTCATCGGAAGCTCTGCCGCATCCGCAAGCACCTGCTTCTCATTTTTCCAATCGCAGGGAATCTGTCTTCCTTCATTTCTTGCGATCTCGACAATATCGGATACCACTGCACTGGCGGTGGGAAGCTTTCCTGCTCCGCTACCATAGAACATGGCATCTCCCAGGGTATTACCGTGAACCAGAATGCCGTTGAACACATCATTTACGCTATAAAGAGGATGCTCCTTCGTCAATACAAAGGGAGCAACCAGGCTGTATACCTTGCCTTCTACCTTGCGGCTCATACCCAAAAGCTTAATGGTTGCGCCCATGCCATGCGCATAGAGGAAATCCTCTGCGGTAATCTTGGTAATTCCCTCGGTACCAAACTCCTCATAGTTCACGGTCTTGCCGTAAGCAATACTACTTAAGATGGCAATCTTACGAGCGGCATCATAGCCCTCGACATCTGCCTCCGGATTCCGCTCCGCATAACCAAGATCCTGCGCCTCTTTCAAAACATCGGCAAAGGCAGAGCCCTCACGCTCCATCTTCGTTAAGATGAAATTGGTGGTACCGTTTAAAATACCGCAGATGTACTCCACATCCTCGGGCGTCAGGCATTCATTTAAGGGACGAATAATCGGAATACCGCCGCCGACACTTGCCTCAAACAAATAATGAACATTTTTCTCACGGGCAATCTCCATAAGCTCCGGACCGCACTCCGCTACTACAGCCTTATTGGAGGTACATACACTCTTGCCGGCAAGCAGTGCTTTTTTGGAAAAATCATAGGCCGGATGAACGCCACCCATGGCCTCACACACAACGTCCACTTCGGGATCGTTGATAATATCATCAAAATTATCGGTCAGTACCGACTCGAAAGGGTCTCCGGGGAACTTGCGAAGATCCAGAATATGCTTCACGCAGATCTTCTTCCCGATTCTTGCCTCGATCAGGGTCTTGTTCGTGGTAATGACTTCAACGATTCCGCTTCCTACCGTTCCATACCCCAATACCGCTACATTCAATACGTCTTTCATTGTCTTACTGTTCCTTTCTTATTGCACTCTTCTCTATCCGAAAAACTTCGCCTACCTATTCCTTCCCAAGGATACGTACATGATAGACTCCGTCCTTACGCTCTAAAGCCTCTACCATCTGACTCGCATTCGTCGTATCACTGAGAATCTGAATACTGAGGGAAAGCGACGCCACTCCGTTAATCGGAATGGACTGGTGAATGGTCAGGATATTTGCATGAAACGATGCAATCTGTCGAAGCACATCGGACAGAAGCCCCGGCTGGTCATCCATCTGGAAGGTCAGGGTCACGGTCGTACCCTTCGTCGTATCGTGAAAAAGAGAAATGTCATCCTTATACTTATAGAACGAACTGCGACTGATATCCACCAGATCACAGGCTTCCTGCACCGAACCGAAGCGGCCGGACTCAAGAAGTTTCTTCACTTCCACAACCTTAAGCAGTACTTCCGGAAGTGCATGCTGTTTTACCACATAGTATTCTTCACTCATGCGACTTCACCTCACATCGTTTCGCAGGACATAAATGTGTCCGTGGTGTAAACACAAACGTCTCATTGTGCGTACACCACGGACATTTGTTTGTCACCGTGATACATACTATCACAATATTCAAAACCATGCAAGCGATTTTGTACTTATTTACCAAGATATGCGATGACTTCCACTTCACACAGCACATTCTTGGGAAGCGTCTTCACCGCAACACAGCTTCTGGCGGGCTTTCCGGTAAAATATCCCGCATATACCTCGTTAAATGCTGCAAAGTCGCCCATGTCCGCCAAGAAGCAGGTGGTCTTTACGACGTTCTCGTAACCGACTCCCGCTGCCTTCAGAATCTCCCCGGCATTACGGATTGCCTGATCGGCCTGCGCCTTGATGTCGCCCTCTAAAATGGCGCCGGTCTCGGGAACGATCGGAATCTGTCCCGATGCATATAAGAAATCTCCTGCAATAATGGCCTGCGAATAGGGGCCGATGGCCGCAGGTGCCTTGTCGGTACTGATAACCTGTAACATATTTTTTTCCTCCTTTATTCTGTCGGTACTAATCTACCGGATCTTCATCAAATTCTACCGTTACATAGAAGCCACGGGGATTCTCTTCCACCTTGCGTACAACTCCGCTACGGGACTTAAGCGCCTTGTTAAAGGGAATATTGGGGCTCATTGCAACCGCCGGGTTAATGGTGTAATAAAAATTGCTCGGAAGTCTGCTCTCCGTCACGGTAACCTCTTGTCCCTCCGTTACCTGCCCGGGACGTTCCATTTTGAATTCCATGAGTCGCATCTGTTCCTCCTTACCCCGACACAAGCACCATACAGGAGATGGCCGGAATCGTAAGTTCTTTGCTCTTTTGCTTCAGCTTGGCAAGGGTCTGACAGCCGGCCTTCCGATCCCGGATCATCACCTTCCACTTTCCGGCAGGAGCCGGAAGGGTAACCGCCTCGGTATTGGCATTGAAATAAGCAAGGATGGTCTCGCCGCGCTTCCTGGAAGGATCCTGCAAACGATAGGCAATCACATTGCCCGCGCCGCCGAGTTCCTCATCCGATAAAAAGGTCATGCACCGATCCACCTCTGCACGACTGTGCAGGCGAAGCAGTTCATGTTTCTTACGAAACGCAATTAAGCCCTGATAGTATCGAAATACCTGCTCGTACTTCGTTTTATTCTCCCAACAAATGGCATTGACACTGTCCGGAGCATTATAGCTGTTCTCATTGAAGGTGCCGTCCGGATTCTGTTTGGACCGAAGCAACTCCTCACCGGCCTGCATAAACGGAATTCCCTGGCTTAACAAAACCATGGAGGCCGCAAGCATATTCATGGAAATCCGCTCTTCCTCCGATGCCTTCGGTGCCGACAACGCAAGCTTATCCCACAAGGTCAGATTATCATGGGCGGACACATATTGAATCACCTTCTCGGGATCGGTCTTCATTCCGGCCATCGCTTCCTTTAGCTTGGCCGTCAGATAGGTGCCGTCCGCAGGTTGATTGACGAAGCCGGGATTTTCTTTAATAAAGACATCCCCCTTCACTCCGTCGCGAAGCACATCGTCAAACACCGAGATGCGGTTTAAGCGGTCCACATGCTCCTTACTTGCCGCCACTTCCGGATACAGAGAACTCGGTCCGCCGTTCCAACCCTCTCCGTAGAGAATAATACTCGGGTCGATCTCATCCATGCGTTCACGAATCTGATTCATGGTTTCGATATCGAGGACTGCCATTAAGTCAAAACGGAATCCGTCCAGATGATATTCTTTTGCCAGAAAACACAGAGACTCGACAATATACTTTCGCACCATCGGTCGTTCGCTGGCAATCTCGTTTCCACAGCCGGAGCCGTTCGTAAACTGTCCGTCCTGCATACGATAGTAATATCCGGGGGCGGTAATCTCAAAGCACCCGTCGGTGGTAAAGGTATGATTGTAGACCACATCCATAATCACGCCGATCCCGTTCTTATGCAGCGTTCGCACCAACTGCTTTAACTCGCGTACCCGGGAATAGCCGTCATACGGATCCACGGAATAGGAGCCTTCCGGAACATTATAGTTCTTCGGATCGTACCCCCAGTTGTACTGTTTTCCGGGTGCCCGATAGTCCGCATCCTCGTCGACGCTTGCATAATCATAGATTGGCAAAAAATGAACATGGGTAACCCCCAGTTCCTTCAAATGACCGATACCGGTCTTCTTACCAGATGGAGATTTGGTCTTTTCCTCGGTAAAAGATAAAAACTTGCCCTTCGTTGCAAAGCCGGAATCCGCCGAAACGGTAAAATCCCGCACATGAAGTTCATAGAGAATCGCATCCGTCTGCTTCTTACATGCGACACGACGGTCCTTGGCAAAGCCTACGGAATCGGTCTTCGTAAGATCGCAAATCAAGGTCCGATTGCCGTTACAGCCCACCGCCTTGGAATACGGATCCTGGCATTCCTTCAGAACGCCGCCCCGAAGAACCGCATAGGTGTAATAAAGGCCCTCCAGATCACGACGAACCGAGAGTTCCCAGATTCCGTCCTCTTTTTCCTCCATCGGAATTCGTTCCGTTAACTTCCCGCCGTCTCCCCGTTCATAGAGGTATACGGTTACGGCCTCCGCCAAAGGAGCCCAGACACGGAAGGTTGTTTTTTTTCCCAGGTAAAAGGAGCCCAGGTTTGCATGAATTGGTTCGGGATAATGCATCGAATCCCCCTTTGACAATTTAGTAATAGATATCGTCGGACATGTATTCGTTGCCGTAGATATCGTTAATGATGTAGTAGCAAACCGCACTGTTTTTTAACGTTAATGCAGAATAGGTAAGTTCCACGTTCTCATAGCGAATCGGATTTTCCAGAGCCTCATAGGTAATTGCCATGGTCTCCAGGTTCATAATCGGGTATACCAGGTCAATGGTGTCCCCGTAGTCAAAGGAATACTGATATCCGGAGGTGTAAGCGCCCTCAAACGCATAATCGGTATAACCGGTCAGAATTCCCATCGGATAGTCTTCATCGTAATAGATACTTACCAGAGATTCCTCTCCGTTCACCAGTGCAAAGAAGGCACCGGTCTGGGACCATTGCTTGGTCTCGTAATCCTTGTAGTAATCCAATGCAATATAGCTCAAGGCATTGCCGTTCATACACTCCCAATAGCTGGGGGTATCAATCAGAATATTACCGTAATCGTCGGTGTTCTCATAGAAATCCTGACCGAAGACAATGGCATTTTCTCCGTCGCTTGCCATATAGACTAAGCCGACCTGAACGCTGTCGATAATCGACCAGTCCTCCTCCGTCAGCTCGATGACCTGATTGCCGTTTACGTAGCTGATGGGAAGTGTGCCGTCACTATCTCCGGATTCATCGCCGTAATCGTAGGAGCCCTCGCTTCCCGAATCGGCTACCGAAATCTGGGTTGCACCGGTATTCGCATCCGCAAAAGAAGAAGCCACATACCAGTTTCCTGCATACTCGCGGGTCCATCCCATAAAGTCCATCTTCGTACTTACATACTCATCGAAGAACTTAAGGATTTTGTCACTGTAGCCAAGCTTCACAAGACAATCTCTTCCTTCCGTGTACATTACCAGGTATTCATACTTACTGGTGGTACTGTTGGGGAAGTATGCAGCAAGACCATGGCCGAATAAGAAGTCGCTCTTCGTATAGTAGAGAGCGTTCGTAAGTGCATCGATTAAAGCCGAGCTCTTATCGGTCTGATACTTATTGGCAAGGGTATTTAAGTCAACGGAATCCGAGCCTTCGTAGAAACCGCAATCGTTTCTTGCCTTGGCAAAGTTCGCGTAATCACCGTTCGATACTTTTTTGTATACGGAATCGATATAGTTCACATAGGCCTCATAAACGGCGGGAATACGATCCAACTGAATCGCCGCCATAGAGCCACTGTATTTTAAGTCATTTAAGCTTCCCATATAGGAATCCACTGCAGTCTGAATGTACTTAATGGAATTGGGTTTTGCAACCAGCTCCCCAATCCAATCGGAATAGCACAGACCGTAGCCTGCCGTCGAGCTCTCTGCCGCTACCATATAATCGGCATAACTGCGTACCGCAGTTGCAATCTCAAGAGTACTCATAAGACACGCATCGAACAGAATCGTCTCAAAATGGATTCCTGCTTTTTTGAGTGCATAGAACAAATCTGCCTCCGTTAACGTGGAATCCGGGAAGTTCTCATCCAAGCCAAAGGCAATCGGCACACCGCCGCCGTGATCCCACATGTCCAGAATATACTTCTGTGCTGGATAATTGGTCGCACAGTAGGTAATGAAATCGGATAAGGTATCCTGCTCCAGCATGTCAATGGTACCAAGATTCTCTAACCGGGTAATGTCTCCGTTCTTGATTAAGAAACGTTCCACCTGGCCATCGGTCATATAGTTATTATGCCAATCCAGACAGCCACCGGTCTCTAAGATAATATTCACATCTCCGGTGTTTGTTAAGGATAACATCTCCTGAATATCGCTGGTCGCATAACCGCTACCGCTCTCAAGATTCGTTGCAACCAGGTAGATCATAATGGTTGCCGAGGCGGAATTCGCATCAACCGGAGGATTATTGTACGTCGGATCCTGTCCCTGACTAATGGGACCGGAAGCAGAACCGCCTCCATTGCCGGCCGTGCCGCCCTTGTCTGCTACTTTGCCGTTCTTATTGCCGCCGGACAGAATGATAAACAGAACCAGGCCGATAATTGCCACCACCAGAACCGCAATGATTGCAATCAAGCCTTTCTTACTCTTCTTTTCCTTCGCAAGCTCTGTTGCGGCCTGATTGCCGTAAGCCGCCTGGGCATACAAAGGCTGTGCAGGCTGGGTTGCCATCGGCTGTGTCTGTTGCATGGGCTGTGCAGGCTGAGGTGCCGTATATCCTGCATACTGAGGCTGGTTCACAAGCGGAATTGTTGCATTGGGCAATCCCCCGTTCTGTGCGGTGGTTACCGGCTGCGCCGCCATCGGCTGGACCGGTGCAGACTGTTGCATCATAGGCTGGGCCGGAGCAGGCTGCACAGGCTGTGCAGCCTGCTGCATCATAGGTTGAACCGGTGCCGCTTGCAGACTCGTTCCGCAATTCACGCAAAACTTACGATTCTCTTCCTGGTACGTATTACATTTCGGGCATATCATGTTCGAATCCTCCCTTTTTTCTTCTGCGAATTCTTAGTATCAGAAGTAGTACCAAAGCGCCCAGGCACTCTCCTGCAATATCAATCCAGAGATCCGTCACCTGTCCGGATCGTCCGGGAATTACCAACTGAATTGTCTCATCCATCAGTGGGACGAATAGCCCTGCCGTCAGGCGAATCCATCGCCGAAGCGGATTCGCAACGAGCAGCTTTTGGACCGCAATCCCAACAAGCACGGCAAAGATTGCATACTCTGCACAATGCGCCCCCTTGCGAAGCAGATGCATCGTGAGTTCCTTCGTGAGTCGAAAGTGATGGAACCAGTCCAATGCCATCCCGGATTCCGCACTCGACACACTTGCCGGCAGACACGACTGCCCCCACATAAAAAGGGTCCACAAGACGGTGATGTACAACCATTTCTTTTCTTTTTTCATTCTCGTGTCCTCATCAATATAAGCCATCCGAGCCGGACGCTCATACAAGATATATTATAGCATATACCAACTTGAATAATCTATGCTAATTTATCGAGAAATATCACAAGCAGAAAGCGTAATCAGGGCAGCCGAATAACCGGGCACTCCTTCGACAGGATGCCACGTCCCCAATTCCTCCGCTCCGGTTTCGATCTCACGAAAATCCTTGCGCATGCCGACTCCCAACGCTTTCACGTAGGCCTCCTTCTTGGCAAAGGTATCATAGAAGAATCGGTCCCGCCCTTCCTTCGATTCGACAGCCTCAAAAAGAGCATGTTCTTTCTCGGTAAACAATTTTCGTGCCATCCGATCAATCGTTTTGGCCGGACGATGCTCCTGTAAATCAATCCCGACCGGAACTCCGGCAAGAGCCGCTGCCACAAAATCACCGGAATGGGCCAGACTCACATACGTCCCCGGATAATCCGGCAGAAAAGGCTTCCCCAGTTCATCCTTTCGCAGGTTAAAAAAGCGAACACTGCAATCATACCCCTCCAGAATCTCACGAAGCAGTAAGGTTGCAGCCAGGCTTTCTATTCGTTTGCACTCCGACCCGATTGCGAGAATCTCCTGTCTCCGTTCCTCGTTCACGCAGAGAAGGCCGCTCTGAAAAGCGGCCTCATCCGGTAATATTTCCTTCACATTTCGAATCGCATATCGTAACATCGGTCCGTTTCCTCTTATGCGAGCGGATTTACATAGAACTCCGTAATATCCTCGTAGCCTTGCGTTGCAAGCTGCTCCTTCTGGAACTTCTTGTTCTTGTTCATCTTCACAACCAGAACACGAACACCGGCTTCTCGCTCCTTCATCGCCTGTCCCATGATTTCCGACAGTCTTTCCGAGGGCATTCCCTTCTCGATTAAGTATGCCTTCTTTCCCGCAATGCCGGGTACCTCAAAGCCGCTCTCCAGAAGCAAAAGAACAATACGCTCAAAGCCGATGGAGAAACCGCAGGCCGGAACGTCATTGCCGGTAAAACGACCAACCATCTTATCATAACGTCCGCCACCGCCGCAGCTTCCGCCGAATTCCGGAATGGCAATCTCAAAGATGGTTCCCGTGTAATAGCTCATGCCACGAACCAAAGTAGGATCGAATACCATCGTAAACTGCGCACACTTCGTACGTTCTACGCTGTCGATAATCTCGGTAAGACTCTGTGCCACTTCCTCATCCAGGAAGTCGCCCAACTGCTCCTTCATCTTCTTCACGCCGGCAACCGTCGAATCTAAGCCTTCATACAACGCGCAGTACTTCGCTACGCTCTCTGCAGGATAGCCCTGAGAGATCAGATCCTCTTTTACGCCGTCCAGACCGATCTTATCCATCTTGTCCAGACTGATAAATACACTGTCATACTCTTCTTCGGCAAAGCCTGCATAAGCTGCCATTGCCTTCAAAATACGACGCTCGTTGATACGAATTTCAAAATTCTTGAAGCCAAGCTTCCCAAGTGTCGTGGTGGTCGCTAAAATCAGCTCGATTTCCGCGAGGTTCGAGGGCTCTCCAAGAATATCAATATCGCACTGCATAAACTGACGGTAACGACCTCTCTGAGGACGATCCGCACGCCATACGTTGCCCATCTGTAACGCCTTGAAGGGCGAAGGCAACTCATTCATATTATTCGAATAGAAACGTACCAAGGGTACCGTAAGATCATAGCGAAGGCCCATATCCACAAGGTCGTTTTCCTCTTTCGCCTGTTCCAGGTTGAGCTTCTCGCCACGCTTTAATACCTTGAAGATTAACTTCTCATTCTCACCGCCCTGCTTACTCGAGAGGTTACGGATATCCTCTAAACACGGGGTCTCAATGGGGGTAAATCCAAAGGATGCGTAAGTCAAACGAATTACGTTCTGCACGTAATTACGAATCTCCATCTCCTTCGGCATAATCTCTTTCATACCGGTAACCGGTTTCTTAATCAAAGCCACAACTCTTCCTCCTTCTTCCCTTTTTTCGGGAAGTGTCTCTTTCTCGATTTTACACGAAGCCCAAGGGGTTTGCAACCATTCTCCCCCAGAACCGCTCGTTTTGCCCGAAACTAATCCTCTAACAGACTCCGCTTCTTGGCAATCATCTCATCAATTCGCTCAATATAGAGCGCTACATCCTTCACATCGTCCTCACGCTCAATGCGACCGCCGGGATATACTCGTTTGGTCACGGTTCCTGCACCGCAAGCCGCAATCGTCTGCTTCTCTTCCATAATGAGAATATTATAGATTCCTGCCTTGCCCTCAGCCGCAAAACCAACATTTTCCAAGTTGCCGGCCATATTTTTCTGCCGATAGAGATAATACGGATGCATCTCCATACGGGCTGCGCCGTTACTTGCAATCTCCATCGTCGCATCGGTATTGTTCATGGCAATATACCCATTTTCGGTGATAAAGCGATTCAATCGCGAAGCGCGCTTAATGGCCAATGAATGCACCGTAAGGCTGTCGGGACGGAGTCGTTCAATCTCCTGAATCGTAGCGGCTACATCCTCATCATCCTCCTGAGGAAGGCCCAAAATAATATCCATATTAATATTGTCAAATCCCAAACGTCTTGCCAACCGATATGCATCCACCACCTGGGACACACTATGCTGTCTTCCGATCAGGCGAAGGGTCTCATCATGCATGGTCTGCGGATTCACGGAGATTCTCGTTACATGATGCGCTTTCAGCACCGCTAACTTCGCTTCCGTAATGCTGTCGGCACGTCCCGCTTCCACGGTAAATTCCAATACCTTTTCCATCTCGAAATGTGCATCCAGAAACGAAAGCAGTTCCTCCAAAAGCTCCGGGGATAACGAAGTCGGGGTTCCTCCTCCGATGTAGACCGTGTCTAGCTTGTGCCCCCGCATCATCTCGGCGGTTGCCAGTAATTCTTTTTTAAGCGCCGCAAGATAATCCGGCATTTTCTTTTCCCATACGCACACCGGGTACGAGGTAAAAGAACAATACAGACAGGTCGTCGGGCAGAACGGAATCCCCACATAGAGACTATAGCCGTTGGCATAGTCCACATCCGCCAAGATTTCCTGTTCACGATGAGCGATTTCGATGCTCAGGCGTGCTTTCTCCTCCGACACATAATGATTCTCTTTTAAGAAAAAGAGGATTTCCTCATCGGCGGCACCATCCTCCAAAAGCGTCATGGCAATCTTCGTCGGACGAATTCCGGTCAAATTCCCCCAGGGAAGGGTTCTCCCCGTATAATCGGACAGGGTTCGATAGAGGAACCGCTTGAAGGAATTCTTCTTACGATGAGTTTCCACAAGGTCGGAGGCCTCATAAACCATTTCATAATCCTTGCGCACCCCGTCGTTTCCGTAAAAGGACATTCTTGCCAGGTCACTCTCGACAACAATCTCCATCACGTTTCGCTGGTCCGAGAACGCATCAAAAACGCCGTTCGTAATGACGAATTCCTCCCGCGGATAGAACGACTTCACCAACGCATGGATATCATATTCATATTGCAGATCATTCAGATACAGATTAATCATAGTCGACTCGCACAATCCTCTTTGGGCCAGATAACGGCCCTATCATCCCTGTAAAAAATCCGTCCTGCCTAACAGCAAAACGGATTGTACTTCTTCTCATGTTCAATCGTGGTAGAATCCCCATGTCCCGGATAAGCAACCGTCTCATCGGGAAGAGTGAACAATCGGTCACGAATGGAACGAATCAAGGTTCCCTCGCTTCCGGTCGGCAGGTCCGTTCTTCCCACCGATTCCTGAAACAGCGTATCTCCACAGATGACAAGACCCGCTTCCTCACAGTAGTAGCTGACGCTTCCCGCCGTATGGCCGGGGGTAAAAATACATCGAAGCGTCATCCCCGCAAGTGTTACCTCTTCACCATCTTTCAGATACACGTCCGCATCAATCACATAGGGCCTTCCGACCTGGGCAGATACGTTTAACTTCGTATTGTTCAAAAGCTCCTTCTCCGCTTCTCCCGCATAGAGTTTCGCGCCTGAACACTGACGAAGGATTCGGGTTCCGAAGATATGGTCGAAATGACCATGGGTTAAGAAGATTCCGTCTACGGTAAAGCCGGCATCCGTAAGTTTGTCATAAATCATCTGTCCGCCATCTGCCGGATCAAACACCAGCGCGTGCTTCTCCTCGTTATACAGAAAATAGCAATTGGTGGCCACCTGGCCGATTACCATACGTCCAATCTTAATCATCAACCGGAAGTCCTTTCGATGTCTACAACGCTCGGAACGTTGCGAAGCTTGTCAATAATATGTGTCAGTTCATCTTTTCCGCTAATCTCGAAGGAGATTGACATAGTAACCACGCCCTGCTTACTGGTACGGGTGTTCAAGGAGCGGATGTCGATATTGCTCTCCGTAAGGGTTCGGGAGATATCTGCCAGGAAACCGTTACGGTTATTTGCGTAGATCACAATCTCGGTCATATATCGACCGTTCTCTGCCACTGCCTCAGGCTGCCATTCGGCGTCAATCAGACGGGGAATGTCCTCCTCTGCCAGGCACTGCATATTAATACAGTCCGCACGATGAATCGTAATTCCGCGGCCTCTTGTTACGAAACCGACAATCGTATCTCCGGGCACCGGATTACAGCACTTGGAGAACCGAACTGCCAGATCGTGGATGCCTTTTACCACAATACCGCTTCGCGACTTCGGCGAGACCTCATCATGGTTCATGGTCATCTCGGCAATCTGTGCTTCCACTTCTTCATTGGTCAGATTTTTCTGATGCTGCTTTTCAAACTGCTCCAGCATACGGTTAATAATCTGTGCTTCTCGAAGGCCGCCGTGTCCGACTGCCGCAAGGAGACTGTCCCAATCATGAAGTCCGTACTTATGCATTACATATTCCATGTATTCCGGCTTCAAAATATCTGCCGGATTGATGGAATGCATCTTGCAGTAGTTCTGTATCATTTCCTTGCCCTTTAGGATATTCTCCTCTTTGAGCTCGGATTTGAAAAACTGCGCAATCTTATTTTTGGCCTGCGTCGACTTCACCACATTCAACCAGTCCCTGCTGGGGCCCTTCGAATTCTGGTTTGTCATGATTTCGACGCAATCACCGTTCTTAATCTCATAATCAATGGTGACCAGCTTACCGTTTACCTTCGCGCCGACCATCTTATGGCCTACCTGCGAATGGATGCAGTAAGCAAAATCAATCGGAGTCGAACCAAACGGCAGATTCTTCACTTCGCCCGTAGGGGTAAAGCAGTACACGGTATCCGAGAAAAGGTCCAAGTCACTTTTCAGAATGTTCATGAATTCCTTGTTATCGGACATATCACGCTGCCATTCCAAAATCTGACGAAGCCAGGCAAGCTTCTCCTCTTCCTGGGTCTTATCGCCGACCTTTTTTCCGTCGGATGCTTCCTTGTATTTCCAATGCGCGGCAATACCGTATTCAGCTGCCTTATGCATCTCATAGGTTCGAATCTGAATCTCAAAGGGTTGTCCCCAGGAGCCTAAAAGAGTCGTATGAAGCGACTGATACATATTCTCTTTTGGCATTGCGATGTAATCCTTGAAACGACCCGGCATCGGCTTGTACATCGCATGAATCACACCAAGAGCGGCATAGCAATCCTTCACGGATTCCACAATAATACGAACCGCAAACAGGTCATAGATCTGATCCAACGTCTTGTTCTGGTTCTTCATCTTCTTGTAGATACTGAAGAAATGCTTCACACGGCCGTCGATTTTAGCTTCGATTCCCGCATTCTTAATATGTTCACTGACCTCTTCTACGATGGAACGAATATATTTCTCACGCTCCGTCTTCTGAATCGCAATCTTATCAACCAGATCAAAATATACCTCCGGCTGCAGATAACGAAGCGATAAGTCATCCAATTCAACCTTAATCTTCGAAATACCGAGTCGCTGTGCAATCGGTGCGTAGATTTCGATGGTTTCTCTCGCAATACGCTGCTGCTTTTCCGGGGGCTGATGCTCCAGCGTACGCATATTGTGAAGGCGGTCCGCCAGCTTGATTAAGATGACACGAATATCCTTCGCCATTGCAAGGAACATCTTACGGAAGTTCTCTGCCTGCATCTCCAATCGCTTGGCATCTTCATTGTCGGTATGCTGAAGCTTCAATTTCTGCAGTTTCGTCACACCGTCAACCAATTCGGCCACATCTTCTCCAAATTCAGCCGCAAGTGCTTCCTTGGTCATTACGGTATCTTCCACAACATCATGCAAAAGGCCCGCAACAATGGTCTCCTTATCCAGCTCCAGGTCTGCCAGCACAATGGCCACACAGAGCGGATGAATAATATAGGGCTCTCCGGAGCGGCGACGCTGATCCTTATGTGCCTCGCTTGCAACCTGATAGCCCTTCTCAATCATTGATATATCGTCGGATGGATGATACTTGCGGACACGCTTAATAAGGTCCTCATACAACTGCTCAGGACTCAAAAACTGCTCGATGGCTTCAATATGACCATCATCCAGTACCAATGTGCTCTTGGGTGCCACTACTCCTTCTTGTACGATCTCTTCCATAAGCCCGACCTCGAAAAAAGTATTTTCCTAAAAAAACAATTCTCTTTCTTCCCGAAAAGAATTATTTGCCTTCGTAGGTAATGCAAGCATCCAAACGATAACCTGCAATTCTCTCACGCCCGTTCAAACCGGCCAATTCAATCATAACCACCACGCCGGCAACGACACCGCCCAAGGACTCCACCAACTTAATCATCGCTTCGGTCGTACCACCGGTCGCAATCAGATCATCCACAATCAGTACACGGTCACCCGGCTGAATGGAATCCTTGTGCATCTCGATGGTCGCCTTGCCATATTCCAAATCATAATCCTGCGATACGGTCTCGCAGGGCAATTTGCCTTTTTTACGAATTAACAGGAACGGCTTTTTGCGATTGTACGCAATCGGTGCTCCAAAAATAAAGCCACGGCTCTCCGCACCTGCCACTGCATCAAATTCAAGGTCCTTCACCAGGTCCGACATGGTATCAACCGCCAAAGCGAATCCATCTGCATCCTGCAACACACTGGTTACATCGCGGAACATAATGCCCGGCTCCGGAAAATCAGGAATAGTTCTTACATATTCTTCTAATTTTTTCATAAAAACCTCTCCTTATCACAAGCAAATGATTGTATCTATTATACTCATATCGTCTGACAATGGCAAGCCTTTGAAATAAAAATCAACCGCCCTCCCTTCGTCTTTTTTTATGCAAACAAGCCCGCCGATTTCTCGGCGGGCCCTATGTTACCTTCTATGTCGGAATCGGGAGGAATTACATCATTCCGCCCATGCCGCCTGCGGGCATCGCGGGCGTTTCTTCCTTAATGGTTGCAACGACAGACTCGGTGGTAAGCAGAGTACTTGCTACGCTGGTTGCGTTCTGAAGTGCGCTTCTGGTAACCTTCGCAGGATCAAGAATTCCTGCCTCAACCATGTTCACGTACTCATCCTTCAGTGCATCGTAACCGGTACCAACCTCGGACTCACGAACCTTATTGATAATAACGCTGCCTTCCAGACCTGCATTGGCTGCAATGTGGAAAAGAGGAGCCTCCAGAGCCTTCAGAACAATCTGAGCACCGGTCTTCTCATCACCTTCCAGAGTCTCAGCAAGCTTGGCAACCTTCTTGGATGCGTGGATGTAAGCAGAACCACCACCGGAGATAATACCCTCTTCCACAGCCGCCTTGGTAGCTGCCAAAGCATCCTCCATACGAAGTTTTGCTTCTTTCATCTCGGTCTCGGTAGCTGCACCGACACGAATTACCGCTACGCCACCGGCAAGCTTTGCAAGACGCTCCTGTAACTTCTCGCGATCGAAATCAGAGGTCGTATCCTCGATCTGCTTCTTAATCTGAGCAACTCGACCTGCGATAGCATCCTTATCACCTTCCCCATCAACGATGATGGTGGTATCCTTCTGAACCTTAACGGACTTCGCATGACCTAACATACTAAGATCTGCATCCTTAAGCTCCAGACCAAGATCTGCGGAGATTACGGTACCGCCGGTCAAGATAGCGATATCTTCCAGCATAGCCTTTCTTCTGTCGCCGTATCCGGGAGCCTTCACTGCTACTACAGAGAAGGTACCGCGTAACTTATTGACGATTAAGGTAGTAAGAGCCTCGCCCTCAACATCCTCTGCAATAATTAACAACTTCGCACCGCTCTGAACAATCTTCTCAAGAACAGG
Source organism: Lachnospiraceae bacterium (assembly GCA_045628945.1). Classification (GTDB taxonomy): domain Bacteria; phylum Bacillota; class Clostridia; order Lachnospirales; family Lachnospiraceae; genus RGIG4034. The sequence goes on from JAZQQG010000047.1 coordinate 80,967, forward strand.
AAGAATATCCTGAATATTGCTGATCTTCTTATCGGTGATTAAGATATAAGGGCTGTCCAAAACAGCTTCCATCTTATCCATATCGGTCGCCATGTACGCAGAGATGTAACCACGATCAAACTGCATACCTTCTACCAGGTCAAGCGCGGGCTTCATGGTCTTGCTCTCTTCGATGGTGATAACGCCGTCTCCGCTCACCTTCTCCATTGCATCGGCCACCATATTACCAACTTCTTCGTCACCTGCGGAGATTGCTGCAACCTTCGCAATGTGCTGCTTACCGTTTACCTTGGAACTCATCTCCTTAATGGCCTCAACTGCACACTCGGTAGCCTTCTTCATACCCTTTCTTAAGATAATCGGATTGGCACCTGCTGCCAGGTTCTTCATTCCTGCATTAATCATTGCCTGTGCAAGAACGGTTGCGGTAGTGGTACCGTCACCGGCTACATCATTGGTCTTCGTTGCAACTTCCTTAACAAGCTGTGCACCCATGTTCTCAAAGGAATCTTCCAGTTCGATTTCCTTTGCAATGGTAACACCGTCATTGGTGATCAGGGGAGCACCATATGCCTTATCCAATACAACGTTTCTACCCTTAGGTCCAAGGGTTACGCGAACGGTATTCGCTAACTTATTCACACCGGCCTCGAGAGCTTCACGAGCCTCTGCGCCATACTTAATCTCTTTTGCCATGCTATTATTGCCTCCTAATTACTGAATCACTGCCAGAATATCATTCTGCTTCACGATGATATACTCGGTATCCTCGATCTTCACTTCGGTTCCGGCATACTTCGAATAGATTACCTGGTCGCCAACCTTGACTTCCATCTTCACTTCCTTGCCATCCACAACACCGCCGGGGCCTACTGCAAGAACCTCAGCCTGCTGGGGCTTCTCCTTGTTCTGACCGGGAAGAACGATTCCGGACTTGGTGGTCTCTTCTGCTACGAGTTGCTTCAATACAACTCTGTCGCCCAAAGGTACTAACTTCATAACATAATCCTCCTTGTTTTGCGAAGCAAAATCCGGGCCCGTTGGCGAGGGAGCGGATTTTACTCCTTATTTTCAAACATTCTCTTTCAAAAGAGCAATGCGATTGTAATTGGTCTGTTAGCACTCGTTGTTGTGGAGTGCTAACATCTAAACATAAGATACCACCAGCCCCTGTAATTGTCAACCTATCGAAAAATGAAAAATTTATAAACCACGCAAAAACAGCCCGGCATTCAACCGGGCTGCAAAAACTCTTTGGTTATTTGATTTTCATATTGGTAACAACCTGATTCTTACCGTGATTCTTTCCATAGTAGAGATACTCGTCCGCCGTCTTAATCAATTGTTCAATGGTAAAGCCTTCAATATATTCCGACACACCAAAGGTCATGCTGACCGAAACCTTATCCTCTCCGAATTCCATCGTATGCACACAGACATCCTGACGAATTCGTTCCGCAATCTTCTTGGCAACATCCCGCTTGGCCTGAATCAACACAAGGAACTCTTCTCCACCCCAACGGGCAACATAGTCCTCACTGCGGCAGTCCTCTCGCAAAACGCCCGAGATATACTTGATTACCTCATCCCCGCACTCATGCCCATAGGTGTCGTTCACATGTTTGAAATCATCAATGTCACACATAATCAGACAGAAACGATTCTCCGTTCCGCGAGCGCGATCCATAGCTTTTTTCAGATACTCCTCCATACTGCGGCGATTGTAGAGTCCGGTCAGCGGATCCACTCTGGAGATATTGTTCAACTGACTGTTTTCTTCCACCAGCGTATTCTTCGATGCTACAATCTCCATATAGAACAGCATGGTAAAAAAGAACACCAGGAAGAAGGTTGCACTGATATTAATCAGATGGAAGGTCGGCTCCGCCCAACCTGCGCGAATACGTACCAGACCGATTTTGCCCCTGCAGAAAATGTACAGTACACAATAGCATGCCCAGTTAATCAGCGACAACAGAATCTGAAGAAGCCCCTTCATACGAATTGACGGAATACTGTACGTCACGAAGAAAATCGTCGGAATCAGTGCCGCCAGATAATTCAGAAAACCGAATCGAAGACCTAATAAAACCGTTGCGCCTCCGCAGACGAGCAATAACTCTGCCGCCGCCAGAATTGAGGACAACAACACTCTGCGACGATGAAAAAACGAAATCACCATCGCGTAATACAGAAGACACAGGGAAGTAACAATGGTCATCGGAACCATATGCGTTACCACTGCAATCACAAAATAAACCAAATGAATCGCGGTAATACAGGTTAATAATACCGCAACCTTGGCATCCAATGTGACCTGCGTCTTGGCGGTTAAAAATTCTCGAAAATGTTTACCAACTTTCATTCGAATCCCCCTATATATACAAACATAACACTTTTTTCGAGAAATGCAAGGTCTTTTTTAGTACTATAGTACCAAAAGACCACCGTTATACAACGATGGTCTTTTATCATAGGATGAATTTTCAATCAAATTACAGTTTGAACATCGCTGCAATTTCATTCAACTTGCCAACGGATACAACACAGTCATCAACAAGCTCGTTATTCTGAACGGTCTCGGTAACAACATCCGTGGTCTTACTTGCAATATCGGTAACACCGATGGTTGCTTCGTTAATCGTGGAGTTGATGCCGTTCAGAGCCTCAGCGATCTCGGAAATCGTTCCGGTCAGGGACTGGATGGAGGACTCAATCTCCTTCATGCTGGTCTGTACAACCGCTGCGTCGTCGCTGTACTGAACGCTAACCTCCTGGAACTGTGCATAATCCTTAATAACCACATTCTCAAGGAAGTCCGTGGTATCCTCTAAGGACTTGGTCATCTTGGCAACTGCCGCATTGACTTCCTTAACGATGTTATTGATATCGCCAACCGTCTGAGAGGTCTGATTTGCCAGATTACCGATTTCGGTAGCAACAACCGCGAATCCGCGGCCTGCCTCTCCTGCTCTTGCAGCCTCAATGGATGCATTCAGTGCAAGTAAGCTGGTCTGGGAAGAGATTGCCATAATGGCATCGGTCAGTTCATTAATCTTATTAACAGCCTTGGAGTCTTCAATTGCCTCGTCGGTCTTCGCCTTAACTTCCTGATACATTGCAGTGGTACGGGTGCTTGCTTCCTCGGTGGTAGCCTTAAGCTTCGTAGCTCTGTCCTGAATCTCGTAGGATAAGGTCTCACCGGACTTCGACAGATTCTCAATTTCATTGGCCGCATTCTGCATATGGCCGATGTTGTTGTTAATCGTCTCGGTGGTAGCGGAGGTCTCCTGCATTCCTGCTGCCAGCTCTTCGGTGGTAGCGGAGTTATCGGTACATACCTGATTGATGCTTGCGGAGATATTCTTCAGTTCTTCAACGTTGCCGTTGATCTGCTTGCTGGACTCGCTGATGTCTACAACCATATTACGCAGTGCGGAACGCATCTCTGCAACGGAGCGCGCCATGGCACCGGTCTCATCCTTACGGCTGACAAGCTTCTCGGAGTTTGCATTGTGAGTGAAATCCAATGCTGCGGTCTGGCCGACAATATCGGAAATCTGAGTGATTGGCTTGGTAATCATCTTACTTACGACATAAGCAAGAGCTGCCGCTACAAGAATAATCACAACAACCAGAATAATTAAGGTTACACGTAAGGAAGCCAGTTCCTTGCTTAACTTGTCAACGCTTGCAAGCGCCTCATCCTCGTCCGCGGTAATTACCAGAATGGAATCATCGTTCAATACCATATAGGATGCGTACTTGATTGCGCCCTTGAATTCATAGGATACACAAGCGGTAGCGGGATGCTTGCCTGCCTGAATATCGGATGCCAGTCCTGCAACAACGGAGTTGGTAACCGGTGCACCAACCTTCGAAGCGGTCGGGTGGAACATCATGGTCTTATCGCTCCATACAAGGTATGCGTAGGAGCTGCTCATACCGTCTACCTGAACACCACCTAAGGCTTCGTTATATTCCTCATAAGACAGAGTGGAAAGTTCCGCTTTACCAATTACGTTATCGCCATCCTTTAACTCGATCTCAACCTTGGGAGCATCCTCCCCTTTATTCTCCAGCATGATGTTCAGAGTCTCGCCATAAGCCTCGGCCATGCTGAGCATTCCGTTCTGGATAGCACTCATATTCGCTTTCTTGCTATCCGAAACAATCTTATCGGCATTCTGTAACATCAGTACCAACGTAACAACGTTTGAAATTAGTACCGCACAGATTACTACAAGAATAATCTTGAAACTGATGGAGGAAAAGAATCCGACTTTGTCCTTTTTCTTCTGGTTCATACATTGTCTCCTTAATAGTATTCTTCATCTTATGCATCTGTGATATGGATATGATACACAAGATATATGTTAGGTAATGCATATTCTATCACAATTTGCACAAAAACGGAAGAGAAATTTGCTCGTTATATTGCATTTTTTCATATTTTCGGTAAAATGAAATACGGTTAGAAAAATGCATACCTATATAAAATAGAAATTAGGAGAACACAACATGATTAGTGCAAACAATGTGACCTTAAGAATCGGAAAAAAAGCATTGTTCGAAGATGTAAACATCAAGTTTACCGAGGGCAACTGCTACGGTCTGATCGGTGCCAACGGTGCCGGAAAGTCCACCTTCTTAAAGATTCTCTCCGGCCAGTTGGAGACCACCACCGGTGATATCGCCATCACCCCCGGCCAGCGTCTTTCCTTCTTAGAGCAGGATCACTTCAAATACGATTCCCACACCGTTCTGGATACGGTAATCATGGGCAACCAGCGCCTCTATGACATTATGAAGGAAAAGGATGCCATCTACGCCAAGGAAGATTTCACCGATGAAGACGGCATTCGTGCCAGCGAGCTGGAAAGTGAATTCGCCGAGATGGACGGTTGGGAAGCGGAATCCAATGCAGCGACTCTTTTGAACGGACTGGGTGTCGGAACCGAGTTACACTACTCTCTGATGTCCGACTTGACCGGTAACGATAAGGTCAAGGTACTTCTGGCCAAAGCGCTGTTCGGTAACCCGGACATTCTGCTGCTCGATGAGCCTACGAACCATCTGGATCTCGACGCCATCGCCTGGTTGGAGGATTTCCTGATTGATTTCGAGAATACCGTCATCGTAGTCAGCCACGACCGTTACTTCTTAAATAAGGTCTGCACCCATACTGCGGATATCGACTACGGCAAGATTCAGCTCTATGCCGGTAACTATGACTTCTGGTATGAGTCCAGTCAGTTGCTCATCAAGCAGATGAAGGAAGCCAACAAGAAGAAAGAGGAAAAGATCAAGGAGCTGCAGGAATTCATCTCCCGTTTCTCCGCCAATGCAAGTAAGAGTAAGCAGGCAACCAGCCGTAAACGTGCATTGGAAAAGATCGAGCTGGATGAGATTCGTCCCTCCAGCCGCAAATACCCTTACATCGATTTCCGTCCCGAGCGTGAAATCGGTAATGATGTTCTCACCGTAGAGAACCTTACCAAGACCATCAACGGCGAACTGGTATTGGATCATATCACCTTTACCGTTAACCACGACGATAAGATTGCCTTTGTCGGCGGCAACGAGATTGCCAAGACGACCTTCTTCAAGATTATCATGGGCGAAATGGAGCCCGATGAAGGAAGCTACAAATGGGGTACCACAACCTCTCAGGCTTATTTCCCCAAGGATTCCACGCAGGAATTCAACAACGATTACAACATTACCGATTGGTTAATGGGCTACTCTCCCGTCAAGGATGTTACCTATGTACGTGGTTTCCTGGGACGTATGCTTTTCCCCGGCGAGGACGGTGTCAAAAAAGTAAAGGTGCTCTCCGGTGGTGAGAAGGTCCGTTGTCTTTTGTCCAAGATGATGATCTCCGCTTCCAATGTTCTGGTTCTGGATGAGCCCACGAACCATCTGGATATGGAATCCATCACCGCTCTGAACAACGGTATGATGAAATTCAAGGGCGTACTGCTCTTCTCTTCCCATGACCATCAGATCGTTCAGACCACCGCCAACCGAATCATGGAGATTCTTCCCGACGGTTCCCTGATCGATAAGATTACGACCTACGACGATTACCTTGCAAGCGATGAGATGGCAAGAAAGCGTACCAAGGTATGGGCAGCCGAAACCGACTCAAACGATGAGGATAACAATTAATGAATGCAATTGATCTGCATGTACATTCTACAAGTTCTGATGGGACACTCGCCCCGTCAGAACTTGTTCTTTTGGCAAAAAAGAAAAATCTGTCCGCCTTCGCATTAACCGACCATGATACCGTGGACGGAATTGCGGAAGCAATCTCTGCCGCCGAAGCACTTCGTAAAGAGACCGGTTCCGCTCCGGAGGTCATTCCCGGAATTGAACTTTCCACGGAATATCAGGGAGCCGACATCCATATCGTCGGACTCTTCGTTCCTTACGACAGTCCGCTCTTTTTAGAGCGATTGGCCGCCTTCCAGGATTCCAGAGACCTTCGCAACCGAAAAATGTGCGATTTGCTGACAGCCGCCGGCTACACACTCACCTACGAAGAGCTGCAGGCAGAATGTCCGGATGCGGTCATCACGCGAGCTCATTTTGCCGCTCTGCTTATGAAAAAGGGCTATGTCAAAAGCCGTAACGAAGCCTTTGACCGTTTCATCGGTGACCATTGTCCCTACTACATTCCCCGTGAAAAAATCACGCCGGCGGAAGCCGTACATTTTCTCAAGGAAAACGGTGCACTTGCGATTCTTGCCCACCCCGTACTCTACGGAATGAGTAAGACACGCCTGACGGAGTTAATTACCCTACTGAAGGCGGAAGGCTTGGATGGCATCGAAGCGGTCTACTCCACTTATACGCCCTCCGATGAGCGCGACATTCGCACTCTCGCAAAACAATTCGACCTGATACTCAGCGGTGGCTCCGATTATCATGGCGGCAACAAGCCGGATATCGATCTGGGAACCGGTCGCGGACATCTCTTCGTGCCGGAGGAATTCTTAACCGACATCCGGGCAAAGAGAAGCCGTCTGATTTTTTCCGATCTGGACGGAACCCTTTTTCAGTCCGACCACCGACCCAGTCAGAGGTCGATTGCGGCCATCAACCGGCTTGCCGCAGACGGACACTGTTTTGTTCTTTGTTCCGGTCGACCGCTTCCGAACCTTATTGACATCTGGCACACCCTGGGACTGTCGCCGAAGGGTCAGTATATCATCGGTTTCAACGGCTCCGTTGTCTATGACTGTGAAGCAAAGCGCCCCATTTGGGAGTCCAAGGTGCCGCTATCGATTGTAAAGGAGCTCTTCGTGCATGCCGCGAAGGCAGGACTTCATATTCATACCTACGAAAACGACGAGGTCATCAGTGCGGTGGACGATCCCGAGACCGATTACTACTTAGGTCCCGTTCCCCTTCGCAAAAAGATTCTTCCGGATTTTGCCCACTATGAGATGCCGGATCCCTACAAGGCTCTTGTCATCGGGCTGGATCGCCACGAGAAATTGGTGGCCTTCAAGGAGAAGATGGACGCCATCTACGGCGACCGCCTGAATTCTTTTTTCTCAAGCCCGCGTTATCTGGAATTCGTTCCGAAGGGTGCCGGCAAGGGCTATGCTGCGGAATATCTTGCCGGGCATCTTGGCATCGCCCATGCGAATACCATTGCCTTCGGGGACGAGATGAATGATCTCACGCTTCTGCAAGCCGTAGAGAACGGTTACTGTATGTGCAACGGAAATCCCCTGCTAAAAGAGCAGATTCCGCTACACACAGAGCAAGATTGCAACCACGACGGTGTCATTCGCGAGCTTGCAAAACTCGGTCTTCTTCCGTATTCCCTGGTTGACGGTGAACAAAATCAAACGATATAATAAAAAAGATATCGATGTTAATCATTTGCAAACGCATTCATACAAAGATAGAAAAAACAATCCTTAAGGAGGACAAGAAAAATGATTTGTAGTAAATGTGGTAACAACCTTCCAAACGGTGCTGCATTCTGTAACCTTTGCGGAACCCCCACCGTGCCTATGCAGGCTCCTATCCAGCCTATGCAGGCTCCCGTTCAGCCCATGCAGGCTC
>JAZQQG010000048.1:0-3316 GCA_045628945.1 Lachnospiraceae bacterium
TAAGCCATCTCGGACACGCAAACAAAAGTGGGCAGGGTTGGACTCGAACCAACGATGACCGAAGCCGACGGATTTACAGTCCGCTGCACTTGCCGCTGTGCGACCTACCCATATGACCTCTGCGGGACTTGAACCCGACATTTGCAGAGTGAGAGTCTGCTGTCCTCACCATTAGACGAAGAGGCCGTTTAGTGACTCCCGCCGGACTTGAACCGAGCATCTCAGCCTTGAAAGGGCTGCGTCCTGACCTTTAGACCAGGGAGCCGTAGCACTCATATCAGGATTCGAACCTGAATCAGCCGGTTCGTAGCCGGCCGTTCTATCCGTTGAACTATACGAGTATGCTTGGGCTGAATTTTCAAAGAGAACCGACATCTCTCTAACCGTCTTCTACGCCTGAACAATTCAGCCCTTCTTATTCTTTTTTCATGCGCCGATCTGCGCTTCTGCATCAACATCCACAACAACAATGTCATCCATAGCTACTCCTAAAACCATTGCCAATACGATTAAGTTATCCAGTGTAGGCATTGCGGTTCCGTGCTGCCACTTGTAAATAGCCTGTGGTGTCGCAAAGCCGAATACATCCTGTAAATCCTTTACCGTTAATCCGGCCTGTGTTCTTAATGTTGCTATATTTCTTCCTGTTGCTGCCATGTTGATGGTAGGCATTGTAAACATTTTTTCCTCCGTTCCGCTTCTGTGGACAGAGGATTGTTGTCCTCTGCCTTAATCAGAAGCCTTAAAATTATAAATAGGTTTCATTACATCTATGACATCCACGGATTCCTTTATTACATCAATGATATCCTCAAGACTCTTGTATGCCATAGGTGCCTCGTCCAGTGTATTTTCGTTGATTGAAGTGGTGTAAATCCCCTTCATTGTATCTCTGTACTCGTCCATCGAAAGGTTTTCCTTCGCCTTTGTTCTGGACATAAGTCTTCCTGCCCCGTGAGGTGCGGAATAGTTCCATTCCGGATTACCCTTTCCGATTGCAAGCACGCTTCCATCCCTCATATTAATCGGAATCAGCACTTTTTCTCCATTATGGGCTGCTATTGAGCCCTTTCTTAAAATCATTTCATCTGTATCGATATAATTATGAATGGTGTGGAATGCTTCGCTTCCTGTCATACCGGTTCTTTCCAGAATGATCTCAGCCATTTTCTCACGGCTTCTCTTGGCAAATGCCTGACAGATTTCAACATCATGAAGATAAGCATCAAGGTATTTACCCGTAAGGAAACATAGATCCTCCGGCATACTTGTCTCAGACTCATAAACCTGCCAGTGAAGCTGCTTTAAAGCTTCCTGAATCTCCTGTTTTCTGCCCTGTTCCTTATAGGTTCTGATGATTTCATCACGTTTCTCAAGATAATCATCGTAACCGCGGTTAAGCTTGATTGCCAGGTTCTGGTAAAACTCCGCTACCTGCTTGCCAAGGTTTCTTGAGCCTGAATGGATGATAAGATATTTCGTTCCGTCTGTGGCCGTATCAATCTCTATAAAGTGGTTTCCCCCACCAAGGGTACCAAGCGAACGTTCCAGTCTTTTCGCATCCTTAAGCTCTCTGTAGCAGGCAAGTACCGTCAGATCAAATCTTTCCTGTCTTCCTTCCCATACATTCATGCCGGAAGGAATGAAATGTGCAGCCTCATCAACCTTTTCAAAATCAATTTCCCCTTTACCGAGATTTACCGTATACATTCCGCATCCGATATCGACTCCCACCACGTTGGGAACTGCTTTATCAATAATTGTCATCGTGGTTCCGATAGTGCAGCCTTTACCGGAATGCACATCGGGCATGATACGGATCTTCGATCCGGCTGTCATGGGATAATCGCACATTCTTCTGATCTGTTCAATCGCCTCATCCTCCACTACTCTTGCGTAGCAGATGGCTGTATTAACTTTTCCTCTGATTTCTAACTTGTCCATAAGTTTATCCTTTCGTTTATATACACTGAACAATGCTCCCCGAGAGACTCGAACTCTCACGCCTCACGGCACCGGTTTCTAAGACCGGCGTGTCTTCCATTCCACCAGAAGAGCTTATTTACATGCCCCATGGGAGATTCGAACTCCCGACCACCTGATTAAAAGTCGGGTGCTCTACCGACTGAGCTAATGGAGCGTTACGCAGAGCCCGGGATTCGAACCCGGATATCCGTTAAGAATGTCGGTTTTCAGGACCGATGCTTTACCAATTGAGCCAACTCTGCAAAAAAATACCGCCTACCCATCATGAGTAAGCGGTATGCGAAAACATGTTAAATTTATTCACAGCGCATTTCTGTTATTCCCTGCACCGGTTAACACAATCTTTTCGTTTTCTGCTTATCTCTGATGAACACATGGAACTAAAGCCACACTCTTTATAACTTTTGAGCGTTGCTGAAAGTATACGTTCACTATCGAGATAATAAAAACGATTGATTGTTGTCATGTCTTTTCCTTTCCGGGATCTGTTTTCGATCCGCTTATCTGTTTCATTCTGCCGTTATAATAGCATAGGATTTTTCATTTGTCATTATACTTGTAGTATAACTTCAACGTGCGAAACTATTTAGTCCACCAGACTGTTCATCTTCCGCATTCGTATTCTTTATCAACATCCATCATATTATAACGTCAATAAATTCATTACCATCTTAACCATGATATCTTTTTCCTCTGCTTTGGACTCAGCAATCATCAAGGTGATTGCAACCAACGTGCCATCGCTTAATCGTTTCCTGCCTTCAATAAACAACGCATCATTTTTATCTAAAAATTCCAAGAATAACGAAGCCGCAATCCGCTTACAACCATCAGTATAAGGATGATCCTTAATCATAAAGTATATCAGATTGGCCGCTTTCTCCTCTATAGACGGGTATGCATCCTCTCCAAAAACACTCTGGTAAACAGCATCAATAATACCGGCCACCTTGCCGGCTTCTTTTTCTACTCCAAATACATCCGTGTTGAAGGAATCTCTCATTTTACCTACCAACTGCGTGCAATCTTCATATGTGATTCGATAGATTGGGGGATTTCCTTTGGGTTTTTCTAACACCTGATGGTCATATTTATCAAGCAATACCAGAGCCTCTGTATATTCATTGACAGCTCTAAGCACTTCAGCCTCTTCAATGTTCAACGCATTGGCAATCATCCTGGTCTAAATATCCACCGTTTTTTCAAGAGCCTGCAACCGCTTTTCATTGATTGCATATCCTTTGATAATATACTGCTTTAATACAGAATTAGCCCATTTACGAAATTCTATTCCACGTTTGGACTTTACTCGATAACCGACTGAGAGAAT
>JAZQQG010000049.1:0-124379 GCA_045628945.1 Lachnospiraceae bacterium
ATATGGAATTGATGGCTGCGCTCGTTGCCGGTTTTGCATTCGTAACGATTCTCTTTCATATTGCAGAAAGCAGACTTTCGGCTTCCGGCAAACAATCCGTTTCCGGCAAGCATCCAATCAAAGAGTACATCTACCCTTGCCTGCTTCTGCTTGTCGGCATCGCGGCTGCATTCTTTGCTTTCTCCTGTCCCGGTAACAACAATCGCGTAGAGGTCGAGACCTTCTATCATTTCCCGGAATTTGCCAAGCTAAGCATCTTCACGAAGACCGAGATGGGCTTCCTATCCGAGGCAGCATACTATTTCGGACTTCGCGAGGGCAACTTCGTGTTCTTCAGTCTGATTTCGGTAATGTGCTTCTACTTATTTCAAAAGAAAAAATACCGTGGAATCCTTCTTCAGCTTCCCGGTTTCGGTCTTCTCTGTCTGGGTTACCTTGGCGTCGTGCTTCGTCCCGTCGTCGGACGCCTTCGCCTTCTGACTCTGTTCCAGAACGACCTTCCCGTGGGTTTTAGCGGCTATCGAGCGCCCGTCGTACTGTTGGAGATCGGTTGCTATGTCGTACTGTTTGCGCTTCTCCTCTATGGAATCCTCCTCTGCGGAGACACGCTCTACGAGAGCCTTCTCTACGTCGTTCTCACCCTCGCCGGTATGGTATCGCGCTTCATTATGGGCTTCTCCCCGAGCGTCTATATCTCCGGCTACCGTACCGCGATGTATATGACCTTCTGCATGATTCTGTTGATTGGAATCCTGGTTCGTAAGATTCTGTTCCCGAAGCCGGATTCTTCTGCCGAGAAGCAATAATCCCAGTTCCCGCTACCGACTCACTGCAGTACGCAATCTATCACCCAATATCATAGGATCCTAATATGAAGCTTATTTTTATCCGCCATGCGGAACCGAATTATGAATTAAATTGTTTAACCGAAAAAGGTATGCGCGAGGCCGAGATTCTCGTAAACCGCACGAAGAACTGGAACGTTACCGACTTCCATTGCTCGAACTACGGCCGTGCACAGGCAACCGCTGCGCCAACCCTGTCCTATTTCGGTCGCGAAGCCGAGATTCACGAATGGCTCCACGAGTTCGACGTCTTCATCGACGACCCCGAACGCGAGGGCAATCGTAAGATTTGCTGGGATTTCTCCCCACGCTATCTTGAGGAGCATCCGTTGCTCTTCGATCCGCATCGCTGGTGGGAGGTTCCCATCATGGACGGTTGCGGTGCCAAAAAAGAATACGACCGTGTCTGCGGCGAATTCGATGCTCTTTTAGCCCGTTACGGATATACAAGAAAAGGGCTCCGGTATGTGACCAACCACACCGAAGCCTCGGATTCTTATATGAAATATAACGGCACCACTCTCGAGTGCATGAAAAACGCGCCGGCCGAGGAGCCTGTACTGGTCTTCTTCTGCCATTTAGGTGTCATGATGGTCTTACTCTCGCATCTGATGAACACATCGCCCTGCACTCTCTGGCATGGCATCTTCGTGCCGCCCACGTCGGTCACAACCGTCATCGCCGAGGAACGTATCCCGAGCGAGGTCTATTTCCGTGCGCAGTGCATCGGCGACACCGCTCATCTGCGCGAAGCCGGCGAACCGGTCAGCTTCTACGGCGGTTTCGATCAGCCGTGGCAGGGGTAGTGGACGCGCAGTTATATGAAGGAACACGAATTCCTAATTTCGCCGAATCAAATGCTTGGTAACTTATCGATTGATCGGATACAGAAATGGGAAGCTGCAATGAATGTAGCTTCCCGTTTTTTCTAAACCATTTTTAATATCTCGTCATCACATAGGTCAGATTCAGCTTCGACCGTGTGATTTTGCGTCCCCAGTGAATGGACGAATTGTAGTTTCCTTCCGCCACGATGAAATAGTCGTCATGTACCTCTAACACAATGACCATATGGGTATCGTTATCGACACGCAGAATATCACCGACGCGAATCGCATCCATATCATGATGGGTGGTAGCCTTTTTCTTGCCAAATGCCGCATCGCTGCAGATAAAAGCGAATCCGGCACAGCCATATCCGCCATAGAAGGTTCCGCCGTTCCAGGCGTAGAAATCATCATTGGTCCAATGCATTCCTTCCGGATAAGAAGCCTTCAGTGCAATAATTGCATCGTAGACCGCCTGCTCATCCTTTGGCGCCGAAGCCGAGCTTGATGTTTTCGTCTCACGTTTCTCTTCCGTCTTCGTTTTTCCGCAAGCCGTGCACACATAAGTATAAGTCGTAATCGTCGTATCGCCTTCGGTCTTCACCTGCTTATCGGTACGCTCGTAGTTATGACTTAATTTTTTGCCCTTAGTCGCGCCGCAACGCTTACAAGTCTTCGGTGCATCACAGGTTGCCGCTTCGTAATCATGGCCAAGCGCCTTCCCAAGCGTCTCGCCACAAACAGCGCACACACTCGCTTCCGTACAGGTAGCTTCCGTCGGCGTATGCCCCGGAGCTTCTTCACTCACATAGCCGCAGACCGTACAGTAGGAATTTTCCGTACAGCTACCCTCCGTCAGCTGATGCCCCAGAGGTTCCCCGAAGGTTTCCTTGCATTGCTCACAGATTGCGGCCACCGTGCAGGTAGCCTCTAACATAACATGTCCCAAAGCCTCTCCCTGTTTTTCCCCGCAACGGTTGCAGACCGACGGTTCCGTACAGGTCGGAATGGTCGGTTCGTGTCCCAGAGCCCCGCCTTCTGTCACCCCGCATTTTCGGCAGGTTTTGGCCTGTGTACAGGTCGCTTCTTTATAATCATGCGTTTCCGCTGTGACCGTCGTCTTGTATCTGCGCCATCCTTTTTTCGCCGTAACGGTGGTGGTTCCCGGTGCGTGCATCGTAATGACGCCTGTGGCATCTACCGTGGCGATTGCCTCATCCGCGGATGCATAGTGAAAACCGTCCAGCGTAGATTTCAATGTCGTCGTTACGCTCTGATCCACGCAGGCCGAATACTCCGATACAGCAAAACCGTACTGTTCGGCATTTTGGCGAACATTGCTTTGAACCGCCAATCCGGCCACAACGCCGCCTACCACGACAATTGCCGCAACCAGCGCTCCCAAAAACATTCGAAGAGGATGTCCTTCCGCCTTTTCCGGCATTCCCTCCTCTGCTCGTTCATCGATTTTTTCGCTCATCTTATTGCACCTCCGCCCAATTTCTCAATTGTTTTTTGGTAAAAATGCATATTGCAAACCAGAACATATGTTCGTATAATTCCAATTATGAAAAAACCATCCTACAATTCCTACGATTACAAACCGGTGACGGTTGTTCCCGTCATTGCCTCCTTTGATACGGAAGGCCATATTGCGCCCCTTTATGTCCGCATCGAGGGAGAATCCTACAAGGTGAATTCCTACTGGGTAAAGTCGGAGTGTACGAATATTATCCAGTACAACTGTAAGATTATCGATCGGGAATGTCTGAAGCCGATTCTGCTCAGTTTCTATCAGGACGAAACCGTGTGGACCATTCCGGAATAGTCCTATTTCTCCCAAATTGGCGGAATATGTCCGCCCTCCTGCGGAACAAAACTATCGAAGATCATGATGTCGAAGTTTTCGCGGGCACGCGCCATTTCCTCCTCGCTCTTAATCGTCCAGGCGGCCGCCAGATTATGATACATGCCATGGCAAAGGCGACGGGACAGTTTCTTCGGATGCTTGTGGTTGAAGGCCACAAAGTCCGGACGTGTCAGGCGATTGAACAAAAGATGACACAGTGCAAAATAGAGAGGTCCGCGCAGACCATCCTCAACCTTGAAGGCAGAAGCCAGCTGACCGCGAATAATTTCCGGATGGTGTTTCCGATACCAGCGTACCCCCAACGGATTGAAGGATTCCATCACATAAGGGCCGTGATAATCCCGAAGCATCCGATCTGCAATCGGGCAGAGGGAGAGGTCCGTCTTCTCAATCTTGAACTCCACAATTAACGGCACCTTACCGCCCACCAGCTGCAACACTTCCGCAAAGGTCGGAATATACTGTTCGGAATCGCAGAGACGAAATTCCCGAAGCTCCGCATAGGTATAATCGCAGACCTTTCCTTCTTTCCCACAGATACGTTTCAAAGTGTAATCATGGAATACCACCGGCACGCGATCCTTCGACAATTGGATATCCAGTTCGATTCCATAGCCTGCTTCTACCGCCTTACGAAAGGCCAAAAGAGAATTCTCCGGTGCGTCTCCGGCATTGTCATGCAAGCCCCGGTGAGCATAAAGCCACTCACGATACTTCGAAGAATCCGGTTTGTGCAGCATTCTCGGCATAATCATCAAAAGATACAGCAATACCAATATTATCAACACGAGCAGTACGATAAAAAGTACCTGAAGCCCCATACATCCTTCTCCTTAATCATCAATATCAAAATGTTCCAAAGCACTCTTCTTTTCCGTCGGAATCGAATCGCCGTGGCGTACGAACAGCATCGTTACCAGCGCAAGCAGGACAAAGATTGTTGCATAAGGGAACAGTGTTGTGAATCGAATATCCAGGAAGATACCGCTGAGAATCGGAGTTACCGTCTGAGCTGCCATACTTGCGGTATAGTAGAACCCGGTATAACGACCGACATCCCCGCTCTTACACAATTCCACTACCATCGGGAAGGAGTTGACATTGATACTTGCCCAACCGATTCCGGCGATGGAGAACAATACATCCATGATGATTACCGAATCTCCCGCACGCATCAGGGAAGCTGCGCCAAAAGCCACCGCCAGCATAATAACGCCGGCCAGGATGGTCTTTTTCCGGCCAATCTTCGAAGAAATAATACCCACCGGAATATACGATACAATTGCGGCTGCCTGCGCAATCAGAAGTGTCGCATTGTAATCTACATTTAACACCTTGCCGGCATAGACCGAATACTTACTGATTACGGCATTGTAACCCATGTACCACAATACTACCGAAGCTAAGATCAGATACAGAGAACGCTTCTCCGCACGGGAAAGTGCCTTACTCTGCGCTCCGCTCTCCTCTGCAGTGTCGGTCTCCTCCGTATCCAGTCCCAAGCGTCTGGATTCCTCCTGCATCTCGGCTGCAAACTGCGGCTCCTTCACCTTCCATAGGAAGATTACCAACGACAGAACCATCACGAAGGCCACAATGGAAAAGAACGGAGTATATCCCATCAACGCATTCTCCGTTGCACCGGTCTTTAACACGATACCCAGTACAAGCACCAGAATACCGCCGGCGGTTCCCATCAGGTTAATAATCGCGTTAGCCTTGGATCGCAACGGCTTGATGGTTACATCCGGCATCAGTGCGACAGCGGGCGATCGGAAAACAGACATCGCCACCAGCACTACCAGCAGCAGGAGCATAAAGAATATAATATTCGCCGGGTTATGCATTGTCACCTTCCAGGCGTAGGCCTGGCGAGCCGGAACAATGTAATTGGTATATTCTGCGGTCACGGTCTTGCCGTCCGCCTCATACATGGTATAGCCCAGGAATTCCTCTCGTCCAAAGGTCTCCTGCAGCTGAATCTTCGTTCCGTCCGGAGACTTCACGGTCAGATCCGCATCATATAAGGTTTCCAACGCCGTCGGATTCTCAATGGTAACGTCCTTAAGATCCGTCAGCTGCATCGCATCGGTAAAAGACAAGATAACAAAAGCCACTGCCGCAACCAGCGTACCCACAACGATGAACGGTGTTCTTTTGCCACGTTTCGACATGCAACGGTCACTGATGGCGCCAAAGAGCGGAAGCATAAACAATGCCAAGATATTATCCAATGCCATGACCACGCCCGAAAGAGACTGGCTCATACCGAACTTGTCTGTCAGAATTTTCGGAATCAGCGAGTCGTAGGCCTGCCAGAAGGTACAGATCAGGAAGAACGCCATTCCTACAAAAAATGTTCTTTTGGTATTCAGTTTCATATGTTTTTTCCTCTTATTCCGTTTGTCTCTGTTTCTTGACGATTTCCATCGAATTCATAATATATTTTACCACATTTGAGTACTTGAGAACAATCAGAAAAGGGGGTATAATATTTTCGTATCTTTTCGTAATAACAGGAGGATTATTCCATGACAAAAACTAAATATTGGGGCAGGAAAGCGGTTGTTTGGCTGTTATCGCTCTCCCTCGCTCTCGGCGCAACCACCGGTTGTACCAAGAAAAAAGGGCTTAATAGCGACATCTCTGCAACCGACGTAAACTCCGATGAAGTGATTCTGAAGCACGGAGAAGTGTGGATTCGGGATGTAGACTTTACTTCCACGCCGGTATCTGTTGAGTTCGGAGATAACGACATCGTCTTTTATCAGATTTTCGTCGGTTCCTTCTCGGATTCCAACGGGGATGGCATCGGAGATCTCAGAGGCATCATCAATCGTTTCGATTATCTGAACGACGGCGACCCGCAATCCGGTACCAGCTTGGGGATCGAGGGAATTTGGCTCTCTCCGATTTTTAAGTCGCCTTCTTATCACAAGTATGATACGGCCGACTACTACACGATTGATCCAAAATTCGGCACCATGGAGGATCTTAAGGATCTGGTGAAGCTCTGCCACGAGCGAGGAGTCAAGCTCATTCTTGACGTTGCCTTTAATCACACGAGTACATACCACCCGTGGTTCGTGGATTTCAAGAATTCCCGAGCAACCGGCGATACCGAGAATGCATACTATGATTTCTACACCTGCGTAGACACCAAGGTGAACGGTCGAACCTTCAACAAGATTGCCGGAACCGACAGCTACTACGAATGCAATTTCTCCGGAGATATGCCGGAGCTTAACTTCGATAATCCTGCAGTTCGTCAGGCGGTTTTGGATGTCTGTACGTATTATCTCACCGAAATTGGCCTCGACGGTTTCCGTTTTGATGCTGCGAAATATATGTATTTCGGCGATGACCCGCAGAACATCGAATTCTGGAACTGGTTTATGGATGAGCTTCTTGCTGTGAAGCCCGATCTGTATGCGGTCGGTGAGGTTTGGGAGGCTGACGGTACTGTAAAGCGCTATTCCGAAGCCCTGAGTTGTTTTGATTTCACAATGTCTCAGGCGGAAGGTAAGGTTGCCTCCACCGCACAAAAGGGCGATGTGAATGCCTACACCGCTTACATCCAGCAATTTAATGAGGATGTTAAGGCCATGAATGAGAATTCCCGATTGGTTGCCTTTATTGCCAATCATGATATGGACCGTGCTGCAGGTTATCTGACTCCCGGCAACGGTTTTGCCCAGATGGCTGCGAACCTCTATCTTCTGGGACCCGGCTCTTCCGTCATCTACTATGGAGAAGAGATTGCCATGCGCGGTACCCGCGGCGGTGCCAATACGGACGCCAACCGAAGACTCGCAATGCTGTGGGGCGACGGAGATACCATTCGCGATCCCGAAGGAACGACCTTTAAAGATTCCGACCAGACAAACGGCACGGTTGCAGAACAATTAAGCGATCCCGACAGTCTCTACAATTACTACAAGCGCGTACTGATGGTACGCAAGGCGAATCCCGAGATTGCCAACGGTACCTACACTGCACTGAATATTCCGGATACCAAGGCTGGTGGTTTTCTATCCACCTACGAAGGAAGTACCGTTGCTGTCATTCATAACACGACGCTGAAGCCGGTGACCATCGATTTATCGAAAGTAACCGATATCAATTTCTCCAAAATCTGCGCTGTACTCGGTGTGGATCACGAAGAATTCGACGAGGAGTCCATGCTGATTATTACCACCTTTGCCGGAGCCACTTTGGAGGGAGCCATTCTTACCATTACTCCGCAGACCAGTGTCATCTTGCGATAATTCATCGACATGTTTTGTCCTATAAATCTCGAATCGACTTAGCTGACAATTCCATAGCAGCAGAAAAAGGGAGTGTGAAAATTATTTTCACACTCCCTTTTTGTTTGAGGTTTTGATGAAGCCTGACGCATACAGGCTTATTTGGTAACGTTTCAATCGTTGTTGTTTAACCCTTAACCGAACCGCCGGTTACACCTTCTACATAATACTTCTGTAAGAAGAGGAAGAGCAGGGTTACGGGAATTGCTACCAGCACACCGCCGGCGCAGAACTTCGTATAGCTGGAGGTAATCTGGTCCTTATTTAACCAGTTGAACAAACCTACTGCTACGTTCATACCCTTCGCAGAGTTCAAGGTAATGAAACGAGCAAATACGAAATCGCCCCAAGGAGCCATGAAGGCCGTCAGAATCGTGTAAATAACGATTGGCTTGGACAGAGGCAGGATAATGCGGAACAGTACCTGCGCACGGCTTGCACCATCGATACGTGCGGACTCATCCAAAGAGAACGGAATCGTATCGAAGAAGCCCTTGGAGATGTAATAGCCCATACCGGAGGATGCGACATATACAAGAATCAGACCGGGAACGGAATTTGCCTTGGTCAGTCCCATATCCGCAAGTACTCGGTACAGAATAATCATCGTTAACATGCCGGGGAACAAGCCCAGAACCAGCATGAATTTCATTAAGAAGGTACGCATCTTGAAACGGAAACGAGACAGCGTATAACTCATACACAGAACGATAAAGGTCTGTAATACCGCTACCACAAGACCCATAAAGAAGGTATTGCTGTACCAACGTACGAACTTACCGTCCGAAAGAATCTTCGCATAGTTGCCAAGTCCCCATACCTTCGGGAGAATGTATCCGGAAGGTCCTGCATAGGGCTCACAACGGAAGGACTGCAGTACGATACATACGAAGGGGAACAACCATACAATACTCATAATTATCAAGATTACATAGATCGCGGCATTGCCAATCGTTCTCTTGGCTTTCATGCCGAGACCGCTCTTTTTTTCAACCACAGTCGTCATCATGAGAAATCCCCCTCGTTTTTATTGGACGGAAGCAGACCGTATACCACCAGGGTAATCGCCGCAACCACTACGAATACTAAGATACCGATAACAGAAGCCATGTAGTAGTTCTGCTCTGCTCCTGTCGTCATCTTAAATAACCATGTAATTAAGAGGTCCGTATAACCAACATCACCGGCCGTACCTCGGGCCTTCGAGTTCGTCGGGCCACCGGTTGACAGCAGGTAGATAACGTTGAAGTTATTCATGTTACTCGTAAAGCTCGTTAGCAGGTAAGGAGCTGTAACGAAGAGCATGTAGGGCATCGTGATATGTCGGAACTGCTGAATCGGATTGGCGCCGTCAATCTTGGCAGCCTCATACAGATCCGCAGGAATATTCATCAGAATACCGGTTGCAATCAGCATCAGGTAAGGAACACCAATCCAGATGTTAACTGCAATTACTAAGGTACGTGCAATCCAAGGTGTTCCCCAGAACTTGATTGGTGTGGTAATCCATCCCCAATCCAGCAGAATTCCGTTCACAATACCGGAATCCGAGAACAACTTCGATACATACAGCAAGGAGATGAACTGGGGAATCGCAATGGTCATAACCAAAATGGTTCTCCACATCTTCTTGAACTTAATCCCCTTCTTATTAATCATCATTGCTACCAGAATACCCAACAGGTAGTTACTGAAGGTAGCAAAGAACGCCCAAATCAAGGTCCAGGCCAGAATACTTAAGAAGGTCGACGCGTAATTCGAACCTACCGTGTTGGTAAACATCGTCTTAAAGTTCGCCACTCCAACCCAGTGGAACAGGTTCGTAATGTAGCCGTCATTCGCCGCACAGTAGTTCGTAAATGCTACCAGAATCATGAAAATCAGAGGCAGCACGGTAAATACGAAGATACCGATTACAGGAAGAGACAATAAGGTCTTGTAGAAGCTCGCATCCACAAGGCTCTTCATATCGTCTTTGAACTTAGGAACAGCCTTACCGGCTTCCTTAAGCTTCTGCATCCGATAGGACTGCTTAATATTAGCCTGCCAGGTGTATACAAAAGCAACGCACAGGAAAATGGTAAGAATACCGTATAACAGAATACGGAAAGAATTATCTCCGTATACCGGAAGATATACGTCATATATCTCGTTATAAGCTTCACTCGGACCTACCTGGCCAAGACTGGGAAGCATGCTGACCCAATAGAGTCCGGCGCTCCACATGTAATAGAAAAATGTAGCCTCAAAGCCAAGGAAAATCAAACCTCGGACAATCTGGCCACGCATAAGATTGCCAAATCCCATGATTACACAGGATAGCTTCGTCATCCAATCACCATGAATGATTGCGGTGAACAGATCACAGAAAAATCGTATAAATGCGTTTTGTTTTTTCATCGTAACCCTCATTTTTGTAAAATACAGGTTGGGGCCAGCGGTCTGGCCCCAACCCAATATTCTAGATTGTTATAAACCTATGAATTACTCAAGAGTAATCATGCAGGTGGTGGAATCAAATACGATGGTGTAGGTACCGGTTGCAGGTACAACAACGTTTGCACCGCCAGCCTGACCGTCAGCACCGTAGTTTACATCCCAAGATGCACCGAAACGAACCTTGAATTCCTCGCCCTCGTTTAAGTCAAGAGCTTCGGTCTTGAAGGTAGTACCGTCTTCCTGAACACACATAGGAACGTCAACGGTCCAGCCATCACCTAAGATAGAACCGATTACAGACCAGCCGTAGAAGGAAGACTTCTCAAGAGTAACAATACCGGTGCCTGCAACATCATCGTATACAAGCTTTACATAGTAGTAACCGGTTGCAGGTACAACTGCATTACCATCAGGATTACCGCTCTCAGGATCACCGAAGTTTACATCCCAGGAAGCGCCCTGACGACACTTGAAGGTCTCACCCTCATTCAGAAGCATTAACTCAGAGTAGAAGGTTGCAACACCGGTCTGAGCGGTACGGGTCATAGGGAAATCCTGATCCCACATGGTTCCGTTAATACCACCGATTACAGACCAAGCGGTCTTCTCATCGTCGGTCATGTTGAAGAGTGCTCTACACTCATCTTCGTACATCTGAAGAGCAGCCTTAAGGCCTTCGTCAGAACCATCGGACTCCATTACATAGGTACCGATCTTCTTAGCGATATCCCACCAGGAACCATGAATCTGGCCCTGAGGACGAGCGTAATTGTTCTGCTGTCCAAGAGCTACAAGAGCAGGGTTGCTCTGAACTGCATCGTTATTCTTTGCATTCGTGTTAGCAGGACCCCAGGAAAGAGCATTGAAACGCTCCAACTGGCCTTCCTCACTTACAAGGTACTGAGCTAACTGATGTAATGCTGCCTGACGAGCTGCGTCAGTCTGAGGCTTAACACCAAGAAGCTTGCTTCCGGAGTAGGAGCCCATATGATAGTAGTTACCGTCTACTTCGAAGGAAGGAAGATCGGCAACGCCAAGGTTTTCACCAAGAATGGTAACTGCGGTCTCGTAATCCCAGGTACCGGATACAACAACTGCTGCAGGAACTGCATTCTGGAATGCAGCAACGGTAGACTCACTGTTGTATGCAGGAGAGCTTACGAACTTGTAAAGACCCTTCGCTGCGATCAGACCCTTATCGGAATTGAAGTTATCGGTTAAGTCAACGAACTTACCTTCGTCATCGGTCTTCCATGCGGAATCACAACCGGTTCCAAAGAACCAAGAAGCGATATACCAAGCACCGGTATGAGCTTCCATGGTGAAGGTCTTACCTGCTGCTTCACAGTCAGCAAGAAGCTTCTCGAAGGAATCAACGTCTTCCTCAGGAATGACACTCTTATCATAGTACATGAAGTAGCCGTTATCCTCGGTCAGAGGGTATGCGTACATCTCATCGCCTGCCTTGGTAGCAGCAACAACACCTGCGGAGTTAGCGGATGCAACGGACTCAGCTGCTGCAACACCTAACTTAGCAAGACCACCGGACTGAATCAGACGAGCTGCCTGGTCCTGTGCAAAGAAGAAGATATCTGCGCCTGCGGTTACATCCTGTAACATGGAAGTAGCTGCTTCTGACTCAGATACTGCCTCGATCGTAGCATTGAACTTAATGCCCTGATCGTTCTTGCTGTTGAAATCATCAATCTGTTTCTTGGTTAAATCAACTGCCAATTCAGGTACCCATACGGTAATGTCGTAGGTTCCTGCAAGGCTAGCTGCAGTGTTGCCACCGGAGGTGCCGCCCTGAGAAGGGTTATTGTTGCTACCGGTAGCGGGCTTCTTGCCACATCCAACTAAGGACGTTACTGCTAATGCAGCTGCAAGAAGAGTTGCTAATACTTTCTTCTTCATATTTTTCCTCCCATATGAATGAAAATTGTGGTATCCAGGATACCCTGTGATGTAATGTTATTCCTTTTCGGCGAATAACACGATCCGTTTGGTCAATATATTGCACAAAGATTACGTTGCGCAAACGGTTGTCCTATGTTAGAAGTATATATTTTTTGCCATAAAAAGTCAATACTGAAATATTACACATTCTTATTTTACCGCTTTTGTGTATATTGACGAAAAATTACGAAAACTTTCGTGTTTTTGCGAAAATCATGCCGTTTTTGTCCATATAGGCCCTGGAAAACCTTTTCCGTGGCGAAATTTTTCCCATGCACACCTTCCTTTTTTGCAACTTTTAGGTAAAAACATTGCGCAATGTTGCGCAGTGTTGTTCCAGGATTACGACAATGTTCCCATTCTTATGATTCTCATGGTTCCTTTGCCTATCTCTTCTCTTTTTTGTTTCTTCCTATGTGAAATGGACAAAAAGATATACTTTTTACTGTAATATTAATGAAATACCTATCCCTTGACTGAATCTTCTTATTTCAGTAAAATTAAAGTAGTGTGCGTGGGCTTTTCCCACCGCAGCAATCAATATGAACACCTAATGAGGAGGGTACTATGAACTACGGTTATTTTGACGAAAAAGCCAAAGAGTATGTCATTACCAAACCCGATACTCCTTCTGCCTGGGCAAACTACCTGGGATCTCCGGAGTACGGCGCAATCATTTCCAACAACGCAGGCGGTTACAGTTTTGAGAAGTCCGGTGCAAACGGACGTATCATTCGTTATCGTTTCAACAGCGTTGCAGTAGATCAACCCGGTCGTTACATCTACATCCGTGATTTAGAGGATAACGATTACTGGTCCGCATCCTGGGCTCCTGTATGTAAGCCTCTGGACACCTATAAGAGCGAGTGTCATCATGGTACCGCCTACACCACCATTTCTTCCGAATACAAGGGAATCAAGGCAGAGACTCTCTACTACGTTCCTCTGAATTCCACCTACGAAGTATGGCGTTCCAAGGTAACCAACAACGATTCCAAGCCTCGTAAGCTTGCCGTTACCGGTTACTGCGAATTCGTAAATGATAACAACTATGAGCAGGATCAGGTTAACTTACAGTACACCTTATTCATCACTCATACTTATTTCAAGGATAATCTTATTCTCCAGAAGCAGAACGAGAACTACCACGATCCCAGCAAGGAGCGTTTCTTAGGTCTTGCAGGTGCCAAAGTTGATAAGTTCTGCGGCGACCGTGACAAGTTCGTTGGTGCATACCACAGCTACGCAACCCCTGATGGCATCGCTAACGGTTTAAACGGTGATCTGAACTTCAATACCAACTCCTGTGGTGCCCTTGAAACCGACATCACTCTTGCTCCCGGCGAGACGAAGGTATTCACCTACATCTTAGGTCAGAAGCCTGAAGCTGTTGCTAAGGAGATTATTGCGAAGTACGATGCAGATGCTACCTTAGTCGACACCGAGCTTGCCGCTCTTAAGGAATACTGGCATGCTAAGTTGAATAATCTTCAGGTACACACTCCCGATGATAACTTCAACAACATGGTAAACGTATGGAACGCATACAACTGCTTCATTACCTTTACCTGGTCCCGTGCAGCATCCTTCCAGTACTGCGGACTTCGTAACGGTTTCGGTTACCGTGATACCGTACAGGATATTCAGGGCGTTATCCATTTGGCTCCCGAGATGGCAGCAGACCAGATTCGTTTCATGCTCTCCGCTCAGGTTACCAACGGTGCAGGTCTTCCTCTGGTTAAGTACACTCACAAGGCCGGCGAAGAAAATACACCCGACGATCCTGAGTATGTTAAGGAGACCGGACATCCTTCCTATCGTGCGGATGATGCGCTCTGGCTCTTCCCTACCGTATATAAGTACATCTCCGAGAGCGGTAACTCTGCTTTCTTAGATGAGGAAGTATTCTATGCAAACGATGGTCAGAAGGGTTCCGTATACGATCACTTAAAGAGAGCCATCGACTTCTCCATGAATAACTTAGGTCTGCACGGAATGCCTGCAGGTCTTCACGCAGACTGGAACGACTGCTTACGTCTCGGCAAGAAGGGTGAGTCCACCTTCGTTGCATTCCAGCTTGTATATGCAGTTAAGATCCTTCGTGTATATGCTGTTGAAAAGAACGATACCGAGTACGTAAAGTATCTTGATGAGATTCTTACCAAGCTTGATGCAATCCTTGCAGACTGCTGGAACGAAGACAGATGGATTCGTGGTTATAAGGAAGACGGTACCATCATCGGTCATCGCAACGATCCCGAAGCTTCCATGTGGCTCAATCCTCAGTCTTGGTCCGTTATCTCCGGTTTCGGTACCAAGGAGCAGCAGGAACTTGCTATGGACAGCGTAGAAAGAGAACTGAACACTCCTTACGGTGCTATGGTAATGTATCCTCCTTATGAGTATCATGCATTTGATGGTGCTCTGATGCAGTGCTTCAATAAGTGTACCAAGGAGAATGCAGGTATCTTCTCCCAGCCTCAGGGTTGGTTAATCCTTGCAGAGTCCAAGCTTGGTCATGGTAATCGTGCATACAAGTACTGGACCGAGGCAGCACCTGCTACCTACAACGATAAGGCTGAGCACAGAGCTCTTGAGCCCTATGTATACGGTCAGTTCGTAGAGGGTAAGGATAGTCCTTTCGCAGGTCGTGCACATGTACATTGGTTAACCGGTACTGCTTCTACCGTTATGGTAGGTACCACCGAAGGTATCTTAGGTCTGAATCCTGAGACCAAGGGTATCGTAATCGATCCTTCCATTCCTTCCGAGTGGAAGTCCTACACCATGCGTAAGGTATTCCGTGGCAAGGTATTGAACGTAACCGTTCAGAATCCTAACGGCAGCGAGCATGGCGTTAAGAGCGTAACCGTTAACGGTACCAAGATTGAAGGTAAGTTAATCGAGGACGCTATCCTGAAGGCAGAGAACGACATCGTAA
Organism: Lachnospiraceae bacterium; assembly: GCA_045628945.1. GTDB lineage: Bacteria > Bacillota > Clostridia > Lachnospirales > Lachnospiraceae > RGIG4034. The sequence goes on from JAZQQG010000049.1 coordinate 15,186, forward strand.
TCGAGATGTAATTCTCCCAAAAACATACCAATTTCAAGGAGCGTGTGATTTTTCACACGCTCCTTTTTTGTACACGCAACAAAAAAACATGCCCTCACCGAAGTGAGAGCATGTTTGAATCGTTCTTATGGTATTACCGGTAATCAAGGGAGCTTACTGTCCTCATTAACCCTTAACAGCACCGTCGGATACACCGCCGATGATGAACTTAGATAATGCCAGGTATACAACTACTACAGGCAGAATCGCCATTAAAATGAACATGTATACCTTACCCATATCGAACTTCGAGTAGTCGGCACTACGCAAGTTCGCAATCATAATCGGCACAGTTCTTAAGCTCTTATCATCCAGAACCATCGCAGGAATAAAGAAGTTGTTCCAGGATCCTACGAAGGAGAAGATCATCTGTACTGCAATTGCAGGCATCATAATCGGAATAACAATACGATTAAAGGTATAGAACTCATTCGCACCGTCTACACGAGCCGCCTCAACAATCTGGTTCGACAGGTTTGCTTCCATGTACTGCTTCATATAGAAGAATACGATTGGAGAAGCGATTGCCGGAACAATCAGAGGAATGTAGTTATCGGTAAGTCCTAAGGTGTTTACCATTGCGATGAAACCTACTGCAGATACCTGAGAAGGAATCATCATAACTGCCATGATAAAGGTGAATGCAACCTTCTTACCACGGAAATCGTAGCAATGAATACCGTAAGCAGTCAGTGCTGAGAAGTAGGTGGTAAGGATTGCGGATGCAGCAGCAATAATGAAACTGTTCAACATACCACGAGGAATGTTAATGGAAGCATCCGTCCATGCATTCTTAAAGTTATTCAGGAAATTCTCTTTCGGAATCAGGGTGAAACCGGACTGCAGCTGAGAATTGGAACGCGTTGCGTTAATAATCAACATGTAGAAGGAGAACAAACACAATACCATTAAAAATGCCAGAATCGTGTAAACAACAATACGAGAAATCAGCAACATAATCTTGGCTTTGCGTCCGAGTCCATCGTAAAGCTCTTTTCTTTTCGCTTTCTCGATATCTTTCTTAGTCATCTCTGCCATAATTAGTTACCTCCTTTTCTCTTACGCTTCTTAACTTCACCGTTATTGTCAGCATAAGAATTTACTAAGAACTTGTACACAATCATACTCAGTACGCCTGCAAAGATGAATACGATAACGGAGATTGCACCCGCCATACCGTAGTTCTTCGAAGGGCTGATGTAGTTCTGCATGTACATAATCAGCGTCTTAGCACTACCAAGAGGCTCACCGCTCTTGTTCGTTAAGATGTAAGGAACATCGTACATGTTAATACCACCGATCATAGCGGTAATAAATGCATAGGTCAGAATCGGCATCAACAGAGGTAAGGTTACCTTGAAGAAAGCCTTGAAGGAAGTAGCACCATCAATTGCCGCAGCCTCGAACAACGTATTGTCAATACCCATAATACCTGCCATCAGGACAATGGTAGTATTACCGAACCACATCAAGAAGTTCATTAACATTACGATGCCTCGTGTTGTCCAGACGGTCCCTAGGAAGTCAAACTTCGAATCAATGATACCGGAGCTCTCTAACAGGGAATGAATCGGTCCAACCTTGCTGAACAAGGTAAAGAACAACATCGAAAATGCGGAAGCCATGATCAAGTTCGGCATGTACATAACCGTCTTGAAGAAAGGCTGGCACTTAATATTTAAACGGAAGCTGGTAAACCAAACTGCTAACAGCAATGCAATACCGAACTGAGGAAGTGCACCGCCCACCCACATGATGATGGTGTTAATTGCATATTTGATAATACCAATGTCGCCGTTATTGTCAGGGCTAAAGATTGTCTTATAGTTTGCAAAATTATTCCAGGTAGGTCCAACCATGTCTACACCGGTGGACTGCTTGTGATAATCAAAGAAACTATAGAAAATTGTCAAAATCTGAGGAGTCAATGACCAGAAAATATAGGTCAGGAAAAAGGGTGCGATAAAAATGTAACCCCATTTTGCATAGCTGACGGATTTATGTTTCGTTGCCAGCTGATTCTTATCTTTTTTAGCACTCATAAGCACGCTCTCCGACTAATTTTTTGTTAAAAAATGCTACGTCGGAGCGTACGTCACGACGTAGCATTTTAAGCCAAATCTCTACTATCGATTAAGGAGTAACAATCTCAGGATACTTCTCATTTACGTAGTTGTAGAAGTTTGCAAGAGCGGTGTCAAGATCAGAAGTACCATCAAGGTAGGTCTTGATGTAGGTCTGAAGACCCTCGTTTAATAACTGATCATATACAGTGTGGTTCTCCCACTTAATGTTATCAGTCATCTGAGAGAATACAGCGATATCGTTCTGACCGCCAAGGAACTCGCTACCATAGGAAGCATCGTTAGCGTACTTGTCAACAACCTTCTTGTTGTTAGGATACTGGCTCTCAACCTCAACGAGCATGTTTACAACACCCTCATCATTGGTGAATGCGTTCATAATATCGCAAACGATCTCAGCGTTGTCGGTGTAAGCGGATGCAAGGATCCAGGTACCACCCCAGAAGTGAGCCTGAGGTCCTTCAACGATTGCCCAGTCACCCATACAACCAGCCTCTGCATCATGAGCATTGCCCATGCAGAAGTTGAAGTACCAAGCAGGACCGAAGAAGCACATGGTCTTACCGGAAGCGAACATCTGCTGGTTCTTCTCATCATCCCAAACGCCTGCTAATAAGGTGTACTCATTGTCGCAGTACTTCTTGGTCTGATCTAACCAAGCATTGATTGCATCGTCAAACACAAGCTTGTTGTCCTTGTCTACCCAAGCGGAAGTACAGTTGTTGGAGTATACACGGAATGCCTCAGCGAAGGAAGCCATCATGTAGTAGCCCTTATCCTTAGCGGTTGCAGCTGCTGCATCGAACTTATCCCAGGTATTAAGAGCTGCCTGAACTTCAGCAGGATCGGAAGTACCAAGAACGTCCTCAGCGATGGAACGACGATAGATTAATGCGGAAGGACAGCACTGGAAGGAAACGCCCTTAACCACGCCGCTCTGATCCTTACAAGCATCAATGGTGTAACCATACATCTGGCTGAAATTGGAGAAACCGATTCCGGTGATATCCTGAGATACGTTGCTATCAACGTACTTCTGGATGTAGTCAGCCTCTGCTAAGAATAAGTCAACCTTGGAATCCTTAGCGGTGCCCTTCTTAGCGGACTTGCTAAGAGCTGCATCAAGCTTCTCCTGATAGAGACCACCATCAGATGCATTGATGATGAACTTGAACTTGTAACCCTGATCGAGATACTTCTTACCAGGTGCCTTGTCATAGTAAGCATCTGCCTTGCCATCTCCATCAGTATCAAGGTAAGGTACCTCAGCGGTGTAGTACTTCTCGAAGAATCCCTTGAACTCTTCGTTCCATACGTAGATGTTAACTACCTTACCGGTGTTGCCTCCGTTGCCGCAGCCGGTTAACATGGACAGAGCCATGATAGCTACGAGAAGCATACAGATAATTCTCTTTTTCATAATATCCTCCTTTTGAATTAGAAAAAAAGTGTTTTGGTGGAGTTTATTTACGAAAACGATTTCGTTATGTTTTCACAAAACAACCGCCTTCGTACCCCATCTGTTGTACATTTTAATCAAATACAGGGAATGTGTCAACCGATATTCGTCAATTTTGTTACTTTTTGTGAACTTTTTATGAAAATATTATGTCAGTTTTCTCTGGTACCTTCGTCCTATCAGAAAACGTTTGAGTACAATTTTTACTGTTGTTTCGTATGCAAATCACTAAAAAGTAATGCAAAAATCGCCTTTTTACTGTATTTGCGGGCTTTGGCGCCGTTCTTATTTCTCTCTCGGATTCGCAATTCTAATAAAAGTATTAAGAATAGACCCCCGGCATTGACTTTTTGACCATTTTAGTATGAAATATACAATATCAACAAAAGATGCTTTTTTGACATTTATATAATGAAAGGATAAAAACAATGAAATTCTGGTTAAAGTATGTGAAACCTCATCTTCCGTACTTCATTATCGGTCCGATTCTGATGATCGTGGAAGTAATCGGCGAGGTTGTTATGCCCAAGCTCTTGGCAACGGTCATCAATTCTGCCAATGCCGGAACGCTGACCGCCTGGAAGAGCATCGGCGTAATGGGTCTGATGATTCTGACCGCTCTGATTATGATGGCCGGCGGAATCGGCGGCAACTATTTCGGTGTGAAGGCTTCCACCTATTTTGCGGCTGACGTCCGCAGCGATGCTTATCATGCAATCCAGAAGTATTCTTTTGCCAATATCGATAAGTTCTCTACCGGTTCGTTGGTTACCCGACTGACAAACGATGTTACGCAGATGCAGAACTTCGTATCCATGTTGCTTCGTATGGCACTGCGTGCCCCCGGTATGATGATTGCCGCATTGGTAATGGCAATTATCATCAGCCCCCGCTTGTCCGTTATTTTCGCAATTACCATTCCGATTATGTTACTGGTTGTACTTATTGTAATTAAGATCGGTTTCCCCCGTTTCGGTCGCATGCAGAAAAAAGTAGACGCACTGAACTCTACCGTACAGGAGAATGTTACCAATGTCCGCGTAGTCAAGAGTTTCGTGCGCCAGGAACATGAGATCCAGAAATTCGGTAAGGCCAACCGGGATCTGAAGCAGGCCGGAATCTCCGCAATGCGCATCATGATCTTTATGCAGCCCATTATCACCATCTTTATGAACGCGACCATCGTGGCTGTCATTCTGGTGGGCGGTCCCGTGGTAATCAAAGGTGGCATGCCCATCGGTGACTTATCCGCTTTCTTAACCTACGTAACGCAGATTCTCTTTTCCTTAATTATGGTTACGTTCTTATTAATGTTCTCTTCCCGTGCACTTGCCTCCGCGAAACGTATCCGCGAAGTAATGGAGGAAAAACCGGATATCAATGATGAGAACGCCCAGCAGACGGATTTGACCATTCAAAACGGCGCCGTTACCTTTAAGGATGTGACCTTCCGTTACTACAAGAATAGTGAAGAAGCGGTTCTGAATCATATCAATCTGGAGATTCCCGCAGGACAGACGGTCGGTATTATCGGTTCCACCGGCTGCGGCAAGTCGACTCTGGTCTCTATGATTCCCCGTCTGTATGATGTGGATGAGGGCGAGGTTCTCATAGACGGCATCAATGTAAAAGATTACTCGATTCACAATCTGCGTGATGGCATCGGTATGGTGCTTCAGAAAAATACGCTTTTCTCCGGAACAATTGCAGAAAACCTGCGTTGGGGCAACGAGGAAGCAAGCGATGAAGAAGTAAAGAAGATGGCGGAGTACGCGCAGGCCGATAAGTTCGTATCTTCTTTTGAGAAGGGATATGACACCGAATTGAACAAAGGTGGTTCCAATGTGTCCGGTGGACAGAAGCAGCGTCTGTGTATTGCGAGAGCTCTGTTAAAGAAGCCGAAGGTCCTGATTCTGGACGATTCCACTTCCGCTGTCGATACCGCAACCGAGGCACAGATTCGCAAGGCCTTCTTCGAAGAGCTGGCGGGTTCCACCAAGATTATCATTGCACAGCGCATCAATTCGGTGATGGATGCGGACCAGATTATCGTAATGGACGACGGTGCCATTACCGGAATCGGTACCCATGAGGAATTGCTTAAGAATAATGAAGAATACCGTGAGATCTATGAGTCTCAGACCGGAAAGGAGGCGTAACCATGGGAAGAAACTTGGAACAGTTGCAGAAGCAATATAACAGTTCGGCGTCTTTCCCGATGGGCGGTCGCGGTCCTCGCGGCGGCGGTCACGGTGCAAGAGCGGCTGCGGCCAAAGGTGCGCCAAAGGATACGCGTAATACCATCAAGCGTATTCTCGGCTATATGCACGGTTACGGATTCCGTCTGATTCTCGTACTCTTCTGCATGTTAATCAGTACCGTAACCTCCTTGATTGGTGGTTACCTGATGGCTCCGATTATCGATAAGCTTACGCTTGCCGCCGTTCCCTCCGCTCATGTCGAGATGACTGCCATGGAACGGTCTGCGGACAAGGTAATCAGTGGTCTTTTGAACGGATTGGCAAAAACCGGCTCCGGCGGTGAAGTCTCCTTCGCAGGTTTTGAAGGTGCTATGGTCTATGTAATTATCGCCCTGATCCTGTTGGGTTGCATCTACCTGGTTGGTGTCGTCACGACCTACCTGCAGGGACGCCTGATGCTGTCCATTTCCCAGGGCTTCTTAGAGCGAATCCGTAACGACCTGTTCACGAAGCTGCAGAGTCTCCCGGTTCGTTATTTTGACTCCCATCCGACGGGCGAGGTCATGAGCCGTTTTACCAACGATGTGGACGCAATCGATATGATGATTAACAACTCCTTGACCAGTCTGATTTCCGGTGCGGTTACCTTAATCGGTACCTTCGTATTTATGATTTCGACCAGCTGGATTCTGACCATCGTTGTCATTGCGTTCATCCCGATCTTCGGTATCGGCGGTGCAAAGTTTGCCAAAATCTCACAGAAGCATTTTGCTGCACAGCAGGCTGCCCTGGGTGCGGTAAACGGTTACATCGAAGAAAGCATTACCGGTCAGAAGGTAGTCAAGGTCTTCAATCATGAAGAAACCTGTATGGAAGAATTTGACCTGTTAAATAAGGATATGAAGGACAAGCAGTTCAAGGCGCAGTTCTGGGGTGTTATTATGATGCCGGTTATGGGCAATACCTCCCAGATTTCGTATGCGGTTACCGTCGGAATCGGTGGTATTCTCATGTTAAGCGGACTGTTAACTCCCGGTGGACTTACGGTATTTGCCGGATATTCCCGCCAGTTCAATATGCCGATCAATCAGATTGCACAACAGATGGCTACCATCTTTGCTGCATTAGCCGGCGCAGAACGTGTTTTCCAGGTAATTGACGCCGAACCCGAGCCTACAGATGTCGAGAATGCAAACCCGATGCCGGATATGAAGGGCGATGTGGTTCTGGAACACGTGACCTTCGGCTACAATCCCGAGAAAACGGTGTTAAAGGATATCAGTCTCTACGCACATCCCGGTCAGAAGATTGCGTTCGTCGGTTCTACCGGTGCCGGTAAGACAACCGTTACCAACCTTTTAAATCGTTTCTATGATATCGAAGAAGGTACTATTACCATCGACGGTGTCAACATCAAGGATATGGAACGCGACGTTCTTCGCAAGAACATTGCCATGGTGCTTCAGGATACTCATCTTTTCACCGGAACCATTATGGAGAATATCCGCTACGGACGTTTGGATGCTACCGATGAAGAAGTCATCCAGGCCGCCAAAACCGCTTCCGCGCACAGCTTCATTATGCGTCTGAGTGACGGTTACAACACCATGCTGGAGGGCGATGGTTCAAACCTTTCACAAGGTCAGCGGCAGCTTCTGAATATTGCGCGTGCCGCACTCTCCACCGCACCGATTCTGGTATTGGATGAAGCTACCAGCTCCGTCGACACCCGTACCGAGCGACATATCGAACACGGTATGGATCGTCTGATGAAGAATCGTACCACCTTCGTAATCGCCCACCGTCTGTCAACCGTACGCAATTCCAATGCGATTATGGTTCTGGAGCACGGCGAGATTATGGAGCGCGGAACACACGATGAATTGCTCGCAATGAAGGGAAGATACTACGAGCTCTATACAGGCCTCAAGGAACTGGATTAATCTATGCGGCGCGGGTATGAGGAATTCTGAAGCCTTTGTATGAGCCTTAGTGGGCCTTGGTGCTCCGCCTGTCCCCAACGTAGAATTGCCATGGATGGCAATTCTAGGCAGAGTCGAACCATGGATGTGAGTCTCTGCCGACGTGGTCGGTACCGATAACTATGGCCGGAGCACATAGTCCCACTTGGCGAATACAACCAGCGAAGAATTCCTCATGCCCGCACCGCTTGTTTTTTGAGCATTTCATTAAGACAATGAATGCAGCCAATATACATAAGAAAAAGGGACATGCTTACGCAGTCCCTTTTTGTCTTATTCTATTCACGCATCTCATCGAGCTCGGTTTCCGTCTCCAGCAACCGTTCCAGAATCGATTCCTGATTCTCCTCTTCTCTGGTTAACGCTTCTTGAATCTCCTGCAGCTTCACATAGTTCGTCGCAAGTCCGGGATCCGCCATCTGAAGTTTTAGCTCAGCAATCTTCTCTTCACTCTCTGTCAGCTGTTGATTGTACTTCTCAATTGCCTTCTCCAGACGGGAGCGAATCTTCCCGGGATTGTAATACGTCTTCTTATCGAATACATCCGTTAAGGTCGGACCTGTTGTCGAGGTTCCTACACCGCTGTTACTCATTTTTCCCATCGGAGCTCCGAGATTCGGCTTGGAAGTCGCCGTCGGCTTATTCGCGCCGACTCCCACCTTATAGTAATCGGCATTGGTCGCACTTCTCGTTTTCAGATATTCCTCATAGGTCATGTCATACTTGTTGACACCCGTAGCGGTAAAATCCAAAATTCCCGTCGCCACCTGTCGAATGAAATAGCGGTCGTGGCTTACAAAGAGTACGGTTCCTTCATATTCCCGCAGCATACTCTCCAAAGCTTCTTTCCCGATCATATCCATATGGTTCGTCGGCTCATCCAAAATAAGCAGATTCGGTTTGGTATAGAAAATCTTGCAAAGAGAAAGGCGCACCTTCTCGCCTCCGGACAAGGTTCCCAACTTCTTCTCAACATCCTCGCCGCTAAACAAAAAAGCACCCAACGCACTTCTTACTTCGCCGCGAAGCAGCGTCGGATAGGTCTCCCAGAAATTGTCCAACACCGTCTGCTCGGGATCCGCAGGAATCGCAACCGCCTTCTGCTGGTCAAAATATCCCCATTCCACATTCGTTCCGAACTTATAGGTTCCGTTCAGTGGCGGAATCTCACCAATTAACGTTTTCAGTAACGTCGATTTTCCCTTGCCGTTCTCACCGATAATGGCAAGACGGTCCTTTTTTCTTAAGGTAAAAGACAATTCACTCAGCACGTGATCATAACCGATGGCCAGCTTCTTCGCATCCACCACCTCTGTCCAACTCTCGATGCGGGGTTGGAAATTCGCGTGGAAGGCCTTGGTATCAAAATGCACCGGTTTCTCAATCTTAACCATATGCTCAATGGCCATGCGTTTCGAGCGGGTAGCCGCCACCTTACTCGGCGTATTCTTCCACTTCTCAATCCACTCCGTCAGACGGGCAATCTCCGCCTGCTGCTCCTCGTAATCACGCTCCTGCTTCTTTAATGCCTCTTCCTTCAGTTTCACGAAGGTCGAATAGTTGCCGGGATAGCGTTTCATATGATGATACTCGATCTCATAAGTCACATCCGCAATGGCATCCAGAAACATTCGGTCATGGGAAACAATGACAACGGCACGGTCGTAGCTCTTAAGATACTGCTCCAGCCATTCAATCGTCGGCAAATCCAAGTGGTTCGTCGGCTCATCCAAAAGAACAATATCCGGGCGCGACAAAAGAAGCTTAATGAATGCGACCTTGGTCTGCATTCCACCGGAATAGGTGCCAATGGGGCGTTCCAGGTCCTCTAACGGAAAGCCGAAACGCTGGAACATCACTTCCATATCCTGCTTCCAGGAATAGCCGCGCAGAGCCTCCATCTTCTTTTGCAATGCTTCATATTCATACATGAGCTCGGGAGGCACTTCCCCCTCTGCCGCCATACGGTTCGAGATTTCCTCCATTCTCTTTTCACAGGCAAAAACCGGCTCAAACACCTTGCGAATCTCATCCCCGACGGTTACCTCGCCATCCTGGAAATTAATCTGGCGAAGGGTACCGATGGTCTGCTTGCCTGCCATGGAGATGCCACACTCCTCATCACTGTCCGGATTCGCCATCGTCAGGTCGCCGGCAATCAGTTTAAGCAGTGTAGTTTTGCCGCAGCCGTTTCGGCCGACAACAGCAATCTTCTCATTGTCGTGAATCTCGAAATTCACTCTGTCTAAAATTGTATCTGCGCCGTACTGTACAACGGCATTACGAATCTGATATCTCATGGGTTCGATTATAACATACTTTACGGTTTTTGCCTAATGCGTTCTTAAGAACAAAAAAGGACCGACATTCCTGCCGATCCTTTTGGGTATATTGATGGACGATCAAGTTCTTATGCCTGAGGCTTCTTCTTGCGGGTAAAGATTAACAGAAGAGCCGCTAAAAGTGCCAGTGCAGCACCAATGCAGCCAACCGTTGCAAATTTGCCCCATCTGCCAAAAGAGAATACATTCTTGGTGGGCACATGCTTTACCAGGATGAACGCGCTCTGCGCGGGCAGGTCAATCGTACCACTGACGGTAGCAAGCTTCTTCGTGCCTGCCTTCTCATTGTTGACCATAACATCCCACTTACCGTCGGGAAGGGTTACCGCCTTTGCTTCGGTGTTGGCATTAAAGTACAGAAGCATCTCCTCTGCCTTCTCGCTCTCAGGACCGCCTACGGTATGAATTCCGAACATATGCGTATCCAGTCCCGTAATCGTGCTAACGTATTTCTCCACATCCTCTGCCGTCGTCAATCGTAATACAGAGTGTGCCCTACGGAATGCAATCAGTCCCTTGTAATATTCATATACATCCGCATACTTCTTTTCCTCAAGGGATGCCCAATTCATGTTGTTCACTTCATCGGTAGCATTGTAGCTGTTCGTGTTGCCGCCCTTGGTGCGAAGCATTTCCTCACCGGCCAGCATAAAGGGAACGCCCTCTGCGGTCAGATAGATTGCTGCGGTCAGCTTGTTCATCGCGATTAACTGCTCCTCGGTTGCATCCTTGCAGGAGGTCGTCAAACGATCCCACAGGGTATCATTATCATGGCAGGATGCGTAGTTAATCGTCTGCGCGGGAGACTTACACCAGGTATCCGCTCCCAAGAAGCAACGCTCCATCTTCGCTTCCATTCCGGAGGCGCCGGATACAAAACCGGTATTGGAGGTATTGAACACACTACCCTTCAAGCCGTCGCGAATCGTATCGTTGAAGAAACCGAACTCCGGAACTTCCGTGCTGTTGGTCTGGGTAGCCAGGGTCACATTTTCCTTGGTCGGAGTCGTTGTAAGGGTCCAGCCCTCTCCGTAAAAGATTACGTCGGGGTGCTTTTCATGAACCGTGCTTACAATCTCCTGAATCGTCTCCACATCCAGTAAGCCCACCAGGTCGAAACGAAAACCGTCAATGTGGTACTCCTCTACCCAGTAATTAACGGAGTCGACAATGTATTTTTTTACCATGGAACGCTCGGAAGCGGTATCATTTCCGCAACCGGAACCGTTTGAATAGGAGCCGTTCTCATTGATTCGGCTGAAATAGCCGGGGACAATCACATTGAAACAGAAATCTGCGCCACTCAGTACATGGTTATATACCACATCCATAACAACGCTTAACCCGTTCTGATGAAGCCCCATAATCATCTGCTTGCATTCCATGACACGAACTTCACCGTTCATGCTGTTCGTAGCGTAGGAGCCATCTGGAACATTGTAGTTCACGGGATCATAACCCCAGTTGTATCTCGGACCGGAACCGGTCTCATCCACAGAGCCAAAATCATAAAAGGGCTGAATCTGCACATGGGTCACGCCCATATCCTTGATATGATCCAAAGCGGTAGCAACACCGCCGGAGGTCTTCGTACCGGTCTCAATCACACCAAGGTACTTGCCGACATGCTCGATTCCCGCATTGGCATCGGTGGTCAGATCACGAATATGCACCTCGTAGATAATTGCATCGTTAATCGTTTCTCCTGCATGCGGGTTCTTGTCCTTCTCCCATCCTTCCGGATTGGTGGTGGACAGATCAAGCACCATGGCACGAACACCGTTGGTACCGGTGGTACGTGCATAAGGGTCACAGGCCGTGTATACCTTTCCGTCAAACTTCACCACATAGGCATAATAGGTGCCGCTGATATCACCGGCCACCTCTGTAACCCAGGTACCGTTTACATCCGGAGTCATGCTCAGCATTTCAATCAGATCCGCCGCATCCGGGTTACCACCGCGATATCTCTTCAGGGATACCTCTTCCGCGGTCGGTGCCCATACACGGAAGGTTGTCTTCTCGGGGGTCCAGGTTGCACCAAGGTCATTACCGGTGTAGGTATATTCTTTTTCAAACTTCTCCGTCGAATAGATGCTCGGCATCATAATCTTATACGCATTGCCATCATAGGTCAGTGTATAACTCTTCACGCTGTTTAACTCCTCTGCAAGGGTCAGGATATAGACGCCCCCCGCCTGCTCTTCCAATAAGTCGATTGCAATCTCACCCTCCGCGCCTTCTACGGTAAATGAATCCAACTGAATACCATCCGGAGCACCGGTCATGGTAACCTTCACGGTTCCGTCTCCGTTGTATACCGCATCCTTCACGCGAATGCCCACTACAGCATCTTCGCCATATTCCTTCGTACAGCCCTTGACGCCGGACTCTACATAGACATGCACCGTTCCGGATACCATCTCTGCAATATCGATAAACTGGTCTTCGGCCACATCCTTATCCCAGGAAGCGGTTCTGACAATATAACCGACCGAAACCGTTCCGGGGGTTACCTCAAGCGTCGCAACCATATCGCCGTCTTCTTCCGCAAATGCATGGGCGCCGCCGTCCTTCCCATACTCCCAGAACCATACATCCCAGCCGTCATAGGCACCATCGGGACGATTGTAGTGAAGCTTAATCGTCACGCCGCCTTCCGCCTTTGCGGTTACCGCCACACCGGGCAGATCTGCCAAAATGCCTGTCGTCAATAAAACCACAGCCGTCAGAATGTAAGCCAATACCTTCTTCATTCTTTTCATAATACTCCTCCTCAATCCTGCGATTGATTCTCTTTTGCAAAAACAGTTTGTTTTTCGAAAATATCCGAAAATTTAATTCTAATATACCACCCTCCCTGCAAAAAAACAAGAGGCCCCGCCGGGAACCTCTTGAAATCGACCTTTTGCACGATAGTCGAATTATTCTTTTGTTACTTTTGTATATCCTCCTCTGCCGGTTTATCCTGCAAAAGAAGAAGTTTCTCTGCAAACAATCTGCTGAAACCACACAGAATCGCATTCATCATAATCAAGCTCTCGGTGTTGTCCGTGGAAAGCTCTACCGGATTGTCATGCCCAAGAATCGGGGCTGCTAACATTCTGGTCTGCTCCGTGAAATACTGCGCCGTCATGTTATGCTGCTTGGCATATTCGTTGTAGCGAACCTCCAGTTCCTCCTCAGACAGGCCGTAAGGCAGAAGCTTTTGAATCATGGCAAGGCTTAAGCTCTGCTTCAGTGTCATGATAATAATGAGATACGCGATCTGAACACGGTAGTATCTTTTTTTACGAGGCTCCGGCATCACCTTGGTGCGCACGTAATTGTTAATGGTCGCCGCCGTGATGAACTGCTCCTCCTTGAGTTCGGGAGGAAGGTAATCGAGGTACTGCTTCAGCAATTCAATCATCTGCTCCATGTAAAGTCCGAAATTCGGGATATCCTCCCACTTCGGAAGTCTGTAATTATTAAGATATTTCTCCCAGCGGCGAAGCTTCGCTGCCACATAATCGTTATTGTATTCCATGCGATCCCCTATCCGGCCGGTCTTCGGCCGCTTCTATTAGAAAAATACTCCGGTGATAAAGATCTCCAGTCCGATTCCAATCAGAATCAAACCACCGAGAATTGCTGCTTTGTTATTGAGTTTCGTGCCAACCTTCTTGCCTAAGAATAAGCCGCCGATACAGATGACAAAGGTCACTACGGCAATAATCAGACAGGCCGTAAGTGCCAGAAGCCAACCGTACTCCGAGATGGTGAATCCCACCGACAGCGCGTCGATGGAGGTTGCAATGCCCTGAACCATTAAGGTTCCGACGGTAATCTTCTTCGCAGTGACTTCGTCCTCATCGTCGCCGCCGCGGATTCCTTCGATTAACATCGAGCCGCCGATAAACAGCAAAAGAACCAACGCAATCCAGGGAATAAATCGCTCAAACTTACTGAACAGCGATACAATCGTATGTACGCAAATCCAACCAATCATCGGCATTGCGAACTGAAAAAAAGCATAAACGCCGGCAATTCCACACATACGACCCTTGCCCATCTTCGGCTCCTTCAGCCCGTTCGTCACCGATACGGAGAAGGCATCCATCGCAAGACCGACGCCCAACATCATGCTGTTAAATACAAACAGAATGCCCACCTGTTATTTCCTCTTTTCATAAGAGTAGAGTTTTCTACCACATCATGTAGGTATGTTTACATCTTCCTACATCATCGTGTAGGTCATCATCTCATATTTCAGTGCACTGCCCTCACAGATCTCTGCGGGAAGCAGGGCTCTTGCAACGACCTTCAGATCCTCCGACTCCTCGTCGGTTCTCTTCAGATTCGCATAATCTCCGTCAATGGAGACAACCACATAGTAACGGGTTTCCATATTCTCAGTTTCCTTCCACCAGTGCCTTCATCTCGGCTTTTGTAATCACGCCGATGCTCTTTTTCACGACCTCGCCGTTCTTAAATAAGATCAAAGTCGGGATACTCATCACCTTGAAACGCGCCGCAAGCTCCGACTCATCGTCGACATTCACCTTGCCGACCTTCACCGCCCCGGCCATCTCCTCTGCGAAATCCTTCAGTACCGGTGCCAACATCTTACAGGGTCCGCACCAGCTTGCCCAGAAGTCCACTAACACAGGGCCTTCCGCCTGCAACACTTCCGCGTCAAAATTGTCTTTGGTAATCTTAATCTCAGCCATAATACATGCTCCTTTCGATTGCCCACCGCTTGTAAGTGTGTAACAAAATTATTATAGCATACCTCGCGAAAAAAAGCACATAAGAAAAGGAGCGTGCGAAGTTGTTTTCACACGCCCCTTGGATAGTTATGCGATTTTATTAATCCATCTTCGGAAGTTTCTCACGATACTTCGCAAGGTCTGCATCGGTAGGGATGTAGTCCTCCATCTGACCCTCGTGGAACTTCTCGTAAGCAACCATATCGAAGTAGCCGGTACCGGTCAGACCGAAGAGAATGGTCTTTTCCTCGCCGGATTCCTTGCACTTTAATGCCTCATCGATGGCTGCACGAATTGCATGAGAGCTCTCGGGAGCAGGTAAAATACCCTCCGACTGTGCAAACATCTCTGCTGCCTCGAATACGTCGGTCTGCTTAACACTTACTGCTTCCATTAATCCATCATCGTATAACTGAGACAGAACAGGGCTCATGCCGTGGTATCTTAAGCCACCTGCATGGTTTGCGGAAGGAATGAAGTCACAGCCAAGGGTGTACATCTTAGCAAGAGGACATACCATACCGGTATCGCAGAAGTCATATGCATAAACACCTCTGGTAAAACTGGGGCAGGATGCCGGCTCAACAGCGATAATACGGTAATCGTTCTCACCTCTTAACTTCTCGCCCATGAAAGGAGCAATCAGACCACCCAGGTTCGAACCGCCGCCCGCGCAGCCGATTACGATATCGGGTTTTACGCCGTACTTGTCCAAAGCAGCCTTTGCTTCCAGACCGATTACAGACTGATGTAAAAGTACCTGATTCAATACGGAGCCAAGTACATAACGGTATCCGGGATTGCTTACCGCAACCTCTACTGCCTCGGAGATTGCGCAGCCAAGGGAACCGGTAGTTCCGGGATGCTCAGCTAAAATCTTGCGTCCAACATTGGTCGTCTCGGAAGGAGAAGGCGTTACGGATGCGCCGTAGGTTCTCATTACTTCACGGCGGAAAGGCTTCTGCTCGTAAGAAACCTTAACCATGTATACCTTACAATCCAGATCAAAGAATGCACAAGCCATGGATAATGCAGTACCCCACTGACCTGCACCGGTCTCGGTGGTAACACCCTTCAGGCCCTGCTTCTTAGCGTAGTAAGCCTGTGCCAGTGCGGAATTCAACTTATGGCTACCGGAGGTATTGTTCCCCTCGAATTTGTAGTAGATCTTAGCGGGAGTGCCAAGCTTCTTCTCTAACTCGTACGCACGAATAACAGGTGACGGACGATAGATCTTGTAATAATGACGAATCTCTTCGGGAATATCGAAGTAAGGAGTATCGTTGTCCAACTCCTGTGCTACCAGGTCCTCACAGAATACAGCGCCAAGCTCTTCTGCGGTCATAGGTGCATGGGTTCCGGGATTTACCAGAGGAGCGGGCTTATTCTTCATATCTGCACGAAGGTTATACCACTGCTTGGGAATCTCGTCTTCACTTAAATAGATTTTGGTAGGGATGTTCTTTTCTGCCATGTTTCATATCTCCTTTTCACTTATTGTGGGCATTGATTGTGTGTCGCGTTACTCGACTGCCCTTGTTCCGGGACAAGAACAATAAAAAAATCCTGTCCCACATAGTAACTATGCTGGGACAGGAATCATATCCTGCGGTGCCACCCGGCTTGGTGAATTGCTTCACCCTCTTGCTCATACCACAATCAGTATGTTGACCCTTATACGGTTGTCCTCCGTCGCCCATACTCTCGCCGAAGCGATTTCCTCTTGCCCTCGGAAGTCCATTCAACGTCTCATGTACCTGCTGCAATCACACCCTCTGCAACTCTCTGTCTCGACAGCGGAAACGCCTACTTACTCTCCCTCATCGGTTTAAAATAATCATACTGTTTTCTTTTTGTATCGTCAAGTTGACAAAGTTGCCAAAAAAACCTACAACAATTCTGCAATATCACGAATCAGCTGCTCGGTCTTCTCCCAACCAAGGCAAGGATCCGTGATGGATTTTCCGTAGACTCCACCGCCTACCTTCTGGCAACCGTCCTCGATATAGCTCTCCACCATAAAGCCCTTCAAAAGCTTCTGAATATCGCTGTTCTGGCGGGCGGAATGCAATACATCCTTAATGATTCTTGGCTGCTCGTAAGGATTCTTGCCGGAATTGCAATGGTTCGTATCCACAATTACACCGGGGTTCTGAAGATCTCGCTCCGCATATGCATTGCAAAGGCGAATCAGATCCTCATAATGATAGTTCGGATGGGATTCTCCGTGCTGGTTCGTGGAACCGCGAAGAATCGCATGGGCATGAGGATTTCCCTCGGAACGAACCTCCCAACCGCGGTAAATAAACATATGGCCATGCTGAGCTGCAAGAATTGCATTCATCATAACGGAATAATCTCCACTGGTCGGATTCTTCATTCCGACAGGCGCCGAGATTCCGCTGGCGGTCAGTCTGTGTTGCTGATTCTCTACGGAACGCGCACCGACCGCAACATAGCCAAGCACATCGTCCAGATACTGATAGTTATCCGGATAGAGCATCTCATCGGCGCAAGCAAATCCGGTCTCTGCAACAGCGCGAAGATGCATATGTCTGGTTGCAATGATTCCCTTAAACAGGTCCGACTTTTCGTTCGGATTCGGCTGATGCAGCATTCCCTTATAGCCCTCACCGGTGGTTCTGGGCTTATTCGTATAGATACGGGGAACAATCAGAATCTTATCCTGCACTTCCTCCTGAAGCGGACACAAACGGGAGATATAATCAATCACACTGTCCTCATTGTCCGCCGAACAGGGGCCGATAATCAGGACCAGTCTGGAATCTCTTCCTTCGAATACCGATTCAATCTCCGCTTTCTTCTTGGCGATTGTCTGGCCTGCTTTCCCGGTCAGAGGCTCCAGTTCTTTTATTTCTGCCGGCATGGGCAGATTCTTAATGAATTCCATATTCATAATCTTATGCCTCGTTTTCTCTGTTAAATCTCTCACGACGCTTCGTGGAGAGTCTCATTTTCTCTTTTAACAGCTCCGTATCATCCTCTGCGATCATACGACGAATCTCGCTAAGCTCACCGATGAAGGAATCCATCTGCTCCAACAGTGCCGGCTTGTTCATAGCAAAAAGCTCCGCCCACATGTCCTCATTGATTCTTGCAATTCTGGTAAGATCACGGAAGGAATCTCCGGTGTAATCCGCAATATGGTCGTTATCATTGGCGGTCATCAACGCCACCGCGATACAATGAGTCAACTGAGACACATAGGCAATCATGCTGTCATGCTCCTCGGGTGTCAACACCGACACACGGAAAAAACCAAGAATTCGTCCCAGATTCTCACACCAACGGATTGCTTCCGGAGTATTCTGCTCCGTCGGAACCACAATGTAGTTTGCGTTACGGAAAATGCGGTCATCGCTGTTCTGTACACCGCTTAATTCACGACCTGCCATGGGATGCGATGCGATAAACTCAACATCCTTACGCAGAAGCTTCTGGATATCATAGACAATCGCACTCTTAATACCGGTAACATCGGTAATCCGAAGACCGGGCTTAAAATGCTGCTGATTGTCGCGAATCCAATCCACTACGATGGAAGGGTACAGTGCGATTACGATACAGTCTGCTTCTGCAATCAGCTTGGGATCTGCTGTCGTCGCACCCTCATCGATGATTTTATGCTCCAGGGCGTACTGAATCGTCTTTTCACTGCGGGTGATAGCGGTTACGCGATACCCCATACGCTTCAGTGCCTTGGCATAGCTTCCACCGATCAGGCCTAAGCCGACAATCAGAATATTGCTCTCATTAATCCATTTCATTTATTGTACCTCAATTCCAAGTATCTTCATGTCCTCGAAAAATCCGGGATAACTTTTGCGGGTTGCCTCTGCTCCCGTCACGGTTCCGCCGGTAATACTGCTTAGGAAAGCCATCGACATCACGATACGATGATCATTGTGACCGCAAAGTGCTTCCGTCGGAGCCTTCAGCCCGCTTCCGATTACAATGCGATTCTCCTCCATCGTCGTTGCAATGCCAAATTTCTTCAGTTCCTCACACATCACCGTACCGCGGTCGCTCTCCTTCATCTTAAGGCGTGCCGTGCCGGTAAAGGTACCACCGAAATTGGCTGCCGCCACGGAAAAAAGAATCGGGCCAAGGTCCGGACAATCGGAGAGATCAATTACCGCGCCGGGTTTCTTTAACTGCTCATACTGTCCGAGGTAGACGCGATCTCCCTGCAGGCTGGCAGGATTCAGACCCTCTACCGTAACAGAACCGCCCACGGTATTGAATGCCTCCAAAAAGGCTGCGTTGGAATAATCTCCCTCGACAGAAACCTCACTCGCCTGATAGGACTGGCCGCCGGGAATCACAATATCATTCTCGTTTTCCCAACGCACCTGTACACCGAAGGTCTCCAGCGCCTGAATCGTAAGATCCAGATAGGAACGACTCTCCACCGGCGGAATCAGATGAATTACGCTGTCCGTATCGCATAACGGCAATACATACATCAGTCCCGTAATGAACTGACTGCTGATATTACCGGGAATCTCGTATTCTCCCGCTGCCACCTTGCCCTGCAGGTAGATGTGATCTTCTTTTTTGTCAAAGGTTAAGTGCTGGTCGGCACAGATTTTCTCATATACGCTGAAAGGACGATTGCGCAGAGTCTCGCTTCCGAAAAACTTCGACGGATTGCCGTAGTAGAGAGCTAACCCCATGAAAAAACGCATGGTGGAGCCGCTTTCGCGACAAGGGTACACGGTCGTCTCTCCGGAGGGCTTCTGCTTCATTCCGGTAATCGTTACGGTGGAACGTCCGCTTGCTTCCTCTGCCACTTCGACCGTCGCACCCAACGCTTTGATACAGTCTAACGTCGCCAAAATGTCCTGGGAAAAATCCACATTGCGAACCACACTCTGTCCGTCGGACAGAGCCGCACTGATGATGTAACGATGTGCCATACTCTTCGAGGGAGGCGCCGAGATGCTTCCCTTTGCCTGTGACTTCTGAATTGTTACGTCCATTCCTATACCTCGTCCATCAGGAAATCCATGGCCTCAAGATAACCCTTCAGACCGTGTCCGGAGATTGTCTTTTTGCATGCCGCACGAATGTAGCTGACCTGACGAAATTCCTCGCGGGAATCCACATCCGAAATGTGTACTTCCACCATAGGAACCCCGACAGCCTTCGCCGCATCCAGGATTGCCACGCTCGTATGGGTATAGGCACCGGGATTGATTACAATACCGTCCACCGTCTGATAGGACTGCTGAATATAGTCAACAAGATCTCCCTCGTGGTTGCTCTGCAGGCACTCCACTTCAATGCCTCGCTCCTTTGCATGGGCCTCAATCATCTCCACCAGCTCCGCATAACCGGTCTTGCCGTAGATTGCAGGCTCACGAATTCCCAACATATTCAGATTCGGTCCGTTAATTACTCTGATCTTCATACTCTTCATCCTTGTGTATCATTCTTTTTTCTCGTAGGAGCTTCCCTTATTGCTGAGGTCCGAAATAATCGGTACCGTATCGTCCGCTCATGATATCATACAGGACAAGTGCGGTCATACTGTCCACAACCACTCTTGCTCTGTGAATAATGGCAGGGTCATGACGACCTGCAATCGAAAGGTTCGTATCTTCTTTTTTCAAGATATCCACCGTCTGCTGCTCCTTGTAGATGGAGGGAGTCGGCTTCACCGCCACGCGGAATTCAATGGGCATTCCGTTCGTGATACCGCCGTTGATTCCTCCGTTATGATTCGTCGTGGTAACCACCTGACCATCCTGCATACGGAACGGATCGTTGTACTCGCTGCCCTTGCAGTCCACCATATCAAAGCCTGCGCCGAACTCCACGCCTTTGATCGCAGGGATGCTGAAAAGAGCATGGGACAAAATGCTTTCCACCGAATCAAACCACGGTTCACCAAGTCCTGCGGGAGTACCCACCACGATGGTCTCCAAGACACCTCCGATGCTGTCTCCCTCTTCGGCAATTGCGGTCATCTTCGCAAGCATTTCCTCGCCAAGACTGTCGTCAAGAAGCGCGAAGGTCTTTTGATTTAACTCCTTCACTTCTTTCTCCGGATCGGCCCACTTGCGGTCCGTCACGCCACAACAGGACGCGATGTGGGTACCGATATAGATTCCCTTTTCCTCCAATGCGGTCATCGCAATCGCACCGGCTGCCACCAGCGCCGCGGTAATACGTCCGCTGAAATGTCCGCCACCGCGGAAATCCTCATACCCATGATACTTGCAGTACGCGGTATAATCCGCATGTCCGGGTCTTGCTACGCGGGATCCGGTCTCGTAATCCTTACTGTGCTGTACCTTGTTCGGAATAATAATCGTCAGTGCGGTTCCTGTGGTTTTGCCATTGAAAGCACCGCTGATAATCTGAAATTCATCCGCCTCCACTCTGGCGGTAGAGATTCTGCCCGCCGGACGACGCAGATCCAACTGATGACGGATTCGCTCCTCATCGATGGTAATTCCGGGAGCCAGTCCGTCTAACACCGCACCGATGTAAGGGCCGTGACTCTCGCCGAATAATGTAATTGTTAAGCTCTGTCCGAAACTGTTCTTCATTAGTATTCCTCCGCCATACGAACCAAACGTCCGCGAAGCTCCTCAATCGTCATATCAGGCTGTGTAAAGGTTCCCGCCTTCTCCACATAGACCGTAGAGATTGCTCCTCCCTTAGACTTCTTGTCATGTGCCACTGCCTCAATGGCCTTCTCGATGTCAAAAGAACAGGTTCTCGGCAAATTCAGTTTTCCGAAGATGCGAATCAACTGCTCTTTTACCTCGGGCTCACACATGAAAAGCATTCCAAGCGCAACGCTCTCACCGTGCAGGAGTTCACCGTCTGCGGCGACCTCCACTCCGTGACCCAGCGTATGACCGAAGTTTAACACCTTACGAAGTCCTGCTTCCTTCTCATCCTCTTCCACCACCTTGCGCTTTAGGTCAATGGAGGAAGCGATGATATGAACCATATTTTCCCCGGTAATTCCCGCCTCCATCTCGCCTAACAGTGCCTGGTCAAAAGTGCATGCCATCTTAATGGCCTCTACAAGACCGTTGGAAATCAGTCGGGGAGACAACGTCTTTAACGTATCGGTGTCGATGATTACTTTTTTCGGCTGGTAGAAGGAACCGACAATGTTCTTCACCCCGCCGAAGTCGATAGCGGTCTTGCCGCCGATGGAGGAATCCACCTGACTTAAGACGGTGGTCGGACAATTGTAAAAGTCAATCCCACGCATGAAGCAGCTTGCTGCAAAGCCGGAAAGATCACCAACCACACCGCCGCCTACCGCAACGACACAGTCCTTACGCGTAAAGCCGTAATCCAGCATCGCCTGCTCCAGACGCGCGAAGTTCTCCAGATTTTTACTCTGCTCGCCCTGCTCGATGGTCACGATATGACCTTCTTTACACTGAGCGGCAACACACTCTGCATATTCTGCAGGAACACCGGAGTCCGTCACTACGAGAACACGACGGTTCAGATTGCATTCCTGTCCGATTCTCCCTAAGAGTCCCGCTTCCACAACTACATCATAGGAATTCGGTCCCAAATCTACATGAATTATCATAATTACTCCTTGTTTTGCGGAGCAAAATCCGAGCCTCATGGCGAGGAGAGGAATTTACTCCTTGTTTTGCGAAGCAAAATCCTAACTGCTTTAGCAGTTTTCCTCATGGCGAGGAGAGGAATTTACTCCTTTTATATCTTGCAATTCGGTTTATAGCTTCCGATTACCTTAAGCATCTCACATTCACTACCCAATTCCTTCAGCATCTGCTGTCCCTTCTCGGTAGTAATCTTCCCTTCGATCTCGGTATAGAAATAATACTGCCAGTTCATATCCCTCATAGGACGACTGCGAATCACACGCATGCTGTAACCGTAGGCGCCGATGATGGAAATGGCCCGAGCCAGGGTGCCGGCTTCATTTTTGACCGTAAACATCAGGATGAAGGAACTGAGGTCGTCCTTCTTCTTATCATCTTTTGCTCTGGAAAACACAGCGAAACGAGTCGTGTTGTTCGCGCTCTTATTAATGCTGTGCTGCAGAATGGTCAGACCATAGAGTTCTGCTGTCTCTGCACTGGCAATGGCTCCTACCGTAATATCCCCTTTATCTGCCACATCCTTGGCAGCGCGGGCGGTATTTTCTGCAGATAC
This sequence comes from Lachnospiraceae bacterium, assembly GCA_045628945.1. Lineage (GTDB taxonomy): Bacteria > Bacillota > Clostridia > Lachnospirales > Lachnospiraceae > RGIG4034. The sequence goes on from JAZQQG010000049.1 coordinate 38,228, forward strand.
CGTCTTATACTGATGCTCATAGGTGAACTCTGCACACTGTTCCAACGCCTGAGGATGGCTGACTACCGTACGAAGCGATTCTACGGTGCTTCCCGGAACACCAAGCAGGCACTGGGATACCGCAAGCTCATAGATCCCATTCACATACAGGTCTCCCTGGAACATCAGATCCGTCACCTGGCCCACCTCACCGGCGTAGCTGTTCTCAATCGGAAGAACTGCCAGGTCGCATTCGCCCTCCACTACGGCATTGTACGCTTCCGCAAAATTCTTATAGGACACGCGCTCGGCATCCGGAAGGATTCTTGCGCAGGAGATTGCGGCAAAGGAACCCTCAATCCCACTGTATGCCACACGCACTCCGGTCATCAGCTTATGCTGATAACGCTTCGACACATCCAGAATGCTCTCCAAAAAGTCTCTGTAATAGCCCTTAATATCCGGATTCGTGATATATTCCATATCTCCTTCAATCAGACTCTTCTCACGAGCCGCATCCAGAATCGGAAGTCCACGTTCCTTCTTATATGCGGCAACCTCCTTGGAGCAAGCCATTCTCTCCTCGAATAGCTTCGCCATCTCCTTATCGATACGTCCGATTTCTGCTCTTGTCTTATCCAAATCGCTCATAGAATTCCTAACACTCCTCTTCAGGCGATAATTTTCCTATAATACTTTATCATTTTTTGTGGGGAGATACAAGAATAACCGCGATTCTTGTTGACGGTTCTTGGCCGATGGGCGGGCACTTGCTCGGCATGCGGCCACCACTTGCTCGATTGACGGCCACCACTTGCTCGGCATGCGGCCACCACTTACTAAATAAAAAGACAACAAAAAGCCGATTTCTCGACATTTTTGTTGTCTTTTCACTCTTGTTTCCGTTCCAAATCGCCGGGATTCTCGCTCCCTGGCAATCTTATATGCATATTTCGGTAACTTCCGGTGCGAATTAGCTTCCTTTTATGAATTCGCACCATTTTGAAGCTCTTTTCGTGCATGTTTCGGCAACTTCCGGTGTGAATTAGCTTCCTTTTATGGATTCGCACCACCAAATGGCCAATTCACCGGTGCGAATTAGCAAGTTTTCTTCGATTCGCACCAATTCTTGGCGAATTCGGCATATCTGCCAACCAAACACATCGCGCCGGCCAGATTCGGCATATCTGCCAACCAAACACATCGCGCCGGCTAGATTCGGCATGTCAGTCAGCCAATCTCATCATGCCAGCCAACTTACTCCCGAATCGCATCCTTCATGGTCTTCACAAACTCCGCAATATGAGGAACCGCGTCCTTGCCATACTGCTCACACATCTTTACGATTGCGGAGCCTACGATAACACCGTCGGCAACCGCAGCCATCTTCTTAGCCTGCTCAGACCCGGAGATTCCGAAGCCGATGGCACAAGGAATATTCTTGGCTGCTTTGGCAAGCTTCACCATAGATCCGATGTCAGTGGTAATCTCGCTACGGGTACCGGTAACGCCAAGAGACGATACACAGTAGAGGAAGCCATCAGCATCCTTGGAAATCATACTGATACGTGCCTCGGAGGTAGGAGCAATCATGGATACCAGATCCAGATCGTACTTTTTACAGAGAGAATCGAACTCATCCTTCTCCTCGTAAGGGATATCCGGGATAATAAAGCCGTCCATACCAATCTCCTTGCTGATGCGGATGAATTCTTCCGAACCATAGGAAAAAAGCACATTGGCGTAGGTCATAAATACCATGGGAATCGTAACGGTTTTACGCAGCTCACGCACCAGATCAAAAACATGGTCCGTGGTAGTTCCTGCACTCAACGCACGAAGGTTGGCATTCATAATGGTAACACCCTCTGCCGTAGGATCGGAGAAAGGGATTCCCAACTCAATCAAGTCAGCGCCGGCCTCAACCATTGCCAATACAATCTGCTTGGTGGTCTCGAGGTCCGGATCACCACAGGTAATAAACGGAATGAATGCTTTTCCGTGATCAAAAGCTTTTGCAATATTACTCATAGAGCGTCTCCCCTCTGTAACGGGCAATGGCGGCTACGTCCTTGTCACCACGTCCAGAAATGTTGATAACGATAATCTTGTCCTTGTCCAAGGTCGGAGCAAGCTTGATGGCATGTGCTACGGCATGGGCGCTCTCAATCGCAGGAATCACACCCTCGATACGGGATAAATACTCAAAAGCATCTACCGCCTCATCATCGGTTACCGCTACGTACTCTGCACGTCCGGTATCATAGAGATTTGCATGCTCCGGTCCGATTCCGGGATAGTCAAGTCCTGCGGAGATGGAATATACCGGGGCAATCTGACCATACTTATCCTGGCAGAAGTAAGACTTCATTCCATGGAAAATACCAAGTCGGCCGGTATTAATGGTTGCCGCGGTCTCATAAGTATCAATACCGCGTCCCGCTGCCTCACAGCCGATTAAACGAACACTCTCATCGGGAATGAAGTGATAGAACGCACCGATGGCATTGGAACCACCGCCGACACAAGCCATCACCACATCCGGAAGTCTGCCCTCCTTCTCCAACATCTGCTGCTTAATCTCACGGCTGATTACCGCCTGGAAATCACGCACCATCTGAGGGAAGGGGTAAGGTCCCATAACGGAGCCCAATACATAGTGGGTATCATCGATACGACGGGTCCACTCCTTAAAGGTCTCGGATACCGCATCCTTTAAGGTCTTCGTTCCGGTCTCAACCGGATGGACCTTGGCACCCAGCAAACGCATACGATATACGTTTAATGCCTGACGCTCACAGTCCTCGGCACCCATGAAGATTTCACACTCCATGCCCATCATAGCGGCAACCGTCGCGGTAGCAACACCATGCTGACCGGCACCGGTCTCGGCAATGACTCTGGTCTTGCCCATGCGCTTCGCAAGAAGCATCTGGCCAAGTACATTGTTAATTTTATGGGAACCGGTGTGATTCAGATCTTCTCTTTTCAGGTAGATCTTCGCACCGCCTAAATCCTTCGTCATACGCTCTGCATAATACAGGCGGCTCGGACGTCCCGCATACTCGTTGTAGAGTTCGGTTAACTCACGATTGAACTCCGGGTCATCCTTATATTTCAGATATGCTTTTTCTACTTCATTTACGGCATTCATCAGTGTCTCAGGGATGTACTGTCCGCCATGTACGCCGAATCTACCCTTTGAATTAGACATTTCTAATCCTCCTTACTATCTCTATCATCTTTTCACGAACCTTCTGACCGTCGGTCTCGGATTCGATTCCCGTACTCAGGTCATATCCGTACGCTCCCAAACGAAGCGCCGAATCAATATTGCGGATGTCCAATCCTCCGGCAAGGAACCACGGCTTCGTAATACGGACCTCCTCAAGCACCGCCCAGTTGAAGCTCTCCCCGCTTCCTCCGAGCACGCCCTTCTTATAAGCATCCAACAAAAGATAATCCGTGTCAAGCCCAAGTGCCTGTTCAATGCTCTCGCGCCCGGTTACCTTTGCCGCCTTAATCAACGGTTTGCGTTCCTTCAGTAAGTTTCGAAGCGCCGCAATGTAGGACGCATCCTCCGCGCCGTGAAGCTGCGCAAGATCAATAATTCCCGCATTCAGAAGGTCTGCCACCACCGCCGGGTCCTCATCCACGAAGACACCGACCGCAGCAATCCCGGGATCTAATTTCGTCCGAAACTCCTTTGCCTGCTCACAGCTAATCTTTCTTCTTGTATTGGCAAAAATGAATCCGACATAATCCGGCATCGCTTCGTTGGCGTAATCAATATCGCAGGGCCGCATCATACCGCATAATTTAATCTTGGGAGTACCCATTCTCTGTTCCTTCTTGTGCTTATGGACGTAACTCGTCCAGCATCTTCTTTTTATCCGGAGAACGCATTAACGTCTCGCCGATCAATACCGCATCCGTTCCGTTCTCTACGAGCTTCGCAATATCCTCGCGGGTCTTGATTCCGCTCTCGGATACGAACGCAATCTCTGCCGGTACCATCTTGCGATACCGTGCGGAGTTGTTAATATCAACAGTAAAGGTCTTCAGGTCACGGTTGTTTACGCCGATAATGGCCGCCCCTGCCTGAAGAGCCATCTCAACCTCTTTCTCATCATGGGCTTCCACCAGAGCCGATAACCCGAGGGACCATGCAATATTCTGATATTCCGCAAGTTCCTCGGCATCCAGAATGGAACAAATGAGCAACACCGCACTCGCGCCCAACGTCTTCGCTTCGTAGATCATATACGGATCCACGGTAAAATCCTTGCGAAGGACCGGAATCGTAACCGTCCTGGCAATCTCTTCCAGATACGCATCGGCGCCCATAAAATAAAAGGGCTCTGTCAGGCATGAGATTGCGGATGCGCCCGCCGCCTCATATTCTTTTGCAATCTGAAGATACGGGAAATCCGGTGCAATCAGTCCCTTGGAGGGCGATGCTTTTTTCACCTCGGTAATAAAGGAGATGCCGGGATTCTTCAGGGCCCGATAAAAAGACAATTCCTTTGGATTATCGCTTGTGATTCGTCCTGCCATACGGTCCATGGCGAAGAGTGCCTCGGCACGATTGCGAACGGTGGTAAGCGACAGTTCTTCCTTACGAAGGGCAATTCTTTCTTTTGTCTTCTGTGCGATTTCGTCTAATATCATAATGTCCTCCATACTCGCGCTCCCTTACGGAAGCGCCAAGTGCTCGGATGTGTTATGTTGTTATTTCTGAGTAGCTTTAATGAACTCGTCTAACTTCGCGCTTGCCTTACCGGAATCAATCATATCCTTGGCAATCACAATACCTTCCTCAATGGTAACGCCCTTAACGATATGAATTGCGGCTGCCGCATTCAGTACGGCAATGTCACGCATCGGTCCGGTAATCTGACCGGAGAGAACTCCCATAAGAATCTTTGCGTTCTCCTCAGGCTCACCACCAACCAGATCGATCTTGTTGCAGCGCTTCATACCAAACTGCTCCGGCGTAATCTCATACTGAAGAATCTCGCCATCCTTCAACTCGCAGACCTTGGTCGGTGCACTTAAAGAGATTTCATCCAGCTTATCGGTTCCGTATACAACCATGGCACCCTTCTGGCCCAATGCTTTCAGTGCATTGGCAATGGGAAGCATCAGATCCTCGGAATATACGCCCAATAACTGATGCGTATTCTTGGCCGGATTCGTAAGAGGTCCCAACACATTAAAGATGGTAGGAATACCGATTGCTTTACGAACAGGACCTACGAAACGCATCGCCGGGTGATACTTCTGCGCAAACATGAAGCACATATTCGTCTGCTCCAACACATCCGCATTATCCTCAGGATCCAACATTAAGTTCAGTCCCAGAACCTCTAAGCAGTCTGCGGTACCGCAACGGCTGGAAGAGGCACGGTTCCCATGCTTGGCAACCTTGATTCCTGCTGCTGCACTGATGATGGAAGCTGCGGTCGAAATATTGAAGGTGTTGGCCTTATCTCCACCGGTTCCTACGATATCGATGACATCTGCACCGCGACGATCCAGTGCTACCGCAAAGCTTCTCATACCCTCTGCACTTGCTGCGATTTCTTCTACGGTCTCGCCCTTCATATGAAGTGCGGTAAGATATGCTGCCACCTGGGTCTGCTCTGCCTGACCGCTCATAATCTCCTGAACGGTTGCCAATGCCTCTGCCGCAGTCAAATCTTCATGATTAATACATTTGGTAATTGCTTCTCTGATCATTGTTTTTTCTCCTTATTCTCTGTCTTATTCAATCGACGAATCGACTCTGTTCTTATTCACGCAACGCTGTCTAGATTGCTAAGAAGTTCTTAAGTATCTCCATTCCCTTCGGGGTCAGAATGGATTCCGGATGGAACTGCACTCCGTAGACCGGATACTCCTTATGTTCCACCGCCATGACCTCACCGTCATCGCTTCTTGCAATCACCTTCAGGCAATCGGGAAGTTTCTCCGGAACCGCAGAAAGTGAATGGTATCTGGCGGCTTCGATTCTCTCATCCATGCCGGCGAAAATCTTGCTGCTTCTGTCTATGGTCACCACACTCATTTTACCGTGCATCAGGCGTTTTGCATAGCTTACGACACCGCCAAAGGTCTCGCAGATGGCCTGATGTCCGAGACAAACGCCAAAAATAGGAATTTTTCCTTTAAAATACTGAATGACATCCTCACAGATTCCCGCCTCCGACGGCTTACCCGGGCCCGGGGAAACAATAATCTTGTCGGGCGCCAGTGCCTCAATCTCCTCGCAGGTCATCTCATCGTTACGAATGACCTTAATATCCGGATTCAGGGTTCCGATTAACTGGAACAGGTTATAGGAAAAACTATCATAATTATCGATTAACAGAATCATCTTTTAGTCCTCCAATTCCTTCGCGCGTTCAATGGCGGTCATCACCGCCTTGGCCTTGTTGAGACACTCCTGGAACTCATTCTCGGGAACGGAGTCCGCTACGATTCCGGCACCGCTTCGAACGAATACCTTCCCGTTCTTTTTGAAGGCAATACGAATGGCGATGCAGGTATCCAGGTTGCCGGTGAAATCCACATAACCGATGGCGCCACCGTAGATACCACGCTTATTGTTCTCCAGCTCATTGATAATCTCGCAGGCACGAATCTTCGGAGCTCCGGAGAGGGTACCTGCCGGAAGAATCGCATCCACCGCATCAATCTCATGACAATCCTCACGAAGTTCTCCGCGAACCGTGGAACCGATGTGCATTACATGGGAGTATCGCTCAATCGACATATACTTCTCCACTTCAACGGAACCGAACTTACTGATTTTGCCGATATCGTTACGTCCCAGATCCACAAGCATGTTGTGCTCCGCACGCTCCTTCTCGTCTGCAAGAAGCTCCTTTTCCAGCTCGAGATCCTCCTGACGGTTCTTACCGCGGAGTCTCGTTCCTGCCAACGGGAAGGTATGAAGTACACCATCCTCCAATTTTACCAGGGTCTCCGGAGATGCACCGGCTACCTCGATATCATCCCCCGACATGTAGAACATGTAAGGAGAAGGATTGATGGTACGCAACATACGATAGGTATCAAACAGGCTTCCTTCAAAATCCGCCTCCAGACGGTTGGAAAGAACCACCTGGAAAATGTCTCCCTCAAAAATGTATTTCTTTGCCTTGTTGACCATGTTGCAGAATTCGTCTTTTTCGAAGAGCTTCCGATAATCGCTGGTCATGCGACCGGGCTCGATCTTTGCTTCCTTGCCGTGCTTAATCAGATCAATAATTGCATCAATCTCTGCCTCCGCCTTCTGATAGCTCTCCGGGAGTTCCTCGGTCTTGGCATTGGCGATTACGATAATCTTCTGCTTCACGTTATCGAAAGCAATCACCTTATCGAAGAGCATCAGATCCACATCATTGAAATGCTCCTGGTCCTCTGCGTCCAGATTTAACTTCGGCTCACTGTACTTAATGTAATCATAAGCAAAATAGCCAACCAGACCGCCGGTAAAGGTCGGGAAGCCGGGAAGCTTCGGGCTCTTGTATTCCTTTAACAGCTCCTTGATGTAATTGGCCGGATGAGGGGTCTGCTCCGTATGAAGCACCGTTTTCTCATCGTTCATTACCGTAAGTTTTCCGTTCACGCAGGTGATGCATAAGGTCGGCTTGAAACCAAGGAAGGTGTACCGGCCCCAATTCTCCTGATTTTCTACGGACTCAAGCAGGTAGACATGATTGCTCTGTCCCTTTAAGATTTTCAAAACCTGAATCGGAGTCTTAATGTCCGAGAAGATCTCCTTCTTGACCGGAATCATCTTATACTCTTTTGCGTACTGATTCGCTTCTTCTAAGCTTGGAAATAACATGTTGTTTCCTCCTGACTGTTTCCTTTTTTGTCTTGCCGTGTGATGGCTGTCGGAGAAATAAAAAATCCCCAATAGCTACACTGTTAGCTATCGGGGACGATAATATACATTCATTACCGCGGTACCACCCTGATTCGGATTCACCACACTCTGCAAGATACTGACATATCTTCGACAACTAACGTATGCCCTACGTCGTGGAATACTCGGGGAGCCTCCCCTTTGACCACGCCCTCGGCGGTCCATTTGCTATCCTGCGTTCTATCCGGCTCGCACCTATCCGGACTCTCTGTGAGTGCACAAATAACGTTATCTCCGCTTCAACGGTTTCACTTTATTCGGATAAAGTAATCATAGTACCTGACAGCGCATCTGTCAAGCATTCAATTCTTTTTTGTCACGGGTATCGTAAGCTTTCCTTAGCCGAGTGCAACATCCAGGGCAACCATGAGACAGAACCCTAACATGAACATCACGGGACCCACATTGGAGTGCTTCCCTTCCGACATATCCGGAATCAGTTCCTCGACTACGACATAGAACATCGCTCCTGCCGCAAAGCCCTGCAGGTAAGGAAGAATCGGGACTACCATCGAGGAGACCAGAATCGTCAGCACGCTGGCAATCGGTTCCACAATGCCGGAAAGCACGCCGTAGAGGAAGGACTTGCCCTTCGATAAGCCGTTGCTGTGAAGCGGCATAGAGATAATGGCGCCCTCCGGGAAGTTCTGAATGGCAATACCGATGGCCAGAATCATGGCACCGGTTACCGATACAGACGCCTGTCCGGAAGCCCAGCCGGCAAAAACGACACCGACTGCCATTCCTTCGGGAATGTTATGCAATGCTACCGCAAAGACCATCATGGTCGTTTTCTTAAAGTTACTCTTCGGTCCCTCGGCCGATTCATCCGTATGCATATGCGGGGTAATACTGTCTAACAAAAGTAAGAACAGCATTCCGACTGCAAAGCCTGCGACTGCGGGGACAAAAGAGAATTTGCCCATCGCCTTCGATTCCTCCATCGCCGGAACCAACAGGCTCCAGACGGCAGCCGCAATCATGACACCGGATGCAAATCCGATCAGGGCATGCTTCACGCGCCCCTTCATTTCCTTTCTCATGAAAAGAACACATGCGGAACCAAGCGCGGTACCCACCATGGGAATTAAGATTCCCTCTGTAATCTGTAAGGTCATGTTATGCTCCTAAAAACTCCTTAAGATCCTCAAAGGATCCATGAGGAAATTGATCAATCTCTTCCCCTTTACGGTTAATGATATTGTCCGTAAGTAAGAATACATCCATTCCTACGGTCTTGGCAATCATATCTTCACCAACATCGTTGCCGACCATCAGGCAGTCCCCGGCAGAAAGCTCCAGACGACGAAGCAGTTCCCGATAATACTCCGGGTTCGGCTTGCTGTAACCGATGGTCTCATAAGTAGTATAGAATTCAAAATCCGCAGGCTTTAACCCTGCCCACTCGATTCTTTGCTCGGTGGCAATTGCAGGGAAGATGGGATTCGTCGCCAGAGCGACACGAACGCCTTCGGCCTTCAATGCGTATACCACCTCAGCAGCCAGCGGATTGAAGCCGCTGTACTCCTTCGCCTTTGCAAATTCCGTACGGTAGAACTCATCGAAATACCGATAGTCCTCCTTGGCCTTTTCCCCGTAGATTGCGCCGAAGGTCTCCCAGAACGCCTCTTCGTTTGGGCGGGAGCCGTCATTTTTTACCATCGAAGCGGTGCCCTTCCAAACTGCGTCAATCAGGGACTCCGGCTCATAGCCATGGGGTGCCATGGTTTTCACCAGATACTTGAAATATCCCTTGGTAAAAAGATCATTATCCATCGGAAGCAAGGTTCCGTCCAAATCAAACAATACTGCCTTATATTTCATCTTCGGTCTCCTACACGCCTGTCTCATAGCCTACCAGCAATCCGCCTGCTTCCGCATAAAACGAGCAAAGTGCAAGATTTGCCGCAATCGTAACATCCGCATCCGGATAATCCTTGCGGATTAACCATTCCATTTCCTTGGCAAGCGTAATATTCTCAGAATGTCGAATACGAACCTTGCCGCCGTAGTAACCGGAGGCCTTCATATTCTTCCAAAGCTGTTCAATCGAGCGCTGCTCACCGCGACACTTATTTAAGGGCTCTAAGTCCCCCACATCACTGGCGCGACCCACGATATGAATGTGGAGCACATCCGTAATCTTCGCAAGGGCGGGACTCACGCGACCGTTCTTGGCAAAGTTCCCAAGGGATCCGAGAATGAAGGCCAGCTGCGTTCTGTCACGATACTCGGTAATCAGCTCACCGATTTCCTCAAAGGAACGACCCGCAAGAATCAGTTCCTCATACTTCTCCACCAGAAGTTCTAACTCCGGACCGGTTGTCAGGGAATCCAAAACGAATACCTTACGTCCCGGGTGCTCGTCCATATAGTCCTCTGCCGCAATCGTAGCGGCATTGTATCCTCCGGAAAGCTTGCTCGTAAGGGACACGGCATAGACCTCGTCCTCGTCGCCAAACGCTTCCAGCCAGTCATTTACATTCGGACAGGAGGTACCGGACTTGCCCTGATATGCCTTCAATTCCTTCAGCATCTTGGGCACATCCGTCTCCGGCGTGTCGATATATTCCTTATAGTCGGTAATGATTTTAAGCGGTACCGGCGTAAATTTTACATTCTTAAGCGATACTACATTGGAAGAGGAGTCTGCTACTATCTTCATAGGATTCGTCCTTTCTCAGGGTCTGTTTCAACAGTTCCTTCTTAGCGCTCGGCCAGCCGTAATACTTTGACTCTCCAAACATTTATTATAACCGAAATCGGCCTCTATGGCAACAGGCTGCCCTTCTGAATGTTGGCCTGAATTGCCGGATCCACGAACTCCCGGAAGAGTTTCTCGGATCCCAGTGCCGTCTTATTCTGACGACCGTACACGTGCCCGGCATCCATATGGTGCTCCTGCCAGTCCGTTCCGCCGTTGCTGTGATTCAACATTAAGGGTTGCACATTATCCATTGCGTGTGCAAACTTCGACTCCGGGGTCTCATAAGCCTCAAATTCATCGAAAAGTGCAATGAACTCTGCCTTCTGATCCTCCGGTAAAAGAGAATAAATCTTCTCTTTTGCCTGATCCTCCCGTTCCTTCTGCGTCTTCAGATTCTCATCGTCAAAGGCGTAGGTATCCCCGGCTTCAATCTCCACAATATCGTGAATCAGACACATAATCATGACGCGCCCGATGTCCACAGATTCGTTGGCATATTCGCGAAGAAGGTACGCCATCACCGCCATATGCCAGGCATGCTCGGCATCATTCTCCCGGCGTCCGTGGTCGGAAAGATGGGTCTGGCGGAATATATTTTTCTCCTTATCGATGAGCAGAGCGAAATCCATCTGCTTCCGTAATCTGTCGTCCATAGCCTGTCCTTTCAAAAAAGAAGCCGGCCTCCCCCGCGGAGGATTCCGGCTTGTTACTGCTTATTCCATACAATTCTTAATTCGCGCCCCAGGACCCTACCACTATGACTTGAAATCCTTTAACTTCGAGCTGCGGCTGGGAGCACGCATCTTACGAATGGCCTTGGCTTCAATCTGACGGATACGCTCACGGGTTACGCCGAAGATCTCACCGACCTCCTCCAGGGTACGGGAACGATTGTCACCGATACCGAAACGAAGACGGATTACCTGCGCCTCACGCTCGTTTAACGTACCGAGCAGCTCCTCGATGGTCTCGCGAAGCATAATGCCGGATACCTCTTCAAACGGATTGGCGGTGGTGTTGTCTTCGATGAAGTCCTTAATCGTGGAATCCTCTTCCTCACCGACAGGAGACTCTAAGGATACCGTATCCTGAGAGATTTTCAGAATCTCGATGACCTTCTCCACAGGAATATCCATCTCCTGGGCAATCTCTTCCTCCGTTGGCTGACGATCCAGCTTCGCCATTAACTCGCGCTGCGTCTTTTTCAGACGGTTCATCGTCTCAACCATATGTACGGGAACACGAATGGTTCTTGCCTGATCGGAGATTGCACGGGTAATTGCCTGCTTAATCCACCAGGTTGCGTAGGTCGAGAATTTGAAGCCCTTCTCATAATCAAATTTATCTACTGCCTTCAGAAGGCCGATATTTCCCTCCTGAATCAGATCGAGGAATGCCATTCCCCGGTTCGTATATCTCTTCGCAATGCTGACTACCAGACGTAAGTTTGCATTCGCCAGCTCATCACGAGCCGCTTTCGCATCCTCCCCACCGGCCACGATTCTCTTGGCAAGCTCCAGCTCCTCTTCCGCATTCAACAACGGATAGGAACCGATCTGTTTCAGGAATACACGCACACCGTCGGTTGCATAGATGTCTTCCACATCCTCGCCGGAATCCTCAAAAACATTATCGCGGAATTCCTCTTCCGGTGCTTCCTCCATTAATTCCTCTTCCAGCATCAGTTCGGAATCGGTGGGAGCCAGTTCATCCAGATTTTCAGACAAATCCACAAGATCGATGTCATTGCTTACCGCCTCCAGTTCCACCATCGTAGGCTCCTCGGGCGTAACATTCAATTCTTCGGTCATAGGTTCTTCGGTTACTTTCTTTTTTGCCATTCCTGCATTCCTCCCTTGGTACACACTTTGATTATTCGATACCCCCGGGAGATTTCCTTTTTATTTTTTCAAAAAACTATAATTAATCCTCTTCCCCGTATTCGGAAGTCTCGGCCACAGCCGCTGCGCTTCGTTCCGTACCGGCTGTCGGATGACCTTTTGCCGGCTTCGGGGTTGCCGGCCATCGACGATTGATTCCCCGGAATACCCGGCCGACTGTCAGACCCTGCACAATGGTCGTAAACAGAATGGTCACATAGGTCACATACAAAATAAATTGATACGCCCCGAGAGGAAGAAACTCTGCCGCACTCATGGCAAGTGCCAGGCATAAGCCGCCCTTTAGTCCGCCCCAGGTCATGAGAATGGTAAAGGGATGCAGGTGGTAGCCGTCGGGACACTGGCGACTGGCCCAGGTCGAAAACAGAACGCCCAGGTAACGCGCGCCAAGATTAAACACAATAGCCGCTATGGCAATCACCACCATATACTTCACGCCACCGACGAATACGAAGGACACGCCGATTAACACGTAGAGAATATAGTTCAGAAGCGTATCGATAATCGCCCAGAAATCCTTGTAATAATCCCGCGGATCGAGATCCTTGTTTCTTGCCTTGTGGCGATCCATCATGGTCGAGAAATAGATTCCGCATACCACCGAGGCAATGACGCCGGAGAATCCGAAATGCTCACAGATTACATAGCAGGAGGTCACCGCCATCATCGAAACAAGAATGTGCTTAATCGGATCCTTCGTTGCCTTAATCAGAAAGAAAAACGCAAAGGAAACCAGCATTCCCACAAACAGGGCACCGAATACTTCTTTGGCCATTACGCCGAAGAAATTCGAACCCTTCGTATCGAGATAGATTTCCTTGATAAAAATGAACAGCGCCACACCGGTACCGTCGTTGAAAAGCGACTCGCCCTCCATAACCGCCGTTACATTCTTCGGAAGTCCCATCTTATTTAAGATTCCCGTCGCCGCAATCGGATCGGTCGGCGATACAATCGAACCGAGTAAGAAGCAGAGCGTAAATCCAATCTTCATTCCAAGCAACGCCGTCACGCCCCAGAACAATAGGCCGTAGAAGGCCGACGTCATCAAAGTAGTCAAAAACGCTAACAGGCTGATGGCCCGGAAGTTGTGCACCAGACTCGGAAGCTTCAATTCGCTGGCACCCGTAAACATCATAAAACAGAGCAGGACCTTTAACAGGACACGGTCGATTCGGAAGGTATTGAGTGTCTTCATGACATCCTCCATGAATTCAAAAGACCATACTTTCTCAAACAGTGCCAATACGATTCCCACCACCAGCGAAAAGGCCAACAGCACAATCTCATTGGACTGCTTCGTGACCTTCTCATTGAAGAAGAGAATTCCCACCACCAAGATTAATAACATTGTAAAAAAAGCAAGAAAATGCTCCATGCCCTATCCCCTTATATCACCTGTAATATCCCGATACACTCGGTCAGCGAGTGAGCCACCAAAAGGCCCTCTTCCGTCTCGATTCCGCCCTTACGGTCCAAAAGAATCGGTCGAATCTTCGCTTCGGTCGCTCCTACAACGTCCGACTGATACGAATCTCCAATATGAATTACTTCCTCCGGCTTCAGACCGTTCTTGGCAAGGCCGTGGGCAAAGAGCTCCCGATGAGGCTTATATGCTTTTACCTCATCGGCACAGATAATGCCCGCTGCCGACAGGTTATTCTTTTCCAAAGCCTCATGAACGTATTTCTCGTTGTTATTGGTAATCACATAAATCGGATACGGACAACGGGCGAAGAATTCCTTCACATCCTCAAAAATCGGTGCGTTCACCCAGAATCGCTTGACACAGGCAGCCAATTCCTCGTGATTCTCCTGCAAGCCGTACTGTTCCTTAAACACATTCAGCGCCGCGTACACAATCTCTTCCTCTGTCATAAAGGAATCACCGTAGCTTGCCTCTTCCATCTCCTTAATGATTCCCCACCAGATGCGGACCATCTCACGAGGGTCACGAACTTCACTGTGGCTGACGATACGCATGACGGCCTGCATCATATCCTCACCGGCCTCCTGCACAATCGTTCCCATATAGTCCAAAAATATAGCACGTATCATTTTAGTGAATCCTCTTCCATACATTTGCGCGTAACATGTCTAGTATAACATACTCTTTTCAATTACACAAAGCGAAGTCTCCGGGCGGCTTTCCACTCTTGACTCCTTTTCTTTTTTCTGCTACGGTTGAACTATCATTTCTATATCCTTATCTTTTTATCACCTATTGTGATACTATTCCATTCGCTTCGCTCGGGGGAGTCGCGAGTAGAATTCCTAATGACTATCCAGTAACAAAATGTTATACTGTTAGAAGGGAGGCTTATGTTAAGAAAACCCAAGCCGGACTCCTATGTTGAGCCTATGCCCAGGCGGCAGTTTCATGAACTAATGCGTGAATTTAAGCGGCACGGTGGTACTTATATCGCAAACGCCGAATCCGAACAGTTTCTCCGTCTTAGAGGTGCTGAAGCATGTGCGCTAAATGAAAATATTATCCTCTTTCGCAGAAAACCCAGCCGCTCCGCCGTATACGAAGAACTATTCCACGTTCAACAATTTCGAGAGAATAAGATCGATGGAAGTCCAGTAAATACCTGTGAGTGTGAGATTGAAGCCCAGCAATATCTCTTGGAGAATGCCGTATCATTGCAGCTAACCAAGATAGAATTGGAACAAACACGAAATGCATTAATGCGATACACCATGCAGCTAAAAAAGATGAAAGGAGAAGCAAGCGATGACCATCTGTAATGTCCTAAGCACAATCAGCATTGGAAAAAATACCGCCATCGTGGTCGACAGTTCAAGAGATCTGTTTCGAAACGGAACCGGAATTCTTGATGAGAAAGGAAGACCTCATGAAGTAATATCTGTAGGAATGGACAACCTAATTCCTTCCCCGGTTCCTTCTGATAAAGTTTCTCTACTAGTCTCCGGGCGGCTTTCCACCGGCAAAATCTACGTGTAATGATTCAAAAAGGGCATCCGCACAATGCAGATGCCCTAATCTTATATTCTCTTATCCTTTGACCGAGATCGCCGGAGGCTCTATACTACCATAATGATGCCGCCGTCGTTGGCGTACATGGTGGATACGCCACGCATATCGACAACCACAACATTCTTGAAAATTCCCAACTGCAGAATCTTCTCTTTTAACTGCTCGGCACGCTCCGCACAATTACAATGGGAGATTGCCAGCACCTTATCCTTGGCATTCGTTGCCGTCGCCACAATATGCTCGATCATCTTATCCATGGCCTTGCGCATGCCGTGTCCCTGATTCACCTGCTCGATATCGCCTTCATCGGTGGAGGCCATTACCGGCTTAATCTTCAAGGCCGTAGCAATCGCTGCCTTCACATTACTGAGACGTCCGCTCTTGCGGAAGGTCTCCAACGTCTCCAGCACGAAGAAGGTGTGCTGACTCTTGATATATTCCTCAACGCTTTCGATAATCTCTTCGAAGCTCATTCCGGCCGCCTCACCCTCGGTAATCTTCATACCGATCAGGGTCTCGCCGATGGATGCGGATTTGGAATTAAATACATATACCTGCGTGCGCTGCTCTTCGGGAAGATCCTCTTCTTCCTCCTCTAACATGCTCTTCGCAACCATTGCACTGTTGTAGGAGCCGCTAAGCTTTGCCGACAAGGTTACGACATAGACACGCTTCGCACCGCGCTTCATCTCATTCAAATAAGCATCCGGGGAAGGGCAAGCGGACTTGGGTCCCTTTAAGCTGGCAGCTACCTTCTTGATAAAAGACAACTGATCAAAGGACTCATCATCTACGATGTCCTCGCCGTCCACTTGGAGGGTCAGCGCCACATTGCAGTAACGAGGATCCTGCTTCATTTCCTCGGTTAATTCGCCACAGCTGTCGATAATAATGCGATACATATCGGCCCTCCTTTGTTACATCTAATATTCTATATCAGATTATATAGTATGAATGCATTCATGTAAATAGATAATATATTAGATTTGTATAAACTTTTTATAAACTCGGGCCTTTCGATAGCTTTCCTATGGATTTTCGGCGGTGATTCTACGGTTTTCACTCAAAAGAAAAAGGCATGTGAAATCCACTTTCACATGCCTTGCCTGCTGAATCATCAGACCGGCGTCTGCACAATCACATCATATCGAATAGTACTGCCTTCGATGCTGTAGGAGGGTTTCAGACCTCCCAGATGCTCCGCTTTTGCCGGACGTTTAATCAGAATCTTCTTGGGATGAGCGGCAAGTGCCGCACGAATCAATTCCTCTCCGTTGTCGCAGGGCTGTTCCAGTCTCTGCAAAAGTTGGAATTTCTTCTTAATCAACCCGGTTTTGGTGCGTCCCGGAAACATCGGATCCAGCACAATCACATCCGGAGCCTTCCGAAGACCTGTCATGGTGTTCCTGCTGTCGCCCGGCACCACCTTCATACGGGATACAATGGGGCCTAACACAGGATCTGCCGACGCCCGTCGGATGGAATCCTCCAGAAGTGCGGCAATCACGGGATTGTATTCACAGAGTGTCACCTGACACCCCGCTGCCGCCAAGAGAAGGGAATCCTCCCCCAGCCCGGCAGTTGCATCCAGCACACACGGACAATCCCCAAGGGTTTTCACCTTCGCCGCCTTCACAATCTGCTCACTAAGCAGATTATTCCGCTTTAACCTCGGCAGCATACCGGTAAGATCCCCGCGAAGAAGAAGTCCGTCGGCACACAGTGCAAGACCGTCCCGGTTATAGAATAAGCACAGCTCGTTACTGTGAACCGCATGGTTAATATCCTCGCAGTTCTGCATTTCCAAGCCCAGTCGGTCCGCATATTCTTTTCCCTGAGAGAAGTTCTGCTCTCCTTCCAGCAAAAGAATCATTAAAGTGCCTTCTTAATAGCAGCTAAGAGTTCCTCATACTCCTCATAAGCGGGAATATTCGGATACTCTGCCTTAATGGCATCCGTCGAACGAAATAAGAAGCCTGCCTTGGATGCCTCAATCATACCAAGATCGTTGTGGCTGTCACCACTGGCAATGGTCTCAAAACCGATGGACTGTAATGCACGAACGGTGGTATATTTCGATTTCTCACATCTCATACGGAATCCGGTAATCTCGCCGTTATCCGCTACCTCAAGGGTATTGCAGAAAATGGCAGGCCAGCCAAGCTTCTTCATTAACGGAGTAGCGAACTGCTCAAAGGTATCGCTTAAGATTACGACCTGCGTAGTGGCACGAAGCTCATCTAAGAACTCCTTGGCACCGGGAAGGGGATCAATGGTCGCAATGGTATCCTGAATCTCCTTCAGTCCCAGACCGTGCTCCTTAAGAATCCCGATACGGAACTTCATTAACTTATCGTAATCCGGCTCATCACGGGTAGTTCGCTTCAGTTCCGGAATTCCGGTCGCTTCCGCAAAGGCAATCCAAATCTCAGGAACCAGTACACCTTCAAGATCCAAACATACAATATTCATGGTAAAACCTCTCTATCTTAGTATTTGCCGTCTGCTGTATTCTCTGCAACGGGTTGAATTAAGGGCGTGTGAAAAAGAATATCTCTTTTACACACGCCCTATTTTAGCAGACGTTTCCGTCAGAATCAATTACTTCACAATCAATTCGAAGGTAATCGTAATGTTGTGAATGTCATTGATCGCGGTCTTATCAAGAATTGTTGCAGCAGCGCCTTCCAATACGCCACCCTTGATACGTGCATCATCCGGTCTCTTGCTTACCCAGTCATTAATAAGATTTACACGAGTACAATGTCTGTCATCGGAGCTGGTGTATGCTCTGGCAATCAGGCTTACTTCCTCTCCATCGTAGGTAATGGACTTAATATCGATGATACATCCGGGATAGTTATCCTCACCGGCATTAATTGCAAGAGCTGCGAAGGTAAGTCCGGTATTACCCTGAGGGAAATCCAGGCTTACGGTATACTCGCCGGCACCATCAACCACTACGTCATGAGGAATAATCGATGCAGGACAATCGGAAGGAGTATAGGTATCCCCTACGTTGTAGTTTCCTGCGCCACCGTTCCACATAATGTAAGCAACGATCTCATCGGAAGTGAATACATCACCAACGGTCTCAAAGGCCTCCGGAGCCGCATCATAGATTGCTGCCATCTCTGCATCAATCTGTGCCTCGGTCATCGCTGCTTCCGCGCGATGAGAGGAGAAGATCTCTGCCATCTCCGCATTAATCATGGTAAGCGTACTCTTGTTGTAAGAGTTGTTGGTAGACCAAAGAACCGGGCAGAGGTTATTCTTTTCACATACATCCAGCATATATCTGGAATAGATTTCGGTATTCTCCTTCACTACATCCTTACCGTCAACGTAGCAGGGAAGAGCGCCCCACTCACCGATGATTACGCCGTAACCCTTATCGGTAAATGCCTTCAGACTTCCAAGAGTCTCCTCCATGTAGTCGAAGTCCTTCTTGACGCCCCACTTGGAGTAGATTCCGGTATTGTTGTCACCGCAGAATCCCCAAGGATCGTAATAGTGAACAGAAGTAAAGAGCTTGCCGGTTGCGGTATCGGTCGGCATGACAAAACGCTTGTCTAAGGTATTTGCAATATTGGTATTGATACCTGCAATCAGTAAGAAACGATCATCGTTGTTTCCACCGGTGCTGCGAACGATATCAACGAACTTCTGGTTGATGGCGTTGGACATTGCATATACATCCGCACAGTGACCGGACTTTGCCCATCTGGAATTATCATTTAAGTTGTTACCGAGTTCCTCATTTGCGGACTCGAAAATAAGCATATCAGAGTAATCAGCGAAGGCAGTGGCGATCTGAGTCCACATCTCCTCGTATACCTTCCAAGCCATATCCACATCAGCCTGCTCGGAAGAACCGAACATTGCCCACCAGCCATAATCCCAGTGGTCGTTTAAGATTACGAACATTTCGCTTTCAATGGCCCAGCTTACAACTTCCTTAATACGGTCCATGAAGTCTTCATTGATCTCATAATCACCGTTTAAGTAATCCATGGTAGAGGTCCAAGCTACAGGAATACGAATGGTATCGAAGCCACAATCCTTCATACCCTGAATCATTTCCCTCGTAGTGGTAGGCTGACCCCAGCCTCTCTCGTAGGAAGCAACGCCAAGGTTCTTGCTGCCGGCAGTTGCCTCGAAGGTGTTTCCTAAGTTAATACCGTTACCAAGAAGCTTGGTAAGTTCTACGGAATTCATATCCGTCAGATCCAGATCGCTGAACTTGGCATTGTTGGTGCCGGCACTTACCACATCACCGGCTCCGGTGGTATCCTCGGCTTCTCCGCCCCAATCCAGATCGGACAGGGTGAAGGTTACGGATACGGTCTTTACCTTATCTACGGTAAAGCTTACTACGTGAGTATCAATCTCCTGAACCTCTGCAACTGCAGAGCCTTCCCAGGAGTTCACAGGATCGTTGGTATCAAACAGACCGTTTCCCTTGAAGGCAGACTTTACATCGCCCTTGGTAATGGTCAGTTCCTGATCGTTTACCTTAACAGAATCGTACTTGATGTTTGCAGCCTTCAGAGGAGACTGAGCCTTCTCGGAAGCACCAAGATCGTAGATATAGATAGCAGTCAGCTTCTCAATAGCACGGATTCCTGCCGACTTTGCTTCGTCCGACAGATCCTTGTCCAGATCAAATGTCAAGGTATACTGGCCTGCTTCGGTTACATAGATCGGATCACCGATTTCGGTACCGTAGTAGTTGGAATCGCCATCGTTGTACAGCACGTGAAGTGCCAGCTTAATAAAATTCTCCGTATCGGGAGCCGTCGGTTCCGGCTGCGTTTCCGGTGCGGGAGTCGGATCGGGAGTACCCTGATCTTCCGTCACAGGGCTCGTCTGTGCAGGTTCCTTCTTGTCATTTTTCTTCTTGCCGCAGGCGGTCATCATAGCGAATACCATGGTGATTACCAGCAGAAGAGCAAGCATTCTCTTTTTCATAACTGTCTCCTTATGATAGTAAAATAGGACACCCCTCCAAGAGTGTCCTCTCATTGGGATATCCTAATCCTACACGAAAAATTAAAAGATGCTAACCATCACAATTATCGCAAAAATACCATCAATTTTATTTTTTTCCGGGAAGCACATTCCCATCTGCCTGCAAAATATGCTGAATGGAATGCTCCACCATATCCGAGATGGCATTCTCGGTGTAAAAAGCCATATGGGGCAGCATCAGCACATTGGGAAGATCCTTTAAAATCGACATCTCACGGTGGGCAATGTTGCGGTACTTGTAGTCTCCGTAGAAGATTCCCAGCTCGTTTTCGATGACATCCAGCGCAGCCGCACCCACTTTGCCGGACTCCAGCGCATCTAAGAATGCGGGGGTATCAATGATGCTTCCGCGGGCGGTATTGATCAGTACCACGCCGTCCTTCATCGTCTTCATGGAGTCTGCATTGACCATGTGAAAACTCTCCTTGTTGGCAGGCGTATGGAAGGTAATCACGTCCGCCTCGGCAAAAAGCTTCTCCAGGGGCATATACTGTGCAAGTGCCTCCGCCTCCGGATTCGGATAAGGATCATAGGCTATCAACCGACAACCGAAACCACTGAGGTTACGAAGAACGTGTGTCCCGATCTTACCGGTTCCCACAACGCCGACCGTCAGATCTTTCATCTCCCGTCCGATATTGCCGGGCAGGGAATAGTCCATCCCTTCCGCGCGCTTGATAATGGACTTCATGCGACGAAGTGCCATCAAAATAAGCATAACGGTGTAATCCGCCACACTGCCGGTGGAATAGGTCACGTTGCTTACCAGCATTCCGTACTCCTTCGCCGCCTCAAGATCGATATGATCGTATCCGATGGTACGCGTGGAAATATGCTTCACGCCGACCTTCGACCATTCTGCTATGATTGCACGGGTGACGGGCTGGGTAATGACCGACACGCCGTCACAGCCCGCTGCCAGATGCGCATTTTCCACGGAAGGAATCTCACGAATCGGGACAATCTCCACTCCGTACTGCTTGGAAAACTGATCGAAATATATCGCTTCGTCAAAATCTCTGTAATTATACGCTGCAATCTTCATACTGTGCTCCTATGCTCTTCCACCGTACTCGTATCCTGCATCCGCAATGGCAGCTTCCATCGCCTTCTCTTCTACAGACGCTTCCGCCTTCAGGGTTACCAGGTTCTTCTCATGATCTGCAACCACCTCTGTAACTCCCGGGATGGCCTCCAATGCTTTTTTTACATGTGCCTCACAATGTGCACACATCATTCCTCGAACAATAATCTGCATCGTGTTATCCTCCGTTGTCGGGGTAGGTTCCTCTCCCGCTCCGTTTGAGTTTGAATCGGACACAAGGTCCTTCCCCTCTGTTTTCTCATAGATGCGGCACAAATTCAAGCGCAACGCATTCATTACCACACAAAAACTCGACAAGCTCATGGCCGCCGCCCCAAACATCGGGTTTAAGGACCAGCCAAGCAATGCCGTATAGCATCCGGCAGCCAACGGAATTCCAAGCACATTATAGAGAAACGCCCAAAAGAGATTCTCATGAATGTTGCGAAGGGTTCCGCGACTTAAACGAATGGCCGCCGCCACATCCCGAAGGCTGTCCTTCATCAAGACCACATCCGCCGCATCGATGGCAATCTCGGTGCCTGCTCCGATGGCAATTCCGACCTCCGCTTCCGTAAGTGCCGGAGCATCGTTGATACCGCCTCCGACCATGGCCACCGCCCCGTGCTTCTGAAGGTCGCGTACCGCCTCTGCTTTTCCGTCCGGTTTTACCTCTGCGATTACCTCATCCACCCCGGCGCTCTTCGCAATAGCCTGTGCCGTCCGCTGATTGTCTCCGGTAAGCATCACCACCCGTAGCCCCATCCGATGCAGTTCTTCAATCGCCGCCTTCGAATCCTTACGAAGTATGTCTGCTACCGTAATCATGCCAAGATACTTCTCTCCCTTGGCAAAAAACAATGGGGTCTCCCCTCGGGCAGCTGCCTCATCCGCGCTTACACAGGCTTTCGGATATTGCAAAAGAACATCCTGAAGAAATTCTCGATTTCCGCCGCGAAGAAGCACGCCGCTTTGGAACTCCCGTCCTTCCAGCCCGTTCCCCGGAGCGATTCGAAAATCCGTAAGCGAGGCCGCCGGTATGTCCTCCCGGGAACCGATTCCGCCTGTCGTCATGGACGCCCGGACACGCTCTGCCTCCGCTACAATCGCCTTCGCCAGAGGATGCTCGCTTAACGACTCCAAGCGATAGGCCTGTTCCAAAAGCTCCTGCCCCGTGACATCTCCTTCCGGATAAAGTCCTGTAACCACCGGTTTGCCCTCCGTGAGGGTACCGGTCTTATCCAGGGCTACTGTTTTCACCTTAGCGGTCTGTTCTAGCGATACCGCCGTCTTATAGAGAATACCGTTTCGTGCACCGACACCGCTTCCAACCATAATCGCCACGGGAGTTGCCAATCCCAGGGCACAGGGACAGCTGATGACCAATACCGATACCGCACGTACCAGCGAATCCCCCATCGGAGCTCCGACAAACAGCCATACAAGGAAGGTCACCAGGGCAATTCCCAGCACCGCAGGAACAAAGACTCCGGATACCCGATCTGCCACCTTGGCAATCGGTGCTTTGGTTGCCGAAGCATCACTGACCAGTTTGATGATTCGGGACAGTGTCGTATCTTCGCCGACGCCGGTTGCCCGACAGATGAGATGTCCGTTGCGATTGAAGGTTCCTGCCGATACGGAATCGCCGACCTGTCTGTCCACCGGAATACTCTCTCCGGTCAGTGCCGACTCATCCAAAGCGCCGCTTCCCTCCACAATACATCCGTCCACCGGAACCGCTTCTCCCGGTCGAACCTCGTAGAGATCCCCGACCTGAACTTCCTCCACTGCTACCTCGACCCGAACGCCCTCCCGTACAAGCGTTGCTTTCTTCGGTGCAAGGTTCATAAGACTCTTCAGTGCATTCGTGGTACGCCCCTTTGAAATCGATTCCAGGAGTTTTCCTACTGTAATCAACGTAAGAATCATCGCTGCCGACTCAAAATAGAATTCCATCATGAGCTGTTCTACCCGGGCCGGATTTTCCTTTTGCCAGGCTGCCACCATCGCAAACAGCACAGAAACACTGTATCCAAAGGAGGCCCCTGCCCCCAGAGCTACCAGCGTATCCATATTCGGAGCGCCATGCAATACCCCCCGGAAGCCATTCACGAAAAACTTCCGATTGATGATCATAATCGCCAGGGTGAGCACCAGTTCATAGATTCCCATCCGAATATGGTGGCCTGCCAATACATTGGGAAGCGGCCATCCCCACATCATATGCCCCATGGAAACATACATCAGGGGGAGCAACAGAATTACGGAGGCAACCAACCGCACAAGCATTCGTTTCGATTCCTCGTCCGGAAGGACGGAATGTCCTGAGTTCTGTCCCCTCAATACCGCTTTTTTCTGAAGTTCGGCCCCATATCCTGCCTCCACAACCGCACGGATTACTGCGTCCGGCGTTACCGTTCCTTCCACTCCCATGGAACCTGTCAACAGATTCACGGCGCAATGGTCGACCCCGGGCACACGGCCCACCGCCTTCTCGACTCGCGCCTGACAGGCCGCACAGCTCATGCCCGTCACCATATATTGCTGCATATCTTTTCTCCTTTTTCCAATCCCGGTGCTATTTCATCAGCTTGTGAAGAATCTCCACAAGTTCGTCTGCCTTTTCTTCCCGCCCTGCCTTCAAATCCTCGGTCACACAGGTCTTAATATGATTCGCAAGCAGCACCTTACTGAATCCGCCCAGCGCCGATTCCACGGCCGCAACCTGGGTCAGAATATCTACACAGTACACGCCCTCTTCCACCATCGAACGGATTCCGCGAATCTGTCCCTCGATGCGGCTTAAACGATTCATCAAGTCCTTCATTTCTTTCTCCGTACGCGCTTTCGTGCGAGGTGCGCAGTGCGGACAGGTGGTTTGTGTCTGTTCCATTCTTCTTTTCCTCCCTATACCCCCAGGGGGTATCTTGTAATTAAAAAATAACCCTCCCGACAAGGTCTGTCAAGAGGATATCTTCCTTATATTCGCTTCTTATTCGCCGACTGTCTGTGCTTATTCTGCCGCCGTATACTGAATGGAGCTGATGACGCCGTCCTCCAGGATGAACAGTAAGCATACGCCGTTCTTGACGTATTTTACCATCGTGTCCCCTTCCTCAGTAGCTGCAGGATACTTCTCTGCAAGTACGGAAGCGCTGTCTCCGATGAAAACGCCTTCTCTGGTGGATACCAGATCGCTTACCAGAATAATGTTCGAGATGCGGTCGCCGCCTTCTCCTTCGTAGGTCTCAATCTGGAAATCCGGATAAGAATAGGTCTTATCCAAACCGTTGAACGCACAGCTGGGTGCTTCGAAATAGGAGCTGGGCTCACCGAGTGCCGCAAGAATATCCGCTGCAAGCATATCTACGGTAAATACGGTTTCACCGCTTACAAAAGCATATGTAGCATTCACATCAATTTCTTTTTTGCCGGTTTCCTGCTTCGTATCTTCCTTCTTCGAATCATCGGATCCGTTCGAATCCTGATTCAGGTTCGATACCTCACCGCCAACCTTCTTGGGCTTCTCTTCACCGCAGCCTGCAAGGAGGCACAGTGCCATTGCAAGGGTCAGAACCATTGCGAGTAATTTTTTCATCTTTTTCATTTGTTTTATCTCCTTAATCCCTTACGGGTTAATCTCAGGATAACCTTCCTCATCGAAACAATAGTAGCCGGGATGACGCTCTGTATACTCCGCAGCCTCCGACTTCGTCCAGAGGAAACACTTTGTTTTCTCAATATTCGGACAGACATCGTAGAACGTCCAGCCCTTACCGTCCACATTCACAAAGCTCCAGTAATGCACGCCGCCGCGTTCGTCGATTCCCTCCTCGTTGCGGATTACATCAATGTTCTCGATGCCCGCTCTCGTAAGAAGTGCCTTCGCCATGCTGGCGTAAATGAAACAATCCCCGGTTCTGTCGGCGAAACCGTCAACCGCGCCCTGGATCCAGTCAATCTTCGTGGAGTGTCCGGAGTAGTATACCACATTTCGACGAATATAGCGATAGATGGCCCACGCCAGCTCCTCCTCGCTCATATCCGCCTTACGAATCTTCTTCAAGGCCTTATCACAATACTCCCAGACCTGCTCTTCCGTGTAGGTCTTATTTAAGACCGTTACCTTCGCCGTCTCAACCGTCGTATTGCCGGCAGCGTCCGTTACGGTATAGGTAATCTTATACGTTCCCGCCACATTAATGTCAAGCCCTCCGGTATCAATCTCGAGATTCGTTCCGAGGGGATTGTTATCGGTCACGGTCACACCCTCCCGGTAAGAGATACTGTGACCTAAATAAATGGATTTATCTTTTACACCGCTAAGAACCGGCGGTTCCGTGTCCTCGATCAACGTGATGGTTGTCTTCTTCACCACGCGATTGCCGCCCTCATCCGTGCCGACAATCTCAACCTCCTGCTCGCCGACATAATCGATGTCCGGTTCCCCGGTAAAAGAAAATGTCACCTCGGTCACATCCTCCACATCGCTTACAAATAACTCAGGCGCTACTTCACAGTGCAGGAAGCCGTTGCCTTCATGCACCTCAAAGACCGGTGCAACGGTATCTACAATGCGCAGTGTGCTGACATACGTATGATCTCCAACCCGAATCTCAACCTCGGTCTCCCCTACATCCGTGTAGTCCACTTCTGTAAGATCCGTCAGGATTGCGGCATCCGTTTCTCCCAACAGGAAGTCCTCCAGCTCTACCGGCTCACTTCCGGCTTCCACCTGCAATTCCTCCCGAACCGAGATCACCGTCAGGGTAGAGGTTACCTGTACGGAATTGCCGCCCAGGTCCGTTACCAGCACCGTAACCGACTGTTCGCCGTCCCTGGTATAATCCGGTTCCTGCACATAGGTCACCGTAACAGGTGTTGCATCCGCAACCTGTACCAGTTCTTTGGCTTCCACGCTTTCATATAAATGGGTTTCCACCGAAACACCCTCCGCGACCGGCGCGATGGTATCCTCCACATGAACCTTGCAGGTATACTTAAAATTCTTTGTTTTGATTCGGACCTTGTAGTCTCCGGGTTTCCGCACGTCCGGTTCCGTTCCGCCAACAAACCGTGCGGACGAATCGTGATTTTTTACAGGTCCGAAGCGGAAAAGGAAGCTCCCGCTTCAATCGTGCACTCACGATAGGCAAGTGATGACTCGTGGATAAAAAAGGATGCCATCAAGCATAAGCATACCGCTACCGCTATCCCTCCGATTGTGAGTTTATTCTTCTTCACGCGATTGTTACTTCCTCTCGATATAGTGTCCGATTGCATCAATGTCTGCTTCAAACAAGACATGCGCCAAATCTTCCGGCCAAATAAACTGTGCCGCCTCCATCTTCGCAAACATCTCGCGAAGCGGCTCATAGAATCCCAGGGTATTCACAAAGACCACCGGCTTCAGTTCCTGCCCGATTCGTGCAAGTGCCAGCACATCCGTAATCTCATCCAGGGTTCCGGTACCGCCTGGCAAGGCAATATAGGCGTCCGCAAGCTCCATCATTTTCAGCTTCCGTGTCGCAAAATTCTCGGTATAAATACACTCGGTCAGTGCCGGGTGGTTCTTATGGACAATCTCCTCATAACGCGGAACTACGCCGATAATCTCGGCTCCCGTCTGTGCCGCACCATCTGCTACCGCTCCCATCAACCCACCGGTGGAGCCGCCGTAGACCAGGGTATGTCCATGGGTACCGATGAAACGTCCCAAGGCAAGGGCCGCCTGCATATATTCCGGACCAAGTCCCTCCTGAGACCCGCAATAGACTGCTATTTTCATTTTTTACACCACCTCTGCACCAAAAGGCATCAGTGCAAGCTTGGACATCTTGAAGCACTGAAGGCCGACCGGCACTCCCACAATGGTAATGCAGTAGACAAGGCCAAGCACCGCATATCCGATTGCCATCCAAAGGCCACACAGAAAAATCCAGATGATATTGGCAAGCAGGCTCGGCACATGTCCGCCATAGACTACCGTTTTCCCGAAAGGAGCCAGGGTCAGTGCCGCGAATTTGAAGCACTGAAGACCAAGCGGAATCCCAACGATTGTAATCATACACACCAGTCCTGCTACGCACCAGAGAATCGCCGTTTCAAGGCCGCCGAAGATAATCCAGATAATATTACCGATGGTTCTCATATTTTTTTACCCCCCTGCCACAGGCTAACGAAACAAATCCGGTTTCAAGAACTTAAGTAATCCCTTACACCAGATTGGATTGAATTCAAACAATTCAAACAATCGCATATCGACGAAGCCGACATTACCGCCATGTACCCCGTAGTAATCCATAAAGTCACCATAAACATGGCTGAATTCCCGATGAAGTTCCTTCAACTGCTCTCCATAGGAAGCATCCTGAATGATATCGATTGCTTCACAAAAATACCCTACAGCCTGACGAAGAGACACTACCGCAAGCTTCGGAATTTCAAGATTATTTGCCCACTGAGCACGGTCCAGATAGGCACAAACCGCATCCAGATGTCGCTGTGGATTCGTTACATGCATAATGCTTCCACTGCGCTGCACATAATAATAAGTCACTTTGGTCGATAATGCAACCCGCTCACATTGAGCAATCAGGCGATGGACAATCAGCTCATCCTCATGGGTTCTGCCCTCCGTAAATTCCACAGCACGGTAGAGCTTACGATGGCCGAGACGATTCCAGGCCAGCACGCTGTAATGCCAGGTTCCGGTGATTGCCAGTTCCTCCAACACCTCGCGTCCCGACAGAACTCCGTCATGAATCGGCGGGTTGCTCTTGGGAAAATGATCGGCAGGAAGGAGATTTCCTTCCTCATCCGTATATGCATAGTTCGCAATTGCCAGCTCCGCATCCTGCTCGACAATCATCCGATACAGCGTCTCAATGGCATCCTCCGCGATATAATCATCGCTGTCCACAAAATAAAGATATTCGCCCTTCGAACGATGAATTCCGGCATTTCGTGCTTTCGCGATTCCGCCGTTCTCCTGATGAATCACCTGCACGCGCGAATCCTTCGCCGCATACTCGTCGGCAATCTCGCCACAACGATCCGGCGAACCGTCATCCACAAGCAATACTTCAATATTCGTATAGGTCTGCTTCAGAATACTATCAATGCATCTTGGCAGAAATGTCTCCACCTTGTAGATGGGGACAATGATGGAGATTAAAGGTCCGGCTGTGAGTTCTCCTTGCATTACTTCCATAACAACTCCATTCTATCAAATACACAAAAACACCCAACCCGCCAGGCAGGTCAGGTGTTATTTTTTACTGGAACAGACCAAATCCCGTGAGGAACAGAATCAACAGGAAAATCGGTGCAATGAACTTAATCATAATATTGTAGAGGCCGCGGCGAGGGAATTTTTCTCCGTTACGGGTTACCTCATCCACAATGGTCTTCGGCTTCAGCACCCAACCGATCAGGATACAGGTACCGATTGCGCCGATGGGCATCAGAATCTTATTGCTGATATAGTCCATGATGTCCAAAATCTGTGCAGGACTGCCATCCGGCAGAGTTATCTCAAATTTCAAGACATTATAGCCAAGACATACGATTACACCCAATACAAGAGCCGTAACCGTCTCAATGATGGTTGCCTTGGTACGGCTTACATGGAACTGATCCATGATACTCGACACAACCGCCTCCAGAATGGAGATTGCGCTGGTCAGTGCGGCGATCAATACCATGGCAAAGAACAGAATACCTACCAGAGTACCAATGGCACCCATACTTTGGAATACCTGCGGCAGGGAAATAAACATTAAGCCCGGGCCGGATGCCTTCATACCCTCCGTACCCTGGAATACGTATACGGCAGGAATGATCATAACGCCGGCAAATACCGCTACAAGAGTGTCAAAAATCTCTATCTGGTTAATGGATTTCGCCAGGTTGGCCTCACGGCTTACATAGGAACCGTAAGCAATCATAATACCCATTGCAACACTTAAGCTGAAGAACAGCTGTCCCATCGCATCCACGATGGTCTGCATCACGCTGCCGAAGGTCTGTCCCTTCAGATTCGGAATCAGATAGACCTTCAAGCCTTCCAGACCGGTACGCGTAATTCCTTCATCCTCGGGCTTCAGTGTCAGCGAGAAGCCGGCAATAATGAGAACCAGGATAATCAGTGCCGGCATTACGATTCGGCTCAACGCCTCAATGCCCTTATTCACACCGCGTAAGATTACGAAGGCACAGGCAAATAAGAAGATGGCCAACAGAATAATCGGTTCATAGTAGCTGCTGATAAAATTGCCGAAATAGCTCGCATCGGCTGCGGCCGTACCCTGTCCGGTGCAGAATGCAAGGAAATATTTGATTACCCAACCACCGATGACACAGTAATACGGCATAATGATGGCAGGAACGAGACAGCCAATGACCCCGAGGGGCTTCCAGCCTCTTTTCAGGCTTGAATATGCCGTTAACGGACTCTGCTTCGTCTTACGACCGATGGCTACCTCGGAGGTTAACAAGGTGAAACCGAAGGTCAACGCCAACACGATGTAGATTACCAGAAACAGTCCGCCGCCGTCCTTTGCTGCCAGATACGGGAAACGCCAGATATTGCCCAAGCCCACCGCACTACCTGCGGCTGCCAGCACGAATCCGAGCGATCCTTTAAAAGAATGTCTTTTTTCCATACAATACCCCTTTTTCTTTTTTACAGATTTCTTTTATCAATATAGCACAGAATCCCGCTTCTGAAAACCATCAGACGTGAAAAAAGAGGCACACGCGGACGCAAAAAAGAAGAGTATCTTGCGATACTCTTCTCGAATCTTTTTTACAGCAGCTTAATCAGCTCGTCACGAACGCCGTCCAGTCTGGCATCCGACAGACCGAAGTTCATTCGCTTGAAACTCCAAGCGGCTCTGCCGATTCCGTAGTACTCAAAGGCTTCGTTAATCGCACGATACCAATCCACCTCATCCTGAGGATCGGCCTGCTCGATGACACCGTACTCACCGCAGTACAGAGGCACGCCTCTGCCGTCGGCAACTGCAACCGCTTCCATAAATACCTGCTTGAAATAATCGGCACCGATGGTCTCGTTCTCCTTGCCCTCTGCACTGAATTCAGGTCCCCACAGAAGCTTTAAGTCATCGATTGCTTTTTTGAACTCTCCGTAGGTGCTCTTGAAGGAAATGCGGAAATCCGCAGGCATATCCTTAACCCAGCCGGCTCCCTGATGAGTGAAAATCAGCGGATCGTAGCAATGGAAGTTGTATACGATATTCTCGTCATGAGGAGCCGCAAGATCGCGAACTGCCGCAGGACTGTTGTTCCAATATCCGCCCACCAGGATCTTAATGGTAGGTGCAATGGCACGAATACGGTCGATACAGGTGTTGGAAATACGATTCCAGCAATCACTGTATGCCTTATCGGTTACTTCGTTCAGAAGCTCAAATGCCACACGCTCCTCATACTGGGAGAAACGCTTTGCAAACTGCTCCCACAGACGGTAGAAACGCTCCTGATACTCTTCGTTCTCAAAGAAGCCAAGCTCTCCCTCACCGTCATCAAAAGAGAATCCGTAGGTCTTGTGCAGATCCAGAATCATATTCAGATGATACTTACCGCACAGATCGATGGCCTTCTGGATGTAAGCAAATCCGCTCTCGCGATAGTTGCCCGCTGCATCCTCCACCAGATCGTAGTCAACGGGAATACGAAGATGATCAATGCCGTATGAAGCGGCCGTTGCAAAATCTTCCTCCGTAATGAAATCTCTGTAATGCTCCTCGGTGTGTACGCACTGCGATAACCAGCCACCGAAGTCCACACCCTTATGATACCCCTCAAAAGTCTTTAACATAATCCCTTCTCCATTTCTTAAGTGAAACGACACACATGTGTAGTCCGTAATTAGCGGTTACTGTACGTTCATTATATCCGACGCAAGGATACAGTATATCTATTTTGTTGTTAAAATATCATATTGGTTGGCATGATTATTTCAGCACATTGCTGTTGTTCAAAACCAAAGTACTGTAAAGGAATAACACATCCTGGTTGTCGAACTGAATGAATCTTCCCAAACGATCTCCCGGAAGATAGCGGATATCCACAATCGTAATCTTCCGATAGCCGGAGATCAGTAACGGTGCCAGCGAACTTCCGAAAGAATCTCGGAATACCACAAGTTCTCGCTCGGTGGTTGCCAAAGGATTCTCAATCGTAATCAAGGACAACGATCCCCCGAGGAAAAAATCATAGGGCGACCTGGTGGTCATCTTCGACTCATCATAGACAGGAATCACCTTATTATTCTGCAAATCGGTTACCGTGCAGGCCTCAATGGCGGCATTGGTTAAATACTCCATTTTGTCCGCCTTCATGGGAAGCGCGGCCTGTCCGTAGTACACTCCGTAGAAGGGACTCTTCGACTGCTTCTTTTCATAAGCCGTATCCAGCGTTACTTCCATCACCTCGGCCAAACGATCTGCCACGGGGCCTAAGGTTACCTGGTTCCAATGGGTATCCGTCCGATAGTAATTCGACTTCTTCAGAAGGTCGGTCAGATCGACATACTCGGCGAAATCCACTCCGGTTTGCAGTTTTTCATACATTTTGCCGTAATCAAAGGATAATGCGCCATGCTCTTTTGCCAGATAATAATTTTTGTCCGGAACCACCGCAAGGAAGCAGTTCACATTCGTGCCCTTCAAAAGCTTCTCATAGACATTTTGGAAACGATCCACTGCATAATCAACAGAATCCTCGTTTAACGGATATTCCATTTTCACCGCATAATTGTCTTCCACATAGATGCCGTTATTGTCCATCTGGCGGAATACCGAGAGATACGTTACCGCCTTGAGGGTACGGAAATCATCACGCATCGGGAACTGATCCAGGGAATAGCTCTCAAACTGTTTCATGAAATCCCCCGCCAGCACCGTTTTCACGGAAAGCTTCGGAAACTGTGCGAGACGGCGAAGTTCGGAGTCTGAAATCTTGTCGGCAGGCTTACACCAGGACCAGATGGTCAGTGCCGCGAGAATGGTAAAAAAGGATATTACAGGAATCTTATTCTTCATACTCGCACCTCCTTAGAATCTGAAATACAGGAACGGATTGAAGGAACCGTCCACCAGAAATGCCGTACAAATCAGTAACAAGGCCACCAAAACCACCGCCTCAAGAATTCCCCAGAGAGATTCCCTGAGGGGCGAAGGTTCCCCGCTCTTAGCGTCCTTGGAGCCAAGCACCTTGTCACGAAGGATTCCTGCAATCTTCTTCGGAAGAGGCGTCGCACCTACCAGAGCAATCAGCAGAATCACTGCATAACTTCTAAGGTAGTATCCGGTCTGGACCGTCCAAAGCGGTAAGCCCTTCAGGCCAAAGAGTCCCAGGAAATCGCCACCAAGCTGTGTTAGGCTTCCCGCATTGAATAATGCAAAGCTCAAAAGAATCACAAGGGTGACATAGAGATGTGCCACCACCCCATGTTTTTTGAGAAACTGACCGAGACCGGCCTTCTCAATCATTAAGAGGATGGCAAAAAGAAGTCCCCAGAGAATAAAGTTCCAGTCGGCGCCATGCCAGAAGCCGGTCAACATCCATACAATCAGAATGTTGCGAACCCATTTCACACGGCCTACGCGATTACCACCAAGAGGGATATAAACATAGTCACGGAACCACTGTCCGAGGGACATGTGCCATCTGCGCCAGAATTCCGTAATACTCTTGGAAATAAACGGATAATTGAAGTTCTCCAGGAATCGGAAGCCGAAGATTCGCCCCAGTCCGATTGCCATATCGGAATAACCGGAGAAATCAAAGTACAGGTGTAATGCATACGCTACCGCATAGAGCCAATAGAATGCCACCGACTGACCGTCGGTTCTGCGGAAGGTATCTACCAGTTCTCCCAGAATGTTCGCAATCAGAATCTTCTTGGACAGACCGATCATAAAACGGCGAACGCCCTCGGCGCACTGGTCGAAGGTATGCTTACGTTTCTGCAATTGCTCTGCAATATCGGTGTAACGAACAATCGGTCCGGCAATCAGCTGTGCAAACAATGCCACGTAGGTAGCCAGATGAATCGGATTCTTCTGTGCCGCCACCTCACCGCGATATACATCCACAAGATAGCTGATTACCTGGAAGGTGTAGAAGCTGATTCCGATAGGCAAAGCCAAACGAAGAAGCGGCAACGACAATCCCGTAACCGCATTGAAATTCCCAATGAAGAAATCTGCGTATTTGAAATACAGAAGGCCCGCCGCGCAGAGGAGTATCGCCACCACGAGTACGAGCTTTTGCAGGATTTTTCCTTTGAAGCGCTCAATCAACAGACCGGCAACGTATCCGACCAGAATAGAGGCAAGCATCAGGAAAACATATTTCGGTTCGCCCCAGGCATAGAAAACAAGACTGAATACGAGCAGAACCGCATTTTTAAGAACGCGCGGTGCTATCAGATAGCACAGTAGCACCGCGGGTAAGAAATAGTATAGGAATGGAATACTGGAAAAAAGCATTGTCCCCTCCGTATAAATCGTTCAAAATCTGGATTACCGAAAACTGTCTGCCGGAATTAGAAATCCCAGTCCATTGCAATCTCATCCTCAGCAACAACTGCTGCAGTGGGATAAGCTTCCGTCAGATGAGCCTTGAAGGTATCTACGCACTCTGCTGCACCAAAGGTGTACACTACACATCCGTCAACGGTAGCTACAAGATATTTCTCGGGAGCACCACATACCCACTGTACGTTCGGAAGTTCATCGGCTACGGTAGACGCAAGGCCTGCAACATCACCGGTGGTAACCGCTACTGCAGTAAAGGTATTGGCATTGTATGCATGCATAATGGTTGCTGCAGTGGTAATCTTATCGGAATAGCTTGCAGGAAGATAGAACTGATAGGTAAGGGTATCGACCAGAGATACATCCACAGCGCCGGGAGCATCGTCTACGGAAGCTTCGAAGCTACCACCGTAGATTGCGAATTTCTCGGTATTCTCATCAAAAAGATTCCATACTGCGGTCAGTACGTCCAGTGCATCGCCATCCGTAACTACGGGCGTCTGGTCGGGCGTGGTATCCGGAGTCGTATTGTCCTGATTGGTATTATCCTGATTGGTATTTTCAGTAGGGGCAGAAGGCTGCTCCTTCTTGTTGTCTTTCTTTCCGCCGCATGCAGTCAGTGCAAATGCGAGGGTCGCTACAGTAATCATTGCAATTAATCTTCTTTTCATTGTTTTACTCCTTTTTTATATTGTGCTGAATGATGTTGTCGTAATAGATACGCAGAGTCGGGAAGCATTTTATGGGTTCCGATTTCAAAAACATTGAAATCGAAACGATTGCCGTCTCGTCTCCCGATTGCTGCAATTTTTACAGCAGGCTTTCGCCTTCGCCCATCAACGGAATATCCACTGCAGTGGCCTCCTCCAGATGGAAGCACATCATTTTATGTCCGGTCTCATCATTGTAGATCCCACGTAAGTGCGGCATTCCGTCAAGCATTGCTTCCGCATACTTTCCATCGGTCTCAAAAACTGCCTTACCGGTATAGCGCATCCAATGACCGCCATCGATACAAGCCACGATTTCAACCTTCGGATTCGCAACCATCTGACGATATACCGCCTTGAAGTCTCCGACACCGAAGATTACCTTGTCATCCATCTCAAGATGAGCGCCTAAGGGGCGAAGTTTCGGCTGGTCGCCGTCCACTGTTGCCAGGAAAAACACGCCGGCTTTCGTCAAATAATCATTAATCTTGCTCATGAATTGCTTTCCTCCTATCCGAATCATTCGTTTTTATCATAAAGACATCATTGGCATACATTATACCCCAACTGTGGAAAAAAAGAACGCCAACCTGCCGAACTCCTTGACAATCTCTTCGATTTACTCAAATGTCCCCTGTATTCCTCGATTTCTCACTTGACGGTATTGCCTTCCGTCTTGTATAGTCATTGACAGATTATTATAAAGAAATAATTATTAATGAATGAAAGGAACTTATCAACTATGTGGTTTATGTTCACAATTCTGACCACCCTCATGTGGGGTCTCGCCGAATTGTTCTACAAGAAAGGCGCACGTGAGAAGGAGCCCTATGCACACCTGAAAATCTCGATTACCGTCGGTGTTGTCATGGGTCTTCACGCAATCTTCACCATCATCATGGGAGGATTCACCTACGACTTCCGTAATATCCTTGCATATTTCCCGGTATCCTTATGCTATATCCTCTCCATGACGCTGTCCTACTTCGGTATGCGTTTCATCGAGGAGTCCATCTCCGATCCCATTGAGAACACCTCCGGTGCTCTTTGCTCCATTCTCTGCGTTATCTTCCTGGGTGACCAAATTGCCAAGGGTTCCTGGATTGCCATCGCGTTAATCGTAATCGGTATTCTGGGTGTCGGATTCTTGGAGAATCACGGCTCTACCGATCGAAAGTTAAAGCTTGGCAAGAAAATGGCGATCGTAGCCTTCGCAATGCCCTTCTGCTACGCAATCATCGATGCGCTGGGCAGTTTCCTCGACTCCATCTATCTGGACATGGAGCTTACTCCTTTAATCAATGTTACCGAAGATACCATCGAGGATTGGGCCAATACCTCTTATGAGCTGACCTTCCTTGTCATTGCAATCGTGCTTTTTATCTTCTTACGAATCAAGAAGGTAAGCTTCAATCTTCCTACCGAGCTTCGAAAGAACGGTCGCAAAAATTTCTTAATCAACCAGTGGGACAAGATCACCGCAGCTCTTTGCGAGACCGCCGGTCAGTTCTTCTATGTGTATGCCATGAGCGGTCGTGCTGAAATTGCAGCTCCCATCATCTCTTCCGGTTGCATCGTTTCCGTACTTTTAGCGCACATCTTCTTAAAAGAGAAACTCACCTGGAAGCAGTACATCTTTATCGGCATGGTAATCGTCGGCATTGTCGTACTCGGCATTCTGAATCCGGATGCATAAGTAAGGCCGGATTCCCCGAGGAATTCGTAGTATTCAAATAATTACACAAGCAAAGCAAAGGGCGTGTGAAAAAACAAAAGTTTTTTCATGCGTCCTTTTTTATTCCGCATGATTTGATTCTATGGTAATCGTTAAAACAAATTGCGCTAACCCCCGGGAATCGGAGGGCGGGATGGTATATTGGGGTAAAACGAAATCAATATAGGCTGATTTTATAACCAAACTGTGCTATACTATAGGGGAAAGAATATGTGTTTAAATGATATATTCGAGCTTGATATAGAAGTTGAGATAGAAATAGACGAGTTAACCGATTGTATCTATAACAGAAAAACTGACGAACGGATTGATACTGATTTTTCATTAATAAGAGAGCCTATTTCTAAAGAACAAGCGCTGGAATTACAAAAACAAGGTTGGGCATTTGATTGGAGTGTCCCGCAAAAAGATGGCTACGATGTATATAAGCTTACTATTAGGGGAGATAATATAATACAAGGGTTAATAGCAATCAAACATTTCCCCCAAAATTATTATACGCATATTTCGTTGGTTGAATCAAATCCATTAAATAAAGGACTACAAGGATTATATCGCGGAACAGGCGGTAACTTATTTGCAATCGCTTGTAAATTAAGTTGGGATATAGGAAATGAGGGGTTTGTTCAATTTACTGCAAAGACAGACTTAATTGAACATTACAAGAACACCTTAAATGCGATACAGATGGGGGAAAAGAGTCAACGAATGTATATTGATACCAAAGGAGCTTCGTTCCTAATTAACACGTACTTAAAGGAGAATTTATAATGATTGTAGAGAGTAGTTCCTTTTCAAAAGAAAAAGATAGTCCGTTATATTTTGGTGAGGAGATGGAAGACGGTAGATTAACATCAGATTATGATACTACTACGATAGTCCGTTTTCGAGATTTAGTAAAAAAACGAACTGAGTTAGGCAGACCTTTAACCGAAGAAGAAATGTCAGAATTTGAAAATAGCAAATAAAAATACCACCCTTTTTAATCTCTTGGGTGGTATTTTTTTGGTTGATTATCCTTGCCCATAATAATATGAGCCTATTTCCATTATTAACATCTCTCGCAAAGCCCATCAATCCATTCCCGGCGCTTTGTCACCGCAAGCCACTCTTCCGGAATACTCTCATATCCGTAATAAAGTCCTGCGATTCCTCCCGCGATTGCTGCCACCGTATCGGTATCGTCCCCCAGATTCACCGCCTTAAGAACACACTCGCGATAGGAATCCGTCGTTATCAGGCACCACATCGCAGCCTCAATGGAATCGATTACATAACCGGTGGACTTAATGTCTGACGCCTTCGTGCCGGACAACTTCTGCAAGTCCGTCAAACGGTGTAGATATGTCATCTCCACCAGATTCAGAATGTCTCTCTTGTAATAGTCAACCGCTCGCGTAATTCCCCGCTGCAACAGCTCCGGCAGGGAGTTTTCTCCACCGGCCATCCGCCCTACCCGATTCTCCGACACAGTCTGCATGCGATGCTCTAACACACTCTCCACCATAAAAAAATAATAGCCGCAGCTCATACGACTGCGCAGATGATTATGGGTGAGTCCACTAACCGCATGAACATCCGAAACAGCTCGGTTCAGTTCCTCGGAGGCTGTCAGGATCTCTTTTTCACCACCCGCTTCCATTTGCCTGTCGGCTATGGTAATTCCATGATGCAGGCACACCGGAAGGATTCGCATCAGAGATCCGTTTCCGTTCGAACGCTCTCCGGTTCCGCCACAGGTCTTAACATCCCGATGGTCACGGTAATGATAGATGGCATTGCTGCAGGTCAAACCTTCATCAAAAGCCTCTCCGTAAGGCGTATA
Organism: Lachnospiraceae bacterium; assembly: GCA_045628945.1. Taxonomy (GTDB): domain Bacteria; phylum Bacillota; class Clostridia; order Lachnospirales; family Lachnospiraceae; genus RGIG4034. Next base: position 76,712 of record JAZQQG010000049.1, read on the forward strand.
CTCTCCGGTAAATTCCCATTTCAAAAACTGCTTCATAATATCGTCGCAGTCAACCGTTCCCTTGCGGATTAGGCTTACAAGCGTAGCAAGCGCCATACTGCTGTCATCCGACCAGGTTCCCGCCGGCATATCATAGACCCCGCCGGACTCCATGCCGGTCACCGGTCCCGCCATACGACCTGCAATCTCCTCACGGGACATAAACTGCACCGGAACCCCCAGTGCATCTCCTACCACCAGGCCAAACATTCCGGATTTCCAGATATCTTTCAAAGCATTCGCCTGATTCATTGCATCTTCCCTCCCCGTATGTCCATCAAATGCTATTTAATACGCTCCAGTTCAGGACAATCATAATCAAAAAGAATACAGTTAATATTCACCAGGTTGTACTCGTGATTCACGATGCAGCCTTTGACGATTACGTCGGTCTTATTGCTGGGGCTTAAGGCCCAACCGGCTCTTCCGATTAGATCCTGCGTCTGTTCCACATCCAGATGAAGGGACAGACATAGAGCCAGCGCCGTAAATTTATTCGGATGGTACTCCCGGTCGGACTGAATCTTAGAGAATACCTGCTTCGAAATATAATTCTTATAAACCTGAGGTCCGGTTAACCCTCGGGAATCAATAATCTCGAAGAGCTTCTCCTGGAAGGTCTTCTCAAGAACAAGAGCTCCGCCCTTGGGCATTGCCGCAGCCATAGGCCTAGATGCGACCATGGGCATTGCTTCAGCCATGGGCATTTCTTCCACCATTGACATCGCATCAATGCTACGCATTACACGCTCAGATTTCCTGCCCAAAGTTCCTTTATGTCTGCTTCTTTGCGGCGCACTGTCACAGCAGGGTTCTTCGCGTTCCATGCAGATTGAATACTCCCGTTCCTCGGCGGCTTCCACATAGTTCGAGTCCACATAGGAGCGTATATCACTGATTACACTTCCGGACAATTCGAAGGCCTTACGGTCAAAAACAACCAAAGTAACCTGCATTTCATTTTCCAATAAGAATCCCTGGATTGCATTTAACGCAACCTGCAGTGCCTTATCCTTGGGGAACCCATAGATTCCCGTCGCAATCAACGGAAACGCAATCGATTTGCAGCCTAATTCCTTCGCCTTGTCAAGGGACTTCTCGTAGCAGCTTCTTAAAGTGTCAAATTCGCCACTTGCGCCACCCCTCCAGACAGGTCCTACCGTATGGATAATATATTTTGCCGGAAGCTTGAAGGCCGGAGTCACGGCCGCTTCCCCGGGATTGATAACCCCGATCTTCTCCCGCTCCTTTAAGAGTCTCCTCCTGCCGGCCGAAGCATAGATGGCTGCATCCGTTCCCCCGCCAAAGGTCGGATCCGGGTTCGCTGTATTCACAATGGCATCCGCCACCACTCTGGTAATGTCATCTCTGATAATCTGAAAAGGCATACTCTTTTCCCCCTTCCGGAGTCATTACTCCCAACTAACACTACTTCTATTCTACTTGCAATTCCGATATCTTGGCAACATAATCTCTCGGAATCAGCAGATGCTGTCCAAAAGGATTAATCACCAGCCCCTGAACATTCTCCTCACGCACCACGGCATGAATCAATTCCATGATTCGCAGGTTAATCATCAGGTTCGTAGTGGGTTGTTTGTGGACCTCGTCCTCATCCGTGTAAAGCGGAATCCAGAGTTTTCCTTGCCCATCCCGGACCTTGTCAATCGTCATCCGAAGTTCTTTGTCAAAAGAGAAAGAACTTCCAACGCGAAGTTTCTTCCAATCCACCGTGTCAATCGCATGGTTCTGATCCACCATAGGGACCGGAACCTCCTCGCCGGAGACCGCAAGTCCGGCTAATGCCTCCAATACCGCCGTATAAGCGTCCGCGTACTGCTCCGTCTCGGCCAGGGCATAGAAACGATCAATCGCCGACCGGAGGACCTTATTTTGAGCATAAGTATCGACTTCGCCGACTATTTCTCTATTCGCACACACGTTTCGCCCGATTGTTCGGTCAAATTTCTCCAACAGTTCCATCATCTCCACAGTGATATACTCTTTTGCTCTCGTGATGAGTTGCTTGGGAATGCCATAATACGCCTCTGCAATCGAGCCCGCAATGGCGGCGATGGTATCCGTATCCCCACCGAAAAGCACTGCATAACGAATCACTTCCTCATAATCCCGGCCTTTCGCAAAGGCCTTCAATGCCTTCGGTAAGGCATCCCGACATGCGACGGAGTTTCGTTTCCACTTGCGCATAATCTCATAAGGTGCTGACAGCCGATACCCGAACTGTTCTTCCATATATAACAAAATCGTTCCCTTCGTATAGCCGCTTCGAGCCATAAAAATCGCGGTTGCCGTTGCCTCTGCACCCTGAATGCCATCGGGATGATTATGCGTTACCTCAGCCGTGGCACGTGCCACTTCTCTGGTTCTTTCCAACGTATCATAGAGCCAGCCTGCCGCAGACACACGCATAGCAGATCCGTTCCCGTAACTACCGTAGGGCTGTGGATTCTCATCAAACAGCCAGTTCCGGAAATATTTTCCGTAGCCAACCCGCGGATACCTGCGCCCCCACCGTTGCATGGCGTCCGTCACCGCCCGGTGAATCTCCTTTACACTCGCCTCCCGGTCCAGATCCATCAATGCCTCCCCTACTGCCAATGTCATCACAGTATCGTCTGTGAAACGATTCCGATACTCCGGGAAAAAAGCAAATCCCTTTTCGGGCGATAAAAAAGTGAATTCATACTGACTTCCGACAATATCTCCAATCATCGCACCGTACATCACGCTACCTCCTTCGGTACTAATCTATGAATCCATCATACCTTACAAAGGTCCGAATTCGGTCAACGCACGATTGACATCTCAGTCTTCCACTCTTTCCAGCCCATAATAGTAGAGTTCATGTTTACTCCTGATTTGTTGTTACTCCAAGGTATCGCATCGCATTACGATACAGAATGTCAGAAATATACTCTGCATCGCAATGTTCGTGAAGCCAAAGGAGATATTCCTTCATTTTGGGCATTCTTCTGTCGATTCGATGTGCATCCGTTCCTACGAGGTCAATCATTTTCCGATTCAAAAGACTATGTGCCATACGATTGATCTCATTCTCCGGCATGCGATACACGTCACACAGATTCAGTTGCAGTAGGCAACCTTGCTCTTTTAGTCGAGAAAGTTCTTCTATTTGCAAACCGTATCTCTCCGCATGCGCAATTACCGGCACATAATTCGCATCAATCAATCGTGTAATCATCGGGGCAATCTCCTCATAGGAACAGCCTCCCATATAAAACTCAACCAACACATATTTGGTCCCATTCATCGTTGGATAGGTTCCATCCCCGAGTTTCTTTATGATGGACTGAATCGATTCTCCATCAGAGTCCAGATAAATCTCGGTTCCGGCATATATTTGGATTTCCAGCTGCTCTTCCTGAATCCACTGCTTAATTTCATTCATCTTGCAATAATACTCTTCCACATGGCCATTCAGATTCTCTGCGTGTGGAGTCAAAAACAAGTGACGACAGCCTTCCGCATATGCCATGCGAATCATCTCTCTGGACATCACCATATCAATCGCTCCATCATCTATTCCCGGCATCATATGACTATGCACATCAATTACAAATTGCATCCTCGTACCTCTCAATCACCAGTTTTCCCAATAACTATCCGCGTCATCCCAGTCATCAAAATCATATCCCCAAGCATCATCCATATACTCCTCATAGCTGTCATATTCATCCGGGTCCAAAAAATAACTGCTACTCGAAGATTGATTCTTTCTATAAGAATAATGCGTACTTCCGGAACTTGAGGAATTTTTCTTTTGATTCTTCTCCCATTCTGCCTTCAACTGCTCATATTCTGTTTGAATTTTTTGCTTCTGGTCCGCTTCTTCGCGCCTGATACGATCCGCAAGTTCGGAGATTTCTTTCATCTTGGCTTCCCGCTCCGCCTTCTCTTTTGCTTCGCGCCGCTCTGTCTCCGCATTTCTGAAATACGGCTGACAACTCAACAGGACGAATATTGCAAGCGCAATGGAAGACAATGCGACTCCATACCCTTTCTGAACCGGTCGAATCCCCTGCTCTTTGGCCGTAATTCGATCTTCGATAAAAGATGCGATAAACCAGAACGCAGCCAATCCACTTACAATTGCTAACACAATAAATGCAGAATGCGGATATTCCGTAACAAATGCTGCTACCGCTATACTAAGAAGTACCAAAAACACTTCCATATTGATTTCCTCCTATAATCAAATGATAACGTTTACTTTTATACAATCCCACAATATAACATTTTTAGTACCATTAATGGGACTCAAGTAAAAAAAGAGCCATAACCTAAGTTATAGCTCTCACCGCAGTTCTACCGGTGGCAATTCTTACTTTTTTCTGTTAATTTAGTGTACTTGCTTAATAAGTTACAATTTCAGTTCAACCTGAATGCCGCCATCGCTCTTCTCGACCAGTTCCTTAAAATCACGGCCATCCGCAGGACTTCCCACGATATCCCCGTAATGGGTCGGCACAACAGCACACGGCTTCATCTCAGCAACCAGCACCGCTGCCTGCTTCTTATCCATGGTAAACTTGCCACCAATCGGGAGCAGTGCCACATCGCACCGAACCTTCTTGACATCCTCGTTTACATCCGTATCCCCCGCAACATAGTAGCGGATGCCGTCCATCTGCACGATATATCCCTGCCACTTTTTGCCCTTCGTATGAAAGGGTTTTAAAGGAGCATTGTAAGCCGGCACGGTCTCAACCTGCAGTTCCCGAAGTTCATGAAGAGTGCCCGGCTCCCACAATTCGACATCCGATACTCCGGACTCAGCACGAATCTGTTTCTCCATCGACGCAGGTGCAACAAGGACGGTCGTCTCCTTCTTAATCTTTGCAATAGATTCAGGTTGAAAATGATCAAAATGCTCATGCGTAATAAAAATAATATCCGCATCGTGCTTCTCTTCCGCCACATTAAACGGGTCAAAATAGATTGTCTTTGCCCCGGCAATTCGGATACTACTCTGGGCATTCACCGTTATATTCGCTAATTCCATCTGTTTTCACTCCTATTTCGTCCAATATGGTGTCTGGTCCTTGTGGGTATAACCCTTCAATTTCCCGCGGTACTCCTCCAACAAGGCACTGTAGTATTTGCAGGCCTTCTCATTTAACTTCCCGGCCGTCTTATACTCCTCATACGCGCGCTCAAGCTCCTTGAGATTGTCCTGCGCATTGTCCTTATAATTATTGGACATATTCATCTCCAAGCGAAGGAGAATGTTGTCTAAATGTTTTTCGGATTTGGATTTGAAAAATAGCATGTGGGCTCCTTTGCTTACAGACCAATCAGTACATCATCATCTCTACTTTACCAAAAATAAAATCAACTCTGCCAATGCCATTACAACGGCAACAACCGTTAAAATTTGTAATTTTCTAACATTTTTCTTATTTTCCTCAATAAGTTGAAGTTTTACTTGCATCTCCCCAAGCTTGTGATTTAAGACTTGAGCTGTCGTCTCTCCAACTTCATTGTGGCGCTTATCTACTTTTTCCAAATCATTTCCAATACCCGTTACTCGATTTGAAAAAGCTCCCATGTCCTGTTGTAGTTGAATAATAGTTTCTTGAATTTCAAGCAAAAATGAATTAAATTCTTTTCCTGTCACTTTATGCTGAATCAGCCCAAATGGGCCGCAACGCTCTTTAACTCGTTGAACTGTTATATCCGTCGATGATGTTTTATCATCTCGCCGAAAAAGAGTAACTTTTTTCTTTAGTCTTGAGTTACTTTTTTCGGCCCTCTTATTATTTGATTTTGTATTACTTTTATGCATCCCTTATCCTCATTCCAAGACAGTAGTTTCCGACATAAGTGCTTGCAACTTCTGAATTATCCTCGCAGAATCCTCTTCATTCTGCGCCATTTTCACACTTCTCTTCTCATCATTTTCTTCTGCCCATATCATCTGATTTCCTAGTATCTCACCTTGCAGAGACATGATTCTAGAATTGTTATCAATTTTCTTTTCTCTGATAGCGGCTCTCTGATATTCTTCAAAGAGAAGCTCTATTCTATTTATCGCAACAGCTCCAACAATTCCAGAAATTGTTGCACCTGCAAAAATACCCATTATACTAGCGAAAGAACCAATCGACGGTATTTCAAAAGAAAATCCAGGAATAGCCGAAAGTGCACTTGTAATAGTTTCGCCCAAAACAATGGCTCCTATTCCACATAACCCAGAAACAATAATTTCGCTAGTATGAGTAACCATTTCAATATATGGAATATTTCTTTCTCGCGCAGTTTTTACATAATGAATCGCTTCTCTAATTGAATTCCAGCCCGTTTTAATCATTACCCATACTTTCATAATCATTCCGACAATAGGACCTATAATCGCAGTCGCAATTGCTGATATTACAGATTGAGTAACATTCATCAGTTGATTTCGCAATTTTTTCAAAAAAGAGATAATGGATTGCTTTATATATTCGATAAGAATATCTATGGTACGATTAACCACACTAAGCCATGCAATAAATCCTTTGACAATTTCCTTTACTAATTCTGCTAAGAGACGTATAAAGGCTGCTTTCAATGCCATGCCGGCAGCTTTCTTAATTTCTGTCCGTCTAACTCTATCCGCCTCGCGATCGAGTTCTTCTTTTCCTTCTTTAACCAACTTTTCCCTTGCATCCCGTGCTACTCGATCATTTTCAAGACATTCCTCTTTATCGATATTATATCTCTCATCTGGCTTAAGCGGTTCATCATATCCAGGCACTTTTCTTTCCTTCTCAAGCCAATCAGTCATAGCCAAATCTCCCTTTGACTGATTTGCAGCGCTATCCATCGGCTTAAGATTATCTTTCCCGTTTGCAAACTGTTTCTGGACTTCTTTGTCAATATAAGCGTTAATTTCCGGATCTCTTATGATTTCCGCAAGTGGAATAGTATGATCGTTATTCACGGTCTTCGATCCCATTGGTCTTCCCGCATCAAAAAAAGCTCGTGCTTCTTCCTTTATAACTTTTTTATCTTTATTATACAAAACATGTCCATTGTCATCAGTTTTAAATGATTCGACATAATTCTTGTACCGCTTCTCAATATCCTTTAACTTGGGATTTCGGCTTGGCAATATTCCCTGTTCAAAGTCTTTTGGTGTCAAATACAAATCTTCTTTACTAATGTTGTATAGAAGGTCTCCATTCGCATTTTTATACTCCATTCCTGTTGCAGAAGCCAATTGATTCATAAACTGCTCCCATACAACATTCATAATCGTTCCCCCAAGAGCTTCTGGAGATGCAATAGTTACTGCTTCATTTTCCAAGAATTCTTTACGAGCCAATTCCTCTGCTAATCGTTCTTCAATTGTCCCCCCAACACTACTTCCTGTCATCGCTCCTCCTTTTCACTTGTGTTCACAGAAGTGAACATTTTGCGATAATATTATACCATACTCTTATACATATTTTCCATCTGCACCTGCCAATCACTTTCCACTGCATATTTCCCCCTACTCCTCAATATCACTCCGGGTATCCTCAATCAACTCTTCAAGCAACTTGATGGCCTTGTCCTTATCCTCCGACATCACTGCTTCTTTGACTTGCATTAAGCTTCGCAACAACAATCGCGAATATGCTACAAACTCCACTTCAAACTCTTCCATTTTTTGTTCTCCTTTCGTGATTCAATAAAAACCGATTGCATCCATGATAGGTTCTTTTTTCATTTTCCTACCCCAACAATTCCACCTTGCTCGTCAGATGATAACCTCTACAGCAAGGACACCAATAGTAATCCAGCTTCTTGCCTCGGGCCTGCTCGCATTTCTTGCGAAACTGATTCACGGTATGCTCATCGCGATAACGGTTCTTGCTTCCACACATTTTCCAGGTACTCTTGCTCATAGTTCTCCTCCTTATTGAATCAATCCGGTTTTCTTGGTACTTTATATTCTACTCACGCGTAGTCCAATAAATCTCCCTGTAAGCAAAAAAGAATCTGCTCCTGCCTTCCTTTTGGAATTCAGAGCAGATTCTTCTTGTTCTTTTTTGTTTCTCCCTAATAGAAGAAAAACTTCTCACATTTAAAGCGAAGCATCTCCACATCACAATATGCTGCAGTTTTAAAACCACAACATATTGTACCATATCCCTACTTACTATCATATCTTTGTTTACATAGATAATATGCGATAATCTGAATCACTGACTATTCCTTTTTCAACTTCACATATGTAAAAGAGGACTCTATATCGTCATCCAGTTCGTTTTCCCAACCAAAGCACACATCGCATTCCACATTTCTTCATTTGACAGATGTACATAGATCTGCGTTTTGTTCGGTCTCTCATTTTCAGGCAATTCCATAAAAGCCTTCGTACGGGCATAGGCTTCGCGATCGAACACACCATTTACCCGCATATCACAGAGCTTTCTAAAAAAGAATTCCCTCTTTCCGGTCTGTCGATTTCTTACCTCAACCAGATGACTGCTCTTGTCCGTTTGATTCAACACTAATTCATAGTCAGTTCCCTCCACCACCGGACTTAGCATCGTTACAAAACGCTCCCTTGCATCCTTCCGCCAATTGCACTCAATATCCAATCCTGCCATGTTTACCTGCTGCAAATACATAATATTGCTCATCTTTTAAACCTCTATCTTTCATATGATATGTGTTTGTTCTTTCTATTATTCAGAAAGTGAGTCTGTGGCTGATTTCATCTCTATTATCTTCCTACCACAATAGCCGTAACCGGCTCCGCTACAGTTACACAGAAAGAGAATCATTACACTGTAGCAGCTATGAAGAAACTAAACAAATAACTCCGGAAAATCGTGTTCTACTATATCCAAATACCATGAACCGATTTTTAATCCAATCATATACAGGGCATCACACACCTCAACATTCCATTCATAGTGTTTGTAGTCCGATACTAATCTATCTTGAACCTTTTCACTAATACCGTATTCGTCCTTCCCTCTTAACGAGATGTCTGACCAATCGATATCGTCATCTAAATCAACTTTATAAAACAACTCAAAAACCGGAGTGATACTAATCCATCGAGTCTGACAGTGCCATGTCGAATCCGTGAAAGCACACGTTTCAAGAAACAGCCTCTCCAGCCTTTGATAAGCATCTTGGCTAATTACCAAACGGCTCTGGTCTATTTTTATTTTAATCTTATTCAACCATATAGAATAATAATCGATAACTCCATCTTCTATTACTTGCTGATGTTCATCAATTACCCTTGTATACATTAATGATGGATAAAATTGGTTGATAAGTTCCAAAAGATCTCTGATAATCGATCGCAATGCTTCCTTTTCATCAGTTGCAATGTTCATATTAATGACTTTTTCTTTGATTTCACACATGTAATCATCTCCTCTTGAGTTGTCGAGAAGTTTCGTATAGGGTATTTCCAGATAATCCGCCATATTCTTTACAACAGTCAAATCTGCCGGACCATTATAACCCATCTTCCAATTTTTAATCGCCTCTACGGATACGCATAGACAATCAGATAAATGATTATATACATCCTTAAGTTTTACACTCTCTCCGAATACTTCTTTTCTCTGCTTGTAATTCTTGATTTCATCAGTGAACTTAACATGACTAAATTGATACTCATTACCGACTTCATCGTGAAACACTCGATACTTCTTACTTCTCATAATAGGTTCCTCCAAAAGAATTGCAATCACTTTATACTCACATTATACCAATCTTCCGGACAGAAAAAAGATAGAGTAAAACATCTACCTCTTCTACCTTTTTCTTGCTTTTTCATTACTCATCCTATCTTCCGAAATCTAACTTGTATGACACTATCTTATCCGACTATTTCGGCATATTGGTCAACGGCCAGGAGACTTTCGCTACTCCGCCAACTCCAACTTGCTGGTCAGATGAAACCTTTATTTCTATAACATTTAGTATACTCACGCGTAGTCCAATAAATCTCCCTGGAAGCAAAAAAGAATCTGCCCCTTCCTTTCGGAATTAGAACAGACTCTTCTTGTTCTTTTTTGTTTCTCCCTAATAGAAGAAAAACTTCTCACATTTAAAGCGAAGCATTTCCACATCACGATACATTAACTTCCATTCTTCCCGAACGGGATCATAATTAATATCGGTAATAAATGCCGTGTAGGGAAACTCCATGTCCTCACTCAGAATCTCTGAGCCTTTATCCAGATACAGCGTCATCTCCGTTGCAAGCTCACAATACCTCATTCGCGGCATATTGATGAGCACGGCTCCGCACGCATTCTCCCCCGCAAAGCTCTTCGCTTTCAGGCGATAATACCCCTTATATTCGTCGATGGTTATATCCAATCCAACCGACTTTGTGAGCAGATCTCCCATCGGAGAAGGTGCCACCAATTCTTCGTATTTACGATAGAAATCATCCGGAAGTAACGCACTGACACGCATCAGTGCATCCTCAATATTCTTTTGCACCTTGCAATCCCCATAGTGATTGTGTTCGGATACCCGTTTCGTAATGGCAAGCTTCGCCTCCAAATAGTACGCATATGCCTCTTCGATGTTGCGTTCCACACCGTCTCCGCGTTCGAAAAGTCCGCCCATTCGAAGTGCCACATCCGCAAACTTCCCGTCGTAAGCACCTGCCTCAAAAATCTCCTTATTCTCGTTATACAATGAAAGAATAATATTGGCGGCAGCCTTTGGACTCTTAATACAGCCGTTTCCCTTCGCAAACATATCCGCAAGCTTGTACATCGACTCATACACGCCTTGTGCCGCACCTACGCTAAAGTACTGAAACGCCTTCTCATACTCAGGTACTCCACCGTTGCATCGCCCATAATAATAGATATATCCTAAGGTGTTATAGTAGAACGGATTGTCGTCGATGCTCACCAGCTTCAGCAAACAATCTCTGGACGCCTCCCAATCGCAGTCCCATACCGTATTCCCGCCATAACACGAATATGCTTTGATCTGAAGTGCCACCGACCACGCATTCGCACAACCCCTCTCAACCAATTCACGAAAAAAATCACGCTCTGCTTCCGGCACCTGATCCACACAGTCTGCATATTTTTCCAGATATTCTTTTTGTTGTTGGTCGGTCATGTTGCAATTCCTCCTGAATTATAGGCCTGACAGATTCAAATCCACAATCAATTGATCCACCTTAGTTTCTTTGATAAGATAGCTCATGTATATTGGGAGATACGTTACTTTACCCACTTTCTCAACATTAGCGGTTGAAAGAACATATGCGCTCTCAATATGATAATCCGCTACCTCCATATAGTTATCCAGCGCTTTATGGGATTTATAGTTTTTGCCGGACTTGACCTCAATCGGTACAACTCTGCCGCTTATTTCTATCGCAAAATCCATCTCGCCCAGATTATTCTTCTTACAAAAAAATGGTTCAAATCCATTTGCTATCAATTGCTGTGCAACTGCATTTTCAAAATGAGCTCCGTTATTGACTTCCCCGTTTTGGCTAATCAATTCGACCTTGGTTTCTGTAGGATAAGCACTTGTCAGCAAACCGATATCACTTGAAAACAGTCTGAATACATTACTACTCTTGCTTGCAAGTAATGGTATTGTTGGTGAATCAACGTTATATACCGGTATTACAACTCCCGCATCCTTTAGCCACAAAAAACTATTCTCATATCTGTCGAATTTTAGTTCCTTATCAAGCATGGTAAAAACAAATTTCTTATTCTGCTTATTTAATTCTGCAGGGACAATTTCGTATATGGATCTTAATTTAAGTTTCTTATCCTCGTGTTCATACTGTGAAAAATCTTCTTTATACAATTCCACTATATCTTTTTGTATCTTATCAACTTCGCGAATATCCTTTGTCGCAATATATTTCTTCACTGCATCAGGCATACCTCCGACAATGAGGTATACAAAGTATAGAGAAAGAAGCTTTTTATGAATATAATCATCCACAGGTTGCTTGACATTAAACTTGTCCTTCAGCATATCTAAGGTTGTTGCCGAAACACCATTTGCAACCATAAATTCCTCAAAATCCATTGGGTACATTCTTAAAATTGTCAAATAGCCGACAGGAGCTGACGCTATCCCCTTAAGTTCTATCCCCAGCAAAGATCCACTCATGACATATCGGAAGCTTCCCTCATCAACCAAGAACTTAATCTTCGTTACGATTTCCGGACATTTTTGAATTTCATCGAAAAAAACAACCGTTTCATGCGGCTTATACTCCTCCGGCATAATCATTTTAAGCTTAGTCAGGAAATCCTCGGCACTCATTTCGGCATTAAGATAATCTACCATAGAAGGCTGATCAATAAAATTAATCTCAAACCTTTTAAGGCCACTCTTCTCGATTTCATCTCTGATAAGCCATGTTTTTCCAATCTGTCTGGCTCCCGTTACCAAAAGAGCTTTATTAGAGTTTTCTATCCACTCTTTTATTGTGATTGCGTCTTTTCTGAACATAATCTCGAACCTCCAAGTACATAATATATGATTTTGTCCCGTTTTTCAAACCTTTTTCTCGAGATTATGCCCCGTTTTTCACTTATTCCTTTTTATTTTTTGCCCCGTTTTTTAGAGTCTTTTGTACTAACCACGCAAAACAGTCAGTGACTTTTTCGTCTCAACCCCCAACTTTGCAAGCGTTTGCTCCAGTGCAGACAGAACCACTGACATGTCCTCTTCATTGGCATTCATACCCATATGTCCGATGCGGATGACCTTTCCTGTCAGGTCCCCGAAGGAGCCGGTAATCAGAATCTGATGCTCCTCCCGCATGACGCGAAGAATCTGCTCTGCCGTTGTTTCCTTAGGGACCTCGAAAACCGTAACCGTATTGGAATACCCACCGTGCAAGTAGAGGGTTAATCCGGCCTCCGTCAAAGCCTTCCGCGTCGCCTCGCCGATGCGTTTATGACGTGCGTAGATGTCCGGATCTGCCGCAATGCGATCAATCGCCACCTGCAGTCCCTTGATATCGCTGGCCGGCATAGTGTAGGGAAACCACTTTTCCTCATAATAGTTGAAGAACACCTTTAGGTTCGCATAGAAAGAAGCAATCGGCGTCCTTCGGTCACGAATGACTGCCTTCGCCTGCTCACTTACAACATTAAAAGATAACCCCGGCGGTGCAGAGATCACCTTCTGGGATCCGCCGCACAGGATATCAATATGTTCAAGAGAAAGCGGCTCTCCGAACATGGAGGACACCGCATCCACGATGGTCAGAATTCCATATCTGTGAAGCGTCTCGGTTAGAGCGTCCACATCGTTCAGGACTCCGCTGGGCGTATCGCAGTGCACCAGTGTTGCAATCTTATAATCATGAGACGTCTCCAGAAATGCTTCCAACGCCTCCACCGGAATCGCATCCCGATAATCGGTGCTAAAGAAGGTCACTACGCCGCCGTACATCCTAACAAAATCCGCAAAACCTTTGCCATAGATTCCGTTATCGATAACCAGTACACGATCTCCCTGTTCGATTAAGGATGCGCATGCCGCCTCAAGACCTAAGATTCCTTCTCCGTCCAGGATAAACGTCTCCTTGTCGGTATGCAATAACCGGCTGATCTTAAGACACAGCTGCTTATATTCCTCCACAAACACTTCATCGATATCCGGATTGCGAAAGAACTCCGCTCTCGCGCTCATTACCTCCGGACTTACCTGCGTAGGACCCGGCGTCATCATCTTATAATTCATACGATTCTCCATTTGTCTATTATTATTTTGCAATTGGTATTATTTACAATTAATACTTTGTACAGTTAGCCATGTACCAGGTCCATCTTCACTGCCACACGGCGAAGCGGACGAATGAGCGGAAGCGTAACGATACCGGCTACCGAAACCTGAATGACATTCCCCGGAATCGATGCGAAGGGAACGATGTAATTCGAGTACAGAATCACTTCCGCAAAATAGTACCCGACCACCTTAATTGTACAAGCCACAACCACCGCCAATGCACTCCACAGTTCGATATATTTCTTTTTATGATGGGCGATTCCACCGACAGCAAAGCCCATGAGTCCAACAATCACCAAAGTGAAGGGCGCCCATACGGTCCATCCGGACAAAAGATCAAACAGTGCCATTCCCACGCCCCCCGCAATTGCGCCGACCTTCTTTCCAAAGAGAATTGCCGCAACAAACAGCGGAATGTTTCCCAGATGAATCAATCCGCCTTTTCCGCCAAAGGGCAGCTGTACATTCACAAACACCGTAAACACCAGCACCAGCGCCGTAAATAATGCCGTAATAGCAATACTTTTCACATCAATTCTATTTTTATTTGTTCTTGTCGTCTCAGATAACATCAAACCACCTCCATCCCCTCCGGCATCCAATACTTCCATGTGGGTTGCACTCATTATAAATTCATTTTGGTATTATTGATATAGTCAGTTTTGATATTTTTAATATGACCAGAATCAAAAAAACAGCCCCATGCCCGACACGGGACACGAGGCTGCTGCCATTGTTTCGTTATTGAATGAATTCTATTTACGATAACCGCATTTACGGCAGATTCCATGCTCGTCCAGGGCAACTCCGCACAGCGGGCATCTGTCCTTGTTTCCGCGAACCTTGTATTCCTCCGATGCCGTATTATCGCCGCTGGTAAAGGTAATCTTTGCGATATTCAGCTTATCCTTTAACAGCTCATGCGTAATCTTAATCATTCCCTCCACGGTCATAGTCTCCTTGGTAATGACCAGACGACAATTCGGGTGCGCCTCTGCCAACTCCGTTTTGAAGGCACAGCCAACCATGGTATTCTGCGGGGCACCATCCTTAATTCCCTGCTTCTCATAGACATCCAAAATAGCCGGAAGAATCGGATCGTCACATCGTAAGATGAGTGCGTGGTCAAAATTTTTGAGCACTGACCAGGCAATCTTCTTGATTTCATTACACGGAAACACCATGTTGACCCCTTCGTTGATACAGTCCTCCACCTCGATGGTCATGGTGCCCGTATGCCCGTGCAGATACTGCGCTTCTCCTTTGAAACCATAGAAACGATGTGCGTACTGCAGATGAAATGTTGTGATACTTCTCATAGCAATCTCTCCTTTCATAAACCGTGAGATCTTACGCCCGATTCAGGATGTAAGCCCCCATATTTAGATACGCCGCAAATGTCAGCCACAAAATATATGGAATCAACAGACATGCGGCCAACCGATTGATTCCCCAGAAACGCGTCGCACAGAATATCACGATTCCCCACATGACAATCAGCCAGAGGAACGCAAACATGTATGCGCCCCAATTGAAGAAAACGATGGACCACATGAAGTTCATCACCAATTGTACGGAATACAGAATCAGTGCCATCGCTTTACTGCCGTTATCACTTTCGGAAACAAGAATGTAGTAGGACGCCAAGCCCATCATCAGGTACAGAATCGTCCAGGCCACCGGGAACACCCAGGCTGGCGGCGACAAGGGTGGCTTGTTCAAGTTCCCATAGGCAGTCATTCCTTTTGCAGACAGAACCGCCGAGACCCCACCAACCATTAGGGGGATGAAAAGCGCCACGATTAATGCAACAATACTGACTTTTTTCATGCGATACTCCTTTCCTCGTGGAAAAAATAATGCTGTGTGATGTATCTACATCATAGGAGCAGCGCGCCTTTCCATCAGCATTTCACAAGATACATCTTACGGAAAGTTTTGTGCATGTTTTTTCTCTTTTAGTTCTTCATCAAAAAATTATGTGAAAATTTTTACCCTGTGTGATAGACTATGATTAAGAAGTGCTTTTTGAAACGGAGGGAGATTCTATGACAATTGCAGAAGCATTACGTTTAACCAGAAATGAGTCCGGAAAATCTCAGGAATATATGGCCTGGGAGATCGGAGTAACGCGAAGAACCATTATGAACTGGGAGTCCGGTGTCTCAGAGCCTTCCGTCGGTCAGTGCATTCATTGGTTCAAATTGACCGATAAGAATCCCACTCCATACCTTTTACAGTGCACCTATCCGGACATGGATAAGATCTCCCCCAAAGACGAGGATGCCAAGATTCTTGCTTCTCTTATGCAGCTCATCAATGATCTTCCAGCCGAAGGGGTTCGTCAGCTTATGTACCTATTCTTCGGAAACCATGGCAGTTCTCCCCGGGCCGTTCTCCAGATGATTACCGCCCATCTGCAGACTCCCATGAAGGATCGGATCGCCCACGGCCAACTGGTGGCTACCAACTACGAGATCGCCAAGCGAACCGGCACCCTTGCCCGCCCCGCACACATCCAACCGGACTTAGACTGTCTGAACGCCGCCATTGCCGCCGCCAAGAATGCGGTCGAGAAAAATGCAAAAGAATACAGCACTATCGAGGGATAGTGCTGTATCTATAGTGATGACCTTGCCGCCGGGTACGGTTCGGGTAACCGGATTTACCAATCCCCAGGCACCGCACTGTTTGGCATAATCCCGAATTTCCTTTAAAAAGGATATGCCTCTCCCGTATTCGTAATGAATCTGGGCCCGGTTAAATCTTCTCGTTTCTCCTCAAAAAGCTTAAGCAGAATCTCTGCGGCTTCGTAGGAGGATAATGGTGCCGGGTTGTCCGGATCGCCATCTGTACGAATCTATCCGGGATGAATGCAGAAGAGATTAAGCTTCGGATCATCCTTGAAGGTGTTGACCAACAAAACGGTCGCCATATTGAGAGCAGCCTTCGCCATACAATATTCGATACTGTTGACACGACCACAGCAGCCGATACTGCCCGCCTCGGAGGAAATATTCATTACTAAGGCCGTCATCTGACTCTTCTTAAGCATCGGGTAGAAGGCCTTAATAACACGCATTGCACCCACCGAGGTCACATCCACCGTATGTGCAATATAATCCAGATTCACATCAAAGAATTCCTTGGCGCAGTCCGGCGATACCGTCACTGCATTATTAATAATCAGGTCCAGATGATCAATCTGCTTCTCCAGTTCCTGCTCGGCCGCATTTACCGATGCAGTATCCCCAATGTCCATTGTGAGGATGATGAGATCGTCGCCATATTGTTTTTTTAGCTGTTCGAGTTCCTCACAGGGCTTACGCACTGTGGCCACGACGCGGTCGCCATTCTCCAGATAGCGCAATACCAGGTTGTAACCTAGGGCATAGCTTCTGCCGGCACCGGTTACCATTACATTCTGTTTCATAGAGTTCCTCCTCTGACTAATATTCCATGCCACCTGTGGTGATGTTGTTGCTCCAGATAACACCTTCCTTCGTGCCCCGATACAGGGTCGCATGAGGACTATCCTTACGCAACATACAGTTGTCTACGAGCAGGGCGCCCGAGCGGTGATCAATGACTGTTACATCGTCCATCTTGTAAGTATAGTTGTTAAAATAGCTACATCCGATGAGTCGCGTATTCTCGGTAATCAGATACCCGGTCTTGCCGGTATCCGCATAGCAATCCGTAAGAATCGCATCATAAGAGCTAAGCACATAATTCACGGAATCGATCAACATCTCCGGCAGTTCGCCTTCCGTTCTCGGCGGAATCGGACCGCCCCAGACATGACATCTGGTCAGACGATTGGAACCACCTCCCAGCAATTCAAAGCCTCTCGTATAATCCACCACTATGCAATCTATGAAATGACTGTCTCCACCCCGAGAGCTGATTCCGGCATTGCCCGCAAGCCCCGGCATCGTGCACTTCGCATACAGATTCTGTGCCACCAGCTCATAGGTCCAGGTGCTTCCCTCTTCCTCAATGCGAAGACCATACTTCTTACCATTACGAAGGGACACATCACGCATTGTAAAATGCTTAAAACTATTCAGACACACACAACTGGCTAGCCCTGCGCCGTCTACATAACCACCGACAATATAGAGATTCCAATCCTCCGCATCATGATCATCGGAAGGAATAAGATGTCCGTCACATTCCTGCAAATCCGGATAGGATGCCGCCGCATCATAGAACAGGACATATGGCATCGGTTTAACCGCCTTCAGCACCGCTGACTTATGTAATAACAGTGAGCAGCAGTTTCGAACCTCCAGCATCGTATCAATCTCATACACGCCCTTCGGAAAAAACAACACGCCACTTGGACAGTCCGTGATGGCGCGCTGAATTCTTGCCGAGTCACCGGTCTCCCCGGGGAATCTCGGATATTCATTTACATTGATATCGTAAGTCCCATTCTTCTCGTAAACCATAGTTCGTACCTCCATATTCCTATGGTACTACTTGAAGTTGGCTTTAATTCAAGTGAAATACATTTTTATAAATTTAAAACTTTATTTTTTATAAGTCTTAGGCAGCGCAATGCCCCACATACCGAAGTACGCGCTCTCTTCCTCCCACCAGAATATATTGCCACGCTGTTCAGAAGTCAGATAATCTTCCACTGTCTGAAGGCCTTCTATCAACGTCAGTTTGAGTATACGATTAGGAACAAGCGCCCTGCAGTCATGCCAATCAATCTCATATAATTTGGCATTCAACACTTCCTCTGGTGAATACAGATACATGGTTGCCACTAATTTAAGCCACTTCGTTCGTTCAAAAATATGTTTCTCTCTGAAGAGACATTCAATCTCACGAAGCATCTCGCAAGGCGGGTCATACCACCCATCCAACATTCCATGACCATACCACACTTGACATCGACAGTAATCTCCTATCGTATAGATTCCTCTGCTTAGTAGATATCGTTTCTCATATCCCAGATCCTCGACAAACCTACGATTTTCAAATTCCGACCCTAATAATTCCGTAATATGTCTCAGTTGACTGACATATATTTCATCGTAGTCTTTCTTCTCTACTGTCTCTTCAATCCAGACTCTCCATTCCATCCCCAATGCCGTTTCCGGTGCTAACTCTTTCACAAGTCTTGAAAGACGAGGTCCTTCGGTATCGACTACTATTCGTACCACGTGATTCAGTTCTTTCTCCTCCCGGTCTATGTAGCATCCGCCTCTATCCTTCATGTAGAGATTAGCTTCTATCTTTTTTCGTTCTGCACAGATATGATAAAGAAGCATATCACTAATCTTTTTTACAGTATTCACAAGCGGTTCACTATATGAGTGACAGTTAAGAATTAGACTATATTCAGATTTATCAAAATGACATAACAGCCTATACAATAAATTCTTCCTCCTATCGATATGTGAGATATGCCCCTATACTCTCCGCGTATCTATGAAAGGCAGCCTCACTCATCCCCATTCGCTCTTGGTTTCGCGGGTTGGCAATTAATGCCAGATTATAATCGACAATTTCATTGTAATAAGCGAATTCTATTACGTAATCATGCGGAACAATCAATCCGCTTGTTTCGTCCTTATACACCTTGATTTTTTCTTTGTGCAGATATCCGATTTCGATGTAACTCTCTTTCCGATTACGACAGAAAATTCCGCTAACACTCGTCGAATCGGGAGCCGGTTCCCCCACGTACTCTTTTACACCATATTCCATGCGATAACTTAGTGCTTGCGTCTTCTCATCGAATACCAAAATAGTACCGAACTCATCCAGTTCACGTCGATAGTCCTTCGTAATATAGCGCAGGAGGTCCAATTCATTATCAAAAACTATCCCGCCCGCCAGCAGCCACTGTTCTCCGATGTGACGTACAAATCCAACTCCATCATAATATACATCACCACGATCTGCATCTAGGTCACCATAACAATACAATTTCTTCATACTATCTCCTCTGTGGACTATCGCCATATGGATAGTTAAGATATGCGCCAACCTTCTGCGCATATTCCCACGCCGAATCTTCATCCAGCCCGGCGTTCTTCCAATACTCCCCATGATGAATGATGTAGTAGTTATAATCCACAATCTGATACTGATATCGATATTCTGCCTCGAAGCTTGCCCTGACAATGAGCCCACTCAGCGCATCCGTCAATACCCGAATCACATCCTCTTCATGGTAACCAACCGAAATCTCCTGTTCGATTAATTCCTGATTATCCTCACATCGAAGAAGCGTCTTCGTAACCTCCATAGAGTACTGTGGTCCCTTTTTATCATCTCTCTTCTCTGTGAAGATTGCACTTAACTTCTCATAGCAATAGATCTGCTCTTTACACGCACGTTCATAATTCTCACGAGTCGTTTTCGCACAACGGGCCACCGTCTCATCGTATTCTTTTTTCGCCAGATTGAAAGCTTCAAGAGTATAATCACGATAAATAATACGTCCATCATAGGATCCGTCCACCAAATGACCCAGTTCATTGATTATTTGGAAATGAATCGGCTCCTCTGTACGCGCATCCCGCCATACATGGTTCGCGTCAAGATAATAGGACTGGTTGTTCTTCAGTGCTGTTGCCCGGCTGTAATCACGTGTAAATGCAATAACCGCGACAACGCAAAACAAAAGAAACAAGAATCCCAAAAGAAAATACAACATACCGATTCACCTCCTATAATCACCAATCCTCCCAATAACTGTCCGCATCGTCCCAGTCATCAAAATCATAGCCCCAGGCGTCATCCATATAATCCTCATAACTGTCATACTCGTCCGGACCATAGGTATAACTACTCGAAGACTTCTTCGTGGAGGAATTCTTATTTGACGAGTTCTTCTGCTGTGCCTTTTCGCCCTCGGCCTTAAGATTCGCCAATTCACGTTTCTGCTTATTCTTGTCCGCTTCGATTTGCCTGCGAACCTTGTCTAAATCCTCCTGGCGACGCCTTGCCTCTGCTTCCGTACGTTTTCTCTCCGCTTCATTACGCTGTTCCTGCTCATACTCTCTCCAAGTAGGTACACAGCCCAACACGATAAAAAATGCCAAAGCAATCGCAGACAATGCAATCCCATACCCCTTTTGAACCGGACGTATTCCCTCCTCGCCGGACCTGACACGATCCGCAATAAAGGACCAGATAGACCCCAGAAGCAGTACTCCACAGCCAACCGCCAGGATAATAATCGTGGAGAACGGGTATGCCACGATAAAAGAAACCACTAATATGACTAAAATAATATATCCTACCATTCTCGCCCTCCTGTTCCAGTAGTGTTACAGGACTAAATAGTCCCGCAACACCACACGCATATCTTCATAGAATTGTTTTCTCCGATCTTCTAAGAACAGATACGGAGTAATAAAATCTTCCGAATCCTGTGTATGCTCCGTACACCAATTCCGATAATAGGAAGTCTCCCATTGCGGCATATAGCGATATTCGGACATACCATGATGGCAAAACCCGATAATTCCATCCGTAATAATCTCCTCTAACTGTCGGTAAATCGACTGGGGAATATCCAACATACTGCAATGCAATGTCGATACAAGTTCGGAATACATCGCTCCAAATTCAGCGCACCCCTCATTATAGTCCTCCATACACTCAATCATCTCGCCATCATAGCAACGATTCTCCACCGCGTTATCCAGGAAACGACACATTTTCTGGTATACAACCCGGATCACGTCCTTCGTCTTCTCATAATTAACAACATCCTGCATATTATTCGTAGTCTTCTCCATAATCTTAGGCTCCTCTTCAATCAATAATCTCATCGAATCAATCTTCATACAGTCAGCAATTGCCTGAACCGCATCCATATCAGAAGGACCATTTTTGCCATACATCCAATTGCGGATGGCGTCCATAGACACTAACGCAGCATCAGACAATTCTCCCACCACGTCTTCGGTCTTTTCATTAAATCCCTGCTCTCTACGTGAATGTCGATATTCACTTATGCAATTCCGAAGTGCTGCCGGGCAGAACACATAATTCTTGTCACCAACACGTTTTAAAACTCTGAATCGTTTGCTAACCATATTTTTCTCTCCTTATCTTTTTTTCACCTGTCGCGATAGCTGATGCTGTTATACTATCACACTGAAAAAAGAAAACCATGTAGATAGGTATGCTCTACAAAAATGACCTTTTTCTACAATAATCTATTCAATAAAAACTTTTCGTATTTTCCGCCCAACCAGTTCTTCGTTAGGAGTACATCTTAGTAGACTGTAGTGCTCAACTCAATGAAAACAATTCTTCCTCACTCTTGTTCTCAATGAAGAGCACTCTCTTTTTTACGAAAAACCATTCTGTCCTATTTGTCACATATTTATCACTTCTCCAGCTATAGAATTTAAGAAATGCAAAAAGGCTGTGTATATTATTTACAGCCCTTTTCCACTATCGATATAATTTACTTTATTATTTCAGCAGTTTACTAATCAACGACTTGAAGTTCCCTAATTGCTCTCGTACAAGCAACATATTTTTGATTCTCGGTCATTCCTTCAGTGATAACGATAACTTTTTCAAACTCCAAACCCTTTGCCAAAGAAACCGGAATAACATTGTAAGCATCCCTATAGATTTTTTCTTCCTGCTCGTAATAGAAAATCTGCTGACCAGGCAAATTTATTTCACCCGTGAAATCCTCGGCTACTACGATAGCACCTCTGTCACCCTTCTCTAAAGGCATAGCAGTCGGTGCGGTCTTTTCTGCAACCTCACCGTCAAGACCTATTCCTAACATATTCATTCCAAATCTCTTATTAACATATTGTGTTATTGGCTTTGCGTTTCTGTAATTTTCGTTAACCTTATAATGCCTAGTAAATATACTTCTAATCACCAGCGTATCTTCTTCAGCAATTCCCTTGGGATTAATACATTGCTGATAATCTCCAAAGAAATTGAAAACACTATTTGGCATAAATTCTGTAATAAAAGCTAACTCTGTATTTGAAAAATCTTGAAACTCATCAACAAAAAAATAGTGCTTATCATATTTTCTAATATCAGAAATCTGCTGCAACAAATAGCAAATCGCAAACGCCTGAGAAGCATTAATGTAATACTCTCCTCCTTCTTGATTAACACCAACCTCTTCGAGAATGATATCCTGTAAAAATCTCCATTTATGCTCTCCTGATTCAAATTCCTTCAATCTTCGAGCCTTTGCTTGAATTTCTTCATAAGCATTAAAATCTATAAACGGACTTTGATCACCTTTCTCCCAATGCATCTCATCAAAAAATGTCTTTATATCATCTCCTGCTGCAATCAATTGTTGATCTGTTAATTTATTAGATAATTTCTTTTTTCTTATCATGCCAGTAGTCAACAGATATCTCATTATTTCTGCTTTTTTAGGCATCTCCTCTAACGCAATCTTTCTCTTTCTGAGATGAGTGATATATGCAAATACCTTCTTATCTGTATATCCGCCCAATTCATTTCTAACGCGATGCAGAAGATTTTCAGCTATTTCACTGTCTTCTGTGGCATCTTCAAAAGCACACAGCAACTGAATAAACTTCGAAATCGAATCACAATCTATATGATTCTTTTTATTATATCGATACAATTCATCCACATCTATGAATTCAGATAATTGCTTTGTGTAGTTTAAGAATCCGACATAACTCTCATTCGTGATATTAGTTTCTTCTGTTTCAACTTCTATACCAGCCATAGAGTAAACTAACTCAGCAAACTTTAGTTCCTTAGTAAGCTTTTCTATTTCCTCTTCAACACTCTCGCATCTATGTATTACTCGGTAGAAATCCTCCTCACTATACTTGTCTATTTCCTCTTTTGCCTTTCTATATAGGCTTTGAATATGTTGAAAATCCTTGTATGTGCCGAATTTTTCATAAAAAAACTTTCTAGTAGCATCTATCTCTTCATTTTTCTCTTTTCTATAATCTGCAGAAATATCGGTACTCAATTCGATAATTGCCTCAATTTTGCTAAGTATTTTCTCTAACCGTTCTGTCTTATACAAGCTAACATCTAATCCACGAATATCAATATGGGCTTTCTCAAGCATATTAGGTTCGTCAAAAAAATCCTTAAGTAAATCATCTGCTACTGTTCTATAAAAAGCAGTCATGGTCATCTGCTGAATAGCTCCAACATCCAATATTCTTGATAATTCTTGACTTTCCTTTCCGAGAATATCAGTCGGAGAAATAACCACAATTTTTTGCATATCAAAATCAGGATCGTTATATTTCATAAATCTAATCCTGTGCATAAGTATCATTGTTTTACCAGAACCAGCACATCCAAGAACAAGAAGGTTTTCATCCTTATCATGTGTGATAATCTCATACTGGTTCTGTTGAATAGTTTCAATGATATCGTGTATTCTTTTATCTTCCTGGTTAGAAGTAATAATCTTTGAAAGTCTCTCATCCGCAGGCTTAGCAACTGTAGACTTGTCACTAGTTAGTACATTATAAAGGTCTCTATAACCCATATACCTACCGGCCCCAAAATCTATCTCTCTAACCAGTTTTAACGCAGTTTCTACATTTCCTATATACATCTGATACTGGTAATATAAAGACGCTTTCTTATCTGCCCAGTCAGTTACTCTGCCTGGAATTCCTTTCTTACCAATATATAAATTCGAGTTTTCAGAATAATCTATATGTGCAAAATATGGATTCGCCAATAACGCTCTTACCTGATTTTTAACTTGATCCTGGACATCCTCGATTCCTTGACCTATCTCCCTTGTCTCAAGAAATCCACTACTGTTAAAAAAACAAAATATACTTGGTGTGAAATCAGCCTCTGCCTGCCTCAATTTTTTTGCCAAATAATCTCCACGTAAATATCTAGCCAAACCCGAATACCACTTAATTTCTCGCTGATTTTCCGTTTCAGAGTAGTTCTCTTCCTTCTGTTTTAAGGATTCAGGTTTTTCAATCGTTAGATAAATATTGGGCGAATTAGTAAAGGACTCCGGGAAATTATAGATGTATTCTTCTTTCGAAAAAGGATATGTCAAAACAATGTATTCTTGTCCATCTTCCCTTTCAATTCGCTTAATTACTCCGGCTCCATAGGTAACATGATAAACTGTCATGCCCGGTTTCAAATCATTAACACTATATTTCTTCTGCTTACCATTTCGGTCATAACCATATCTATCATAACCTTCTTGATCATAACCTTCTTGATTATAGCCGTCATGGTCAATTCCATTACAATCATAGCCGTCAATATCATAACCCGCACGGTCATAGCCTGCTGCGTTAACACCATTTATATTATAGCCCTCCTGATCATAACCATTTACATTGAAACCATTTCTGTTATAGCCCTCCTGATCATAACCTTCTATATCATAGCCATCTCTATCATAGCCGTCTTCATTAAATCCATTAATGTTATAGCCATCTTTGTCATAGCCCTGAAGATTAAATCCAGTAAAAATATGGTATCCCGCCTCATCAAAGTCGCTTTTTGCAAAGCCTTCTCGATGAATACCATTTCTGTCGAAACCTTTTTCATCAAAACCAAGGATATTGAACCCCTCTGCATCATAACCGTAAATATCAAAGCCATCGCGATCTAAGCCATCTGCATCGAAGCCCCAGCGATCATATCCCTCTTTGTCATAACCAGAGGCATCAACACCATATTTATTATAGCCTTCTCGATTGAAGCCTCTTGCGTTGTAGCCTTTTCTATTGTAACCCTGCTGGTCGTAACCCTCTGCATTATAACCTTCGCGGTTGAAGCCTCGTCTATCGAAACCGTCTTTGTTATAGCCCGCCCGGTTATAGCCTTCTCTATCTAAGCCGTCTCTATTATAACCTTCTTTGTCATAACCATCACAATCGTAACCTTCCGCGTTAAAACCGTATCGATTATAGCCATGTCTGTCTATTCCGTCCACATTGAATCCGTCTCGGTCATAACCTTCCTGATTATATCCCTCTCTGTTATAACCTCCCTTGTCATAGCCAGCTACATTGAATCCTTCACAATCATATCCCTCACTATTAAAGCCATCTTTGTCGTAACCGTCTTTATTATAGCCGTCCTTATTAAAACCATCACGATTAAAGCCATCAATATCAAAGCCTTCTGCATCGTATCCATCGCAATCTCTTAATGTTTTCTGATTAATTCCCTGGCGATTAAAACCATGAATGTTAAATCCCTGCTTGTTGTAACCCTCACGGTCAAATCCCATCTTGTTGTAGCCTTCATGATTATATCCATCCTCGTCAAAGCCCCACTTATCATAAACGGCCATTCACCCACAACTCCTTATCTCTGTTTTAGTACTATAGTATCTTTTTTCTTTATGATCTCCAACACTGAAATTAGGAATATTTGAAAAATACTGCATACCTCAGACAGTTCGCATCCACATAATAAATATGTCGGATATCAAATTATCCTTTTCGTATCCCATCATTCTGCAATATCAACATAAAAACATCCATCCTCATCAATCTTTAACTTCAGCGTTTGGACGTATTTATCATAGAATTTCCGAATTTCAGACTCAGTTGCTTCGATATAGTTATCGGCAAAAATCTTGCGAGTCAGCTCATATCCATTCTTGCCGATCAGGTCACTAGTCTCTCGCTCTAATGACTTACGAAGAACCACTCGACGAATCTCTCCAGCATTGCCCGT
Source organism: Lachnospiraceae bacterium (assembly GCA_045628945.1). GTDB lineage: Bacteria > Bacillota > Clostridia > Lachnospirales > Lachnospiraceae > RGIG4034. Next base: position 103,229 of record JAZQQG010000049.1, read on the forward strand.
ATAAAAGTCGTCCATCGAGCAATGATAGATATTACGAAGCGTAAGTGCATCCTTGATATCTTTACCGCATTTCGAATATTCATACAGCACAAGAAAATTCGCCTCCGGGATTGCCGAAATGACCCCCCAGAAGTCCGAATCGCTGGAACAAAGAATATAGGCATCTATATTATCCCGATAATAAGCTTGACAGATGCCAGCCGTCATACGAAGATCCACCAGAGACTTGTGCTCCGTAACACGATCCACCTCGACGTGTTCTACCGGGATAGTTACAAATTTTTCCAACCAGTCCCAACCAGATGAGGTATGCACGTCATCGTATAAAATTATCTTTTCAATCTTTCCCATCTCATCTTCATCAAGATTCTTGAGTACCGCATGAAGCTTAAACACGTCCGAATTCTCACAATCAACCACAATCATAACCCGTCTGCAATGATCGATATAGTCATATATGTTTTTCTTCGTATCCTCCACCGCATCGCGATATTTCGAACGATCATGAAACATATCCCCATGCTGTTCATAGAGCAATGTCAAGAATTTACCATCACTATAAAGAATATTGCCATACTCCCCAGGGGTCCAATGGATATACATCTGAAAAGGATAATTATTCAAATTAGACATATATTTGTAATATTCTTCTTTCATTACTTCCGGCTTTTTAAACTTCGGAATAATGAATAAATCACGAATGTAATCGAAGTTGACCCAATCGGGAAAAATAGATTTACAAGCGTCAATATGGTCAGCAATCAAACCGCAGAATAACTCCGTATATTTGTCTGCGCGATAGTTCACCTGGACCGTCTCAATTCCCCATTTGCGCAAGATTCGAATCTCCTCAGCTGAGAACCATTCCATACGATCGATATTTCCCATATTATATTTAATCTCATTGTCAACGTCCTTAAAATGCAACATCACACCGGTTCGAAGACGATTTAAATAACGGATAATCGTGGCCTCACGATTATCTTTTAACTTAACCATTAGCTCAGCATTATGTTCGCCATAATACTGCTCCATTCGGTCAAAGGTCATTCCCAACATATACGCAATGACCGTGACAAGTGAGGATGTAGCAACCGTCCTGTATACGCGTTCTTCTGATGCTTCTCCTTCGTTCTCCTCTTCTCCCTCTTCTGACTTCGGCTCCACATAATCCGTATTATCCTCTACGGAATTGTTTGTATCCGATAATAACTGATTGATATTCGATAACCCATAGACTTTCTTCATATTATTCCCCTTCGATACACACTACTTTAGTTCTATGTTTCTCCTGCATCTCCTTCTGGTTATAATGACTTGATACCATCACAATCATCTCACCAAAACTATCACCCGCATAGCCTAATTATCGCAAAACAATATTCGCCTTAGGACACTTTCTTATCAGACTCTTTTTTTCGATAGGAGTATTACTTAATACAACTAATTTTCGCAGATTAATACACTCTTCTACCACCGGTCCTTGGTATGCAATAAAGTGTTCCGGGAAGATGATTTCCTCAAGAACCGGACAATTGCTAATGGCACTTGAATCTATTTCAACCCAAGGTGACTCAAATGTAATTGAGGTATATAATTCATTCACAAAAGTATATGATGCAATTTTTCTACTATTAATGGTAATATCCTTTCGATTTACATGACAAGAAAACAAACAATCCCCATACTCCCAGATTCCATTGCGTGGTCTTTCCCAATACGAAAAAATAATATATTGAGCCGGAATCATTACATATTCTTCCGCGGTTTTTTTTGTCGTATATCCGTATCGTTCCATTGAAATTGCATTAATTAAACATCTCATAGTGATGTCTATCTCATTATCTCTTCCAAGATCTTTGTATTGCACTTTTGCAAAAAAGAAAGCAGAAATAAAAGACGGCAGTGGAGTATTTCCCCGAATGGGAAGGATAATATCAACTGTATTAGGAATAATTACCTGATAGTTTCCATATTCAAGCACAGGTTTTGGGAATGCTTTGAGATATATTCCAACAACCCTTTTTCCCTTGATTTTCTCTGGAATAATCATTGTCTCAATATGACGTTCGTACAATGTAATGTTCGTAATATATATTTGATTGTTATCAGAATAATAGTGAACCAAGCAATCTTCATAGCCCTGGCTCAAAATTTCAAACCCCAATTCACTCCCTCCGATAGTTAAAAAGTTATTTCAATAATTGTATATTCAACGTCCTGAATTACGATTTTGTCTCCAACTGATTTCCCAGTAAAGACTGATAAAAACGGGGGCAAAGTTCCGGCTTGCTGTTCATATTTATACTTTTTTATTGACAAGTCGTCACTCTGTATTGTAATTTTACACCCTAAAACGACTGTTGCATCCGCACCAGTTCCTTCAGATATTTCATCCGTTTCTATTTCGTCATCGTCCTCAGCAACATCAATAGGGAAAGCATCCCCTTGCATAATTCCTTCAATCGCACTAACAAAGATATCTGTAATCTCCTCCTTCGGTAAACAGTCAAGAATAACAGCTCCACCAACTGCGTTTAAATGCGACATTGCAGGTCTCAGATGTTTTCGTGGGGAAATATACTTATCTTCATCTCTAAAATGACGTAGTCCATCAGCAATAGCATCCATAATATAAGTATTGGATGAAAAGGAAAAGTTATAAAAGAATTCTAGGATTTTTGAACTAATATCGTTGCTGCCAATAAGATCCAGTTTATCAAAATGATTATGAACATTCTGTGGATCATATGTATTATGACCTACCCACCAGGCCCGCGCTAAGGTATTACGATAAAGTCCACCTCGACCAGCACTTTTATAGAAAAATCTGCTTCGAATCTCACCGGCTTCTTTTTCCGCAGTTTTGGGTATTTTGCCCTGGGCATATCGGTACCGTTCCCTCATATAAGGATAAAAAACTGTATGAGCCAATCCGGCCCATAACCGCTCATCACCGGCTTGAGATTCTGACAAAAAAAGAAGATTTTCGTATACTATCTTACAATTCTTGAAGTCAACCTCACCAAGCGCACTATAATCAATTGGCGCCAACACAAAGTCTGGGATTTCCTTATACTCAACAAAGGGATCATCGCCATATACTTCACCAATCCACTTATTTGTCGGTTCTGTATAATATCTGCCATAAAGACTTTGCATATTATCTTTCAAAAAATCAACTGCTTCCTGCTTCATAATGTATAGTTTCATAGTTAGCTCTCCTCTTCGCTAGCATTCACTAATAACGGAATCTGTCGAAACGCCTGACTAATCGGCAACTCCATCGCCTCTTGCGCAAGAAGAATTGAAGTTTTTTCAGATTCAATTTCCTCAATCAATAACTTTCCTCGATCTTGATATGACTTTTCTAAAGCTTTGAACCAAGCCTTCCCTTGATATAAATCTATTGCATCATCTTGTTTTAGTTCTTCAAAAATATAGACCATCGTTGGTAGAATAACCATTGCATTAAACAACTGCTGAAGTTCCGGGAAACTCGAATAATTCGAATATATGTCATAGTCCTTCGTCGATAGTCCAATTCGAATCTTATTTGCTTCAAGACTAACCTCAAATGCAACATCACCCTCTACAATTTTTCTATAAACTGTAAATATTGAATTTTTAGTTGAAAAATCGTTTAGATTTTTGGTAATGTCAAGCTCTGCAACATTTTTATAAGCTAAAATACTCCCCGCCGGTAGGTCAAATGACTCATCTCGATAGTCCTCATCCCAATCAGCCGATTGAAATCCATATATTTTCTTTTTTAGTATAACAAAAGCCATAATTTCGAGAGAACCATTAATTCTCCCGATAGAAATAGTGTGTTCAATATGCTTTTGAAAAGAATGAACCACATATCGATAAGCTGTTGTTGAACACTCTAAGTGTATTACATACTCAGCCTGTCCATTCAAGATTAATCTTTCGATATCAGCATTGGTCATTGAAATATCAAAAGATAACTGAAGATTGCTCACACCCTCCATTTTCTGATTGAAGTCTACAGAGAAAGATGATGATAAGTAGTCTGTTTTATCATCACTAAGGACAGGATAGGTAAATAAACGATTAGTTATTCGCATATACATTTACCTCCATCGCGTAGTTGTGCTCTGTTATCATCTCGACCTCCAGCCGAATTTTGTCATCAGATTTCATATCAGACACCAAAATCGCATCGTGCGAAACCCCGGTACAACTGCAACCCGATATTGCTCTTGCAGACTTAACGCGAAGCTTGTTAGATTTTCCATTTTCACCCACGGTAACTAGTTCAACTCTTCCTGATTCAATAGGCGTTGGTAAAGTGAAACAAACACTATAGCAAACGGCATTCTTTTTAATAATTCTTACATTCTTAAGATTTCGATTATCCTTTCCCCCTTGCTTTTTTCTATGAACGATATCTCTGCCCGCATCATTAGGTTTCCCATGATGTTCTTTCAGAGATCCCCGTTTTCTGCGTCCATGTAATTTTCGCACCGCAGACGCGCCCTCTTGTGTCAGTTCCCCTGGCACGGGTTCCGTATCTTTTTCCCCGAATTGTCCATGTCCCCAATAAATGCCACGAGAATTTGTCACAATTGGTCTCGAAACTATCTCAATTATGCCCAGATGATCATTTAGGCTTTCCGTTTCAGCATTGTCACCCGTTGACACAGGATTATTTTCTTGAAGAACTCCTCCTAATCCTTTTACATCCATTTCATCAGAACTACTATTCTCAGCCAATTCTGCTATTACGTTACGAATCCACTCCTTAATTTCATCGTAATATGCTTTAGCCAATTTTGGATCATCATGTCTTCCTGGTTCCCAATTATCATGTGCTACCGTTTCCATTTTTCTGAAGAAACTGTTTAATGGCTTTCCAACTAACTCTAGAACCCCTGTAAACGAAACTACCTTGGCTAAATTTCCCAATCGAAATAATTTCATCCCAGCCTTGCGGACAACAAGTATTTTCTTATCTAATTTTTCATTTGGATCAACCAATATTCTCAACCGAAGGGTTCCCATTCCATGAAAATTATATTCATATTTATGGGTTCCCTCCGTTCTGGTCAATGCTAAGTAATTACCATAGGTACTTTTACATGCTGCAGGTTCCTTGGCGTGTAAGCTTCTAATATAGCTTCCTATGTTATCCGAATTAATTTCATCATCTTGAACTTTCACAACGAGGTGACCATAATATATAGACATTAAAAAGCTGTCAAAAATTGCCTTTTCAATCTCATCATTCCAAGCCGGATCTGCGTTTTTACCCGAGAAGCCATAGATAAATACATCCGTTCCTTGGCTCTCGCGTTTGTTAAGTTGCTCAATCTCTTCGATATATGGTTCCGGACTATTTCCATCCGGATTTCCATAGTAACCGACTCCCGTGGTAAACTTATTCTTAAAATTGTCTGTATCTACCGGGTATGATAAAATCCTCGACACACCTTGCGTTGCTCTTTCATTTGCACGATTAAGCGTTCGATAAAAAACAAGACGATAATTTGAATTGCAAAACGGAGCGCTTTTTCCAATTCCAAAGGCGCCAGCCTTATCGTCACCCTTATTAGCACCACCGTCAATTTTGATTAACGAATTCCATCCTTCGAAATTAAAAACAGACGTATTCTGCAAGCCATATGGATCGTCTAAACCAGTAGTGTTATAATCACTAATTCGCAGAACAAAACTGCTCTCTTCATCAACCCTTCTCACTGCTTTCTTCAAGAATTCTTTTGCTTTTTCGCTCTGGGACAAGTCCCAAAATGCCTTGCAATCGCGCATTATCTTCCGATAATCTTGTATTCCTGGAATCTGATAATCATGAATTAAATATCTTTCAAATTCTACCCGCACTCTCGGATTATCATCATCCACAGCTGCATCTAAAGAATTCTGACAATTCTCACGAGCCAATGATGCAATCTCTGTTCCATTAAAATTCTCGATACCCGCATCTGCCACGCCCTTAACTTGGCCATCCGTATTACTCGGAAATGTCCATTTACTCATCTCTTCCTCCCCCTTAATTCAATACTAACACCACTGTTTTCCAAAATTATCCTCAGCCGCTAAGCACTGCTCTCGTTCTCCAATCCATCCCCATTCCCTTGCATATACCACATTAAAAATAATATTGTCGATTTTACAATTTCGAATGAATATGGAGATGATTCCAGCGTTTAACAACCTTTTCTTATGTCCCATATTCTTTAGCCCAAGAATTTGGATAGTTCGAGTCAATGTCTCATCAGCATACATTCCAGGAAAAAACTGTGGAAAAAGCATCTGATAATATTTTAAAATAGTGACATAATAGTAAAATGGCATAATAACCGCAAGTTTCTTCTCTAACTGCCGGTAGTCTGCAACAGAATTTAATTCACTTTTTTCAATTATCCTAGCCCCTTGAACAATACAATCCCTTATAACCTCTGCCTTACGTTCTGCTTCTTCCTGATTCATTTTGTAATGCTTATTCTTCTCAAATAATGTCCAATATCCATCTGCCCCTTTGTAAATAATGCTCATATACGAATACTCGCTAGAAGCTCCAAAGTGTCTATACTCGCGATCATACATTAACAAATGCATCATAGAGCGATTATCATTATTAAAAACATTTCTCAATAGTTCTCTTCCATTCATCTGCTCAAGACAGTCTGGTGAAAACCGAAAAATGAAATCTCTCCTAAGAGCATCCAGTTGTACTTTCATATTTGCATTTTCTTCAGTATTCGCATTGTAGTAAAACCATTCTATACTTCCCTTAACCATTATTTCTCCCCTGTAGTTTTTTTATATTATCATTATAGCATGCTCAGTTCTAAACAAAAGATAGATTCCGCTTCCTCTTCTATGAAAATGTAAGAGTATTTTTATCCCTTCTCACAATCACTCAATTTCCCCGTTTTTGTCTCCCTTACATTCATCTGCCGGTCAGTGTAGAAGGCGCATCCTTTTTTCCAGGCTTTCGCACGACTATAATCACTACTGCAAGCCATGATTACGACAATAATCAGTATTCCCTCCAATATACTAATAATTGATTCTATCATATGGCCCCTCCTCCATTATTTACCAGTTTTCCCAAAAACTATCTGCCTCATCCCAATCTTCAAAATCATAACCCCAAGCATCATCCATGTAATCCTCATAGCTATCATAATCGTCTGGGTCACAGAAGTATTCACCATAGTAATAGTTCGAAGACTTTCGTCTTGAAGAATGTTCTGCTTCCCTTCTTAATTCATACATCTCTTGCTCAAATTTCCGTTTTTCCCGCTCATACTCTTGCTGCCTTTGCTTCTCTTTCTTTCGCTCTGCCTCAACTCGTGCCGCTAACATCGCTTGATGTTTTGCTTCATATTTCTGTTGTTCCATTTCAGCCCATGCAGGATACTTATTTAAATCATTTGCAATACATATCGCTAAAAGGAGTGCTGTAATCGTTACCGCATAGCCCTTCTGAGGATTTCGTCCCCCAATGCGATGCGCCACTATATGCATTCTCACATAAGATATGATGAACCATAACAATAATAAACCAATTATAATAGTTACAGCCACCAGGCACTCAAATGGATGATTCGATATTAATTTCTCAACTTCTATCATCAGCCAGAAAACAAAACAAAATAAAAGTAACCATCCCATCGTGAATTACCTCCCTGTAGATTACAGCACATCCTATTATGCATATGAATAGTCCGTTTTATGTCCCTCCGACCTACCAGGTTTCTCCCCAGTCTCCGGCAATACGGTCCAATTCGTCCAATGAGGCATCAATTTCATCCCAACTATCCCGCTCACAGAAGTCGCTATCCTCTATGCTATCTTCGAAACCGCTATACGGAGAGTACTGATATTCTCCCCTATTCTTTTTGTAACCTATCTCACGTTTCCTCTTGTACTCCTCTTCCTCTTCTTCCTCCTCCAGACGACGTCGTTCTTCCTCCTCTCTCTGTTCCTGTTCTAAAAGCCATATTTCGTCACGAGAATCAACTACACCATTTCCATCATAATCCATCGACACAAACTCACACAAATTCATATTATGTCCCTCCTATGCACTCTTCTTGTATAAGTGATACTCAAATGTCCAACTGTTCCCATTTGCAAAAAAGGAATCCGCTTTGCTTGACAATTCGTTGACCAGCATCAGCTGAAAACGGTCCAACGATACAAAACCCTTATGCTTCACATCTTCGCTCCAGAGAATCGTGATCCAATGACGTTTCAAGTGCTTTTCCGCTTCATTTACAAGTGTCCCGCATAGTCCTCGCCGCTCATAGATTTCAAGACTTTCTTTCATTTTCAGATACCATTCATACAGCTCCTGATTCACATCACAGGCTCCCTCAATTTCTTCATCCTCAAAAAGTTTTTGCATAAACTCCATCGGGTCATTGAGTAACTCTTTCAAATCGAATGTCATTAGTAATGCTCCTTTCCCTTATAGATTTCAAAGCTAAATCCCATCGAATATCCGTCCATGTATGCTTCCTGCGCCTTAAGCATAAGTTCTGCCAATACTCCGGTCATTCGCTTATTCCACTCCACCATCATTTCCTGTTCCTCATTCTTTTTCCACCTTAACGTGATAGTGTGGAAAGTATAATCCTGCTCAACCTCATCACTCTCCAGAACGAATCCTTCCTCGGCTTCCAGTTCCTTTAATTCGGCAACCGTGTCCTTGTACCAATCGAACATTTCATAATCAATTTCGTACGCCCCCTTTACACGATCTTTCTCAAAGATAAACTGAAAAAATTCCTCCTCTGACATGAAAAACGGTATCACTCCCATTCTTTTCCTCCTTTGTGAATGTGTTTTTTGTTTACATTCACATCATACAGATTATGGTTTCAGAAGTATTTTCATTTTTTGAGCAAGTTTTGATAACGCAATTTTTAAAAAATTTTCAAAAAATTTTTTAACAAAAAAAAGAGAACTGGTTTTACCAATCCTCTTCCTCGTAACAATCTCGATAATCATCAAGGTTCCAAACTTTAAAATCCATATCTTCATCCGTTAAATTCATGTCTTGAAACGAAAGCAAATCTTGAAGCGAAAGCAAATCTTGAGGCGAAAGCATACATTCCTCCCCCATCAAGAATTCTAACAGATTCCCCTCCGGATACTTCTCTCCAAATCTGGTCCATTCTTCCATAAACTCTCGATATAGAGTATATTCTTGCTGTTCGGGATGAAAAAAGGCTCGTATATCGTCCACTTTTTCCTGAAACAAGTCTACCTTTTGGCCTAACAGTTCAGCGGCAAATTCCATCAGGTCGTCGTACTCATGTTGAGGCATCATTCTCCACAGAATCAGGAAATACCCAAGCTTACACTTTCGATACATGGACCATTCCAACTTGCTCATTAATTTCTCTGATGAAATGTCCCTTCCGTTCTCGTCATCAGACAAATAGTCATTCATCGTCAGATACGCCATAAGATCAAAACATGGCCGCAATTCAATGTTCCATTGCTGACTTATGCGAAAAGCGCAATCCGCAATCGTATCTGAAAAGTCATAGTACATCTGCAGTTCCTTTGCACTCTTATATTTCTGTATTGCTGACATATCCAGACCAAACATCATTAGGCGGGGGGGCTCGTCTTCTTTTATATTTGCATTCCTTTTCTGTTCCCCAACATAAGCACCCAGATTTTTCCAATAAGCCGGTTCTTCATAATCCTCAAAGGTGCCTTTATCCATCACCTCACTTGGCGAACAACCAAATTGCATTTTAAATGCTCGATTATAATTGGACTGGTCCGATTGCTCTGATTTTTCTATCGCAACATCAAGATTATATTTCCCGTTCTTCATATCAAGGTACACAGACATCATTCTGCGGCGCTTTATATACTGGCTAAAAGCATAGCCGGTTAAAACCTCAAAAATTGTGTTTACGCCACGAACATCCCGTCCAAATTCACGACACGCCATATCCTTAATTTCCCTGGAAGTAACAAAAGTACCGTCCTCTTGCGGGGAACTCACGGATTGCTCGATATAGTCTATGATCCAATCATATGTCTTAATATCCATCTATAATATGTCCTCAGTCCATGTACTATCTCACATAATACACATAGTTCTCTTTTCTGGGAACGGGAGCGTTCACCGGAGAAGCCGCATAACCAATGGCACAATGACCGATACCTTCATAATCGCCTTCGATTCCGAGATCCGCCAGAAGTTTCTTACCGAAAGCAGATTCGAACTCCTCTTTTGCTCTGTGAATCCAGATACTGTTAATTCCAAGACTCTCCGCAGCATTCATGAGATTTCCCATTACCAGGGAACCGTCATACAGATAAGTGCCGACTGCCTTGTTGGCAAGAACGATCAGGATCACAGGTGCTCCATAGAAAGGATCACTGTTTACTCCCATAATCTTCGCATTCTCCTTAGACAAGGCATCGCGAACTTCCGGATTCGTTACTGCAATAATGATAGGGCTCTGCATACCCATGCCCGTCGCGGCATAGGTTCCGGCCTTCACAATTGCCTGAATATCTTCCTCCGATACCATTTTCGAAGGGTCAAAGTTACGGCAGCTTCTTCTTGTTTCCAATACCTTCAGTGTCTCGTTCATACAATCCTCCCTGTTTTGCGAAGCAAAATCCGAGCCCGTTGGCGAGGAGAGGATTTTACTCCTTGTTTTGCGAAGCAAAATCCGAGCCCATTGGCGAGGAGAGAATTTTACTCCTTGTTTTGCGAAGCAAAAAATGCCTCTGATTAAAGTATAACACATATCCTATCTCTGTCATACAGCGGATCTACAACTGGGCAGATGCTTGCATGTCAACTCCCGATGTGCTAAATATAAGAATTGTGCACACGCATTGAGGAAGTTCGCCAACCGTCGCATCCAAAGGACCAATAAAAATGAAAAGAACCGTACTGCATTGTTTTTCGCCATTATTGTTTTTTGCCCTGATGATTGTGGCATTCTTCTCGAATCGGAATCCATACGATGCCGACTCCTACGATCTGAGTCTCGGTAGTGCCAAATCATTAGCCGGAACGACTATGATTATCTCGGTTTTTGCAGATGATATTCATTATTCCTGGGATTTTGATGAGTCGAATACCTCAGATACCAAAGAAGAGATTCGATCCTATTTAGGAATTGCAACGAATTATTTATCGAATGAAGCTGCAAAATATAATGTCAACGCACGCTTCATTTATGATTTTGACAAGCATCCGGATCTGGCTTATTATGCTTCTTTCCCCGTAGATACCGTCGCTTCCGATAGCCTCTATGCCGAATCGTCTATGAATCATTTCATCTCAACACAGATTCCCATAGAACAACTAAGAAAAAAGTACAGAGCTGATAATATCGTCTATTTTATGTTTGTGAATACGGATGAATTCGTAACCTACGTGGAAACAAATATGCCAAATGATATTATGTTTTTCTGCAGCGACATCACCACCGGCGAGCAACATACATACTAAGCTACTCTTACACATTCATCGTGAAGGTGCACTCCGGATACCCTGCGCAACCAAAAAACTCGCCAAATTTACCGTTTCTTAACCGCATAATATTTCCGCACTTCGGACATTTCTTCACTGCCTTGGCCGCTTCGGACGGGCATTCCATTTCCTTGCCCAGCCGTTCAAAGACCTGCTGATTCATCCGGCAATCGTTCAGTGCACGATGCGCACCATCCGGCGAAATACCATAATATCCCGCCAGTTCCGTTAGCTTATGCCCTGCAAGCTGTGGTAAATAAGCACGAGAAAGCTGAAGCGTATCCACATAATCATTGCCTATCGTCTTGCCCCAATAGCGCTCGGCATCACGGTAGAGGAACTTCATATCAAAGGAATGGATATTATGTCCGACCAGCACCGCATCTCCCACAAATTCCAGGAAATCTGCAAGTGCGCGCTCAAACACCGGTGCGTTTGCCACCATATCATCATAGATTCCATTCACTTCGCTGGCCATGAACGGGATCGGCCGCTCCGGATTAACAAGCGTCGAAAACTCGGCCACCACTTTAGCGTCCACAACCTTCACTGCCGAAATCTCTACCACCGCATCTTTTGCCGCCGAGATTCCCGTGGTCTCAAGGTCAAAAACGCAGTAGGAAGAAATGTAGGTATTCAGTTTTTTACCCCGTGTTGATGATAACATGCTTTTTTCCTCATTTCTTCTCCATCACTTCAGCACCCGCACAATCTGCTTGTCGGTTGCCTCCGGATAGATTTCATGCATATGCTCCACAATCTTCTGCCACGACGCTTCCGGTTTGCATCGATAACAAGCCGTCACCGTATCATACCCCCACAGATGCTCGGGTGCACAATACACCGCAACATTCCAGCCGTACTCCTGCCCCTTCTTATTCCGACGTCGCTTGAAGTCAAAATTGCATAGATACAGCTGCATCATCAGCGCCGTAACAGCTCCATCAAAACCCTTCTCGCCATCTTTGCCAAACCCGGCCATCTCCTTAAGCTGATTGGATAGGATTTCCGAGTCCACCCGATCCCCAATGAAGTTCGTCATAATCTTTTTATGCTTAATCGGCGCCTTTCCATCCTCGAAAAGCGCGTCAAAATCATATCCGTCCCTGCGGTAGTTCGCGAATACCGGTAGCCATTCCACCGAAATGAATCCGGCCTTCTTGTCAAAAAATTTTCCATAGGCCACTGTCCCACTCTTCGCAATGATCTCCCGCCATTTCCATGGATCCACTTTTGGATCGTCGCACCACCAATACTCCGGAACCGTGTGCTCTTCCAACGAAAATCCGTCAATCTCGTTCTTAAAGAGCGGCAAAAAACCAACTCGATGAATATATGCAATTGCTTCCTCTACGGTATGAATACACTCGGGATGATTCCAATCCACGCCACGCATAATCCATGTGCCGTTTTCATTCGCCATACGCACCTCGAAAAAAAGAAAATAGAACTAACCTCTGCTATTATACTCTTTTTTTGACCACAAATGTGAGCTTTTGATGCAAAAAGGGAGTTCGGTATTTAACCCTACTCCCTTTCATTGCATCGATCTTATTCCCTATCATAGATCTTCAGCCCTTGTTTGCACGCTACAATGTCTAGTCTCTTCCGTCCAACCAATAAATGTATGCACTCATTATTATCAATAAAGTCTCGAGAACCCTTTTCGGCACTTTTCATCTCTAGAGTTGAGGTTTCGCTTTTAAGTTTCTTTTTTTAATTCCATCACTTCCAAAAATTCCTTCCGGACTCGAACAAGTACCTTAAAAAGATCCATCTACTTATCCAGATACCACACCCGCAGATTATTTCTTTTACAGATTGCCCTTACCTCTTCAGATGAGTTGATACCCAGGATGATGACAAATCGGCCGTACTCCAGCAAAAACTACTTTTTACTACTTGCTTTAATTAAGTCAACAATGAATAATCGAATTGCTATTATTCTATCCAACGACATATAACCTGAATATTTATCACCGCCAGCCCCTTTAATCTCCCATACTTTCTTCTCTTTTCCAACAATATGAAAGTCTAGGAGATTGGCAAGAGTCTTATAATCTAAGTGTTTCAATATTGCGTCTAATATATTGTAATTAATTTCCAATTCAAATACTTGTTCTTTACCATAGAAGCCCAAAACAAGACCTTTCTCTTTTTCTATTTGAATCTTTATTTCTTTTTCATGGTTATATTCTGTTATCGTTATTGAACTTCCACCAGTTTTCTTGCTCTTATCAGCCAGCTTCGCATCTTGTTTTACTTCTTCATGAATCTGTTTGCTAAATTGTAAAAAGCGTTTCCATATACACTTTTGAAGACAATCCGTAAATGATTCATCCAAATTATAATCCTGCACTAATTCATATGAGCGTCTTCCACATTTAGAGAAGGATCTCCAATACTTGATCGCATCAATTTCCTCCTCCGATAACTCATTCAAACGATCAAACTGGGATTTCACAAAAGACTCAGCCAATTCGGACGCTTCACATATCTCTTTTGTTAATATGTAATCACTCGGAACAAGAAGTTCGTATACTGCGTCTGGTAATTCATCCTTAATAAAGAATAATCCATAAAAATCAACAAGATCTCTAAAAACACCCATTTCCAAAAAGCGTCTGTCTAATTCATGCTCATATCTTTGCTCGAATTTAGAAGGACTTTGCAAATATAATCTCGGTTCAGGGACAATGGCCTCATTACAGAAAGGACACAATTTCTCTCCATATTCAAATACGCTCATCCACTCAATGGGTTTCACATCTCCCATTTCATCAATTCTATTTCTATAATACTCAGGAACGCCAATGTGCTTTAACGCAACTTCTTTACTAGACATCGCAGAACTCTCATAATCCAGAAAATCTTCGCATAACTTAAGAACATTTTGCATTGGTTTGCGACAGCATTCGCAAAAAACAGGTGCCTCATTTTTAGAGTTTGTATATGCATCAAAGTGAATACCCCTGTGTGAAAATTTAAATGGAAGATCAAATGTATATGCTAAATCATTTAATCCCATCTCTTCGTTTTCTCCAAGTATACGGTACCCTATTCTTTGATGATTAAGATATATTCCACCTTCTTGAAGGATTCGTGTTACGCGATCAAAAATATCAAACATCGCAACCGCATCAGGATATGGCTCTTGTTGTTGATCATATTTAGTATCCATGCCTGGACGTACGAAGTCGGTTCTAGGCACATTAAAAGCGCCAAAAGAAATCGTATTATATGACAAACAATATAAAATGCCATCATTTGCCTCTTCGTCCGCATTTATAATTATTGGACTATCTCGAAAGAGAAGAAGATTATCACACCCCATGTTTCTTATTTTATTAACAGTATAAAAAGGTATGTGTCTTATATCAGATACCGGTTCATGAAAAAGTTTGAATTTGGAATATGTAGCATACTCATCATATCCTATGTTATATGACCACCCCGAAATTGCTCTTCCATCCCTAATCGTCATCTCAGAATAATAAAAAATACCTGCGTTCTTTAATTCATCCCTTACTAATTCATCAACAAGTGAACTCATATTTCCTCCTAAGTACATCATTTAGCTTCTATTAGTTCAGTAAACCAATCCCAATCTTGACTATTGGCTAACAAACCATCTACATATTTTACTTCATCATTTCTCTTTTTATAACTCATATCAATTGTTCCTTTCTGACACGCTTCTTCGCATTCAAGGAACAACTTTTCCACATAATTATTTTAACATGGGTCTGCTTTGAAAGAATAGCGGAAAATTGTTGCATCCCGATGCGTAGAAGAACTTTTTAAATTACAGAGCCAATTTATGAATACATATCTTCAATGTATTGATTAATTACATCGATATTTACCAGACAAACGCCTTTAATTTTACGAACTGCATTTGCCTCCTTTGCAAGGTCCATAAAGCTGCGCTCGCCCATGGAAAAAAGCACTGCTCCTTCACCATAGCGCACATATTTCTTAACACCTGATGTTACTGTTAATTCTAATTTTGAAATCTCTCTTCTCTTGTTGCTCATAATAGTTATTCTCCTCTCTCATATCCAATCAATTTACAAACCAGTCTGTTTGCTTCAACCTTCTTGCGAAGCTGCTCCATCTCATCGAAATAGGCATCCCACTCCTTTGATTTCCTAAACCATTCTCCTTCTTCTTTTCGCCACTGAAGTTCTTTACGATCCAGCTCCTGAATCCGGGCAGTCTGTTTTTCAATCTTCTTATCTAGCTTTCTCTTTTCTGAGTTCCAAAGGTCGGTTCTTGTGTTCTGATAATCTTGCTGATTTTTGATTTCCAGCTGGAGCTTGTCTACCTTATCCTGTAGCTCTTTAAGTTCATAGCTTAAATATCCTCTTTCGCTATACTCAAAGATGTCATCAAGCTCCTCCATAAACAGCAGCATCCTATCCAGGTTCAGCGAACACTTTCCCGAATCGAATTCTTCCTCCAATAAGGATTCCTCTTCGTATACTGCTCCATTGACGCATTGCCTAGCTGTCGACTCTGGCTTCTGCAGCTCCTCCATCAGGTAAGCTTTCATCTCCTTCATGGATTTGGATCCAGTTCCCACATAGCGATATACATCTATGTAAGCAGCTAAATGTTTTAGGGTTTTCTTCAATTGCATTTTCATTCCTCCTTTCTCTTGACCTTCTGTAATACATTTGGGTTGAAAAAAACCGTATTACTAAATACAGGAAAAATTTTTCCCTTTCACTAGGTACTTAGGGTCAAAAAAAGGTGATTACAAAAAATCCAATGAAAAATTTGCAAAACGCATAAAAGCTGCGCTTGGGGTTACATGCGTTCCCTTGCCCGGGAAACACCTCTTCCGCAACAGAAAAAGAGTGGCAGACTCTCGTCCGCCACTCTATGACTTATTTTGTATTAAATTGTTTCTAATCCCAGTAAATATGAGCGTTGCAGGGTTTCTGCGCTATTTCATTCATTCCGGACGAGCCGTCCGGTACATGCATTTCCTACCTATGGGAAGCCTCTCCCTATTTCAGTTTATCTGAAGCTTGAAACCCAGTAAAATCAAGGCCTGTGAGGTTTCTGCGAAAAGTACGGGACTCCCATACCATTGTGGTCTTTTTCTTTAAGCAGGATACGCCTAAAGTTGCATAGCAATTTACGCAGAGAACCACGCTTCTATGTCGACGTGCATAACAACTATGAAAATGGTAATTCTTCTTCCCAAGGCAACTGAAATTCATCATCATCAAAATCTTGTAATATTTTTTCTGTAAATTTGAAATTAGAATATGCTTCATAGTTGAAATCTTCACCTAATAATTCTTTTGCTTTTCTAACAATTTCATTATTATTGTATTCAGCCGCATTGCGTCGATATATCTGATCGTTACCATTAATAGCTGCGATTAATGCAATAAATTGGTCTCTAGTTAGCATATCCAAAATTGGTGAAATATAAATGGCATATTTATTATTCGCATTGTCAAAGGAAACACTTTTACTGAAATTCTCAATACAATAATCATGCCACATTCTTTGTAATCCTTCCGTTTCATATGCATTACTTATATAGGTAAAAGCCGCTTTATCTATATCCCCAAAAAAAGCTTCCTCTTTTAATTTTTTTAAATGTTCCTTTTTATTTAATGAAGTGAACCATGATATCATTTTTACGACTGGATCCTTGCTAATTTCTTTTTTTATTTGCATTTTAGTGTCGTCACTGAGCACAGAATATATATCAGGATACCTTGATAGCACAACGCACAAATTTTTACATATTTCTTCATCAACTGGAATATTGGAATAAAATACGTCTTTTTTCATATTTTCCAAAATACTTACGCTATCCTCATATAATACTTCCAAAACTCTTCTATTAAGCGAAAGATTCACTTTACAATCTTCATTTTCAGGCAAACAAAAACAGAATTTCCAGAATGCTCTAAAAGCTTTAATTTTCATTGGCTCTGACATCCTACTAATATATTTCGTTTTTATATACTTTTTAAATTCAGGAATCTCATTCTTATATACTTCTCGCTTGGACGCAATATCCTCCGTCATCATATTCACAACATTTTTTGCAAAAACAGGCGGCTTAATTAAAATATTAATTAACACATTTTTTATATGAGCTATTGTTGTTTCTTTAGACGGTGTAATTAACTCATAATTTTCATTCAATGCTGGATGTGCAGAAAAATTTCTGTGGTCATATAAATGATTCAAATCTGTGTAACTTTGTAAATCTAACAATTCGGTTTCCTTATATATTCTATCAACTAATTCCTTTTCCCATTTAGATTTCGATACATTATTTAATGAAGACCTATTTTCTTCAATATCCTCCAAAATCTTTTTTGCAATTGTATCATCATACATATCCCTAAGTTCTTGAAGTTTAAATAACAAATCACAAATTGCTACTGCATATAACATTACAATGGCAGAACGATAATTCTCTATAGAATAATCCGCCATAACTCCTTTAAAATACTCTTTTGTCTTATTAAAATATATTAGTTCTTCTTCCTGTAGATTAACCATCAAATCACACCATCTCCTTCAGTATTATTTTTATCAATCCTTGATCAGCTGGTAACCAATCAACACTATCAATGGATTCTCTTGTTAGCCATTTTGCTGCTTCATGTTCTTTAAGCACCAAATTGCCCTTTACAATCTCACACCAAAAGCAATCCATTGACAGGTGAAATGTTGGATAATCATACTCTACCGTATCAATCAGTTCTCCAACTGAAATCTCTGTATCAAGTTCCTCCATAATTTCTCTCTTGAGAGCTTCCTGCGGAGTTTCGCCTTCCTCAATTTTTCCGCCAGGGAATTCCCATCCACCCTTGAAATCACCATATCCACGTTGAGTGGCAAAAATGATTGGTTCGCCGTTTTCATGTGTCGCTTTTATTACTGCAGCAACTACTCTTACTATCTTCATATAAATCCCTTTCCTAAGCATTTACTATGTACTTGTAGATATCCTCACGAACCGGTACATCTAAAATCCATTCTATCTCTACAGCAGATTTCTCCGTATTTGCCATAGTAAATTCCTTTGCATTTCCACTTGCAGTCATATGCCCGAGATAATAAAATTCCTTTGAAATCTTGTCATCTTTATTTTTTCTCACAAATAACTCGACCTGGATTCCACGCTCTTTCGCCTTCAAGAAGTTCTGTACATCTTCAGATGTTATGCATCTTCCAGATTTAGATATAGCTATTAGCGTTTTATTGCTTGTAAAGTGATCCTCGTATTTTGTGGTATCACTAATATCCTCAGACTTGTCGTAATTGATAAATACAGGGAATGTCTTTGTCTTCTTATCAAACTTGTAGCCACCAATATTTAAAGGTACCTCATTATTTTCCCAGTTCAAAAGACGACATACATCCTCATAAGTATATTTCTGATATAAAACTAAATCTGTCTGCTCATAGCAATCTTTATAATCACGATGATATCTGCTAATTCCAAATTCAATCAATTCCTTGATCACATCATAAAAATCATCATTTGCCAGCATATCCAAAAATGACTTTGTTGGCTTATAATCATCTAATTCTTCTTCGATGAAAACACACTGCGAATAAGTCTTCTTACCAGATCCTGCTGGGAACTCATTTGTCATAACATTTACAATGTTTTCTTTCTGATCTTTGCTCATAGCTTTGCCATATGGTTTTAAATCATCTGATAATCCAGCAAATAATCCCATCTTGGAAAATCCGTGTGCATATGCAAGCACTCTTTTTAACAGTTGAAGTTCCTGAATTCTCTTTCCAGATGCTAATTTCTTAGAAATGAATTCAATGATTTTTTCCTCGTCTTCTCCGAATCGGATTGTGTATTCCTTCTCATATTTCACAAGGAATTTATAATATGAACCTAAGGTTCCATTATCAAAAATTCTGATTACATCCATTTCTCCATAATCATCAAAATCTCGAAGCGCTGGTATTCTTCCTAATTTATTCTTTAAATTCGTATAGTTCTCCTTGATCAGCTTAATATCGCTAAAGTTTGCATTGTCAACTGAAGCAAAGATTCGTCTTCTACTGATTTCATCAAAATGAACTGTAGATGCACCAGGAATAACACGCCCACCCTCCATAATGTATCTGCGAATATTATCCTTGTTATATGTTCGATCCCCAGATAAAGCGATTGGAATCATGAAGTTATTGTTATAATTTCCAATAAAATCAAGAATGACTACATACTCTTTTCCATCAGCCTTTCTGAGACCACGCCCTAACTGCTGTATAAACACAATTGGTGACTGTGTTGGGCGAAGCATAATAACCTGATTCACCTCAACAATATCTACACCTTCATTTAAAATTTCATACGAAAAGATATAATCTAATGGCTGTTTATCTACAGTCGCGTCCGCCTCATTCATTGCAAGCCTCTCAAACGCATCTTGACGCTCCAGCTCCGATGCACTTCCATTTAACGCTATTGTTCTATAATATCTACCCGTCTCTGGATTAATTATCTCATTAAATTTTGCAGAAAGCGTCTCCGTCTCTTTTATTCCACTACAGAAAATGAGACCTTTTACCTTTTCTCCGCTATAACCATAATAATTTGCTTGATTGATGATATGCTTCACGCGCTCATCACTTGTAAGCATACCAAAATCCCTATTTGCTTCCTCATCATCACCAATAATAGATAAGTCGGTGATTCCAAAATAATGGAATGGACAAAGTAAATTATCCTCCATCGCCTGTTGAAGTCGAATTTCGTAAGCGATATTGTAATCAAATAATTCATAGACATTTCTGCCCTGAATATTGTCATCTCTCTTGTCTGGTGTAGCAGTCATTCCAAGCCATAGTCTTGGTGTGAAATGCTTCATAATTTTCTGATATGTATCAGCAGGAACATGATGTGCCTCGTCCAGTACGATGCAATCAAAAGTTTTTGGATTATATTCCAGCAAATGTTCATCTCTACTTAATGTTTGAACCGTTGCAAATACATAATCAGCGTCATACTCATCATATCCAGCACCTACAAGCCCCATAGATACTGACTTTGCAAATACTTTTTCATATGACTTCTTTGTCTGTCTTGCAAGCTGACCTCGGTGAACAAGAAATAGAACTTTCATAAATCCAAGTTCACGCATTGCAAATGCTGACGCATATGTTTTTCCGGTTCCTGTTGCAGAAATCAAAAGTGCCCTGTCATTGTTTTCTTCAGCTGCAAGTATCTTCTTAAGATTTGTAATAAATCCAACCTGCATACTATTTGGCTGTAATTTATATTTTTCAATGGAAGTAATTTCTTCCTGCTTCGCTATCTCTCGCTGATGTTTTATGATTTTATATCGTTCCTTATAAGCTTCATAAAACTCATCAAATCCTAAAGCATACTGTGACTGCCATAACTCTGTAAATTCAGCAACTATCTGCAGCGCCATCTCACCTTGCTCTGTGGATACAAGCTTGGTATTCCACTCTCTATTGCTTGTAAGTGCTGAGCTTGTGATATTGGAGCTGCCGATTATAATTCGATATACCTCTTCTTTTTTGAAAATATATCCTTTGGTGTGAAAGCCCTCATCTGCAGCTTCTACGTCGTACATTTTTAATGTAATATTTGATAATTCATTA
>JAZQQG010000050.1:0-23215 GCA_045628945.1 Lachnospiraceae bacterium
GGTACCAGCGGTATCCCAGTTGGTATGGCTACTAATATCCCGCCCCACAATCTTCGTGAGACAATCTCTGCGGTAGTTCAGATTATTGACAATATCATTGAGCGTGATTCTGATACCACTGTGGATGAGATCATGAAGATCATCAAGGGACCTGATTTTCCGACAGGTGCCGAGATCATGGGACGCATGGGAATTGAGGAAGCCTATCGTACCGGCCGCGGTAAGATTCGTGTTCGTGGTATTTCCGAGGTTGAGACTCTTCCGAACGGCAAGAACCGTATTATTATTACCGAGCTTCCCTATATGGTAAACAAGGCTCGATTGATTGAAAAAATCGCAGAATTGTATTCCGATAAGAAGTTAGACGGTATCACGGATCTTCGTGATGAGACTTCCAGAGAAGGAATGCGTGTTGTTATCGAGCTTCGTAAGGATGTAAATCCGAGCATCATGTTAAATAAGCTCTACAAGCATACCCAGTTGCAGGACACCTTCGGTGTTATTATGCTGGCGCTTGTCAATAACGAGCCGAAGGTATTGAATCTGTTGGATATGCTCCTCCACTATCTGGATCATCAGAAGGATGTGGTAACCCGCAGAACGAAATATGATCTGAACAAGGCGGAAGAACGAGATCATATTTTACAGGGATTACTGATTGCCTTGGACAATATCGACGAGGTAATTCGCATCATTCGCGGAAGTGAATCCGTAGCCGATGCGAAGGCAACCTTAATGGAGCGCTTCGGACTTAGCGAAGTACAGTCTCAGGCCATTGTGGATATGCGTCTTCGTGCTCTCACCGGTTTGGAGAGAGACAAGATTTTAAATGAGCACAAGGAACTTCTTGCACGTATCGCAGAACTCAAGGCAATCCTTGCAGATGAGAAGTTACTCCTTGGAGTAATCCGTACGGAGATTCTGGAGATTGCGGATCGTTACGGTGATGACCGTCGTACGCAGATCGGATTCGATGATTCCGATATTACGAACGAAGATCTGATTCCAAACGAGAATACGATCTTGGCGATGACGAACTTAGGATATATCAAGCGTATGCCGATTGATAATTTCCATTCCCAGAACCGCGGCGGAATGGGCATTAAGGGAATGCAGACGATTGATGAAGACTTTATTGTGGATCTCTTAATGACAACGACCCACAGCTACATTAATTTCTTCACCAATAAGGGTCGTGTATATCGATTGAAGGTATATCAGATTCCCGAGGCAAGCCGTATCGCAAGAGGTACTCCGATTGTGAACCTGCTTCAGATGAATCCCGAAGAGGAAAAGATTACCGCGATGATTGCCATTACCGATTACTCGGATGATCGCAATCTGTTTATGGTAACGAAGAAGGGTATTGTTAAGAAGACTTCTCTTGCCGATTACGCGAATGTCCGTAAGAACGGTCTGATTGCCATCAATATCCGTGAGGATGATGAATTAATCGAAGTAAAGACCACAACTCCGGACGATGATATCTTCTTAGTATCCAAGAAGGGTATGTGTATTCGTTTCAAGGAGGAAGAGGTTCGCCGTACCGGCCGTGATTCCATGGGTGTCTATGGTATGGATCTGAACGAAGATGACGAAATCGTCGGAATGCAGTTAGCACATCAGGGCGAAGCACTTCTCTTAGTATCCGAGAAGGGTTACGGCAAACGTACGATGTTAGATGAGTTTACACTTCAGCACCGTTACGGTAAGGGTGTGAAGTGCTACAACATCGTTGATAAGACCGGCGATGTTATGGGTGTGAAGGCAGTAAATCCGGACCATGAGATTCTCATGATTACGAGCCAGGGTGTAATCATCCAGATTCGTGTCAGTGAGGTATCCGTAATCGGACGTATCACCTCCGGTGTGAAGTTAATTAATCTTAAGGAAGGTGTAACCGTAGCGCAGATTGCTAAGGTTCGCGAGAAGGTATCCGACGGCGTGAATGAGTATGAGAACGTTGAGGATGCTGAGCTTTTACCTGAAGATGAGGAAGAATCCGAAGAATAATAGTAATAAATTGCATGATTGCGTAACTATAGATATGCTCCTCTTTTTGAGGAGCATACTCTATTCATGGAAAGAAATATGATGGAAATAAGGGGAGTGGCTACATGATTCATATTGCAATCTGTGATGACGATGAAGTTATTGTTCGTTATCTTAATCGAATAATAGAGAATCTACTAATAAAGCATTATCCGTCTATTGATTTTACAATGCATCAATTTACGAGTGGAAAAGATTTATTAGCTCAGATGGAAACAATTGAATATAATATTGTTTTTTTGGATTATGATATGCCAAATATAAATGGAATTGAAGTAGGAAAAATAATACGAACTACTTTGCCAAAAAGTGTTTTAGTAATGGCTACGGCTATGACAGAGTGTATTAATGATAGTTTTCGGATACACGCAAATCGTTTTTTATTAAAACCATTTAATGAAAATGACATTCTGGAGGCGTTATCTTATGCCATTATGAGATTTGAAAAAACATTCTACCGATTTTCAATTAGCGACCTAGAATACTCAATACCTAAGGAATCAATAGTAAAGATTAAAGGTTCTTATGGAATGTCAGACATCTATACTGTTAGTGACACTTATCATAGAAGTATGTCATTAGTTAAGGTTGAAGAAGAAATTGATTACGAGCATTTATTCCGTATTAATCGGAATTATGTTGTGAATCTTGATTATGTCAAAAGAATAAATAAAAAATATTATTTGAATGAAGAGAAATTGAATATTTCCAGATATAAGATAAAAGAATTCCACGAGAAATATATGGAATATAACATTCATAAGGGATAACAGAATGATACATGTAGGAATAATAATAATATTTATAATATCTGTAATTAAATCATATTTTATTACGGAGCGCTTTCATGCAAAATCGGGACTTCGAACCTGGATATTGGCTATTACATTTGTATTATTAGAAGCATTTGCATATATTACTCCATTTAGCAATATATCAACAATGGAATATGCGATGGTTATTGTCTATATTATGACAGACGTAGCTATATATAAGAGACGTGGTAGTCTTGGTGGATTATTGTTTCTTCTCTTTTTACAGATAGAAGTTGAGACAGTTACAGAAGGAGTACTAAACCTAATTCTATTTATTGTTAAAGGCTCTCTTTCAAAGTTGCCATACTTTGTGGTTGTCCAGATTATTTCCTTCATTGTAATTATGGGAATTGCTATAGGGATGCGATATTCAGTACGCAGTTCCGAGGAACTTAAATTTTCAACATCTTGGAAAATATATTCTATTCTTCTGTTCATTGTATCGTTAATCATTTCATTTGTAGTTTCTTGTTTAAGATCATTGGAATCCTATTACTCCTCTACCAGATATCATGTTGCCGTTATGATAATTACAATTGCGGCGGGAGTAGCAGTATGCTTTCTAATATTGATGGCCTTTTATCTGCAACGAATGAACGCTTTACTAAATCAACATCTGGAGAATGAACGAGAATTGCGCAAAATGCAGCAACGATATCAAGAACTTGTGCAGGAAAAAGAAGATGAAACTAGGCGTTTTCGTCATGATATGAGTGGTCATCTTCTACACCTATCGATTCTTGCAAGTGAAGAAAAGTCAAGTGTCATATCAGAATATTTAACCAGATTGAATAATGAGTTATTGAGTATTCAAAAATATAACATTCAGACAGGAAACAAGCATTTAGATATATTAATGAATTATTATTTATCTAAATTTGATAATACAGTGAAAATTGAATATACAGGTCAAATGAATCTACATAATTCAGAAATTGACGAATATGATCTGTGTATCGTAATTACAAATCTTATGACAAATATTATGGACGAATTTGTGCGTATTGGAGAAGACCTTGAGAAAACAATTCGTATAGAAATTGAGCAGGGAACTGAATTTTATAAAATGATAATTAGCAATACAGTTGAAAAAAATAAAATTGGAAAAAGTATGGAAGAGATCTTAAAATCACAGAAAAAGAATCCGAAAGACCATGGTTATGGAATATACAATATTAGACAAGCTATACAAAGAATGTCTGGTTCATACAATAATCGTATAGAGCAAGGCATGTATATAACGGAAATTACTCTTCCATTTTGATTATTCCTTAGGTTTTATTGCCGTTCGTTAGGTTTTATTGCCGTTCGTTAGGTTACCATTGAATTCATCATTTACTTTATTCATTATTGAAGTGAAAGGAGGAATAAATATGGGACCTAGTATTGATTTATGGGATGATATTATCAGATGGATTAAAGGAGGAAAGAAGTAAAAAAGTGAAGAAAAATTCTTCTAAGTGAAGGAATGGGAACGGTTGATATTCGTTGGGGACGGTAACCTATCGTTAATAGGAAGAGAATTTGGAGGAAAGAAGAATGAAAAAGAAATTAGTAGCTTTATTATTAGTAGGAATATTAACACTTGGAAGTACAATTACCGCATCAGCAACTAGTGGTACTTGGCAAGATAGTGGAAACGTAGTGTATTATTCAAGTAGCATATCAAGGTCAAATGGAAACGCATTTACTCATTATGCAAGTGGTTCTGAATCCAGTATGATGTATGTAGTTGCACAATATCATTATCATGAAAACGTTACACATGCTACTCATATGCAATCGGAATCTGCTGCGGGACAAAAAATGGCACAGGTGTCTTTCTCTTGCCCGGTAAGTTGCAGTTCAAGTTATATTACAGCAACACATACCTATGTAGTTAATGGAAATGCTAAGGCAGGAAGTACAAGTGCTGTGTATTAACAGGAGCCCATATGAAAAAAATTGTCGTCTTATTCATTACTCTCTCACTCATTGTAAGCGGTTGTGGACATAAGAAAGAATATAAGAAGAATGTCATTGTACAATCAGATGCCAATACAATAGTCTGGTATTATCCGCAAGCATTTGGAGACTATTCAGAGACGGTTAAGGAAGAAGTGAATCGATTATTGCGTGAAGAGTATCGACGTGATTATCAGATTGTATTTGAAGCCTTTCCGTTATTTAATGAAGAGAATCAGTTCACTTCTTTGGATGATTATATCAATAGCATCTATACACGTAGAGAGAATGGGATTCAGACCGATATTCTGTTTTCTGCCGCGACAAGTGGTGCTATCTATCCAAAATTAGTACAGGATGATATCTACAAAAGTCTGGATGATTTGTTTACTGAAACAGAGGCTGGTCAGAAGGTCTATTCAACATATCCCGAGAATTATTGGGAAGGAATGAAGCTTGATAATAGAATATACGGATTTCGTAATACAGATATTCAATATGCATGGGACTATACATTATTCGCAAATAATGAAAAAGTGTCTGAAGAATATAGTAAGGACTTAGGTAAAGAAGCGTATTCGATTCATACATTAAATGCTATGTTCGATTATGTTCATAACAATTCTGAGCAGACTGCAAAAATTAATATTTCACCGAATGCTATCCTGCGGTTAGAAAACTATCAGAGTATAAGTTTGGCAAGCTTGGATTTGTTGTATAAACGGACTGAAAACGGAATCGAGCTAGTGAATCCCTTTGAAGAGGAATTGCTGATTCAGTATTGGAAGTTAATTGCGGATAACAAAGATTATATTCTGCCTAATTCAGATCAGAGTTATACGAAAATACAATCTGGGCAGTTTAGCTTTGGTTATCTATTGACGAATCTGGAGAACTATAATGGATATGAGTATAGTGCTAATCAAACAATAGCGATTACTCCGATAGCTTCAGTAAATATGGATGTGGTAGCAGTTCGTAATGATGTTACAGGAATAGCTTCTTGGTCACAGAATGCAGAACAGTCAATGGACTTTATCTCATTGGTGTTTACGGAACCACAACTATCTAACCTCTTATGTTACGGAATAGAGGGGGTTGATTATCTGGTAGAAGAAGGGCGTGTTAGTAACCTTAGCAGATTTCAAACGACGCTAAATAATATTACCAATAAGATTATTACATATCCCTATGGAATGGAACCGGATAATAAGGAAGAAGTTCTGAAGACTTATTATGACAATTTGAAGACATCTATGGAGTTAGAAAAAGAGATTTTCAATAAGATTACGGGTGAGGATTATGAAAAGCTATATGCAATTACCAGTTCGTATGAAGGTCTCTGGTATGGCGAGTATGAAGATCCAATGACAGTAATTCAAGAAGCTAATCAGCACTTGTCAGAAGCAGGAATCGATGAATTTCTCCAGAAATGGAATACTTATCTTAGACAATAGGGGATAGAAAATGAGATCTCGTATCACTCTTGTAGTTGGCTTATTATTATGTTTATGTGCATGCAGCAGTAAGAAATCAATAGAAAAACCGATACGAACTGCAAACAAATGTATTGTTTATTGTAACTTTGGAAGTTATACAGATGAAGGTAAAATCTATGTGACGGATGATCATATTATTCACTACGTTGATTATACCAGTGGAGAAGATGTAATCTTATGTTCCAAAAATAATTGTGCTCATAAAAATTCTTCTATATGTGAAGCATATATTCCTGAAAAGGCAGATGGCATAATTCAGTATAATCATAAGATGTACATTATCTGTGTAGATGATGACTGGCAGTCTTCCACGATATTGTGTAGAGATTATATAGGATCTGAATGGAATGCTGTTGGAACGATTCCGTATTGTGTTACATATGTTCTTGGAACAGAAATTGATGGAAAATTCTATGGAAGTGCAAATAAAAATAATAAATCCTATGAAGAGATGATGGAAGATATCGAAGAAAACCATGGTGGACTGGACTTGAAGCCAATTATTGTTGAGATCGATTTGGAACAAGGAACCTGCAAAGAATTAACGGATTCAGAAAAAGAATATTCTTCCTGTTATTTGAACACTGTTTCAAATCAAGAAGTTACATTTGTATATGAAATCGAAGATATGGATTTGATTATGGCTTATGATCGAGGTACCATGCAGGTTTCTTCTATTGCTTCCCTGGATAAAAATAAAGTGTTTATTGAAGGAAATAAGGAATGCTATTTCTATCAACATGATGGCAACCTTCATGTTGTTCGCGGCCAAAAAGACGAAATCTTATTATCAGCTAAACAATATCTAGTTCATCGTTGGAATGAGGGTTATCTTGTTTGGGCAAAGGATAACGAAAACGCTAAGGAAGCTTATTATCAGTATGATGAAGAATCCGGTGAATTGGTTCCATATCGAAAAGCAAAGACAAAACCTTTTCTATGCCTGATTGATGATTACGGGATATTATCGGAAGATGATTCGGCTGTAAACATTGTAAAATATCTTGGTAAATAGTGTGTAAGTAATATGAATGGGGAATGTGCAATGCACGAATTGCGATTGGTAGATGTATCCAAAAAATATGGTAAGAAAACAGCCCTGCAACCGCTATCGTTTTCCTTTCATGAAGGAATATATGGTCTATTGGGACCGAACGGGGCAGGTAAGTCTACGCTGATGAATATGATTACGATGAATCTAAAACCAACGACGGGATCAATCTGTTTCGATGGTCAGGATATTCAAGAGCGTCACTCGGATTTTCTGAATTATTTGGGCTTTGTTCCACAACAACAGCAGATGTCATTATCATTTACTGGGGAAGAGTTCTTGTTGTACATGGCTTCCCTAAAGGGAATACCGCGTAAAGAAGCGATTCAAATCATTGACCAATACATTCACCAGATGCATTTGGAGGAACATCGGCATCGTAAGATTTCAGAATATTCCGGTGGAATGAAGCAGCGAGTACTGTTAATTCAGGCATTGCTAAATGATCCGCGTATTTTGATTCTTGACGAGCCAACCGCCGGCGTAGACCCTAAGGAAAGAGTGGTAATTCGCAATACGATTAAAGATATCGCGAAGAATAAGATTATCATCTTCGCAACGCACATTGCTTCCGATCTGGAAAAGGTTGCAGATCATTATCTTTTTCTTAAGGAAGGAGTGTTGCTGGACACGGCAAGCGAAGAAGCGGCAATTCTCAACGGTCAAGCGAATCTGGAAGATGTGTATATGAATCTGTTTGGGATGGATGAATGATATTAGGAGAACTTAAAAGAATATTAACACCCAAAATGTGGATGCTCATAGGACTGTTTTTATTCTTACAGCCCATTCTGTTAATAAGTATTGAAGCAAGAAAGAGCATAAATGTGAGTCCGATTTCTTATCGACAGGTCTGGAAGGATGTTGATCGTGATGCGAGTCTGGACGAATTGCTTCAGTTTTATTCACAACAAAATGAGCAAAGTCTGCTCGAGGGTGATTATTTCCGTGGATTAGTATATAGGCGAATCTGCGATGAACTTCAACAGAATCTTCAATATTCGGAATATGTAAAAGGGGTAATTGGTTCTCAAGTACTCTATACGATTCCAGCGCTGGCGAGCCAGATGGATGCTTATTCTAAGATTCGTTCTGCTAAAATAGCAAAATTGTATAAGCGGATGCAGAATGTTAAAGTTGAGGAAGATCCTTCTCTAGGAGTTGACTGCTTCGCAGAGTCACAAGTAACGGACTATCTTGTGTTTTTTCTATTGATAGTTTTTTTGTTAAATATTTGGCGAGTAGAGAGAGAGAATGGATTTATTCTGCTGGTTCGCTCCTGCTCCAAAGGACGAATCGGATTAGTTCGAGCACGTATTCTTATTGAGGCAATCCTTTCTCTTGGCATCGTTGTAGTATTCTATGGAAGTGCGTGGCTTACGTACTCTTACCAATATGGAATGGGTAGTCTAAATCGTTCTCTGGCGTCGGTTTATTCTTTTGGTGAAACAGCGTGTCCGATTACGGTTGGACAATATCTGCTTTTTACATTGTTATTGAAGTGGATTGCATTCTTCATAATTCTGCTGATAGGCTCTTCTATCATGCTTCATGCTCGAAGCACCGTACAGGGAACCTTTTTGATGGTTGGTATATTTGCCTGTAGCTACCTTCTTTTTGAGAAAATCTCTGTAAACTCCGGATGGATGGTTCTTAGAAGTATATTGCCGTATAGTCTTTTGCGAACAGAAGAGATATTTCAGATTATGCTATATGTCCCAATCTTCGGTCAGCCGATATCCCTTTCAGCGGTCTATCTGGTTGTGGGATTCGCATATGTAATCGGTGGTACGGTATTCTTGTTGACTTCTCAGAATTCAGTAGATAATGCAAGAAGCAGCAAGTTGCTTCGATTCAACGGAAGCAAGTATTTTAAGAAAATAACCATTACGCTGAACCGACACTTAGGAAGATTTGCATTTGAAATAAAGAGATTTCTGATTAAATCCTATGGATGGGTGCTCCTGATAATTCTTGTTTCCGTTACCTACCTAAGTCAAAAGGATATTTCCCTTCGATATGATGATCAGGAAACCTATTATTACGCAACTTACCTGCATCACTACCAAGGCGAAATAACGGATGCAAAAATACAGCAGGTTGAGAAAGAATTAGAAGCGGTTCAAGCGGAACGGATTCAGTCAGAACTGGATGGTAATTTACAAGACAACCTTCGTGCAAAAGAAGGAGCTTTGGCTCATATTAACAGTCGCATGCACGATAGCAGGAAAAAAGGAGTCAATCAGATATTTTACGATGGATCCTTGCGAGAATTGTTGGCCATAGATAGTAATCGGCGTGATGTAGAGACATCGCTCTATTTAATCTTTTGTCTGGGAATTGTGGGCATATTGCTCTATGGATTCGATACGCAGAGCAGATTTGATGTGCTACAGAGATCAACAAGACACGGAAAAAGGATAATACAGTATAAGAGATTTCAGTATTATCTGATTGTTATTGTGGCAGTGGCAGCTACAATTGTTCCAGTCTTGGATCGATTAGTTCGATTATATCATGTGGGATATTCCGTATTAAATTATCCCCTTGCCACTTGTGAAGGGTTCTCAAATTGTAATCCGGCCATTTCAATCTGGCAATATTTGTTAATACTGTTTCTGACTAGAGTGGTTGTTCTAGTTGTTTTGGGAGAAGGAATACGATTCGTATCGACGAAATTGCGTTCCGTTGTAAATGAAATGATTCTTTTCCTGATTATTGCTGTACTTCCCTATGGCTTAATGCTACTTAGTGAGAAGTTATTACCTTTGTTGGCTCCTTATACGCCAATGCTAGGAAACTATTTCTGGAAAATATTGTTATGATTGCCGACGAAGTAAATGGAATTGCAATTCACAGGGAGCGCTAACTTATCGCCGCTCGTAGAGATAGGCATTTCCTTGTTTGCCGACTCGTTCTACCAGACCGATGTGATGAAGGATATTGAGAGTCACATTGGCCAGGTCCTGCGTGATATGCGCATGGAACTTGAAATCCTTACTGGTAAACCCATTGGGTAAGGTATCCGGCAGGAACTGTTCATATCCGGAATAAATATCAAAGCTGATCTCATCGTAGATCTGTAAAGGGGTACCGTCGTTACGAACGGTGCCTCTTTTTGGATTCCAATTACCGATATTTAAGAATCTGGTTTCTTCTACTTCCAAGAGACAAACTGTGAAATGAAGATGGGGATCGAGCAGGAAGCTCTTGATACGATAGAGCTCCGGCATAATAGAATAGATGGAGCCCTTCTTGGGTGATTTTTTGCGATCGGAGATTTCTCCTGTCTCCGGGTTAATATAACGAAGCCATTTCTCCTTGGCGACCGGATGCACAATGGTTACCTCGTGTTCCGGCAGAAAAGAGGATAATTTATTGCGCATCGTATGAAAATGACGAGTTTGAATCTCCGTAATCTCACCGTCAACGCAGATGTCAGCAATATAATTACCAATGGGAATCTCGTGATATTTTACGTTCGGAGCGTAGTGATATTTCAGAGTGGCATGGATTGTTTTTTCGGAAAGAGTACCGATACCACTCATAGATTGCACGCAGACAGATAAGAGTCCCAATAAGACATGAGGCTCTCGTCCGTATTTTGATAGGAATTGATGGTGAAATAGTCGATGAGTTCGTTTTCAACAATCGTAAACTCTTCAATGCGATGGGCATTTTTGCGATCTAACTTTGATAAACGAATGAGATCCAAGGCGTGATTCATATATTTGTCCGCAAGCTCCATATTTCCGGCATTTTTGCGATCTAATGCTCGTTGAATCTCACCACCGATATTTAAGATTTGTTTGCTTGCGGTCATTTTTGACCATTGTGCTAAGTCCATGTTTTTTTACCTATAGATCCATTGATTAATGATTTCGGTTAATTCAGATATTATTATTTCGTCGGTAATAATACGACCCCGAGTTCCGGTCTGCAACCTACGATTCTGGATAACATTAAGTGTCGAGGTCCATACGATAGAATGATCATCATACATGATATTGGCACCAAACAAGTCCTCTTCCTCAGAACCATCATCGTATAGTTCAATTCCAAGATCTGAATGCATTTCGGCGTGTGCGGCAACAAGTTTACGGCGTCGGTCTATTACAATTTTAACCATATCATCGAAATAAACCGGTTCAAGGCCCTGAAAAAAAGATAATTCTGTCTTTTCATAAATAATCATAACTACTGCCCTCCACTTAATATATTATAACAATTTTCATAGAATAATCCACATTAACTCTGTCATTTTCATTTTTCCATGCTATAATACAGAATTGTGTGAATTCGTTATTTCTCTAAAGAAGGAATGCTAAGAGATTAGCGAGGAATAGCAACATATAGATTATTTTTTGAGGACGAATTATGGAAGCATATGAGATTTTCAAGGATCTGGCAATTATCGTAATTACTGCAAAGTTTTTTGGTTTGGTAGCCAGAAAGTGTAAGGCACCGCAGGTTGCCGGTGAGATTATTGCCGGACTTTTAATCGGACCCAGTGTATTGGGGTTGGTTCAGCAGACCGACTTCTTATCGCAGATGGCAGAGATCGGAGTTATTCTTCTGATGTTCTCTGCCGGTTTGGAGACAAACTTACGTGAATTAATGAAGACCGGACTCAAAGCATTCTTTATTGCCTGCAGCGGCGTGTTTATTCCGTTAATCTGTGGAACGCTTCTGTACGGAGCATTTTACGGATTTGATGCGGTGGGCTCCGAGCAGTTTTTGCGTTGCGTTTTCATTGGCTGTATTATGACGGCCACTTCCGTATCCATTACAGTGCAGGCGCTCCGTGAGATGGGAAGACTGAAGGGAACCGTCGGAACCACGATTCTGTCGGCTGCCATTATTGATGATATTATCGGTATTATTGTGCTGACCTTTGTAATCGCTATGAAGGATCCGACGGTAAAGCCGGAGAGAATCTGCATTCAGACTCTCCTGTTCTTCGTATTTGCTTTTGTTGTAGGATTCATTACGTATCATATTTTCCGTATCGTAGACAATCGTTGGCCGCATACCAGACGTATTCCCATTGCCGGACTTGCTCTGTGCTTAAGCTTTGCGTATATTGCAGAGAAGTTTTTTGGTATCGCGGATATCACAGGTGCTTTCGTAGCCGGAATTATTCTGTGCTCTATTCGTGATTCCAATTACATTGCGGAAAAAATGGATATCAACTCCTATATGCTTTTTGGTCCGATTTTCTTTGCGAGTATCGGTCTGAAGACTGAGATTTCGGGCTTTACGCTGGATGTGCTCTGGTTCTCCCTTGCTTTCGTAGCCGTTGCAATGTTATCCAAGATTATCGGTTGTGGATTAATGGCAAAAGCGTGTCGTTTCAAATGGAAAGATTCTTTAAAAATCGGTGTCGGAATGATGACCCGAGGCGAGGTAGCCCTGATTGTATCCCAGAAGGGTCTGGCAGTTGGTCTGATGAGCAGTGTGTATTTCACCGCGGTTATTTTACTGATTATTATTTCCTCCATCAGTACTCCGATTATTCTGAAGCTTTTGTATCATGGTGAGCCGGACGATTCTGTGGAGGCAAAGGCGTAGACATTACTGCCCTAGAGGTGAAAAACGAATGGCAAGAATGACACAGGAAGAAAAGCGTACTTATATGATTACGGCGCCGGTTGAGAAGCTGATCTGCAAGATGGCAATCCCGACCATTATCAGTATGCTTATTTCCAATCTGTACAATATGGTAGATACCTATTTCGTCGGTGGCTTGGAGACCCAGGCCACTGCCGCAATCGGTATCTCTTTTTCGTTAATGGCGATTATTCAGGCTCTGGGATTTACCTTCGGACATGGTTCCGGGGTCTCCATGAGTAACGAGCTTGGAAAGGACCATGTGGAAGTGGCGCAGTCCATTTCGGTTACTGCTTTTTTCCATTGTGCGGTGACGGGAGTACTGTTTGCGGTCATCGGTAATCTGTTTCTTGAGCCGGTTTGTTACATTCTCGGCTCCTCGGAGACGATTCTTCCGTTTGCCAAAGATTATCTTCGCATCATTTTAATCGGTGCGCCGGTTATGATGTGCTCGATTGTGTTAAATAACCAGATGCGCTATCAGGGCAATGCCATCTATGCCATGGTCGGAATTGTCAGCGGTGCGGTGATTAACATCGGGCTGGATTATCTTTTTATCGACGTATGGGAGTTAGGTGTTTCGGGAGCGGCAACGGCAACGGTAATCAGTCAGAGTATTTCGTTAGTTCTTCTGATTGTCGGCACCACCAGACCGGGCAATGTTCATCTGAACTTCCGAAGAATCGACTTTCATTTTCGTGTTTGGTTACGCATTGTAAAGAGTGGGCTTCCTTCTCTCTTCCGCCAGGGACTTGCCAGTGTGGCGTCTGCATCCTTGAATCATGCCTGTCTTCCCTTCGGCGATGAGGTGGTTGCCGGTATGACCATCGTGAATCGTCTGACGATGTTCATCAATTCGGTTATGATCGGATTTGGCCAGGGATTTCAGCCGGTTTGCGGTTTTAATTACGGAGCCGCGAAGTACGATCGTGTGAAAAAAGGATACTATTTCTGCATCCGTTTCGGCACGGTGGTACTCTTAGGAATCGGTGTTATCTTCGTAATCTTTGCGCCGCAGATTGTAATCCCCTTCCAGAAGGACCCGTTGGTTCAGGAGTTTGCGGCCTTTGCGCTGCGGTTTACCTGCGCGGTGCTTCCTCTCGGTGCGGCGACCATTGCCACCAATATGATGCTGCAGGCTTGCGGACGTTCGCTGTCTGCTATCATTGCATCTTCGGCCAAGCAGGGAATATTCTTTTTGCCGCTCATCTTTACCCTTCCGCTATTCTGTGGTAAAGTGGGAGTAGCGGTTGCTCAACCGATTGCAGATGTCTGCGCATTGTTGTTGGCCATACCGTTAGGCATTCATTTTATTCATCATATGAGTAATAAGGAATAAAAAAGGAGGATTGTATGGAAGAGATTTTGGTAGTTGATAATCTCAGTAAGACCTTCAAGCTCTCGGCAAAACAGATGAAAATCGAGAATACCAAGAGCAAGGAGAAAAAGGCTGTAAACGGATTATCTTTTACGGCATATAAGGGAGAGATTTTCGGTCTTTTAGGACCGAACGGTGCCGGCAAGACGACAACGCTTCGTATGTTGGCCACCCTGATTAAGCCGGACAGTGGTGAGGCGATTGTCGATGGTGCGAGCATCACGAAGGACCCCTCCGGAGTTCGTTCGAAGATTGGTTTCTTAACCAGCGAGTTAAAGTTAGAGGAGTTCTTCACTCCGAATTATCTTTTTGATTTCTTCTCCGAGCTGCACGGTGTTGACCCTGCGGTTGCCAAGGAGAGAAAAGAGAATATGTTCAAGAAATTCGGTATTGACGAGTTCGCTGAGGTGAAGGTTGCGAACCTGTCCACCGGTATGAAGCAGAAGGTATCTCTGGTGGTATCCCTGGTACACAATCCGGATATCGTTATTTTCGATGAGCCGACCAACGGTCTGGATGTTATTACCGCTAAAGTGGTAACCGATTTCTTATTGGATCTTAGAGAGCAGGGTAAGACCGTTATTCTTTCGACGCATATCTTCAGCTTAATCGAAAAGGTGTGCGATCGCGTTGGTATCATTATCAACGGACAGATGACGGTATGTGATTCTCTTGCAAACCTGACCGCAGAGAAGAATCTTGAGGACAAGTTCTTCGACATTTACGTAGAGACTGTAGGAGGTGAGGCATAATGAATCAGAAGAAAAAGAGCAATATTTGGACCGTTGCGCGTAAGGAATTCGCGCGTTTCTTCAAGGACAAAGGTATGGTAATCTCAATCCTGTTGCCCGGTATTATGATCTACGTCATGTATTCTTTTATGGGTGGCGCTATTACCAATATGTTCTCTACTCCCGATGATTTCGTAGCGAATGTATATATGGTGAACGAACCGGAAAGCTTAGCTCCCGTTTTCAAGGAATTGCCTCTGAATATTACGGAGACAACGGATGCGGCAAAGATTGAGGAAGTGAAGAACGGGCTTCAGAATAAGAAGAGCGATGTTCACGCGTTACTTGTTTTCCCCAAGGATTTTGATGCTCAGATAAGTGACGATTCGGCAGCGGGAACGATTCCGAATATCGAAATCTATTACAACTCGGCATCCACCGACAGTGATACAACCTACAAGATGATTTTTAGCACCCTGGATACCTACGAGGATACGATTACGAACCTCTTCGATATCAATAAGGATGTTACCGGTTCTTATGACAAGGCAACCGAAAAGGATTCCAGCAGCCAGATGTTTGCATCGATGCTTCCTTTCCTAATGATGATCTTCCTGTTCTCCGGATGTATGAGCGTTGCACCTGAAGCAATTGCCGGTGAAAAAGAAAGAGGAACCATTGCGACACTTCTGATTACTCCTATGAAGAGAAGTGAGCTTGCAATCGGTAAGATTATCGCCCTTGGATGCATCTCCCTGTTAAGCGGTATGTCCAGCTTCATCGGTACCTTCGCCTCTCTGCCTAAATTAATGGCAGGCGCAGGGGATGTAAGTATGGCAATCTACGGAGTAGGCGATTTCTTCATGCTCTTCGGCGTAATTCTTTCGACGGTACTCGTAATTGTAGGTCTGATCTGCGTACTCTCCGCTTTTGCGAAGTCCACGAAGCAGGCAGGAACCTTCGTACTTCCTCTGATGCTTGTATGTATGGGTGTTGGTATTACCGCAATGTTCGGTACCGGCGCAGCAACCGATACCGTGAAGTACCTCATTCCTCTCTACAGCAGTGTTCAGTCGATGATCGGTGTCTTCCTATTGGATTACAGCGCCGTGAATGTACTTACCTGTATCTGCAGCAATTTAGTATACGTTGCAGTATGTACCTATGTATTATCGAAGATGTTTAACAATGAAAAGATTATGTTCAACAAATAATTGAGGTAACCTATGAAGATTGAGAATCATCTTTTTGCAGACAATCCGAAGGAGTTCTTTCGTTCCTATCTGATTGAGGATTCTATGGAATTGCATCATGGAATGAAGCGCCCCGCAATGATTGTTTGCCCGGGTGGAGCGTATAACTTTTTGTCCGATCGAGAGGCAGAGCCGATTGCATTAACCTTTTCGGCTCGGGGCTATCAGACCTTCCTACTGAATTACCGTGTCGGTTCCGGCAAGGGGGATGAGGTGAAGGTGTTGCCCGATGCTTTAAGACAATTCGGCCAGACGGTTAAGGAAATCCGACTTCATGCCGATGAATGGAATGTAGATCCGAATAAGATTTGCATTATCGGTTTCTCGGCCGGTGCACATCTGTGTGCCTGCTACAGCGGTATGTGGCATACCGAGTGGATGCAGCGTGAGGTAGGTGCTACCGAGGAAGAGCTTCGTCCGAACCTCGCTGTGTTAAATTATCCGGTAATTGATTGTGAGGAGATTTATCACCAGATTGAGAAGTGGGGTCCCTCCTGGCCGGAAGAGCCCATGGCGATTGACGGAATGATGATGGCAATGGCAGGTGAGATTCATCCCTCGACAGACCCGGCGGACTATGCAGAGTATGGCAATCGCGTGATCTATCAGCCGACGACCTATGTCTCGAAGAAAACGCCGCCGACCTTCATTACCCATTCGGCAGATGATTATTTCATCTATGTAGAGGATACTTTGCAGTACACCAATGCACTTGCCGACCTGCGGATTCCCTTTGAGGTGCATATCTTTGGTCGCGGTGGTCATGGTTTTGCGCTTGCGAATGAGATTACCTCGAACGAACCGAACCAGAGCAACCCGCAGAATGAGAAGTGGGTGGATCTTGTATCCTACTGGTTAAAAGATAATCTGTAAGAAAGAGCCGTGCTCTTTTTTATATAAAAAAATCAAGGAGAAATAAAATGATCAAAGAATTCAAGAAATTCATCATGCGCGGTAACATGATCGACTTAGCAGTCGGTATGATTATCGGTACCGCCTTCAATGGCTTGGTAAGTTCCTTAGTAAATGACATCTTCATGCCCCTCATCGGTGTTGTTGTAGGCGACACGGATTTCAGTAACATGTATGTACTGTTATCCAAGCTTCCCGCAGATATCGCAGCGAAGCCCGCAACCTTAGCCGAAGCAAAAGAACTCGGTCTTGCGACCTTGAACTACGGTGCATTTATTACCGGACTCATTCACTTCTTCATCATGGCAATCATTGTATTCTTAATGGTTAAGGCGATGAATAAGGTTGCTGAGATCGGTAAGAAGCCTGAGCCCAAGGCAGCTCCCACCACGAAGAAGTGTCCTTTCTGCTTCTCCGAGATCGATATCAAGGCTACCAAGTGCCCTCACTGTACTTCCGAGGTTCCTGTAGAGGAAGAAGCGAAGACGGAATAGGGATTTTGGCCGGTGCAATTGTAATGCACCTAAATCATATGCTATTATTAGGGGTGTGTGAAAGCAATTTCATGCACCCTTTTTCTTGTTCATGGGCATATGATTGTTCATGGGCATATGAGCCGCAGAAGAATCGATTTTCCACAACCCTATCTGAGGGGCGGACGGGAGGAGACACAGATTATGCAGATTACGACATTTTACCATCATGTTGAAGAAGCCATGAAACAGACCGGCCATACGCTTGCGGAGATCGGACGGATTCTGAATGAGCACGGCGTGACCGGCGTCGAGATGGATTACGGATATCTGAAGGGCTTTTCCACTTCACTTCCGAAAAAACTTCGGGCAGCGGGAATCCCGATTGTGACGTCGTATTGTTTTTTTGACTGGGGAAGAGAGAAGCCGGAAGGCGTGGAAGGCTGCATGCGCGAAGGTCGGAAGGCGCTTAAGAAGTTAAAAAAATACGGAATTAAAAACATGCTGGTGGTACCGGGCTTCCTTGACCGGGAATGCGTCATGGATGAGGTGATGCGTAAGGAATACCGAAACCGCATGATTACAGTAGTAAAGTCATTGACGGAGGAAGCGGAAAAGCTCGGAATTGCCGTGAACCTGGAGGATTTTGACGATAATACCTCACTCTTTGGTACGGCAGACGAGATTGCGGAATTCTTTGCAAATGTGCCAAAGCTTGGATGTGCTTTTGATACCGGTAATTTCCTCTACCACGAGGAGGATGCCCTGGAGGTTTTGCCAAGATTCCTTGGTAAGATTCGGTATGTGCATTGTAAGGACCGCACCTTTACGCCGGAGTCAGAGGACATGGAAGTGAAGGAAACCATCGAAGGACGCAAGATGTATGCCTGCGCAGTGGGTTATGGTGAGATTCCCATGGAAGAGATTGTGAATCAGATTCGTCGAAACCGGTATGACGGTGTCTATGCCATTGAGCATTTCGGTTCAAAAGACTATCTGCGGGACATGGTAAAAAGCGCAGACTGGTTGCGTGAAAGATTACAGTAAGCAGGCCGCTATGAGGAACGATGTTGCCGGACCGGCATGTGTGGAAACCATCCGAAAATGGGAATGGGAGGAATAAATGATTCGAGTAACGATATGGAATGAATATCAACATGAGCAGGAATATGAGGGAATCCGGAAGGTCTATCCGGAGGGAATTCACGGAGCAATCCGGGAGGGCTTGTCCGGACGGGAAGATTTGGTGCTTCGAACTGCTACCATGTATGATGAGGGACAAGGCTTAACCGAGGAAATCCTTGCGGATACGGATGTTCTCATTTACTGGGCCCACGCAGCCCATGATAAGATTACGGAAGAGAATGCGGAACGAATTGCGAGACGCGTACGGGAAGGAATGGGAGCCATCTTTCTGCACTCCGGTCATGGTTGTAAGGCAATTGCGAAACTATTGGGTACGACGATGACGCTTAAGTGGAAGGAAGGCGACCGTGAGCGACTCTTTACGGTGAATCCCACCCATCCGATTGCGGCAGGTGTTCCCGAGATCATCGAGCTGGAGCGCGAGGAGATGTACGGCGAGTTTTTCGATATTCCGACGCCGGATGATGTGGTATTCGAGGGCTGGTTTGCATCGGGTTATCTTTTCCGAAGCGGAGTCACCTTCACACGAGGGAAGGGCAAGATCTTCTATTTCCAGCCGGGTCATGAGGAATTCCCGATCTACCATCGTAGCGATATCCGAAAGATTCTGGAAAATGCAGTCTATTGGGCAGCTCCGGAAACCTGTGAGACACTTCCCCGCGTAATCCGGGAGGAACGTCCGGTCCGCGAGAATATTCATGTGACAGAATAAATCGAACATAAGCAAACCCCTCCGAGCGGAGGGGTTTTTAATTTGTTGAAAAAATTATTTGCAGAACACTTCCGCAAGCGAAAGATCATTGCCAAGTGCCAGCATTGTGAGCACGGTAGTCATCTCAAAGCTTCGGTTGTAAGAAATCTGACAGTGGTCACGAAGCGCCAGGGCACTTTCGTAGAGGTCGGCTTCCCGGTCCACCGGTCCTAGGATGACGGGAATGTCCAGGGACTTACAGTACTCGAGGAAGGGAAGTACGTTCATATCGGTACCTGCCGTGCAGATGGTTCCGCTATGATAAAGCTCAATCACTACCGCACGAGGTTTAACCGTGTCGAAACGGTACATCCGATAGTCGGTAAGACTTCTGGCCGGAATGGTTAAAATATCTGTTGCCAGTCGAATCGGGCGAGGAAGCTTGGTAAGCTTCTCGCAGAGTTCGGTCCGATTCATAGAATGACAGGGAATGGTACTACCAAGATTGCGAAGGGGGAGTACCTCTGCGCCGTGATAGATTCTGCTCTTTTCACCGGGGTTTGCGAAGGAGACGTAGACGCCGGGGGCGACACCTTCGGCGGTAGTCGAATCTTCTTTTCCCAGGATATAGTCGATGGCTGTCGTGAAATTCGCAAGGGCATTGCTTCGCGGATCCTTCGGCGGGTAGAGTGCCGAAACCAACACAATCGGGCGGTCTACCTGTGCGTAGATGACACTTAACAGATTCGCTGTAAAAGATAATGTGTCTGTCCCGTGGGTGATGAGAATGCCGCGGCAGTCTGTTTGCAGCTTGGCATCGATAACGTCAATCAAATGAGACAGGTTCTCCGGCTGCATATTTTCACTGAGAATCTCCATGGCCCACTCTTCGGTCAACAGCGCATCTCCTGAATACAGCGAAGAAAGCGCACTTACGCTATGGTGGTCGGTGCGAATGATCCCGTCCTTGACCGTGGAGCCGATGGTTCCGCCGGTATGGATCACGGCAATCGGAGAAGTAGACAGGAACAGAAGCATTTCCTCCCGAAGTGCCCGGAAGGTCGCACAGATCTCGGTTCGTTCCGGCATATGTTCCTCGGCGTAGCGGAAAATGCGAGCATACCACGGATCCTTGGCCGCAGCCCTGCGGCTATAGGGGAACACCAATTCGTAAGCAAGGGAGGCATGCCCCACCAGATGATCCAGAGGTTCTTTTTTCAATGCACGAAGGACGCAGTGATGCTCATGATAAGCCTCCAGAACAGCAGGGGTAATGGAAGAATGAAGTATCTCCTCTGTGGTGACATTATAAATATCCTCGATGGGCGTTTCGATATTTACGCGGAAGATGTCGAGCTTATCGGCATCTCGGATAATATTACAAAAAAGAAGCTCGCGAGCCGTCAGTCCTTCGGGAAGGCGGTAGGCACTGTGATGGCGAATTGCCGACTCCAGAAGGGTTACGTTTGCCACGGACTCACCGGATTCGGGAAGGCGGTCGGCAGCGGGACAATCCGTCGTTTTTTCGACAAATCTTGCAAGCAGACCCTCGCAAAACAAAAGGTCCGCACCAAACGCAGCGTGATTTACGGAAACCGCGTCGTTGAAGGTATTATAGCGAAGAATCTGTTCAAAGCGACCGATATCATGAAGCATTCCGATTAGCCAGGCAAGGTCTACGTCCTCTTTGGACAGTGCTAACGAATCGGCAATCTGCTCACAGTAATCCGCAACGCGGTAGGTATGATCGACCTTCAGCTTAATCTTCGGGTCATCGCAATTGTAATGAGATGTATATTCCGCAAAAGCATCCAGAACCTTCTTACGACAGAATGTCATGGGATAACCTCCTGTTGGGTGTAGAATCTCAAGAAACGAGAAGTACAATCATTTAAACAAGCAATTACTGTTCGGTGCAGTTGCCAAGCTCCCAGAATGCAAGGGCACTGGCAGCCGCTACATTGAGAGAATCGACTTCATGACTCATGGGAATCATTACGGTGTAGTCACATAGAGCAAGCGTTTGGTCCGTCAGCCCATAGCCCTCCGAACCTAAGAGAATCGATCGTTTCTTCTCGGTGTGAAGCTTAGGATTCCGAATTTCTATTGCCCGCTCGTCCAAAGCCATGGCAATATGGGCAAAACCTATATCCGACAACAACTTCATATCCTTCGTCGGCCAGTCCGTAAGGAAGGTCCAGGGAATCTGGAAAACCGTTCCCATACTGACCCTCGAGGCACGCTTATAGAGAGGATCGCTGCAACCCGGGGAAAGAAGAACCGCATCAATCCCAAGTGCCGCCGCATTGCGAAAAATCGCACCAACATTGGTCGGATTCACAACATTCTCCAAAACGGCGATGCGCGTTGCATCCCGGCATAACTCTTTGACATCGGGAAGAGGTTTACGCTTCATCACACACAGAACACCGCCGGTCATGGGATAACCGACCAAATCCTTAAGTATTTCATAGGGTGCGGCATAGACAGGAACCTCAGAAGCGATGGTCGGCGAGTAGTTCTGTAATAACCGTTCCACTTCCGATAAGTAACGATCCTCTGCAAGGAGACAAACCGGCTCGTACCCTCCGCGAAGAGATCGCTCCAAAAGCTTCATGCTCTCCGCCAGAAAGAGTCCGGTCCGAGGTTCGTAGTAATGTGCCAGCTCGGTCTCTGTGGTTTTCAGAATCAGATCCAAACGCGGATCCTTCAAGTCAGTAATCGAAATCATCGATGTCTTCTATACTCCTAAGTTTTTAATAGCCCAGGGACTGTAAGAAACCTTCCAGTCCTTCGACCACATCCCGGTAGGTGGCATCGAAATCATCCGTGTACCAGGGGTCTGCCACATCTCTCGTTTTCCCCGCAAAAGATAACAGCTTGTGAATCTTACCCTCCGGATCTCCTCCACAGATACGATTCATATTACTAATATTAGCACTATCCATACCAATCAAAAAGTCATATTCCGTATAATCTTTTGCCGTCATCTGTCTTGCCCTGTGGGCCACCACCGGAATCCCGACGCTGCGAAGTTTCTCCACCGTTCCGTAGTGCGGAGGATTTCCAATCTCCTCCCGACTTGTCGCTGCGGAATCAATCACAAAGAGATCCTCAAGATGTCGAGAAGCAACCATATATGTAAAAACACTTTGCGCCATAGTGGAGCGGCAGATGTTGCCGTGGCAGATGAAAAGAACACTAGTCATAATTTTTTCACCTCTCAAAATGCCCTATAATGCCGTGTTTTGGGGCGTTCTGCCCACTTCTGCAAGAGCATGAATTTTTAAGCTGTAAACTACACTTCTTGCTAAATAGTGCAAAACGAGGCAATTCAATGCCGTGTGTAGTAGTCAAATCGTAGTCAATA
Source organism: Lachnospiraceae bacterium (assembly GCA_045628945.1). Lineage (GTDB taxonomy): Bacteria > Bacillota > Clostridia > Lachnospirales > Lachnospiraceae > RGIG4034. Next base: position 22,926 of record JAZQQG010000050.1, read on the forward strand.
CACCCGGTAGGTACTACTGCTATAAGTGGGTGCATTTGCCCTTTTGGGTGGGTGCATTTGCCTTTTAGGTGGGTGCAAATAGGGTGCAAAATTAACGAAAGGGTGTGCATTGTTCACACCCTCGTTACGGTTTTACTACCATTTTTACTACCAAATTTTACATAAGTTCCTACTACTAAGCCCCATCAAATACTACCATAAAGTTTGGTGTGGTGGAGCGAAGAAATTACAATTTATCTCGCTTATCATTTAGTGTTTTTCGCCATGTCTTTTTATATTACTAATTATCT
>JAZQQG010000051.1:0-30626 GCA_045628945.1 Lachnospiraceae bacterium
GCTGCTTCTGATATAGGATATTAGAAAACAAATGGTGTGAATCCGCAAAATAATGCGGACTCACACCATTTTTATGCTTCCGGGGTGACGAATTCGCCATCTTTTGGTGTGGATCAGTGATTTTTTGAAGAGTCGCACCACGCAAACGGCAGTTTCATGGTGCGACTTAGAAGATTTCTGGAAATACGCACCAAAAGTTGCCGAAAACGACCGGCCGGGCAATAAAAATGGTGTGAAGCGAGCAAAAATGCTCGTTTCACACCAAAAGCTTCCGAAATATGCGATTACAGAATCGTTCTCAGTCTCTTGATTGCTTCGAGAGTGGCTTCACGGCTACCGAAACCGGTCAGACGGAAGAAGTAGGTTCCGTTCTTACCGAAACCGGCACCGGGGGTACCAACGACCTGAATCTCATTTAAGAGCTTATCGAAGAAATCCCAGGAATTCATATGATCGGGACACTCAAGCCAGATGTAAGGCGAGTTCACAGCACCGAAGTAGCGGATGCCCTTTTCGGTTAAGAGTTCACCGATGAGACGAGCGTTCTCCTGGTAGTATGCGATATTCTCGCGACACTGCTTCATACCTTCGGGAGTGAATACTTCGGCAGCACCCTTCTGTACGATGTAAGCAACACCGTTGAATTTGGTGGACTGACGTCTCTTCCACATTGCATTCACACTCTGCATCTCTCCGGTGGATACCTTGAAGCATAACTCCTTGGGAACTACGGTATAACCGCAACGGGTTCCCGTAAAGCCTGCGGTCTTGGACAGAGAGCAGAACTCGATGGCGCACTTTCTTGCTCCTTCTACTGCGAAGATGGAACGGGGAAGGGTCGGGTCGGAGATGAAGCACTCATAGGCGGAATCATACAGGATGATGGCTTCGTTCTTGATGGCATAATCCACCCAGATCTTCAGCTGCTCCTTGTTGTAAGCGGCACCGGTCGGGTTGTTGGGAGAGCAGATGTAGATGATGTCTACCTTCTGGTTCTCGTCAGGAAGCGGTAAGAAGTTATTCTCAGCCGTTGCCTGAATGTAGGTAATGTTGCGGCCCGCCATGGTGTTGGTATCCACATATACAGGGTATACGGGGTCGGGAATCAGTACCACATTGTCTTCAGCAAAAAGATCACCGATATTACCGGTATCGGACTTGGCTCCGTCGGAAACGAAGACTTCATCGCGGTCAACAGTTACGCCGTTGCTCTTGTAGTAATCAACAATTGCGTCCTGAAGAAAAGTAAAACCATAATCAGGACCATATCCCTTGAAGGTCTTAGCATCACCCATCTCAGCGGAAGCGTCCACGAGAGCCTTCGTAACCTTCTCGCTTAAGGGAAGGGTAACATCACCGATGCCGAGACGCACGATACTCTTGTCGGGATGTGCTTCCTGGTAAGCGGATACTCTGTGAGCAATTTCGCTGAACAGATAGTTCGCATTCAGTTTCAGATAATTTTCATTTAACTTAGGCATAATTCTCCAATCCGAGTTCCGATGGCATGAAACAATCGGGACTCTGCACTTTTTCGATGGAGTTGTACTTCATCGCTCTAATATAGTATAGTAGTGCAGAATGGTGGATTTTGCAAATAAAAAGACGGATTTCATACAGAAAAAGACTGATTTTGTCATTATTTTATCTTGAAAAGTAACTATAGTGAATTCACAGATTCTTCGCACATTCTATGGGGAAGTATGTTATACTAACAAAGGATAATGAGACAGACGTGCGATCACGGATTGGTCTATGGACGTAAGGAGGGCAATGCATGCCACCGATTCAAGGCGTGTTCAAGCGGTATGAGAAGAAATACATGCTGAACCGGGAACAGTATGATGCATTCATGGACGCCATCGGCGAATACATGACATTGGATCAGTATGGACTACATACCATCTGTAATATATATTTTGATACAGACGCATACGATTTGGTTCGCATCTCCAATGAGAAACCAATCTACAAAGAGAAGTTCCGTGTTCGTAGCTACGGTGTACCCACCGAGGACAGTATGGTCTTCTTGGAAATCAAGAAGAAATACAAGGGTGAGGTGGGCAAACGACGCGTCGCCGCGAAACTTCAGGATGCAAGAGCATATCTTGCCGGGGATAAGTCCGCGATTCCGGACAGCCAGATTCTTCGGGAGATTACTTACATGATTGAGCACGACCGTTTGAAACCGAAGGTATATTTGGCCTATGACCGGATGGCGTTCTTTGGAAAAGAAAATCCGGAGATTCGAATGACCATCGACCAGCGGATTCGGTTTCGCGAGACGGAACTTAGCCTCACGGCCGGGGACCACGGTACTCTTTTGACAAAAGAGGAGCTCTTTCTGGTAGAAGTCAAGGTTCCGAATGCTATGCCACTTTGGATGACGCACATCCTGACGGATTTGAAGATCGCGCCGGCGTCTTTTTCCAAGTACGGAACTTACTTCCGGGAAGAGATCATGAAGAAGCATAATTTTTTTGAGGAATATATAATCGGAGGAACATTACAATGACAATTGAGAAATTATTTGGCGAAACCTTAAATCTTACGGCAGACGGCACCTTGGTCATCTCCGTAAAACAGTTGGTCATCTGCACCTTAATCTCCCTGGTGATGGGTCTGGTGATTGCGCTGTTGTATATGTTTAAGAATAAATACTCGAAGAGCTATGCGGTGACGTTAGTGATCTTGCCGGCGGTTGTACAGCTTGTGATTATGCTGGTAAACGGCAATCTGGGGGCAGGTCTTGCGGTTGCGGGTGCCTTTGCACTGGTTCGTTTCCGTTCACTTCCCGGTACCGGTAAAGAGATTACGACCATCTTCCTTGCAATGGCAGTCGGCCTGGCAATGGGTATGGGCTATGTCGGATATGCTATTCTTTTCCTTGTCATTGTGGAACTGGTCATGGTGGTGCTTACTCTCGTACATTTCGGCGATGTGAAGCAGGAGGAGAGAGAACTGAAGGTTGTGATTCCTGAGGATCTGGATTACGAGACGGTTTTCGATGATCTTTTTACCAAATATGCGGACTCCTATCGAATGATGCAGGTAAAGACCACAAACATGGGCAGTATGTTTGAACTTCGCTATCTGGTAAAGTTAAAGAAGGATGCAAAAGAGAAGGATTTCATCGATGATATTCGTACCCGCAACGGAAACCTTACCGTATGCTTGGTACGTGAGCAGCTTCATCCGGTAGAAACGCTGTAAGGAAATAATTGTAAGAATATAACCGGAAAAAAATAGTAATCGGAGAAGAGTCGACAGGATGTCGGCTCTTTTTTTATGCTGTCTGAAATCCTTTCGAATTCCGCCCCATCCGACTCTTGTAAAAATGTTCATTTTTGGGAAACGGATTTTGTGTATTTTTACCCGCAGAAACGCGCTTGACAATCGGTTGCGCAAGTGATAGATTTTAATTAGCGCAAGCGGTTGCGCATACAACGGAAACCGACAGCCGTATCCTTAGGAGCGGGAGGGTTGGTTTCAGGCTATTTTTTCGGGAGGGTCCCTATGAAACGCAAGGTATTAAGTGCGGCACTGGCAGTGGTAATGGTAGCGTCCTTACTGACAGGGTGCGGTGGCAAGAATAAGAAAGAGAAGCAGGAACAGGTGAGCGTCGACAGAACCTATTCCAAGGAAGCGGTGGAGTCGAGCATTCTGGTACAGAAGATCGAAGGACTGTCGGATGAGTTCATCCGCGGCGTTGATATTTCCTCTCTGTTGGTGGAAGAGGCCAGCGGTGTGAAGTTCTATGACTTTGACGGCAATGAGGCGGATATTTTTAAGGTATTGAGCGATGCCGGTGTGAACTGGGTTCGTGTCCGTGTTTGGAACGATCCTTATGATGCGAATGGCAACGGCTACGGCGGCGGAAACTGCAATGTACAGACGGCGGCAGAGATTGGTGCAAGAGCGGCCAAGTACGGAATGAAGCTGCTTGTGGATTTCCACTATTCCGATTTCTGGGCAGATCCCGGGAAGCAGATGGTACCGAAGGCTTGGAAGGGCATGAGCCTGGAAGAGAAGCAGACCGCGCTGACCGATTATACGATTGCCTCTTTGAAGACCATTGCGGAGGCCGGTGCGGATATCGGCATGGTTCAGGTCGGAAATGAGACAAATGGCGGTATTGCCGGAGAGAGTACTTGGGGCAATACGGTAACCTTGATTAAGACCGGATGTGCGGCAGTTCGTACCTACGCAAATGAGGCCGGCAAGGACATTCTGGTAGCGGTTCATTTTACGAACGTAACGGATGCTAACGGAATCAAGAAGGTGGCAGCAAAGTTTTTAACCGAGGAAGTGGATTACGATGTATTTGGTCTTTCCTATTACACCTATTGGCACGGAACCTTTGAGAATCTTGCCGGGGTAATGGACACCCTTACCGGTTATTATAATAAAAAAGTATGTATTATGGAGACGGCCTATCCTTATACTTCGGAGGATCAGGACGGTAACGGCAATAACGTTACGGGTGAGAGCCCTTGCGCTGCTTATTCCGCAAGTGTTCAGGGTCAGGCAACCTGCGTACGCGATGTTATGGCAGCGGTTGCGGCTTATGGTGAGAAGGGACTTGGTTGCTTCTACTGGGAGCCGGCCTGGATTCCTGTCAATGAGTATCATGAGACCTGGGACAATGCGGCAGAAATCTGGGAGAAGAACAGTGCCATCTGGGAGAAATACGGTTCCGGCTGGGCAAGCTCCTATGCAGCGGATTACGATCCCAAGGATGCCGGAGTCTACTACGGTGGTTCTTCCTGGGACAATCAGGCGATGTTCGATGCAACCGGACATCCGTTGGAGTCCTTAAATATTTTCAAGTATGTCAGCTGCGGTACGATTTGTGAAGTAACGATTGACCATGTATCCGATATGATTCTGGATGTGAATGTCGGTTCGGAATTCACACTTCCCGCAACGGTTCCGGTGGTGTATAACGATCCCACTGTTACGGACGAGGCACCTGTAACCTGGAACGAAGAGGAGCTTGCGGCAGTAGATGTCAATACCATGGCGGAGTATCCGGTGACCGGAACCTTAGAGAACGGTATGACCCTTACCTGCAGAGTGAAGGTGGCTTACTTAAACCAGTTAACGAACGGAAGTTTCGAAGACAGTGATACTTCCATGTGGAGTATTTCCTATAACGGAAGAGACGGCCAGGCAGATTTCCAGCAGAAAGCGGATGATGCCTATACCGGAGAGATGTCTCTTCATTTCTGGGACAGCGAAGCGGTAAGCTTCGAGGCAACGCAGACCTTAACCGGTTTGGAGCCCGGCACCTATTACTTCTCTGCATACGGACAAGGCGGAGATATTAAAGACGGTGCAACCATGTATATGTTTGTAACGGTGGACGGTGAGACCCATATGCAGGAATTTGCACTGGACGGCTGGGTGAACTGGGTGAAGGTGGAGATTCCTGACCTGATCCTGACCGGCGATACCATTACGGTCGGCGTACATGTAGAGTGCGGCGCCGGCGGATGGGGTACCTTCGATGACTTCTATCTGTGCAAGTTAAATTAGTCTTTTCACATCCTCCGGATCGAGAAGAATGAGTAAGGCAAGCAACAGCCTATAGGGATAAGAATGGACGATAAAAAAATAACAATAGCGGATATCGCAAGGGATCTTGGCGTTTCGAAGACGACCGTTTCCCGTGCAATCTCCGGCAAAGGACGAATTGGGAATGAGACGAAAGAAATCATTGCCAAATATATTGAGGAGCATCATTACAAACCCAATGTCATCGCAAAGGGACTGGCAACCAGTCGAACCTACAACGTCGGTCTGGTGCTTCCCGGTGACTATAACCTAATGGATCTTCCTTTTTTCCAGAAGTGTATGGGCGGTGTCTGCGAGTACGCTTCGACCATGGACTACGATGTACTGGTTTCGATGGTGAATACCAATGATATCTCACAGTTGAAGCGAATGATCAATAATCACAAGGTGGACGGGGTTATTTTAACCCGAACCTTGATTCAGGATGCACCGGCGGCGTATCTGAAGGAGAAAGGGATTCCCTTTGTCGCTATCGGAACGAGCTCGGATGAGGAGATTGTTCAAGTGGACAACGATCACGAGGCGGCCTGTCGCGAACTGACCTCCATCCTGTTAGCTTCCAAAATCGGGAAGTTAGGACTCATCGGCGGCGATCGTTCCTACATGGTTACGCGCAAACGTATGGAAGGTTTCCTGCATGCTTTCAGCGACAGCGAATTGGTTGTAGACGATGAACAGCTGTGTTTGGACTGTGAGAATGCGTTGGCTGTGGAGCGTGCGACGGATAAGCTTTTGCGACAGAAGACGGACTGCATTCTCTGCATGGACGATTCCATCTGCCTTACGGTGTTAACCTACCTTCGTCGATTGGGCAAAAAAGTACCCGAGGACGTAAAAATCGCCTCCTTCTACAACAGCTCCGTCCTGGAGAACCAGGAAGCGGCCATTACCTCCTTGCAGTTTGATGCCAAGGAAATCGGAGAAGAGAGCTGCAGAGTTTTGCTTCGCATGATCGAGGGAGAGAAGAATCCTAAGCCGACCCTTTTGGGATACGAGGTTTCCCTGAAAGAATCGACTAAAAATACAAGATAATACAATAGGAGAGAGACAATCATATGGAAAAATTTGTTGTAAATGTCATTCATCGTCCCGAGATGGTTCCCGAGTACGCTGAAAAAGTAACCGGACACGGAAAACAGGAGGATATCAGCCGCAAGGCCCTTCTTACCGAATCCCTGGATATCTTCAAGACCCAGCAGTCCATTGCGCACAAGAACGGAATCAAGACCACGATTCAGATGACCTATGCTTCGTTGTTTAACGATGAGGCGGTGGCTCTTGCCAAGGCCGATCACGAGAAGTACGGGGATGAGATTGCCCTGACTCTTTTGGGACTTCCCTGCAAGGAGTTCCGCGAAAAGTACAATACCAAGGACTTCTGCATTTGGATGTTCTCGGAAGAGGATAAGAAGGAGATCGTAAACGACGTATTTGAGAAGTTCTACGAGCGATTCGGTTTCTATCCCGAGTCTACCGGCTCCTATTACATGGATGCTTTTTTGACCAATTACATTAAGGAGAAGTACCCCACCGTGAAGTGTGCGGTTGCCACCTGTTGGGAGGAAGGCCCGAAGGCTTACCACACCTGTAACAACTCCTGGTATACTCTTTTCGACGGCGGCCCCTGGGCTCCCTGGATTCCCTCCAAGGAGAATACTCACGCTCCTGCAGCCAATGAAAAAGAGGATAGCGGTATCGTAGCCATCCCCCATCTGTCCCGTGACCTGATTGCCTGCTATGACGGCAACGGCTCGAACTTCGGTACCCATCCCCAGAATGTTCTGCGTGGTATGATCTACCGTGACGGCGAGTATCCTTACCTCTACAACCTGATTGATCAGTATCGTAACCTGGCGCGTTACAACAATGGTTACTCCTACAATATGATGTTTGTCGGACCCGGCTGGATGAACAAGATGGGCCGTTGGGAAGCTCCCTACGAACTGCTTCTTAAGTCCTATGAGGACGGCATGGCTTACTATGGGAAGTTAAAAAAGGAAGGCAAGCTCGTAGACCTTACGATGGCAGAGTTCGCAGACTACTACCGTGAGAAGAAGACCTACACCGAGCCGGAATGTGCGCTTTGGAAGGATATTTTATACGGCTCCGATAAGCAGGTGTTCTGGTACACCGATCCCTATATGCGTGCCTGCATCAATATGGACCAGGGCGGTGCGTTGGTAGACCTTCGTCCTTATGTGGCTAAGCTGGACTGGCCGGTTGGTATCGGCACCAAGCATGTGCAGGATTGCTCTTATCCGTTCCTGATTCAGGAGAAATACCGTGCGGGTTACTTCACCCACTATGCAGGAGAAGGAACCATCCGCAGTGCTAAGGTATGCTACAACGGAGAAGAGGTTGACCTCGCACTTTGCAGAACCAAGGCGAATTTCGTGGAGGAAGATAAAGCAGACGGTACCGGCAAGATTCGTACCTTGGTATTGGATCCTGTAGATATCGAGTTCTATGATCTGACGGTAAAACTTCAGACGAAGGTGATCTTCGAGGAAGGCTCCTCCCAGATTCGTTACGAGAGAGAAATCTTAGAGATGTCGAATCCCGAGGCTAAGGTTGAGATTAACGAGTACATCGTAGCCTGCTACGGTACGACCGAATATCCCGAGGATATGACCTGCATTACCTTAAGCACCACCAAGGACGGTCAGACCACGGATATGAAGTACGAGTACAAGTGCCGCGAGTCCTTTGTGAAGGGAGCGACCGAGGTTGCAGCCCTCATTCCCGCAATTGATACCCGCGTATCCTTAACCGCTACCAAGAAACTGGCAGACGGCACCGAGTGCAAACCCTGCTGCGAAGGCAAGGAAGGTTATGTGAAGGAAGGATATGCATTCTCCCCGATGTTTACATTAGGCTACAAGGCAACCCTTGGAAATAAGGAGGTATTTAAGACATGGCTCAATCTGGAAAAGGCAAATTAAATTATCGTTGTCCCTCCTGCTTTATGAGAGACTTAGACCTTGATATGTTCTACGACAAGGACAAAAAAGAATACTATTGTATCCGTTGCCAGTACACCGGCACGGAAGAGGACGTACTGAAGAAGAATGAGATGGCTCGTTTCCGTTATCGCGCGATGATGGACCGCATTGATTTCAAACTGGACGAACTGTAGAAACAAGGCCGCGGTGTCTGCCGCGGCCCTTTCTGAAAGGATAACCTATGATCAAAGGTATGGATATCTCCACCCTTTTAGAGGTGGAAGCAAACGGCGGAAAATTCTATGACGGTGGGGAAGCGGAAGACCTCTTCGTCATTTTGAAACGGTATGGCGTGACGGATGTTCGTTTACGCCTCTGGAACGATCCCTACGCAGAAGACGGAACTCCGTATGGCGCCGGCACGAACGACTTGGACAAAACCATCCTCCTTTCCAAGCGTGCCAAGGCAGCGGGGATGGGAATCTTACTGGATTTCCATTATTCCGACTTCTGGGCGGATCCCGGCAAGCAGATTATGCCGAAGGCCTGGCGAGGGCTTGACAATGATGCTCTGGAGAAAAAAGTATACGAATATACCGCAGAGGTGCTTCAGACACTGATTCGGGAAAACGTAGCTCCTACCATGGTGCAGGTTGGCAACGAGCTCTCCAACGGAACCATGTGGCCCAATGCCAAGGTTCCGGAGTACAAGACCCTGCAGCGCTTTATCAATGCGGGCATTCGTGCAGTGCACGAGTATCTTCCGGGTGTTCCGGTCATGCTCCATCTGGATAATGGTGGCAAGAATGAACTCTACCGGGAATGGTTTGATCATTTTGTGGACGGCGGGGAGGACTTCGATATCATCGGCTTGTCTTTTTATCCCTTCTGGCACGGAACGTTAGAGTCTCTTAAAAACAATGTGAATGACATCAGTGTTCGTTACAATAAGAAAATCGCATTGGCGGAGGTGTCCATGGGCTTTACGATGGAAGACTATGCCGCCTATGAGAAACTGGGACCGGATGAGCGCAAAGGGTATGCGACGAAGCCGGAACTTGTTGCGAGTCTGAAGTATCCCATGACGAAACAGGGACAGAGCGATTTTATGCAGGAAATTATGGAGATTATCGCACAGGTTCCGGAGGAAAAAGGACTTGGCTTCTTCTATTGGGAGCCTGCCTGGATTCCGGTGCCCAATGTCGGTTGGGCCAACGAGGCCGCTCTTGCGTATACAGGCGAGAAGGGCCCCGGCGGGAACGAGTGGGCCAACCAGGCCCTCTTTGACTATGACGGAAACGTACTGCCGGCGCTTGCAAGAATTCGGGATTATGAATAGGAATGCAGGGCAGAGCGGCATTCACTTTTCAATGAATATGCATGGAAACTATTTTTGGATTAGTAGTTTCCTCCAAAACAACCAGCACTCCTTTGTGCAAATAAGAGAAACGAAAGGAAACAGCCTTAAAACGGTTGTTTCCTTTTTTGGTATGTGGTACATTAAAGGAAACCAAGAAACTTGAAATGGTTTCCGAGTTTCCCGCGAAAGGAGGGGCACAAGTGGCAGAAGACAGTAATCGTGAACAGGAAAACAACACGTCTCGCGAGCGGGAGAACAGTGAGATTCGCGAACGCGTCTACGAGGCGGTCATCGATGCCTTCAACGACAAGGGCCTGAAATTCACCATGGATGATGTGGCGAAGCGTTTGGGAATGAGCAAGAAGACGCTGTATCAGCTTTTTGATGATAAGGAAAAACTCTTCTTGGAGACGATTGAGTATGGTTTCCGCCAGGTGAAGCTCAGTGAACAGAAGATTCTTGAGAATCCGAAACTTTCCATTGAGGAGAAGATTCGACGAGTCATTATTGTACTTCCGGACAAGTATCGAAGCGTGGATTATCGGAAACTTTTTGACCTGAAAGAAAAGTACCCGGACATCTACCGGGAAGTGGCAAAACGCATTGAATCGGATTGGGAGCCGACCCTGATGCTTTTGCGGCAGGGAATGGAGGAAGGTGTCATCCGCAAGGTATCCCTTCCGGTCCTTAAGGCAATCATCGAGGGAAGCATGGAGCATTTCCTCACCGGGGATATGCTGATTCGGGAGAAAATCACCTACGAAAAAGCATTGGAACAAATGATAGATATCATCATGAAAGGAATCTTAAGCGAATGAAGACTTACTTAAATGACGGTTGGTTTTTTACAAGAGAATGGACGGACGAACTGAAGACCGGTGTACAGGAGGGAATGGATGCTGTTCGGATCCCTCACACGGTGAAGGTTACTCCTTTCCATTATTTCGATGAAAAAGAATATGAGGCGGTAAGCGGTTATGTGAATCCCTTCTATGCTTCCTGGGACTTACAGAATAAGCATGTGACCCTGACCTTTGAGGGCGCCGCTCACGAGGCAACGGTCTATGTAAACGGAGAGGAAATGATTACCCACTCTTGCGGATATACCGCCTTCTGTGTGGACCTTGACGGCCATCTGCATTACGGCCAGGAAAACATTATTGCGGTGAAGCTTGACAGTCGCGAGACCTTGAATCAGCCGCCCTTTGGCCATGTGGTGGATTACATGACCTATGGCGGAATCTACCGGGATGTCTATCTGGACATTCGCCCGCAGGTGTACTTAAAGGAAGTTCTGACTGAGGTGGAGGACATCCTGGATGTGACGAAGATTATGCATACGAAGGTAACCCTAAGCGAGGAGGGAGTATCCGGCTATGAGGTTCGCCAGAGCATCATCGATCATGACGGTCACAGTGTCATCCACTATTCCGAGATGAAGGAACCCGAGATGTCCTACGGAATTACGGATGTGGAACTGTGGAGCCCGGAGAATCCGAAGCTTTACTATATTCGCACCGAATTGATTACCGGCGGAGAAGTGGTGGACAGCGTTCAGACGAAGATCGGTTTCCGTACTGCCGAGTGGAGAGCGGACGGCTTCTACTTAAACGGGGAAAAAATCAAGCTTCGCGGTCTGAACCGTCACCAGAGCTTCCCCTACGTCGGCTATGCAATGCCCGAGCGTGCACAGCGCCGGGATGCGGACATTTTAAAAGACGAGCTTGGCTGTAATTTCGTTCGTACCTCGCATTATCCCCAGTCTCATTATTTCCTGGATGAATGTGACGAGAAGGGACTCCTTGTGTTTACGGAGATTCCCGGTTGGCAGCACATCGGCGATGAGGATTGGAAGAAGCAGGCCTGCAAGAATGTCGAAGAGATGATTCTTCAGTACAAGGACCATCCTTCCATTATCCTGTGGGGCGTTCGCATCAATGAGTCCGTAGACGATGATGACTTCTACAAGGAGACCAATCGAATTGCTCATGCGTTGGATAAGACCCGTCAGACCGGTGGCGTGCGCTATTTACAGAACAGTCATCTCTATGAGGATGTCTATACCTACAACGATTTCCTTCACAAGGGAGACAATCCCGGTGTTGCCAAGCGTAAGAGTGTGACCAAGAACAAGGAAGCGGGATATCTGGTCAGTGAGTTCAACGGACATATGTATCCTACCAAGATGTTTGATAAGGAGTCGGTTCGCCTGGAGTTAGCGCTTCGACATGCCAATGTGGTAAATGACTACTATGAGGCAGAGGACATTGCCGGCGGAAGCGGCTGGTGTATGTTTGACTACAATACGCACAAGGACTTCGGAAGCGGGGACCGCATCTGTTATCACGGCGTGATGGATATGTTCCGAAACCCGAAGTTGGCCGGTCACTTCTATGAAAGCCAGTCCGACAATCATCCGGTACTGGAAATCAGTTCCACCATGTGCATCGGAGAGCATCCGGGCTGCAACATCGGTACCGTATATGCCTTTACCAACGCGGACTGCGTCAAGGTCTACAAGAATGACGAGTTCGTTCGCGAGTACGTTCCGGATCGCACCAAGGGTCGCCACAAGAGCCTTCCTCATCCGCCCATTGCCATGAACGATTTCATCGGCGAGCTGATGGAGAAGCATGAAAAATACAATCATAAGACCTGTGAAAAGATGAAGAGTGTTCTCCTGGCGGTTCAGGAGTACGGCATGAACGATCTGCCGCTTCTTATGAAGCTTCGTATGCTTTCACTGATGGTTACGAAGTTTATCTCTATGAAGAAGGCTACCGAACTCTACGGAACCTATGTAGCCGGTTGGGGCAATGCCGTTACGGTATATCGTTTTGAGGCCTGGAAGGACGGCGAATTGGTAGCGACGAAGGAGATTCGCCCCGGTGAAAAGAGAATCCTAAAGGCAGAGGCGGACAGCACGCTCTTAATGGAGCAGCATTCCTACGACGTTGCCAGTGTTCGCATTCGTATGGAGGATGAATTCGGTAATCTTTTACCGTTCTATAACGGCCCGGTAAAGCTTCGTGTCGAGGGGGACATCGAACTGATCGGCCCGGATACGGTTGCACTTCAGGGCGGATGCTTTGGTACCTATGTGAAGTCCGTGGGAAAGAGCGGTGTCGGTAAGCTGGTTTTAGAGACACCGGACGGTGAGAGTGCCGAGCTTACCTTCAATGTTCTGGTATAAGCGAAGGTAGATAAATTATTTGAAACAATATGGGAGGGTTACAATTATGAATACAAAAGTGAAGGTTTCTTACGGCCTGGGCGCGGTCGGCAAAGACATGGTCTACATGTTAAGCGCATCCTATGTACTGTATTACTATCAGGATATTTTGGGAATTAATCCCTTGTTTATGGGAGTACTTCTGATGATTGCCAGAGTGTTTGACGCGGCCAACGATCCTTTGATGGGCGTGCTGGTTGCCAAGACGAAGACTCGTTTTGGTAAGTTCCGTCCCTGGCTTTTCTGCGGTTCTGTCCTGAATGCGGTTATTCTGTTTGCCATGTTTGCAACGCCCCTGTGGGTAAAAGGGGTTGGCTTAAATGTCTATGCTGCAATCCTCTACATTCTTTGGGGTGTGACCTACACCATGATGGATGTACCTTACTGGTCCATGATTCCTGCCTTTACCAAGAGCGGTAAGGAGCGCGAGGGATTATCTGCACTGGCAAGAAGCTGTGCCGGTGTCGGTAGTGCGCTGGTTACGGTTACCGCAGTAAAGCTCGTTCAGATGCTTGGTGGCGGAAACGAGCGTACCGGTTTCATGTGGTATGCCCTGATTATTGCGGTATTCTTTGTGATTGCCGAAGTGATTACCTGCATCAGTGTAAAAGAGAAATCCAATGTTGAGATGGAGACCAACAGTGTAAAAGAGATGTTCAAGGCGCTGTTTCGTAACGATCAGGCGCTGATTACCGTGGTGACCATCGTGTTGATTAACCTGGCACTTTACATTACGTCGAATCTGGTGATCTACTTCTTTAAGTATGACATCGGCGGAAGCACCTGGTTCGATACTTACACCGTATTCAACCTGTTCGGTGGCGTGATTCAGTTGCTGAGTATGGCAGTGCTGTATCCTCTTTTACGTAAGCTTTTCTCGCCAATCAGTATGTTCAAGCTCTCGATTGCCTTTGCAACCGTAGGCTACACCGTATTACTGGTAATTGCATATACCAATATGACCTACCTGGCACTTCTGTGCATTCCTGCGTTCTTCATTTTTGCGGCAAACGGTATGTTATGCGTATTGACAACCGTGTTCTTGGCCAACTCCGTTGATTACGGCGAATGGAAGAACAATACCAGAGATGAGAGCGTGATCTTTTCTCTGCAGACCTTCGTATACAAGCTGGCTTCCGGTATTGCGGTACTGATTGCGTCCATCTGTCTGCAGGTGTTCCACATCAGCAAGAACTCCGATAATGAGGCGGTAACGACGGCACTGTCCGCATCCTCCTCCACCGGACTTCGTTTCACCATGTCCTTTGTGCCGATTGTGATTCTGGTGGTAGCCATTATCGTATTTACGAAGAAGTTCGCTCTGACCGAGGAAAAGGTTGAGGAGATTGAGCACGAATTAGAGAAGCGTCATGCAATGAAGGAATCCGAATAATCTTCGAATTCTTCACAGACTGGAGGCAATCCTATGATAGAAAAGAAAAATACGCTGTTCTGTCTTCATACAGCGAATACGACCTACGCCTTCGCACTGCTTCCGACCGGGCATCTGGAGCACCTCTACTACGGGGAGCGCCTTTCGATGACCGAGGAAACGGCAGCGGGACTCAGGGAGAAATCAGCCGGTGCACCCGGCAACAGCACGGAATACAGTCCCGAGGCCCGGGATCTGTGTTTGGACGACAGACGTCTGGAATTCTCCGGCTGGGGCAAGGGCGATTATCGTGAGCCTATGGTGGCCCTACGCTATGCGGACGGCAATGAGACCCTGGATTACTTATATGAAGAAGATGAGATTCTGGAAGATTTCCCGTTGGGTGAGGCGGACACCGAACTTCCCTTTGCTTATGTGGAGGGCGGCAAGACACCGACCCTTTGTATCACACTGCTTCATAAGGAGTACGGGACCCGTATCCGCCTGTACTATCGAATCTTTGAGGAGGCGGATGTGATTACCCGTGTGACGGAGATTGCGAACGATTCTTCGGAAGCCCTTGTTGTCAAGCGTGCTTATTCGGCACAGCTGGATCTGGCCGGTTGTGATTATCGCATGACGACCTTCAACGGAGCCTGGGCACGAGAGATGAATCGCCATGATCATTTTGTGGAGAGTGGAATGCATGTCAACGAAGCATTCACGGGAGTGAGCTCGAATCGTGCCAATCCCTTTGTGATGATCAGCCGCGCAGAAGCCTCGGAGGAATATGGTGAGGTCATTGCTTCCAATCTGGCATACTCCGGCAATCATATTGAGTCCTTAAGTGTCAGCGCCTTTGGTAAGACCCGATTCCTAAGTGGTATGCATGATAAGTTCTTTGAACAGAAGTTACTGCCCGGTGAGAAGTTCATCAGTCCGGAAAACTGCTTAACATACTCCAAGCATGGATTCGGCGGAATTAGCAAAAATATGCATTTTTTCGTGAGAGAGCACATTGTCCGGGGTCAATGGAAACAGAAAGATAGACCGGTGCTCTTGAACAGTTGGGAGGCTTCCTATTTCCGATTCAATGAGAGCAAGATTCTGAAACTTGCCCGTAAGGCGAAGGCTTGCGGCATTGAATTGATGGTCCTGGACGACGGTTGGTTCGGGAAGCGCAACAGTGATAATTCTTCGTTGGGGGATTGGCAGGAGAATCGTAAGAAACTGCCGGGAGGATTACAACGTCTTTCGAAACGGGTGCATCGACTCGGGATGGATTTCGGCATCTGGGTGGAGCCGGAGATGGTAAACGAGGATTCCGAACTCTACAAGCAGCATCCGGACTGGGCTATGAAGGCCCCTAAGGGGGAACAGTCCCTTGGTCGGAATCAGATGCTTCTGGATCTTACCCGTTCCGAGGTGCAGGATTATATAATCGAGGCCATGTCCAAGGTCTTTGCAACCGAAGGCTTAACCTATGTGAAATGGGATATGAACCGCAATGTGAGTGAGTACTATTCGGCGGCCCTGCCGGCAAATCGTCAGGGTGAGGTGGCCCATCGGTATGTGTTGGGATTATATCGGGTGATGCGTGAACTGATAACGAGATTTCCGAATATTCTTTTTGAGGGCTGTGCCTCGGGAGGAAACCGCTTTGATCTGGGAATCTTAAGCTTCTTCCCGCAGAATTGGGCCAGCGACAATACGGATGCATTGTGTCGAACCACGATTCAGTCCGGTTACAGCTATGGGTATCCGCAATCGGTGATGACGGCTCATGTCTCCAACTGTCCGAATCACCAGACCCTTCGTACGACGAGCTTGGCAACGCGTTTTCGGGTGGCAATGTTTGGGGTGTTAGGCTATGAGTGCAATCTGAATGACCTAAGCCGCGCGGAGCGTGAGGAGATTCGTAAGCAGGTGGAACTGTATAAAAAATACCGGCATACGCTTCAGTATGGCGATTTCTATCGTCTGCAGACCTATGAAGAGAAACAGGGACATGCCGGAGTATCCGGGAAGACACCGCGAACCAATATTACCAAGTGGATGATCGCTTCGTCGGATCGGTCAGAGGCTTTGGCCATGATGGTCCAGGACCGTGTACAACCGGATACTTTCTATGAGGAGCTGCGACTTCGCGGACTGGACGAGGAGAGTACCTATTCCTTTGACCGTCCCCGTGAAAAATACCACATCAACCGCTTTGGAGATCTGGTGAATGCCGTGGCACCGATTCATATCAGCCAGGGTTCGCTTCTTCATAAGCTTCTGGGAGTCTTCGTTAAAATGGACTCCGAGGAGGAAAAAGAAAAAATGACAGGCGCGTCACTTATGAGGGAAGGCGTGAAACTGCATCAGGCATTCGGAGGCGTCGGGTACAGCGGCGAGGTTCGCCTGTTCCAGGACGGAGATTCGGAGTTGTATTTCTTGCGTCGTGTCGATGCATAGCCAACAATACTGGATAGTTCAGTGAACTATGATGGAAACGCGATTTGACTATTGGTCAGGTCGCGTTTTTTGTTTTGTAAAAATCGGTCGCCTGACCGCATATAAGCGATTTCGCATCTGGTTGCACTCCCTAGTGGGACTAAGCGTTCCAGCCATAGTCTGTGGAATCGGTCGCGGCGGCAGCGACTCACATCCTTGGTTCGACGCTGCCTAGAATTGCCATCCATGGTAATTCTCCGCTAGTTACAGCCGGAACACCAAGTCCCACTACGGATCGCGCAAAGGACGCGAAATTGCTCACATGCACAGTGAGAAGACTTTTTTGGTCCCTACAGCCTGAAGTGGGCACACATTCATTTAAGACGACACACCACCTGGAGGGGGAAAATCGGATATCGCGCTCGGGGCTTGCTTTCTTTGAAACACATCGGGCGCACAGAAAAGGATTTTCCGAGCGATTAGCGCTTGCGCGGGCGTAGGAAAAACTTTTCTGTGGAAGCCCGAATTGGTATTTCGAATAGCACAAGTCGCGAGGCGGAGTTTAGAAAAAAATTATAAAGTTCACAATTTCTTCTTTTGCATTCTCGGCAAAGATAATTCATAATACAATCAGCGGAGGTGGTGTTGCCGGCAACATAACCGCAACCAAAAGAAAGAGGTGGCTTATGAGAGAGAAGCTCTACCGATTCATGCAGGGAAGATACGGAGTCGACGATTTGTCGAAGTTTCTGATGGCCCTGCTGTTTGTCGTTCTGATTATTTCGCTTGTGTTCCGATTGCCCTATGTCGGTATTCTGATGTGGGTGCTTCTGGTGTGGACATACTTTCGTATGTTCAGCAAGCGTTTGGATAAGAGAAGAAAAGAAAACGATGCATACCTGAAGCTTCGTAACGGATTTCTGGGAATCTTTGGAGTGAAGCCGAAGGTGGCAAGCTATCAGTATGGCGCATATCGTGGTTCTTCAAGTTATACAAAACAGGCAATGCCGAAGGATAAGACCCATCGGATTTTTCTTTGTCCGGAGTGTGGCCAGAAGATTCGCGTGCCAAAGGGCAAGGGCAAAATCGCCATTACCTGTCCGAAGTGCAGCCGGGAATTTGTGAAGAGGACGTAGAGCAGCGTGTTTGGTTATGTGACGGTTCGTGAGGACGAACTGAAGGTAAAAGAATATCGGGAATATAAGTCCTTCTACTGCGGACTCTGTCATACTTTAGGCAAACGCCACGGATTGAAAGGACGCATGACGTTAAATTTCGATATGGTCTTTTTGGCAATGCTGTTAACCGGTTTGTATGAGCCCGAGACGAAACGGGCAATGCGTCATTGTATCGTTCATCCGGTTGAAAAGCATCCGACAAGCGAGAACGAGATACTGGAATATGTGGCGGATATGAATATTCTTCTGACCTATCATTCCCTCTATGACGGGTGGATGGACGATCGGAATCTCTTAAAGAAGAGCGGTGCAGACCTGTTGGGGAGACGGTATCGTAAGGTGGCGAAGCGTTATCCGGAGAAGGATGCGGTCATTCGGGAGAGCCTGAAACGTCTTCATGAGATTGAGAAGGCAGACGGCGAGAATCTGGATGCGGCGGCCGATACGACCGGAGAAATGATGCAGGCCATCTTTACGCGTTTTGAAGATCACTGGTCGAAACCTCTTGGCAACCTTGGTTTTTTTCTGGGAAAGTTCGTCTATCTGGCCGATGCCTACGATGACCTTGACAGGGACAGGAAGAGCGGCAACTATAATGTCTGGAAGCACTATTGTGACCGGGCGGATTTCGAAAAACTGGTGCAGGAGACCATGGAGCTGAATCTGGCCGAGGCCACGAGGCAGTTTGAGATGCTTCCTATACTGTTGTATGAGGATATTTTGCGAAATATATTATATTCGGGCGTGTTTGTGAAACTGGAGCGACGCGCCGAGGAGAGGAAAGAAGAACATGCTTGATCCCTATCGTGTTCTGGGGGTGTCGCGGGATGCTTCCGACGAAGAGATAAAAAAAGCATACAGAAATCTAAGCCGGAAGTATCATCCGGATGCGAACATCAATAATCCGAATAAGGATCAGGCCGAGCAGCGTTTCAAGGAAGTGCAGCAGGCTTACGACCAGATTCAGAAGGAGCGCAAAGGAGGATACGAAAGAGGCGGCGGGGCCGGTGGCTTTTACGGTGGGAATGGCGGTTTCTACGGCGGCTTTGGCGGTCCCTTCGGCCAGGGAGGCTATGGGGATGAGGACGATGCCTATTCTTCCGATTATCGTACAGCGATTCATTATATCCAGAATCGTTGCTACAATGAGGCCTTGAATGTCTTAAACGGAATCTCCAACCGGGATGGATTCTGGTACTATCTGAGTGCGATTGCCAATGCAGGGAACGGCAATATGGCCACGGCAATCGAATATGCAAGACGTGCGGTCAGCATTGAGCCGGACAACACGACGTATCAGGAATTGCTGTATCGTTTGGAGAACGGTGGCAGGATGTATCGCAATATGGGTGCTGGTTTCGGGCGCTTTCAAGGGAGTGGCGGCGACTGGTGTTGTCGTTTGGTCATGTGCAATTTGCTGTTGAATCTGTGTTGCAGAGGACCCTACTATTTTTAGTTTTTTCGTTGTACTATTATAGGAAATCGTATATAATAACATTCGTGTCGCGTTTCGATTGGCGACAGGAATGAAAGGAAGGATAAGCAACATGGGTGAGAACACCAACAAGGAAATAAGTAAGAGTGCTGCCAAGCGTACTGCGGTTCGCAAGGAAGTTGCAGCCAAGAAGCGTAAAAAAGCGATTATTATCATTGCGGTAGTGGCAGTGATTGCTCTTATCGCAGGTTTGATTATTTACAAGGTTGCCGATCGTGCATACTTCAATGCACATAAGACGGTAGCAAGCTATGATTACAGCGAGGGACTTACCGAGGATGGTAAGATTGCCGGTCTGAATGTGGCTGACTACGTGACGGCTCCCGATTATAAGAATATTACCGTGGACGGTAGTAATCTTGCATACAGTGATGAGAAGGTAGATGCCGATATCGAGGCGATTCGCAAGAACGCCGAGACGTTGGTAACTGATTCTTCTGTGGAAGCGAAGAGCGGAGACAAGGTGTCTATCGTATATACCGGTTATATGGACGGTGAGGCTTTTGAAGGTGGCGCGTCCAGCGAGGACGGTGCAACCGTTACCTTAGGCAGCGGAAGTCTGATTGATGACTTTGAGGATCAGATTGTCGGACATAAGGTAGGTGACAGTTTTACCGTAGAGGTAACTTTCCCGGATCAGTATCCCAATCAGCCTCTCTATCAGGGAAAGGATGCAAGCTTTGAGGTAACCCTGAAGGGCGTATATGTCATGCCGGAGTTTGATGATGCTTATGTGGCAGAGAACTACAGCAAGGATGCCTCTACCGTGGCAGAGTATCGTGAATACCTGAAGAAGACGAACTATCAGAAGAACCTTGAGAACGCACTGGCTACCTGGATTGGTGACAATGCCAAGGCAAAGAAATACGATAAGAAGTATCTGAACATCATCAAGTCTCAGACCCGTGGTTCGGATGAGTCCTATTATCAGTATATGTTGACGATGTATGCAATGTACGGTGCTACCCCTCCTACGGATTTCTGGGATTACAAGGGTACGACCGAGCGTAAGTATGAGAAGGAGCTGACGAAGGAAGCCAAGGAATCTTTCGCAATCTATCTGACCTATCAGTACATCTTCGAGACCGAGGGCTTAACCATTACGGATGAGTTCTATCAGGATGAGGTAATCTCTCTCTACTTAGGAGATACTTATGAAGATGCGGCAGCTGTAGAAACCGCATACGGTAAGCCTGCTCTGATGCAGCTTGCAATTCAGAAAAGTGTTTTGAAGTATCTGGCAACAATTGCAAATGTTCAGTAAACGATGATTAGCAATATATGACACATGTGTCATCAAGCCCGTAACAGTGATGTTACGGGCTTTTTTGTTATCCCTTCGCCCGGACCATTAATAGAACAGTACGAGATATCGGACGAAATTCGCCCGGTGACAAAAGAATATTTCGTGGAAGTCTCACAGTGTCACTTGGCGAGATTTGTGAATCATTCCGAGATTGCGAAGATGGTTTTTTCAGCGTAGAATCGAGAATCATATCTACTGCCGACACATCTATGATTCATCTTCTTTTGAATCATCTACGGAGGTAATTCTATGTATATTCGAGATCGTTTTCTCATGATTCTGGTTAAAGTATCCCTGGCTATTGCAATCGCCATCTGTGTGATTGTCGGAATCGGGGTACGACTGTCCCCTTCCTGGTACTCGATTGCCCATGCGGCGGAGAAGGATACGGTTTGCCATGTCCACAGTGGAAATGAGCAGACGGGAGGCGGGTGTTATCGCGAAAAATACTGTGGCGGTAACGTTACATCATACACAACGCAACATTCCTGTTCGGCCTATTGGGCAAGCATGGGGTATGTTTTTGAGAACTGCCCGAACTGCGGAGCAAAAGCGCGCCGATGGAGGTTGGATCAATTCCATAGTTGTGGCGCGGCCAATGCTACAATCTATCCGATTGTCTGTTATGATTGCGGTTATCTTGCCGGAACTGCCGGAGTCGAGGGTTTTTCAACTGACTTCTATGGGGGAGGAACACTTGTAAGCAATCCCCGTTGTACGAGGACCTACCATACCTATGAGGATCGTTGCGAGACCTGTGGCAAGGCATATGCTTATCAAAACGGCCCGGCTACCTGCACCGAGTTAAAGGGCTACGAACTTGGCTGTGGTTATGAAGCAGGAGAAAAACTTGGAAAGATTGTCGTAACCTACGATAACAGTTGGGCAACTTCGGTTACGGTTCAGGCGACGTTAGAACCCTGCAGCGGTCATTCGGCAGATACCTTGCGCGGGCTTACGCTGTTGGTAAGTACGGATGGAGAGAATTATGCACCGGCCAAGGCTACGATGGAGATTCAGGAGAATCTGACCCTTCACTATAAGGTAAGCGCGACGGATACGACAACGGAGGCGGTTAAGACGGCAGTTATTGACCATATTGACCGAACGGCTCCCGTTATCAAAGAAGTTGTGGTGGAGCTTTCACAGGACCGACATTCTGCTACGCTCCGAATAATCGCGGAGGATGCCGGCTGCGGAATCGCTTCGGAAGGGTATTCTTTTGACGGACGGCGAAGCTATGGAAGTGCGGCGGTTCAGGCGGTAAAGGAGAACGGAAGCATCACGGTGGCGGTTCGGGACCGACTGGGCAATGAAGTGACCAAACAGATTACGGTAGAAGGAATCGAACCTGTCAAAGCAGAGACACCGGCTGCGGGGGATCGGTCGCAGACGGATGCAGGAGAGAAGAGTGGTACCGGGGAGAAGAGTGGTACCGGGGAGAAGACCGGTGCCGAAACCGGAAAGACCGAAACTCCTGACGCCGGACAGAAGCAGACGGAAAAGACCGAAACGAAGTCCACTGCTAAGAAAAAGAAGACCTCTGCGGCGACCGGAGAGGATAAGACCGGGACAGTGAAGGCGGAGACAACCGATTCGGAATCCGAAACACGAACGGATGGCACAGATGTCGAGGATTCGGAACAGGAGGGAGCACTTACGGGAATCGGAGTCGGTGCATCGATTCTTGCGTGCGGAACCGACTTGGATACCGAAAGGGAGGGACTTGGGACTCCTGGGAATGAGGAATCTGCGGAAGGTGATCCGAACGGCAAAATTCAGGAAGCGGGAGCTGATATCGACGAACAGAAAGAAGAATCACAGACCGAAAATGCCGGGGCCGCCGGCACCAAGGGAAGGCACAGCGAGATCGATTTTTTCTCCAATGAAATGCTTCAGTTCTACGCGTTCTTGGGCATGATGGTGGCCGCATGGGCACTGGGGATGACCTTGCTGTGGAAGGGGAGTCCATTCTTGCATAAAAAGTCAAATTCTGATAAGATAGGCATGGACTTCAACGGTTCCGCATCATAAGGAGTAAAGCGTAAGGAGAAATGAAATGAAGTGGGAAGATAATGTGAGAAGAGTTGTTCCCTATATTCCCGGTGAGCAGCCCAAAGACACAGATGTGATTAAGTTGAATACGAATGAGTGTCCGTATCCCCCCGCCCCCGGTGTTGAGAAGAAACTGGCAGAGCTTAAGAGTGATGCATTTCGTCTCTATCCGGATACCGCAGGTGGTGACGTGGCGGCAGAACTGTGCAGATATTATCAGATTCCCGCAGATCATCTTTTTGTAGGTGTCGGTTCGGACGATGTCTTGGCGACGGCGTTCTTAACCTTCTTTAACAGTGATAAGCCGGTATTGTTCCCGGATATTACCTATTCCTTCTATGATGTATGGGCCGACCTCTATAAGATTCCCTATAAGCGTTTGCCGCTTCGTGAGGACTTTACCGTTAATCCGGAGGATTATAAGATCGCAAACGGCGGTATTGTGATTGCGAACCCCAATGCGCCCACCGGTATTGAACTGGGGCAGGATGCGCTGGAGGACATTATCCGGGCCAATCCGGACTCTGTGATTATTGTGGACGAGGCCTATGTGGATTTCGGAGGAACCTCGGCACTTCCGCTTACAGAGAAGTACGAGAATGTCTTGGTTGTTCAGACCTTCTCCAAGTCTCGTTCCATGGCGGGAATGCGTATCGGCTATGCCATGGGCAATCCGAAACTGATTGGCTATATGAATGACACGAAGTTTTCGATTAATTCGTACACGATGAATTATCCTTCGTTGATTGTGGGCGCGGAATCCGTTCGCGATGTGGAGTATTTCCGAGCAACCTGCGCCAAAATCGTGGCAACCCGCGAAAGAATGAAGAACGTATTTCGGGAACTGGGCTTTACGGTAACCGATTCCAAGACGAATTTCCTGTTTGCAAGTCATAAGACGGCACCTGCCAAGGATATTTATGAGTACCTGCGGGGACGCAAAATCTTCGTTCGCTATTGGAACAAGGAGCGTATTAACAACCGCCTGCGTATCACCATCGGCACCGACGCCGAGATGGATGCACTGGTGGCAGCATTGAAGGAGTATCTGGCATAATGTCCACACTTAAACATTACATTATTGTTTTTTTCATCTCGATGGTTCCGTTGATTGAGCTTCGTGGCGCGATTCCTTACGCCGTAGGTTTTATTGAAGCCGGTGTACCCATGAATATCTGGGTATGCTATGCAATCGCAATCATTGCCAATATGCTTCCGGTTCCTATTATCTTCTTTTTTGCAAGGAAGGTTCTGGAGTGGGGCGCCGATAAAAAAATAATCGGTAAGTTTTTCACTTTCTGCCTGAACAAAGGGCACAAAGGGGGAGAGAAGCTTCTGGCCAAGACCGGGAAAGGTGTCTATGTGGCACTGTTTCTGTTCGTAGGAATTCCGATTCCCGGTACGGGAGCCTGGACCGGAACTCTGGCAGCAAGTCTCCTGGATTTGGAGTTTAAGAAGAGTGTAATCGCCATTGTATGTGGCGTTGTACTGGCCGGTGTGATTATGGGAATCGTATCCTTTGCGGTTGCCGGTTCCTTGGGAGCGATATTGTAGTGCGCAGTTCGTATGTTGATTTTGCTTATGTATATGATGAATTGATGGACAATGTGCCTTATGCCGAATGGGCGGAGCGTGTTGTTCGTTTGATTGAGCGGTACGGAATCAGTAAGCCGGAGCGGGAGAAATATCGTGACGCACAAGCCGATTCGGAGGCCGCATTGGCGCAGGAGCGCAACCTGATTCTGGATTTGGGCTGCGGTACCGGAACCTTGACACAGATGCTCTATGACCGTGGCTATGATCTGATGGGGGTGGACCTTTCGGAGGACATGCTGAATGTGGCGTTTGACCGCAATGCGCGGAACGGAAGTGACATTCTGTATCTGCGTCAGGATATGAGGGCGTTGGATCTCTTTTGTACCGTCGGCACGGTCATCAGTGTTTGCGACAGTATGAATTATCTGACGAAACCCGCGGACGTGAAAAAGACCATGGAACTGGTGAACAAGTTCCTGTTCCCGGGTGGTATCTTTATTTTTGATTTTAATACGGTTCATAAGTATGCGGATGTAATCGGCAACCGTACCATTGCGGAGAATCGTGAGGATGTGAGCTTCATCTGGGAGAATACCTATCACCCGGAGAAAAAGACCAATGAGTATGATCTGACCCTCTTTGTGAAAGATGAGGAGCCGGATGTGTTTGTGCGAAGCTTTGAACGCCATGTGCAGCGGGGCTATACGCATAAAGATATGGAGAAGTATTTGCGGGAAGTGGGGATGGAACTGATCTGTTCTTTTGACGCGGATACGGAAGAGGAAGCAAGTGATACAAGCGAGCGGATTGTTATGGTGGCTCGTAAAGGAGAAAGAAAATGAGTGATAAAATCGTTCGTGCTACAGCCGCAAATGCATCCATTCGTGCGTTTGCCGCAACGACGAAGGAATTAGTGGAATATGCAAGAAGTGTCCATGGGACATCGCCCGTCATGACGGCGGCATTAGGCCGACTTCTGACCGGAGGTGCCATGATGGGCGCCATGATGAAATCCGACAGCGACCTTCTTTCCATTGAGATCATCGGGGACGGTCCGGCCGGCAAAATCACGGTGACCTCCAATGCGAAGGCTGAGGTAAAAGGCTACGTCGACCATCCCGAAGTGATGCTCCCTCCCAGTCCGGCAGGAAAACTGGATGTCGGTGGAGCAGTGGGACGCGGAATCGTTCGTGTGATTAAGGATCTGGGCCTTAAGGAGCCTTATGTAGGAGGCACGGAATTAATCAGCGGTGAGATTGCAGAGGACTTGACCTATTATTTTGCCAACTCTGAGCAGGTGCCTTCTTCCGTGGGATTAGGAGTGCTCATGAATAAGGACAATACCGTGGCGCAGGCAGGAGGCTTTATTATTCAGCTGATGCCCTTTGCACCCGATGAGGTGATCGATCGCCTGGAAGCGAAGCTTTCGTCCATACCGAGTGTTACCGCGATGCTTCAGTCCGGAATGACGCCGGAAGATATCCTGCAGGAGATTCTGGGCGAGTTTGAGCTTGAGATTCTTGATACGATTCCCACATGCTTTCGGTGTAACTGTTCCCGGGAGCGTATGCGTAAGGGTATCGTAAGCCTGGGGAAAAAAGAAATTCGCAATATTCTTGCAGACGGAGAACCGGCAGAGACCCGCTGTCACTTCTGCAATACGAAATACACCTTCTCGGTAGATGAATTGAAGGCAATTGAGAAGGAATCTTTTTAGCCGGCAACGAAAAAATCAGGTTGTAACGTATTTTTTTGATAAAAGCACCATAAAAAGAATCGGCAGATTCGTATCTTTGATAGAGCGATCCGCCGATTTGTTATTCTGTAAAGGAGGACGATTCTGTGGACGATCAGTTGTTTGCTGCTGCCATCGAACGAATCCGGCAATCGGATCGGGACGGTTTACGGCAGATCTATGAAGCCTATGTCACCTACATCTATCAAGTGATCTACCGGATTCTTCAGAACCGGGAGAATGCCGAAGATGTGACGACGGACTTCTTCATTAAGCTCTGGGATATTGCGGACAAGTATGTCGACGGCTCAGGGCATAAGACGTGGATTACGACGATTGCACGTAATATGGCATTGGATTTTCTGCGTTCCCATAAGCGTGAGACCCTCACAGAAGAGACTCCGGATCTGGTCGGAATCGATGATGAGGTGTCCTCCTCTTCGGAGATTTCCCATGGAATGGTACAGAGCGAAATTGAACGGGATGTGGTCTCGGATATGACGGTTGAAGCGATTCTGTCCACATTGAAGGAGAGTGAGCGGCAGGTGATCAATATGAAGGTGTTGGGAGATATGACCTTCAAAGAGATTGCAGAGACCTTGAATCTTCCTATGGGAACCGTGACCTGGCAATACCAGAACGCAATCAAAAAATTAAGGAGGTACGGATATGAATAAGCAATTCAATGAAGAATATAAGCAGTATGCCGATCGTCAGACTCCGGATCTCTGGAGCAGAATCGAAGGCGCTTTGGATGCTAGAATTGCCAATGATGTAATCATTATCAAAGAAGAAAATACCCCGGTTATTCCTGACGAAAGCCGGATCGTTTCGATGGCGGAAGCCGAGACTAAGAAAAAATCCAAGCGTAACGGGAAACGTTTTGACCGCCTAAGCCTTGCATTGATGCGGTATGGTTCCATTGCGGCAGCGGTTGTGGTTTTGGGCATTGTCATTCTGGCAATCGGCTTAAACCGTACCAATGAGAAGCTGGATGCAATCGGAGGAGCAGAGAAATCCTTAATGGATACCTCTGTGAAGGCGGTATCGGAAATGAACATGAAGGATTCACTGCTCGAGGCGGACTTGGTTGCAGAGGAGGATGGAATGAATCCTTCGCAGAGTAGTTATGATGATGCCGTAAAACAGCCTGTAACGACTGCGGAGAAAACAGAGAGTTCCATTCAACCTGCGGAATATGAAAAAACAGAAAGCCTTACGCAGGCAACCATCTGTGACGAGGGCGAGGGACTTACCAAGGCGGAGGCCGATGAGGAAACGATTGAACTGTTCGGCACGCTTACGATTGCCACCGTATATACGGAGATGATTTTGGAATGTGTTTTGGAGACGATGGACGGGAAACTGTATCGTGGTTTGATCGAAGCCGATCCGGAGGACCCTTCGCAAGAATTTCTTAGCGGAGTGAACGGCGGTGAGCGTTTCGATAATGTGAGAATTCTGGATACCGGAAGTGCGAATCCGGATTATTGTTTGTTTATCTGGAAGGTGGTTCCGTAGAGGAAGAGGATATGAGCAGAGAGAAATCTCGTTTTGTTAAAAGAATCGGTATGACGGTGATTGGTGTGCTGGCATCGGGCTTCGGTGCCGGCATCTTCGATTTCTGTTCCATGGGAATGGATCCGTTCCAGGTGTTCGCTCATGGGGTGTGGAATCTGACTTCTTTGGGCTTCGGAACGTTGTATATGATTCTGAATGTCGCAATGTTGGTATTTGTTGTAATCTTTGACCGTAAGAAGATCGGGTTAGGAACTCTGATTAATATTTTCCTGCTGGGGTATGTGGTAGAGTTTACTTCCAAGGCCTTCCGATGCTGGTTTCCGGAGGCGTCCCTTTCGATTCGAATTGCGTGGATGTTGGTAGCAGTGGTCATTTTGTGTTTCGCGTCGGCTACCTATTTCACCGGAAATATGGGAGTCTCGACCTATGATGCGGTTGCGCTTTTCATGTCTGAGAAACAGACAAAGGTGAAGTATCAGTACTGCCGAATCTTCACGGATCTCATCAGTGTCGGCATCGGCTTTGCTCTCGGCGCGATTGTCGGAGTCGGGACATTGATTACGGCATTCTTTATGGGACCGCTCATCAGTTTCTTCAAGCGGTTTGTGACGGTGCCGTTTTTGGAGGGGAAGCCCGAAAAATAGTATGATAAAAGAATAGGGTAATAGGATAGGAGGAACTCGTAGGCAATACGAGTTCTTTTTTTCTTTTTAGGTTGCCAATAGCGAAAAAATGGATGATATACTACGCACATCATAGAAACAGTTACCCTTGACGGGTAACTGTTTCTATGTATAACAACTGTTAACCCTAATGTTCGGAGAATTATGCGAAAGGAAAATATAAACATGAAGAAGAGAATTTTAAGTATTCTTCTTATTCTTGCATTTGTGATTACTGCAATCGGATGCGGAAAGAAAGAAGAGAGCAAGAAAAACAATGATGCCCCTGCCACGCAGGAAGTAACCAAAGAAGAGGAGCCTACGGTAAATCCGGTAGAGGACCAGACAGAAGATGAGACCGATACTCTTGGAGTAACTGCTTCGGAAGAGTATCCCACTGAGTTTGATACCAAGATTACCATTGCAATCAACCCTCAGATTACCTTAATGTTAGCAGATGGTTTTGTATTCTTTGTAGGATACGATAACGAAGATGCAGTTGACTGTTATGGAGATTTAGTATTAGAAGGCTTAACATTAGAAGAAGCTACCACTCTTATTATGAATGCAGCCATCGATAAAGAATACTTTAAGGATGGTGGTAAGGTCGATGTTCATGTAGAGAATGGAAAGACCATCGAACTTTCGGAAGAGGAAGAAGCCATCTATGGTGTAAGCTCTTTTGTGATGCTCTATGCAGGAGAAATTATTGCAGATAAGGGATTAGATGGCGAGATTACTACTACCGTATCCTTAAATACCCCGGAAGGAATCAATACCACTACAGAGACCAAAACTGTAGAAGAGATTAAGTTAGATGCTGCTGAAGTAGTAGAAGATACCCCTGTTGAGGATCCTGTCGTAGACACTCCGGTTGAAGATGTTCCCGCAGTAGAAGAAGAGCCTAAAACCGAAGAAAAGCCTGCTTATACCGTAGAGGCATATGAAGCTACGATGTATATCCAGAAGGATGTCTCCACCAGAAAAGGACCTTCAAAGGATTATAAGAAAGTAAAGACCTTAAAAAAGGGAACCGAGATTAAGATTACCGGAAAAGCATCTACCGGATGGTATCAGTTAGAGGATGGAAGCTTTATTACCAACAGTAAGACTTATGTAGGTGCAAATCCTCCAAAGGAGGAAGTAAAGGTAGAGACTCCCAAGACGGAAACCAAGGTAGAGACTCCCAAGGAAGAAACCAAAACAGAAACATCCAGCAATAAAGATGTCTGTGATGGATTAAAGCATTGTAGCGCATGGAATGGTAAATGGACGGAGTTAAGAGGCGGTAATGCTTACGGCGATACTTGGATTACTCACTCAAGTAATGGTGTTGATGGCGACGAATCGAATGCATGGTTAATCGATTGGTATAATGCAGGAACCGAAACCGGTCCAAGCTTAACAAATCCTTATGACCACGTTACCTACGAAATCAATACTTGGAGAATGTTTACTCCTCCGGAATGGAGATGTTCTCATTGTGGCGGATGGTTTAAGGAAAAATCCTTTAATCCTTTTACAGAAGATTTTGCTAATATTATATCTTATGATACATATTATTTTAAGACAGGATCAGACGGATATTGGACCTATACGCCAGAAGGGGATCTTGACACTTGGATTGATGGAACTTGGAAAGTAACCGTCACTCATCACTAATCATATAAAAATAATTAGAGGAATGGTTCTCCATTCCTCTTTTCTTTTTAATCATCTTGAGTAATCGATTATTTTTGTGTCGATAATTTGTAAAAACCATAAAAGGCAGTTATAATAGTGGCAGATAATAGCACTTCATAGGGGCATGTGTTGTTGCAGCCTCTCATTGACATGCATTAGTTTACAGTGTTATACATAAACAAAGGCTGAGTGCCTATAATAGTTAAGCACTCAGCCTTAAAATCATCATAGAAGATCTATTTACAGACTTTTATTCACACACTCGGTGAAGTGATTTGGATTCTTGAAATATCACAACCATCATGTTAAAATACTTTCAAGCAGAATTCTTGAATCAAATCTATCTTTCTATATTTTCTATGAACGAATCTATTCTAAAATTCCTGCTTACATTTACAACTTATTTTCATTACGTTTGGGCAGGGAGAGGGATAGAGTATTGATGTTCCTTTGAGGGCTTGGGATTTTCGATGTGGCATAAGTCCATGTGGCATAGTTTTGTGCGCATTTTCCTTTCGTCCCTGCGGAAAGGAGCA
>JAZQQG010000052.1:0-17797 GCA_045628945.1 Lachnospiraceae bacterium
CTGCGTGGAGCTTTTCTCCTCCGCCACCGGTATTGCAAGAATCGCAAGAACCCGTCTGGCAGAGCGGTTCGATCCCTCCAGCCTTCGTGAGATCCCCTTAGAGCGTATCAGCGCAAAGAGCGTTCTGGACGCAGCAAAGGCAGGAGACGCCTTCGCTGCAAATGTAGTTGATTTCTGCATGGACCGCCTGACCCGTATGATGGCTCTGGCCTCCATGGCAGTGGATCCCGAGGTATTCGTTATCGGCGGCGGCGTATCCAAGGCCGGTGAGATTCTGTTGCAGTACATCAGCAAGTATTATGATCGTTACGTATTCCATGGCAGCCGTGGCGTAGAGTTCGCACTGGCGACTCTGGGCAACGATGCCGGGATCTTCGGCGCGGCCAGATTGGTGCTGGAAGCATAAGATTCGGGAACGGAGAATGTTTTTTGAGCAATTCGGAGAACTGGAAGAATTGGATAGAGAGCGGTCGATGCCTATTGGACGAGCCTATGGCGAAACATACGACGTTTCGGGTAGGCGGACCGGCCAGGGTGTATTGTACCGTTGACACGGAGGAGAGTCTTGTTCGGTTGTTGCAGGAATTGGCGGCGACCGGACAAGATTATTTTGCTCTGGGGAACGGAAGCAATCTGTTGGTCAGCGACCGTGGATATGACGGAGTCATTGTGCATCTGGGCAAGGGAATGGACCGAATTTGTGTCGAAGGCAATCGTCTGATTGCCGGGGCCGGCGCACAGATGGCAGCGGTGGCGCAAGCTGCGTTGGAGCACGGACTTACGGGGTTAGAATTCGCTTCGGGGATTCCGGGGACCCTCGGCGGCGGTGTTATCATGAATGCCGGTGCCTACGGAGGGGAACTTTGTCAGGTAGTGACTCGGGTGAAAGCGGTGGATGCACAGGGTACTCTTTTGACGTATTCGGGAAAGGAAATGGACTTCGGATACCGTCACAGCAGACTGAAGGGTACGGGGAGCATTGTGACGGAGGTCACCATGGAGCTTGCACCGGGAGATGCCGGACAGATTCGCGCGACCATGGAGGAGATGAACGGGAAGCGCCGTGAGAAACAACCCCTCAATTATCCCAGTGCGGGAAGTACATTTAAGCGTCCGGAAGGATATTTTGCCGGCAAACTGATTCAGGATGCCGGATTGGCAGGATATCGTGTCGGTGGGGCAAGCGTTTCCACGAAGCACTGTGGCTTCGTTGTGAATGACGGGAACGGAACAGCGGCCGATATCTATCGATTGATACAAGAGATTACCGCCAAGGTGCGCGAAAATTCCGGTGTCACACTGGAGCCGGAGGTCATTCTGTTGGGAGATTTTTCATGAGATTTGTAATTGTAACCGGAATGAGCGGCGCGGGAAAGACCGCGACCCTCAAGTTTCTCGAAGATATGGGGTTCTACTGTGTTGACAATCTGCCGATGCAGTTATTGGATAAATTCTGTGAACTGGTCACTCTTCCCGAGAGCGAACTGAAGCGTGTGGCTCTGGGGGTGGATGCCCGAACGGCGCAGTCCTTTGATGAGATGACCGGAATTCTGGACAAATACCGCGAACAGGGAATTAATGTGGAGATTCTCTACATGGAGACCTCGGATGCGGTTCTGCAGCGACGCTACAATGAGAGTCGCCGCCTTCATCCTCTTTCTCCGACCGGAAGAGTGGAGGACGGAATCAGCAAGGAACGTAAGGTCCTTGCCCCGTTAAAAGAACAAGCTGATTTTGTGATTGATACTTCGACGTTGCTTACGCGTGAGTTAAAACAGGAACTGGACCAGATTTTTGTTAAGGACCTTCAGTATGATAACCTGCAGGTCAATGTGTTGTCTTTTGGCTTCAAGAACGGAATCCCGGCGGACGCCGATTTGGTCTTCGATGTTCGTTTCCTTCCCAATCCTTATTATATAGAAGAGTTGAAGCACAAGACCGGGAACGATGCGGAGGTGCGCGATTATGTGATGAGCTTCCCGGAATCCCAGGAATTTTTGGAAAAACTGGTGGATATGATTCGTTTCCTGATTCCCTGCTATGTTAAGGAAGGGAAGTATCAGCTTCTGGTTGCCATTGGTTGTACCGGTGGCTGTCATCGAAGCGTCACCCTTGCCAATGCTCTGTATGAACGTTTGAAGGGTGGCGGCAACTATGGACTGAAGGTGACGCATCGCGATATTCACATCGGATAGATTTAGAGGGAGACTGCTATGTCGTATTCGGGCAAAATCAAAGAAGAATTGTCGAAACAGCTCTCGCATGCAAGGAATTGTCAGCTGGCAGAATTGGCCGCACTGATTCAATACTGTGGGAATCTTCGCAAGATTTCTTCGTCCAAAGTTGCGCTTGTGTTTCGCTCCGAGAACGAATTTGTCGCACGAAAATACTTTACTTTACTGAAAAAAGCATATAAGATAGATACTGATTTACTGGGCGAAGACCTGGATTTCGATGCAAAAGCCTCATACTATGAGTTGCAGCTGTCGGAAGAAACGGCTCTTCAAGAAGTATTAAAAGGGATGAAGTGGATGTCGCCGGAGGGGATAATTCAAGTAATTACCGATACCGTGAACCCGCTTCTGATTCAGACTACCGAGATGAAACGTGCTTATTTGCGCGGGGTATATCTCGCGTGCGGCTCGATGTCCGATCCGTCGAAAGCCTACCATTTGGAATTCTTATGCACGTCTCCGGGACAAGCGGAGCAGCTTAAGAGTCTTCTTGGTGATTTTGATTTGGATGCGAAGATTGTGGAGCGTAAGAAGTACTTCGTGGTATACATGAAGGAAGGGGAAGGTATCGTGGAGCTTCTGAATATCATGGAAGCCCATCGATCCCTGATGGATTTGGAGAATCTCCGAATCGAAAAAGAGATTCGCAATACCGTGAATCGAAGAGTGAATTGTGAGACAGCCAATATCTGTAAGACTGTGAACGCTGCGGCGAAGCAAGTGGCAGATATCGAGCTGATCCGTGACACCATACGTCTGGAGAATCTGCCGGAGGCTCTTGAGGAGATGGCGCGTGTGCGTCTGGCTCATCCGGAGGACCCGTTAGGAGATCTCGGACAGTATCTGGACCCGCCGGTCGGGAAGAGCGGCGTGAATCACAGACTGCGTAAATTGTCGGAGATTGCGCAGGGTTTACGAAAGGAAGATCAGTAATGAAGAAAGAAACAGTTTCCATCCAGCTAAAGAATGGCCTTGAAGCCAGAATGGTAGCAATGCTCGTACAGCAGGCCAGCCGTTTTGAGAGTGCCATCTATTTTGAGACGGAGAATAAGCATGTCAATGGAAAAAGTATCATGGGCATGATGAGCTTAAGCTTAACGAACGGCGCACCGATTACCGTAGAGGCAGACGGTAGTGACGAGGAAGATGCTGTTCAGAAGATTTGTGATTTTTTAACCGGAAAGGAAGCATAGAGTCAGTCTGATGAACAAGAAGTTACTGTTTATCTACAACCAGTATGCAGGTAAGGGTCGTATCCGTACCGTGCTTGCGGATGTGATTGATTGCTTTACCAAGGAAGGCTATGATGTAACCGCACACCCGACGCAGAGTCGTGGCGATGCGATGGAACAGGCAATGAAGGAAGCCGGAAATTACGATATGATTGTATGCTCCGGTGGTGACGGTACGCTGGATGAGACCGTTACGGGAATTGCCAAGAGCGGCAATCGCAAGGTTCGATTGGGATACCTTCCGGCCGGAAGCACCAACGATTATGCGGCAAGTCTCCACATTCCCCGTGGCATGAAGGCTGCGGCGGAGGTGTGTATGAACGGCCGCGTCTACCAGGGTGATGTCGGACGTCTGAATCAGGACTATTTTGTTTATGTTTCTGCGTTTGGTCTTTTTACGGAAGTAAGCTATGAGACGAAGCAGGAAGTGAAGAATGTGCTGGGATATCTGGCATATCTTTTAGAGGGAATCAAGCATCTGAGCCAGATTACCACCTATCATATGTCCGTCAAATGTGACGAGCTGGAGGTTGAGGATGATTTCATGTTCGGCATGATTACGAATTCCTCGTCGGTTGGTGGTTTCAAGGGTGTGACCGGGAAGCATATTCGTCTGGATGACGGTTTGTTTGAAGTTACCCTGATTAAGATGCCGAAGAATCCCCTCGAACTGCAGAGTATTATCGGTGCACTGCTTGCCGGTGCAGCGGTTCCGAAGCATTTGATGTATTGCTTTAAGACTTCCAAGATTACTTTTGAGAGTGAGCAGGAGGTCGCCTGGACCAGAGACGGTGAATTCGGCGGTAAGCATCAAGAAGTGACGATTACCAATGAGAAGCGCGCTGTGAATATTATGGTGCCGGAGAAAAAGAGCAAGTAGAATGGATGACCGTAAATAAAAAAGCCCCTAAAAAGGGAGGATGCCAAGCAACCCGAGGTTGCTTGGCATTTATTATGAAAAAGTTTTGTATAAAAAGAAACTTGTAATCTCTTTTGTTTATGGTTTTAGTATACATAACAAAAATGTCGAAAGAGTGTTATGTAAATTAACGATGGTTAAACAAAAAATGAACAAATTATGAACAAAACCGGGGTTTCCTCCCTATTTCGCTAACATTTTTCCGGTTCCGGATACTCTACGCCAAAAGTGTCAACGGTAACGGTCTTCATTCGCTGCGTGTCAATCGGGCGATCGTTGTAGTCGGTATCGCACTCGGCAATCTTGTTAACATTCTCCATTCCTTCAATGACCTTACCGAAAGCCGCATACTGTCCGTCTAAGTGAGGAGAGTTCTTGTGCATAATGAAGAACTGGCTTCCTGCGGAGTCGGGATGCATACTTCTTGCCATCGAGAGAACACCCTCGGTGTGCTTTAAGTTATTCTCAAAACCGTTTCTCGAAAATTCGCCGGGAATGCTGGAGCCGGGGCCACCCATACCGGTTCCGGTGGGATCCCCGCCGTGAATCATGAAACCACGAATGACACTGTGGAAGATCAAGCCATCGTAATAGCCCTTGCTTACTAAGCTTACGAAGTTATTTACGGAAATGGGTGCAATCTCGGGATAGAGCTCCGCTTTGATTACGTCACCGTTTTCCATGGTAAAGGTTACAATCGGATTCTGTGCCATAGTCTTATCTCCTAATGTGAATATTGTTCGTTCTACGAACCTGTTTGTTATTTTATCACGAAAAAGAGAAGAGTTCAAAGCAGAATAGAACAATTGGCAAAACCTGTGCTATAATATAACGTATGAAAGTGTGCACATTACGATTCGTTGGAAACAGAATAGCGGAATCCCCCACCGTCGGGGACGAAATTCGTTTCGAGTATTATCCGAATGAGGAGGCACTCCCGCTTGCGGAAACTCTTCCGCAGGGGGAAGACGGCGTACTCTATCTGACCGACAGTGCGCAGGTGGCAGAGCGTCTGATGGCGAAAGGCCTTCCGGTGGTTGGCTACGATCCGGACCTTACCGGGACGGTACCGAATACTCTGTATGTCTGCCAGAGCCTTGCGGCATTAACCCCGGAGGAGTGGGAGGAGTATTACTGCCGATTAAACGATCTTCCCATGGAGGTGCTTCGTACGAAACGGATCCTCGTTCGGGAATGCTGTCCGGAGGATATTCCGGCACTGATGCAGGTCTACGACGATGATGAGATTCGCAGGTTTTTAGAGCCGCTCTATCTCGAAAAAGAGGAGCGGGAATATGCAAAAAAATATATGCGCAATGTTTATGCGCTCTACGGTTACGGAATGTGGGTTCTGTGTGACCGGGAAGACGGTCGAGTGGTGGGACGCGCCGGCGTTGAGAAGGCGGAAAATCCGATTCGCAAGGACGATATCGGCGTGGAGCTTGGTTTTCTGCTGGAAGCGGGGCTTCGAAGACAGGGAATCATGACCGAGGTGCTTACCGCTATTCTGGATTATGTCCGCGCGTATATCGATGAGCCCATTGTGTTTGCGGTGGTGCGAAAAGAGAATGAGGCAAGCCACGCACTTTTATCCTCTTTGGGGTTTGAAATGCGCGGAGAATTTTTGAAGGATGGCTATCCTTGTGATTATCTGGAATATGCCATAGACAGAAAAGAGTAATAACAGTATGAGAAAACTATTGACCTACTTAAAAGCATATCGCAAGGAGTCCGTGTTGGCCCCCTTATTTAAGATGCTGGAGGCCTTCTTTGAGCTTTTTGTGCCGTTAGTAATGGCATCCATTATCGATCGCGGTATCGCACGTTCGAGCCAATCTCATATTCTGATGATGGGAGCGGTGCTCTTTGCGTTGGCATTCATTGGCCTGGTATGTTCTTTGACGGCGCAGTTTTTTGCCGCGAAGGCTGCAGTCGGCTTTACGGCGACGGTTAAAAATGTTCTTTTTGCAAGGATTATGCATTTTTCACCGAATCAGTTGGACGGAATGCGTTCCGATACCCTGATTACGCGATTGACTTCGGATATGAACCAGGTGCAGACCGGTGTAAATATGGTGTTGCGACTGTTTCTTCGTTCGCCGTTTATCGTATTCGGCGCCATGATTATGGCCTTTTTGGTGGATGTGCGTGCGGCATTGATTTTTGTGCTGTTAATTCCGTTACTTTCGGTGGTGGTATTCGGCGTAATGCTTCTCGGTATTCCGAGATATCGTAAGGTGCAGGCGCAGGTGGATACGCTGACCCGTGATACCCGTGAGAACTTTACCGGCAGCCGCGTCATTCGTGCCTTTCGTTTGGAAGACTCCTGGATTGAGAACTTTAATGAGAACAATCGCCTGCAGCGTAAGCTTGCACTGGCGGCCGGCAGATTGTCTTCCGTGACGAATCCCGTTACCTATGTACTGGTGAATGCTGCGCTGGCACTTCTGTTGTGGACCGGTGCGGTGCGTGTCAACATCGGGACGCTTACCCAGGGCGAAGTGGTAGCACTCGTGAACTATATGTCGCAGATTCTGGTGGAGTTAGTGAAACTTGCGAATCTGATTATTACCATTACGAAGGCGATTGCCAGCGGCAATCGTATTCAGGCGATTCTGGAGATGGAACCCGAGAAGGTCGGTGTAGCTACGGATTCCGAGAAGGAGGAAGCGTCCAGTGACAATGCGGTTGCCCGGGCAGACGCGGATTTCCTGGCCTTTGATCGGGTGGATTTTCGCTATAACGGTGCATCGGCCGACTCGTTAAACGATATCTCCTTCCGAGTGAAGGAGGGGGATTTTGTCGGGATTATCGGCGGTACCGGTTCCGGTAAATCCACACTGGTGGAACTGATTATGGGAACCTATGCACCGACAAAGGGCTCGGTGACCTATCGTGGTCGGGAAGTGACTTCCCTCAGTGAGGAAGAGAAGGACTCCTATGCGGCGATTGTTCCGCAGAAGGCTGTTCTTTTCCGGGGAACGATTGCTTCAAATCTGCAGTGGAGCAAGGCGGACGCCTCCGAAGAGGAGATGCAGAAGGCTTTGGAAATTGCCTGTGCGAAGGAATTTACCGATCAAAAGGACGGGACCGCGACGGAGGTAGCCCAGGGCGGCAGGAATTTCTCCGGCGGTCAGCGTCAGCGTCTGACGATTGCCCGTGCCGTTGTTAAAAAAGCACCGATTCTTATTTTGGATGATTCGACTTCCGCATTGGATTACCGCACGGATGCACTGCTTCGTGCCAATATTGCGGCGCTGAATCCGAAACCCACGCTGTTTTTGGTATCCCAGCGTACGAATTCGATTCAGAATGCCGACCTGATTCTTGTGTTGGATGATGGTCGAATTGTAGGTGCGGGGAAGCATGAGGAATTGCTCCGTTCCTGCACGACGTACCGAGAAATCTATGAATCACAGTATCAGAAGGGAGGGGACCGCGCATGAAACGAATTCTCTCTTATCTGAAACGATATACGTTTTTCCTGCTGCTGTCGGTGTTATGTGCTGGAGGCTCCGTGGTATTTATGCTGTATGTTCCGGTATTGACGGGACATGTGGTGGATGCCATTGTGGGTCCCGGGGAAGTGCAGTTTTCGGTTGTCCGGAATTCTCTTTTGCAGATTCTTCTCTGTGTCGGAGCGGCTGCTCTGACGCAGTGGATTATGGCCCTTGTCAATAATCATGTAACCTGTCATGTTGTGCATGATATGCGCGAGGATGCCTTTCGCAAGTTAAACCGCGTGCCGGTTCGCTTCTTAGACGGCAAGAGCCGCGGCGATGTGGTCAGCCGAATGATTTCGGATGTGGACCAGTTTGCGGATGGTCTTCTGATGGGACTTACGCAGTTCTTTACCGGAATTGTCACCATTGTGATGACCCTGGTCTACATGTTCCGACTGAGCCTGTGGATTACGCTTCTGGTAATCGGACTTACACCAATCTCCTTAGTAGTGGCAGCGATTATTGCCAAGAAGAGTTATGCTCTTTTTGCAACGCAATCCGCTCTTCGCGGGGAGCAGACCGGTTTCATTGATGAAATGGTTGGAAACGAGAAAATCGTGAAGGCCTTCCATCGTGAGGATGAGGCGATTGCCGAGTTTGAAAAGAAGAATGAGGCTTATCGTAAGGCATCTCTTCGGGCGATTTTTGCTTCCTCTACGACGAATCCTTCCACGCGCTTTGTGAACAATATTATCTATGCGGCGGTAGGAGTGTTTGGCGGTTTCCGTGCCATTCGTCACCTGATTACCGTCGGGGAGTTGTCCTGTTTCTTAAGCTATGCCAGCCAGTACACGAAACCCTTTAATGAGATTTCCGGCGTGGTAACCGAGATGCAGAATGCAGTGGCCTGCGCCAAAAGAGTATTTGAACTGATCGATGCCGAGCCGGATCTTGCCGATGCGGAGGATGCGGTATCCCTGGAGAAGGCGGAGGGAAGCATTGAATTTCGCAATGTGAGCTTCTCTTATGTACCGGAGCAGCATCTGATTGAAAATATGAACTTAACGGTACATCCCGGAGAACGGATTGCCATCGTGGGTCCCACCGGATGCGGCAAGACGACCCTGATTAATCTTTTGATGCGATTCTATGACACGACGGCCGGGGAGATTCTGGTAGACGGAATTCCGATTCGGAAACTGACCAGACAGTCGTTGCGAAAAGCTTTTGGCATGGTGCTTCAGGAGACCTGGATTGCATCGGGAACCGTTCGGGAGAATATTCTGATTGGCCGTCCGGATGCCACCGAGGAAGAAATGATTGCAGCAGCCAAGGCAAGCCATGCACACAGCTTCATTCGCCGACTGCCGCAGGGGTATGATACCGTTTTGGGGGAGGATGGCGGCAATCTGTCCCAGGGACAGCGCCAGCTTTTATGCATCACGCGACTGATGCTATGCGATCCGGAGATGCTGATTTTAGACGAAGCCACCTCTTCCATTGACACCCGCACCGAGATTAAGATTCAGAGTGCGTTTGCCACCCTGATGAAGGGAAGAACGAGCTTTATTGTCGCACATCGACTGACCACCATTCAGGATGCGGATTGTATTCTGGTCATGAAGGACGGAAATGTCATTGAGCAGGGAAACCATGAGCAGTTACTTGCGAAGAATGGCTTCTATGCTTCTTTGTACACCAGTATGTAATGGGATTGTCATACTTTTTTAGGGAGATTGTCCCGGAATCGAAACGGAGGTAGAACATGGACGAGATTCGCCGATTGGAACAGAATATGCAAAAAACCATTGAAGTAATGGACGTTCTGGCAAGCGGCGTCCTTGTGTTCCGCTATGAGGGAGCTGAGTTAAAAAGGTGTTATCTGAACCGTAAAGCACAGGAAGAACTGGGATATACCTCCGAGGAATACACGGAACTAACTTATCGAAATCCAGAGAATATCGCCGTCGAGGAGGATCGTGAGAAGCTTCGTCTGGCGGTGGAGGAATGTATTAAGAATCGTTCAGACCTAAGTGCGGAGATTCGGATTCGTCGTAAGGACGGAAGCTCCTTCTGGTGTCTGCTCCAGTCCCACAATGAATATGCCGGGGATTTGGACGGTGTCGGCTATGTGACGTATTCGGACATTTCCACATTAAAGACCATGGAGATGAGTGTACGTTCCACCAGCGAGACCTTGATGGAGCAGATGCGCGCCAATGAAAAAATGATGCAGACCATCCCGGGTGGCGTGGCAATCTTCCGATTTGCGGATGACTTGGAGGTGCACTATCTGAACGAGGGATTCCTTCGCCTGATGAACTGGGAGGATGTGGATTACCGGGATCTGAGCAGAGCAGGTATCGCGAAACTCATCTACGAGCGTGATTATCCGCGAGTGGCAGAGACCTTTTTGGAAAAGATCAAGCAGTCGGAACCCTTTGATATCACTTTTCGTGCCCAAAACGGCAATCATCATTTGATTTGGATCCATATGCATGCTACCGTGGCGGAACGGGATTCCAAGGGGATTACCTGCCAGGCAATCTTTACCGATATCAGTAAGATTCGCGAGGAAGAGAAGGCCAATCGCCGCAAGGCTGAGGCACAGTATCGGGATCAGGTAGCCTATCGTCTGCGCTCCCAGAAGGATTTGATCGGCTATGCGACCTATCATTTAGGCAGCAACCGCGTAACGGATTTCGTATCCAAGGACTGTCCGGAATTAAATAAGGATCTGGTGCAGGATTGGTCCTTAGAAAAGCTGGCGGCACACATTTCCCGCCATATTTTGCTCGAAGATAAGAAAAAAGAACTGTTGGATATGTTGAATCCCCGGGCCTTGCGCGCCCGGTTCCGAAAGGGAATTGTCTATTCCGAGATGGAATACCTTCGAAAATTAACCGACGGCGGCGTGATCTGGCTGGTTACCACGGTACAACTGATTGCGGACCCGGCTACCAATGCCGAGATTGCATTTATCAATACACGGAATGTCAATGAGCGTAAGCTTGCATCGGATGCGATTCAATCCATTCTGACCCATGACTTTACCTTTGTGGCCAGTGTCGACCCGGCCCGTGATTACTATAATCTGATTGCGATTCAGGAGCATCTGAAGGACCTCGATTTTGCTCGTTTCGGACTCTATTCGCAGATGGTGGAATATTACAGTACGCGATATGTTACTCCGGAGGACCAGGAGATGTTTTGCAAGAAAGCGGCTCTTGACGAGGTAACATCCCGTCTTGAGCATGCGCAGGAGTATACCTTCTTGTTTACGGAGAGTCGATTGAATCG
This sequence comes from Lachnospiraceae bacterium, assembly GCA_045628945.1. Classification (GTDB taxonomy): domain Bacteria; phylum Bacillota; class Clostridia; order Lachnospirales; family Lachnospiraceae; genus RGIG4034. Next base: position 11,129 of record JAZQQG010000052.1, read on the forward strand.
CTTCGGCCAAAAGGAGATTACTCACCATTCGATGAAGTTCTATCGACCGACCACTGAGGAAGGTGCCATCTTCCTCTCCTGTCGTGATATTACACAGATTCAGAATGCGGAGCGTAAGCGCAACAACGAGCTTCGAAGAGCACTGGACGATGCCAAAAAAGCAAATGCGGCCAAGTCGGAGTTTCTCTCCCACATGTCCCATGAGATTCGTACTCCGCTAAACGGTATTCGCGGAATGCTGGATATTCTGGACGGCGATTCGAAGTACGGCGATTCCGAGTACCTGACGAAGGCGCGGACGTCCGCAAGTCATCTGTCTTCGTTGATTAATGATATTCTTGATATGTCCCGCATCGAGAGCGGGCGAATTGAATTAAATTGCGTGCACACCGATATTCGGCACATGATTCAAGAGGTGAGCACGATGATAGAGACCCTGGCAGAGGACAAGGGCATTATGCTGACCGGGCATACCGAGGCAGTGGAATGCCGGTATTTTGTAGGGGATGAGAGCCGAATCAAACAGATTTTCCTCAATCTCTTATCCAATGCCATCAAATACACGAACCACGGAGGCCAAGTGGATTACACGATTCGCAGTCAGCGGATTGATGATCGGTCCTGTCGTTTGACCTTTGAGGTAAAAGACAACGGTATCGGAATGAGCCGTGATTTCGTGGACAAGGCTTTTGAGTCCTTTGCGAGAGCAAGTCATGATTCGAACAGTAACTCGACCGGCCTGGGCCTTGCAATTTCCAAACGTTTGGTGGAACTGATGGGGGGGCAGATCTGGATCGACAGTGTACTGGGAGAAGGGACTACGGTAAGTTTCTATGTAAACGTCGAAGTTTCCAAAGAGGACACGGAGGTCAAGACCGGCGTAGCGGAGAAGCAAAATCGAAACAGTGAAGAAAATCTCCTGCTGAAGGGGAAGCATGTGCTGGTGGTAGAGGACAATGAGATTAATATGACCATTGCTACCGTGCAGCTTCGTTCCTTTGGCCTGGAGGTGGATTGTGCCAAGAACGGTCTGGAAGGCGTGGAGAAATTTATGCGGTCCGAAGAAGGCTATTACAGCATTATCTTCATGGACGTCATGATGCCTGTTTTGGACGGACTTCAGGCAACGAAACGCATCCGTGAACTTACGCGAAGAGATGCGAAGGAGGTCACCATTATTGCGATGACGGCCAACGCCTTTGCGGATGACATTCATAAGTCCATCGAGAACGGCATGAACGGACATTTGTCGAAGCCTTTTGAAAAAGAACAATTCTATCGTACTGTTGTGGATGCCCTCGGCAGTCATGAAAGGAAAGAATAAAGTGAGCAAACGAAACTTAAGATTCTTTTTTGCACATTGGATGGGAAAACTGGCCTATCGTACTCAGAAAATTCTTGGAATGAATGCGACCTATTATCCGGGTCACCTGGCGATCAAGTTATGCCCGGATTATCTGGCAAGAGTCGGTCGCCCGAAGAAGATTATTGCTGTTACCGGTACGAACGGGAAGACCACGGTTTGTAATCTTTTGAATGATGCCCTGACCGGCAAGGGGATTGCGATTATGAACAACCGTGCAGGCTCGAATACCAATGCGGGAATCGCAACCGCACTCCTGACGTATTCGACATTCGGAGGCAAAAGCAAGCGCGAGGTGGGAATTCTTGAGGTGGACGAGCGGTCGTCTCTTCGAATCTATCCGCAGCTGGCACCGGACTACCTGGTCTGCACCAATCTGTTTCGTGATTCCATTCAGCGAAATGCCCATCCGGAGTATATTGCGGATATTATCAGCTCTGCTCTGCCGAAGACCACCAAAATGTTCTTAAATGCGGATGATCCGATCTCATCGCGTTTGTCTCCGGAGAATGAACGGACCTATTTCTCCATTCATCGGATGCCGACGGATAAAGAAGTGCCCGAAAATATTATCAACGACTGCCGAATCTGCCCGAAATGCGCAACGAAGCTTGTCTATGATTTCAGCCGCTATCATCATATCGGTAAGGTGCATTGTCCGGCCTGCGATTATGCCTCTCCTGAAGCGGAGTATGCGGCAGATGTCGATCTTGCCGGCGGCCGTATGGAGATGTCCCTTCATGGCAAAAAAGAATCCTTCGAGCTTATTTCAAATTCGGTATTCAATGTCTATAATCAGGTAACGGTTACCGGAATGTTAACCGAACTTGGATTTACTCCCGATGAGATCCGTGCTTCTTTTGCGTCGTTGTCCATTGTGGAGAGTCGTTATTCCGTAGGGGAGGCCAAGGGTCTGCAGGTGATCACCCATATGGCCAAGGGGCACAATCCTATTGCCTGCTCCTGCGTATTTGACTATGCGGCGGGCGAGAGCGGAACGAAGGAAGTAATCCTGATGCCGGACGATGATATTCATCATCTGAAGACTTCGGAAAATATCACCTGGGCATATGATGCCGACTTCGAGAAACTGAATCGAGACGACATCGTTCGCGTTGTGGTTGGGGGAGTCCGTGCAGAGGACTATCGGTTGCGTCTTCTTTTGGCCGGCGTGGATTCGTCGAAAATCTTCACAACCAGGGAGGAGAAGGACTGCTATAAGCAGTTAAAGTTAACCGGCACCGATAAGGTGTTTATCCTGCATCAGCTTTATAAGGCACAGGCGGCAAAGCAGGCAAAGGAAGATATTCTTAGGGAGGTGAACGGCAATGAGTAAGAAATGTGTGGAAGTGCTCTTTCCCGAGGTAGCAAACCTCTACGGCGAGCCGTTCAACGCCAGATACCTTGCGATGTGTGTGGAGGACAGCGGTTATGAGGCTGTGGTAATTCAGGATGAGCTGAGCAGGGAGCCGTATTTTGCCAAGGAGCGCCCGGATTTCGTGTATATGGGAGCCATGACCGAACATTCGCAGGAACTGGTCATTGATCGTTTGCGACCGTATGTGGACCGCCTTCGTTCGTTGATTGAGGACGGAGTCGTATTCTTATTTACGGGGAATGCCTTTGAGATATTGAATCGGGAGATTCTTTGCGAGGACGGACGCGTGATTCCCGCCCTGAACCTCTATCCCCTTTCGGCCAAAAGAAAAATGTTCAATCGATACAATTCGCTTTTCCTAGGAACCGGAACCGGTTGCCGAATCGTGGGATTTAAGTCGCAGTTCTCCCATAGCTATGGGGAGCTTCCCGAGAATCTTCAGTGGATTACGGTGGAGCGTGGTGACGGCTGTAACCCGGAAATGACGGGAGTTCGTAAGGAGGGAATCCTGGATCGAAACCTTATGGCAACGTATTTGCTGGGGCCGCTTCTTGTACTGAATCCGGATCTGACACTTGAAATCCTGCATCGTATGGGGGTAGCGGATCCGAAACTTCGCAACCATGAGGAGATCTACAATGCTTATCGCATTCGCTTGGCTGAATTTGAAAATCCGGCGGTGGAGTTAGCATAGTATGGGAAACGAATCGGCGATATTTGGTATTTTTATAAAGCTGTTTGATGTGTTTTTGTTGGGGATTCTTTTCCTTTTAGGGTGTATTCCCGTGGTGACTCTGGTCCCTTCGGCATCGGCGTTATTCTATTGCGTCGGTAGAGAACTTCGGGACGAAACGGCACATCCTTATCGGGATTTCTGGGAGAAGTATCGTGAGGAACTTGGCAAGGGAATCGTGTTGTCGGTGCTTGCGGAACTCATTCTTGTCATCCTGATGTTCAATCGGTATTATATGAGTGTGGGAGAAGGAAGCTACGCCCGGATGTTGGAGATTGTGTACCTTGCCATGTTTGTGATGGCGGTCTCGTATCTGGCGGTACTGATTCCGGTGTTTTCCCGGTTTCGGATGCCGCTTCGTAACTTACTTCGGTTGAACCTGTTCCTGTGGGGGAGGTTCTTTCCGCTTACGATTCTTAAGACGCTTCTGCTTCTCGGAATCGGAATCGTGGTATCCTATGCGCCGGTATCGGTGCTGATTCTTCCGGGAATCTATGCAAGTATCGATGCGACGGTGAGCGAGCGAATGCTCCGCTCGGTGAATATAGAAGAATAGAAAAGGTGGGTATTATAATGATTGCAGAACAGTACAGAGAGATGTTAAGCGCGAAGTCCGTTATTCGTGAGATGTCGCAATATGCGACCAAGCGTGGAGAGGAAATCGGTTATGCCAATGTATTCGATTACAGCCTTGGAAACCCGTCCGTTCCGACCCCGCAGGAGTTCACGGACGGCCTGATTGAGTTGTTACAGAATTCCGATCCGATGGCACTTCACGGTTACAGCCCGACGTTGACCATTCCTTCAGTTCGTAAAGCAGTAGCGGAGAGCCTGTCTCGTCGTTTTGGCATTCCTTATACGATGGATGAGATTTTTATGACCTCCGGATGTGCCGCCGCAATTTCCCATGCGGTTCGTGCCGTATGTGTACCGGGGGATGAAGTGCTGACCTTTGCACCGTACTTCCCGGAATATAATCCTTATATTAATCTGACCGGTGCGAAGCTTACCGTTGTGCCGGCGGATGTGGAGACCTTCCAGATTAATTTCGATGCTTTTTTGAAGGCACTGAATCCGAAGACGATGGCAATTCTGATCAATACGCCGAATAATCCGTCCGGCATTGTATACTCCGCAGAAACCTTAACGCGTCTGGCACAGATCCTTCGCGAAAAGTCTGCAGAATACGGTCATGACATCTACCTGATTTCGGACGAGCCTTACCGCGAGATTGCTTTTGACGGAAAAGAGGTTCCGGTAGTGTCTTCCTTCTATGATAATACCATCGTGTGCTATTCCTTCTCGAAGTCGGTATCCTTACCCGGTGAGCGTATCGGTTATGTGGCTGTGAATCCGGCTTGCAAGGATGCAAAAACAATTATTCAGATGTGCGGCCAGATTTCGCGAGGAATCGGACATAACTGTCCTTCTTCCCTGATTCAGCTTGGTGTAGCGAAGATTCTGGACCTGACCTCCGATCTGTCTATTTATGAAAAGAACATGAACATCATCTATGATACACTGATGGATCTTGGCTTTACCTGTGTGCGCCCCGGCGGAACGTTTTATATTTTCCCGAAGGCTCTGGAGGAGGATGCGGTTGCCTTCTGTAAAAAAGCAATGAAGTATGACCTGATTCTTGTGCCCAGCAACAGCTTTGGCGTACCTGGTTACTTCCGTATGGCATACTGCATCGATACCGAAAAGGTGGAGCGCTCCATGGTGGCATTCCGCAAATTTGTTGAGACGGAGTATCCCAATCGATAGGTATACCGTATCTTGGGGGGAGAGGTTGACAAGACGCTACTAATGTACTACAATCCCATCTTGAGGTTACAAAAACTACAATTGGGGAATTGTACATTAAGGAGATAAAAGAAATGGCAGAGATTAAGACGACTGCAGCAAAGGCAGCCGACACCACCAAGAAGACTGCTGCTAAGGCCGCAGGCACCACGAAGAAGGCAGCTACGAAGGTTGCCGATACCACCAAGAAGGCCGCTAAGGTGACCAAGGATACCACCGTGAAGGCAGCCAAAGTGACCAAGGAGACTACCGTAAAGGCAGCAAAGGCTACCGCTAAGGGCGTAAAGAAGGCAGCAACAAGCACGGAAAAGGCTGTTAAGAAGGTAGTTAAGAAGAATGAGATGTACATCCAGTTCACGGATAAGGCTTATACCCAGGACGATCTGGTTAAGATTGCCAAGGATGTATGGACCTATGACATGGGCCAGAAGGCATCTGCATTCAAGAGTGTTGCTCTGTATGTGAAGCCGGAAGAGATGCGCGTATACTTCGTAGTAAACGGTGAAATGACCGGAAGCTTCGCAATCTAATCGAATATCTGTAATGTGCGTGAGAGCTCTGCGTAAGCAGGGCTCTTTTTGCGTGTGAGAATACCATTTGCCGAATAGGCCTGCTGAATTCCACGCGGGAAATGCCTTCTTCATGCAGTAGATTGGGCGGCCTCATGGAAAAAGATTTTCATATGCTATACCGAACGGGCGCATGGAAAAGGATTTTTCGAGCGATTAGCGTCTAGCGTGCGAGAAAAAACTTTTCTGTGGAAGGCCGTCCACTTAAGCATACGTACTTTTCTGTGGAAGGCCGTCCGCTTAAGCATACGTACTTTTTCGTGGAAGGCGTCCGCTTAAGCATACGCAATTTTTCCATGGAAGATTGTCTCTGCGGAAAATGTCGGGTGCCTACCCGGTTCTACAGAATCCTCCGCCGTTTGCTCCCCTTAGTGGGACTAAGAGTTCCTGCCAAAATCTCAGTAGTCGGTCGCGGCGGCATCAACTCACATCCGTGATTCGTGATGCCTGGAATTGCCCTCCATGGCAATTCCCCGCTTGTTTCCGAGCGGAACCCTAAGTCCCACTACAGCTCGAGCAAAAAGCCGGAGGATTCCATAGGCCCGCGGCACCTTGCGTTTCCAGCGCGGGTATCAAACTGCCCGAGTGGCCGTATGGAAACGGTTTCTTCATGCAGCATACCGGATGGGCGCATGGAAAAGGATTTTTCGAGCGATTAGCGTCTAGCGTGCGAGAAAAAACTTTTCCGTGGAAGGCCGTCCACTTAAGTATAGGTAACTTTTCCATGGAAGATTGTCTCTGCGGAAAATGTCGGGTGCCTACCCGGTCCTACAGAATCCTCCGCCGTTTGCTCCCCTTAGTGGGACTAAGAGTTCCTGCC
>JAZQQG010000053.1:0-15326 GCA_045628945.1 Lachnospiraceae bacterium
AATTAATATTATGTCCACATGGAAAGAATTTAATCCTTCAGCTCTAAAATCAATGAAGGATGATTTCGCAAAAGAGATGATTCCGTACATATCGACAATTATTGCTTATTTAGATAACGGAAAGACGGTAATTGCATCCCCTTCTTGTTCAACAGACGTTTTTTCAGGAGAAAGAATAGATAAAACAAAATGTATTCTAACAGATGGAGAATATTCTTGGTCTAATTCGTTAAGTTACTACGTGCAAAAATACAACCTGCAATTACCGAAAGAATTTTTACTTAAGATACTGAAAAATTAAGAGCTGAATAATCATTGTTGCCACATACGGTTAAATCCATCTATACAAAGATTTAGAGGAATGGTTCTCCATTCCTCTTTTTGAAAGTTAAAAAACTACTTATTTATGAAAACTTATATTTTATCGATTGGGATTTGTGCTTGTAAGAAAGGAGATATAATATATGGTATATATTGATATTATTCAAGACGGATTATTTATAACACTTAATTGTCATAAAGGTAGCGAAAACGGGGAATTTTTTCAGTTGGTAATTGATAAACAAACAAAAAAGGTTATCAAAAAGCCTTCCGAACCAGATATTGATGCGTCTACTGCATATTCTCATATTTATGCAATGTTAAAAAATGAAAAACCTCTTCCAACTCACACAGTTGCATCTTGGGGTTAAAATGAAAAACCACTTGGCACTAATGGAGGCGATTTTATGAATTCTACAGAAAACTTAAGATTTGTTATGGATGAAACATCTACTCCTTATGAACAAAATGAAAATCCATTTCCTCGGACAGATTCAGATGATGAATTTGAAAAAATGATAATCAATAAATATCATCTTACGACAAAGGAAATGGAAGTAGCTAACTAAACATCGCAAAAAAACCACTCAGTACTTTTGAGATTATCTCAGTATCGGGTGGTTTTTCTTATTTTAGTCTTAACTTAATGGCGTTGGTTCTCTATTCCTCTTTTCTTACCATCTTTAGTAATCGATTATTTTTTGTGTCGATAATTTGAAGTCCATTCATGATGATGATATAATATTAAATATACATAATAAAGATATTAATAAAGGAGGAACGTCTGTATTATGACTTATGAGGAAGCTGTGGCGAGTTTATTAGAGACTTGTGAAAATCTAAAAGAAGCTATTGAACAATTACAGGAAGAAAATGCATTCCTTGCTGACACTATAGAGAAAAATAATCTCGACCAAATCAAATCAGAAAGACGCTCTCTTTTATCAGAAAATGAACGGTGCAAGAAAGATGCAGATATTGCTATTAAGCAAGCTAATCAAGTTAAGTCCGAATATGAATCAAAAATATTTGAAATGGAATGTAAGCTCACCGAAATAAAAGAAAAGCAGGCCAATATAGATCTGCATATCGATCAAAAAGCTGAAGAAAAAATCGAAAATATCAAGTCCAAATATGAAGAATACAAAAAATCAAACGACGAAGCTTTAAAAAAATATATGGTTGAAAATGATAAGCAATTACAGGAAAAAGAATCTTATTATAAAGAGAAAAATAAGAAGTATTTCATTGTTACTTTAGTAAGTATTCTTTTCGCAATTGCTGGAATACTTATTAATTTTATATAAAAGGTGGTGGTTTATTATATGACAAAAATAATATCTTATGAGGAAAACGAAGCCCATATTATTAATATTTGCAAGAAAATACGAAAACTCGCAAAATTAGATAGAATGACTTTAGATATTTCAGAACATCAAGATTCTAGGAATACACATTTATTTAGATTTTTAGATTATTGCGGAGTAAATAAAGAAAAATTTGTAAAAAGTTATTTATCGAATTTACAACCATATATGCTTTCGAGAAATACAGAACAAGAAAAAGCAGATAACACAATATGTGTATTAGATAATATATATAGAGTTTCTTTGTATATAAAATTGAATGCGCAACAGGGAAGCGAGATGATTGTTTCGTTTCACGAAGACCATAAAAGAGGAATATCAAAAGATAATAGTCGCTTTATAAAAAAAGAATCTGAAAAAGTTAAAATTATCGCAGATTCGATAACTGGTGGAATAACGAACACAAATATAAAAACTTTTGATATATTAGTTCCCAGAGGAGTTATAAATATCCCTATATCATTAACTGGCGAACTTCAAGCAGACAACACCTTTCTTGTTAATAGAAATGCTATTGATAACGCCATTTTAAGCGTGTGTAATCAATATATACAAGACTTATATACAAGTGATTTGGAATTACCATCATTAGACGAAGTTGAATTATTTTCTGCATTACAACAAATATCGTTTACATCATATGGTAATTCAGTTTTTTCTAATATTTCTGTATTGATTGATAATATGTCTGCGCAAAACAGCCCGTTACACAAAGCAAGTGCATCTTTTGCATTAGAAACATATGTAAGTCATTTGATGCTAACATCTGGGCAAAAATCAGAGTTAATAGAATTAATTCGAGACAAATATACAGTAGCTTGTCAAAAAGACATTTCTGCTGTAACAAATATGCTTATTGATATTATTGATAATTTAGATACAGATATGGTTATTGTAGATAGTCAAATTGAACCATCGAAAATTGAAGATAAAGAACAAAAAAATGATGATGACAACAACCATAAACCGCAAGGACCATCGGCAGGTATTTCTTCAAATACCGAAAAAATTATAAATACCTTTTCTGAACTTGCCAAAGATGCAAAAGGAAATGTTAAAAAAAATGTATCTGAAGAAAAAGCAAGAGCTCAAGATTCTTTTGAACATATTGTTACGCAAGTTGAGCATAGTTTTGAATAAGCCGATAAAAAATAGCCACTACCTCATTTTAGAAATTTGAAGTAGTGGTTATTTTTTTGTTCTTCTTTTCTTTTTAAAATAATTTCATGAACTCCGAGTATATTTGCATTTCTACACTTCTACACTTCCTTTTCACAATTCCCAACAACGTTTTTATTTAAAAACAAACATAATAAAGAATGAGAAAATGTGATAACGATTCGTTAAAGAAAGGAAAGAGTATTATGCGAGCATTTAAGAAGGTTATCGGATTGGGAATCGTTCTTTTATTTCAATTAAGCCTTATGATTACCGCAGCTGCATGGGATGGCGAAAGTGTTGTCTCCAATGTAGACGGTATCTATAGTTTTATGAATGGTGGGACTTTAGTTTGGACAACGGATCCCGGTGTGCAAAAAATGGAATCGTTTGCACCACGTCATCCCATTCCTACCATTATACCAACCGGTGCCGGAACCATTAATACGAACAGAAAAACCGGAGATGAATTAGATGGCTTCCACAAAGAAGCAGGAGAAAATGAATTCATATACATTAAAAAATGGGTATGCGCAGAAGGCACGCCAAACTTGTGTATTCATAATTCCAATCCGATTCTTGGTTGGCATGGGCTACAATTAAATCACGGCATATGCAGTAAATATTATACTCTTCGTTGGACTGCATATTGTGCGGATTGTGATAAAAAGATTACCTTACTTGTCACAGGAACTAAAGCTACTCTCGAAAAGCTTTATAAAATCAAGAACGGAAGTGACTATTATTACTTATGTCCGTTAGATGAATACAAGAATGAAAAAGAGGGCCATATGGAGCAAGGTGCTCCTTATACCCATGTTTGTGAATGGCATTTTGAACCAAACAGATACCTCGTACAATATAATATCAATCGTCCGCAAAATACAACAATCTATAAAAATGAATTAACGGAACCTAAAGCCGGTTATGTTTATAACGGATTAAATAATGGTGTTAGTGTACTGGAGAGCGGCACGAATGTTGCATGCATCGGATACAAATTTGTAGGATGGTATACCGCTCCGGTCGGTGGAACAAAAGTAGAAACTTGGGCAGAATTACAGGCACAAACACCTAAGAGTATAATCAATATCAATAATTCTACGATTGATGTATATGCTCATTGGGAAGAATGTAACGGATATCTTACATTAGACGATGAATGTACCCCGACAAATAAAGTGCAAAAAGTTGGCTATAATGATTCGTATACTGTTCCGGATGGAGTTGGAAGTGTATATTCTATCACTTTAAACGCAAACGGCGGTAGTGTAGCAGTTACAACGATTACGGCAACCAGAAAATTCGATTATTGGTTAAAGGTAGCCCCTTTTAATGCCGCATATAATGAAAAGACGCATATATTTCATAACAACTATGAAGTAAACGGAGCAACCTTTACTCTAAAGGCAATTTATGAACCTGCAGAGAAATCCTTGTAAGCGAGTTGCTTGAATAAAAATTTGTTCCAGAAAATGTTCCATAATGGAATGAGAGTCTCGAATCGCAGTATTTATGCGTGTTTGAGTGTGAATGAAGTGTTCGAATCCTCTCACGCACGCTAGTATAACAAAAGGCAGTGTCCTATGGACACTGCTTTTTGTTATATTCGAGTCCGGTTCGGACTCGAAGGGTTCGATCTACGCTACGCTCCGGTCGGTGCAAAGCCGACATCCCCCGGATGTCGTGCACCCTCTCACGCACTTATATGAGATACGGTTCTGACTCGAAGGGTTCGGTCTACGCTTTGCACCCTCTCACGCACGGATATGCTCGGGTTCGGACTCGAAGGGTTCGGTCTACGCTTCGCTTCGGTCGGTATCGGAATTACTTATAGAAAATGTGGATTGTACTGAAATACAAAAGTGACAATTCCCATATCTGTGTTATGATAAAACCGATGGTTTGTAACAATGAGGAATGAAGAATGCGAAATAAAATAAAGAAGACGCTGTTCTTTTGTATGGTTGCAGGCGGGATGGTTTTGTTGTCGGCCTGTACGGCGAAAAAGGCTGACAGGAAGCTGACTCAGACGGAAGGAGAAACAACGATGACCTACATTTCCATTTCGATGGCACAGGCAGTAGAGGCCTGGAAAAAAGAAGGCGATTATATGATTCTGGATGTTCGACGCGCAGATGAATATGCGGGAGGACATATCCCGGGAGCCATCCATGTGGCGAATGAGTCAATCAAGACAGAACGTCCCGAAGAGCTTCCGGATCTTGACAAGACCATCTATGTTTACTGTCGCAGTGGTCGTCGCAGCAAGCAAGCGGCAGAGAAATTGGCGGCGATGGGGTATTCTGCCATTATTGAATGTGGTGGAATCTTAGATTACGGCGGCCCCATGGAGTATGGTGACGGATCGGAGAACGGTGAGGACCCGGAATATGGTGACGGACCGGCGAACAGCGGAGAGGTCGTGAAGTAGTATGTTGGAGAATCTGGTATTTAGCCTGAATGCGACAATGCCCATCTTTCTTATGATGGTGGTGGGATATGTGCTGAACAGAATTCACTTGCTAAACGAGGCGACAACGGCAGTGTTGAACAAGATTGTGTTCTACGTTTTTTTGCCGGCACTTTTGTTTGAGGAAGTGGCGAAGCAGGATTTTGTGACGCTGTGGGATGGTAACATGGTGCTTTTTTGCGCCGGAGTCACCATTGTCAGTATTCTGGTTGCAGCGCTTTTGTCATTTGTGGATAAGGACAAAACAAATCGTGGTGAGTTCATACAGGGGTCCTACCGCAGTGCGGCGGCGACGCTTGGCATTGCTTTTATGACGAATATCTACGACAATGCGGCGATGGTGGCGCTTATGATTATCGGAAGCGTTCCCATTTACAATTTTATGGCGGTTGTGATTCTGTCGCTTACGGCCCCGAAGGATTCTTCAGAGACCAAAATCCGAACACACAGGCTTTTGCTTAAAACGATTCGAAATATCGTAACCAATCCGATTATTTTAGGGATTGTTGCGGGACTTCTCTGGTCGATTGCAAGGTTTCCACAACCGATAATTATGGAGAAATCCATCGGTTACCTCGGCAATATGGCATCTCCCCTTGCACTGATTGCGGTCGGAGCCACCTTTACCTTCAGTGCATTAAAAAAGAAGATTGCACCGGTTTGTGCGGTGGTATTTAATAAACTGGTGTTGTTCTGTGTTCTTTTTTTGCCGGTGGCGATTGCGATTGGGTATCGTGAGGATAAGCTGGTGGCGATTCTCATTATGCTCGGTTCCGGAACGACGAGCTCGAGTTTTATTATGGCCAAAAATATGGGGCATGAGGGATCCATCTCGGCCAGTGCCGTTATGGTGACGACCTTCCTAAGTTCCTTTACGATTGCGGCATTTCTGTTCGCACTTAGGACGCTTGGGTATATCTAAAATGCGATAAATTGACTTTTCAACCGTTGAAGATTATAATATCCCCGTTATGAACTTCTAAGCCTTACAAGAGAGGATAAGAAAAATGAAGAAAATGAAAAGAATTCTTGCGGTTCTGATGGTAGCTTCGCTGTGTATTGCGATGCTTGCAGGTTGCGGGAAGAAGACCAATAACGACAAGAAGCCGTCGGTGGGCGTAAATGGCGGAAGCGACAAGCCTGTGTCCGGTATCGATGTGGATACGGAGAAACTGGCAGCCAGCGCGGCAACCATTCAGGAATACGTCGAGAGCGACGAGTTCCTGGTACTGACCGAGAGTCAGAAGATGGACAAGGCGGTTGCTTACCTTGAGGGAATGGTTTCTGCCGGTAAGGTTGAGTCCGGAACGATTGTACGTGATGAAGGTCGTGGTACCATTACCTTCCGTTACTCCTCCGGTGGAATCGGTAGTATTTCCCTTCGTAACTTAGATCAGGAAGCCGGTAGATTCCGTGCGGATCCTACCATGGAGATGGCATCGATGTCCCGTGGTGTATGGGATCTGGTAACCGAGGCGCAGAGCAAGGGAGAAGTTGTGGCAGGAGATGGCTTAAAGGTGCTGGTTTTGGACGGCTTTGAAACCTTCCGTGACAGCTGGTATGCCAATCTTTTAGACAACTTCGAAGAGTTCGGTATTGTGCCGACTCTGGACGATGAAGTAACCGTAACGGACCTGCTGACAATCGGGAATTATGATATGATTTCCTTCAGTATGCATGGCTCCTACCTCTACAGCTACAATGTATGGTCGGATGTGCCGGTATTATGTCTGATGGACGATCAGGTATCGGATGCAAAGAACCGTGAATACAAGGAGTATCTGAATGCCGGTGACATCGCCGTATTCAACTCCGTTAACAATGGTTCTTTCTATGCGGTTTATCCTTCTTTCTTTGAGAATAATCTGAGTAAGAATTCCCTGGAGAAGACCATGATTTTCTCTGAGGCTTGCGATTTCTTCGGCTGGTGCGAGGACGGTACCTGTGATGTGGATCGTGGTGTCGTATGTTCGAATGTAAAAGATAATTTTGGTAGAGCTTTCTTAGACCTGGGTGCACCTGCGGTACTCGGTGTTCATAACTCCGTAATGGCAAGCTATGCACTTGGTTTTTTACAGAACTTCGGTCAGTTGGTAGAGAGCGGTTATACGATTCAGGCAGCTTATGATTCCTGCAGGGATATTATGGGTACCTCGGACTATTCCGACCGTGCCGGATCCGGTTATGCATCGGAAGCGGCTGCTTATCCGATTCTTTTTGGTGAGACGGCGAAGTTGGAGAAGAGTCTGTTTGAACTGATTGGACGTTCGACCGGTATCGAGAAGCCCGAGACGCCTACGGTACCTGAGACTCCCACCGTACCTGAGACTCCTACGGTACCTGAGACCCCGACTGTGCCTGAGACTCCTATGACGCTTCCTGCCAATAGCGGTTGGAAGGTTGAAATCGGTGGAGCCGGTGGTTACTCCGGAGGAATATCGGTTGACGATTATACCCTTTCTTTCATCAGTCCGGACGGTAATCAGATGTCGATGTATGAGATGTATCAGATGGTCGGTTTGGATGCGGATGAAATGAATGCCGAAATGTTTGCGGCATATGAAGATTTCATTGAGGGTATCTTCTATGGACTTTCGGATTATTTGGAATACGATTACGATTCTGGATTATATGCCTTCTTTGGTCAGGAAGCCCTTTGGGATAACAACTGGTTGACTGCGAAGGAGTTCTTCGAGGATGAATTTATCGGCAGTTCCTTCACGATTGCATGGCCCGTCGGCAATGACTATTCGATTCTGGAGGTAGTCCTGACAGGCATGTCCATAGGGCAGAATTCCTATGTTACTGTTCTGTTGGATCCCGATTCGGAAGATTATTATATTATGTTCGATATGTTTTTTGACGCTTATTATAATTAATGAAGGGCAAAGCGAGGCTTCTCTGCAAGAGCAGGGAAGCCTTTTTCTATGCGAAAAAAGCATCTGTTTCTGCGGTGGTTTTTTTGCTATAATGGCAGTAAAGAAGGAGGGGACTTCATGGTTATTAACGGAAAGGAAATCAGTGAATGGGTAGATTTGGTGTCGTTTGAAAATAACGATCCGTATCTGCTTACCGGATTGGTGGATGCAATCCTTACGCAGAATGGTGCGATGTATGACGGACAGTATGGTGCATTGATTGTCGGGCAGCCCGGCAACCAGTATTTGGATGTCGATCTGTTGAATGACTGGACGCGCCGTTCGCAGGAACGCTATCAGCAAAGAGTGAATCTTGCGAAGAATGCTTTTTATGAATTCAGTTCCAGATTGGAGAATCTGAAGAATGAACGGGATGACAGTATGCCCTACGAGAGACGTGTTATCGGAATTGCCAAGCAGCCGATTCTCTATCGTTGTGAAGATGGTGGAATCAGTTCGATGGTCTTAATGAAGACGGTATTCTCTCGGGAACAGGCGAAGTACATCTGTGGTTGGACGGAGACCTATACGGTG
Organism: Lachnospiraceae bacterium; assembly: GCA_045628945.1. GTDB lineage: Bacteria > Bacillota > Clostridia > Lachnospirales > Lachnospiraceae > RGIG4034. The sequence continues at coordinate 8,772 of JAZQQG010000053.1, forward strand.
CAGACACGTGAGGTAACGGCACCCAAATCCGGAGATTTCTTCGATTATGGTTCCAGTCGTGTTGTAAGCTCCAAGAATGAGTATGTTCATCACGGCGGAATCTGGGAAGATGAAAATTATTATTATTTAAAACCGAAGACCGAAGAGGAACGTAAGTTAGTACTGCTGAAGTACGGTCCGGAATACGGCGTCTATATGGATCCCGCATCCCGCATTTACGAAGGCTATAAGGCAGAAGGTTCGCATATTGAGCGCTCGCTTCTGTATACCATGGAGCATGGTTATATTATGCCCGTGAAACAGGTATATCGCCTGTCCATCACACCGGAACGGATTCAGCAACTATTGTCGAATCGCGGTCAGCAGAAAATGAATCAGGATAACCGGAAGGCTGTGGTTGGATGCATTGAACTTGCGGTCGCCGCTCTGATGATGCTTCCGTTTACACTTTTAGTGAAAGCAATGAACCTGGCGGGAATCCTTTCGGGAAAACTTAGCTGGATTGCCAAGTATCTGTTGGGGATTTTCCCGGGACTCTTTAATGCGAAGATCTGGCCGCCTGTGAAGATTTTCACCTATGGCGGTTCGCTTCTGAAGGATATGACACCGGACGGTCAGTGGTTGGTGGCCTTCTGGTTGGCGGTGCCGATCAGCATTACCTTTGGACTCTCGTTCTTACTGTGGATGGAGAGATCCGCCGGGGCCGGAGATGTGGTTGCGAAGATTTTTAAACAGATTTTCCTGTTCCTCGCTTTGTTGTTGGTATATCCGATTGCAATCCCTCTGGGCGTGGTGCTTACCTGCTATCAGATTTCACATCAGATTATTTTGCGCGGAATGGCAAAACATGATATTAAAAAACGCAAAAAGCTTTTGGCCCGCGTATATGGAGCCAATCAGATGGGAGGTGTTCAGTAATGGGCAAAGCAGTCATTGGTTGTTTGTTGGGAGCAGCAGTAATTCTGATTGTCTTTTTATACTTCTTAGGAGGGATGTGGTTGAATGTCTTCCGGAAGCGAATGGGGTTGGATAAAGATGCACCGATTGCATGGATTAAGCTGGTAATCTGGATTGAGGGGGGCTTGGAACTCTTCGGTGTCGGTCTTTTTACCGGGTTGTATCTGAAACTTACGATGGGAGCGGAAGCTGCGGTTCAGCGCAGTAGCCTTACTTCGAATTGGATCTTCAAAGGTATTATCCTCGGTGTGATGGTGATTACCCTCATTCTTCACATTGTATTCAATATTCATTCCCTGGGAAAATCTACGGCTTATCTATTTCTGCATCTGGTGGTAGATCCGATTGCACTGATTACGCCGAAGGATGAAGTGAAGGAACTCGATACCCAGTATACGGATGCTATTGCAAATCAGCAGATGAATTATACGCCGGGACAACGGTAATGATTCATTATTAAAAAAGAAAAATGGCGCTTTGAGACGGTCTCAAGGCGCCATTTGTTTCTGGTTGGATGCTTTTTTATTTTATAAACTGAACTTCGTAAGGGAATTCGGTATCTAACTCTGCCTGAATGGCATCTGCTTCCAAAAGGAGTGTTGCAGAGGCGGCATCGGAAAGCTCGGGCAGTGCCGAACGATCCGGACGGAAGGATAGATGCTCTGAGATGGGATGAATCTCGTAATCGCCACCGGGAATCGTTGTAATACGATTGTCTAAGCTCCCTTTCGCATCGGTGACCGTGATATAAGCAAAACGCTCATAGGTATCCCCTTCGTAGCGATGCAGGATGCCGGAAGGATAGGAGGCTTCGATTCCGATTAACTGAGAAAGCATCAGGAGACGAAGAATCTTCTTCTGCAGATTTTCTTCTTCCTCATAAGGAATCATCAGGACGGTACGCTCCGGAAGAGAACGAACCTCAGGTGACTTTTCGGAGTCTTCCGAAATCGGTTCGGGGGTCGATTCCTGTTCGGAACGGTTGTCTACGACGATACCGTTCTCCGAAGCGTTCTTTAATACGGAGAGTGCATGGTAGATTGCCTGAATCTTGCTTTCTGCCAGGACCTTGCAATCGTCCATTAGGCGGTTTAAATCAAACTCTCCCTCTGTGACATAGTTTTCCAAATCCTTAAGTGGTAAGCCTAACTCGATACAGGTGGAGATAATGTCCAACATGGGAAGCTGTTCTTCCGTATAATACCGGTAGTTCGTCTCGGTATTGATATAGGCGGGACGGAATACTCCAATCTCATCGTAGTAGCGAAGAGACTTGATGCTGACATTTTTTAACTTGGATACTTTACCGATACTGAGATACTGACTCATAATAACCCTCACAATGGGTGATAGTTTGTTAATAGGTACCGAAAATATTATAACCTTGCGGGATAGTCTTTTGCAATGGTTTTGTATGCGGGGGTGGAGGATTTTGTGGCGAAGAAGGGAAGTTCTCTTTGCATGCGAGGCGGGTTCATGCTATCATAGGGAGGTAGCGTTTCGGAGATGTATGGGAACGCGTAGATATGGGAGTAGTATGACACAACAGGAATTTTTGACAGAACTTAGACGTTCGCTGTCCGGTCGTCTTCCTGCGGGAGAAGTGGACGAGCACGTGAATTATTATGCGGATTATATCGATATGCAGAGGAAGAAGGGAACCAGCGAGGAGCAGGTGATTGCCGAGCTCGGAGATCCTCGTTTAATCGCGAAGAGTATCCTTTCTGCGGCTGCCGGAAGCAAACGCTCCGACCAGACCGTCTATTCGACGGACCGCGGAACTTTTACGCGTACCAATCACGATAGGCATTTTCGCAGTCGCGCCGAGAAAGCGGCCTCCCGTGTGAGCAGAGGCTTGTCATTGAAAACAGTGCTGATTGTTGCATTGATTGTATTAATTATTACCTTCGCACTGATTCTGGCACTGGTTGCGGCGGTTGTGCGATTCGTATTACCGATATTGGGAATTCTTTTGCTGGGATGGTTAATCCTGGAGATTGTTAGGGCGGTACGACGATGAAACGATATGAGTTGATTGCTCCCTGCCATTTTGGTATGGAAGCGGTGTTAAAAAACGAAATCTATGACCTGGGCTATGACATTCTCTCTGTGGAGGATGGTCGTGTGACTTTTCTTGGGGATGAGGAGGCAGTGGCAAGAGCCAATGTGTTCTTACGTACTGCGGAGCGCATCCTGATTAAGGTGGGGGCCTTCCATGCGGAGACCTTTGACGAACTCTTTGAAGCAACGAAAGCCCTTCCCTGGGAGGAATATCTTCCGAGGGATGCGAAATTCTGGGTGGCCAAAGCCGGAAGCATTAAGAGTAAGCTTTTCAGCCCTTCGGATATTCAGTCCATTGTGAAGAAAGCCATTGTGGAGCGCCTGAAGAAGACCTATCATACCGAGTGGTTCCCGGAGACGGGGTGTTCTTACCCTCTGCGTGTGTTCCTTTTAAAGGACGAGGTAACCATCGGATTGGATTCCACCGGAGATTCGCTTCACAAAAGAGGATACCGGAAGTTAGTAGCCAAGGCTCCGATTGCGGAGAATCTGGCGGCGGGAATCCTTATGCTGTCTCCCTGGAATCGTAACCGGATTCTGGTGGATCCGTTCTGCGGAAGCGGTACCTTCCCGATTGAGGCTGCGTTGATGGCTGCCAATATCGCGCCCGGCATGAATCGTACCTTTACGGCCTGCGGCTGGGAGAATCTCGTACCGGATTCCTTTTTTACCGAGGCAAAGAAGGAAGCGAAGGAACTAATTGATGTTCCGAAGGAGTGCGACATCGAAGGTTATGATCTGGATGAGAGCATGATTCGCATCGCCAAAGAGAATGCGAAGGTCGCAGGTGTTGCGAAGCTGATTCATTTTGAGGTGCGTGACGTTAAGAATCTGCACCATGGCGGTAAGTATGGTTTCATTATTACGAACCCGCCCTACGGTGAGCGTCTGGAAGAGAAGAGTGCGCTGCCGGGACTCTATAAGACCATCGGGGAGAAGTATCGTGAACTGGATTCCTGGTCGATGTATTTAATCTCGTCCTATGAGAATGCAGAGCGTGATTTAGGTGGCAAGTCCACGAAGAATCGCAAAATCTACAACGGTATGCTGAAGACATACCTCTATCAGTATATGGGGGCGAAGCCTCCCAAGGCCTAGTGCGGTGGCGCAAACCGCGCGGGCCTGTTATGTAAGGAATACTATGAGCAAAAGACCATCCATGAAGGTTCTGGTGGGCGTCTATGCGGCATTTTGTATCCTGGTAATTCTGGTAGCGACGGAACTGATGAAGGACCGAACCGTAATCTATGCCAACGTCAATACGGTCGATCAGAAGGATGTTTCTTTCCGCCGAAGAATTCGGGAGTTGCCGGAGAACGACGAACGCATGCTGGAACTGCGTACGGAAATGAATATGGGCAAAATTCTGCTTCCGGTACATGACGGAATTACGGAGAATAAGATTGCGTTGTTACAGGATTTTGCAACCCAGAGCATTACGGTATACATCGATACTCTGTCTTCGGGCTACTATGATTCGAACCGAATCGTGGCGGATGCGGAGAGCGTGAAGCGCGTGACCACCTGTTACAGCAACGGTGTGACGAGACTTACGATTCAGTTAAACGGTATCTATGAGTGTACCTTAAGCAAGGAAAACAACCAGTTGACCCTGAACCTGGCACATCCGAAAGACGTGCATGATCGGATTATCCTGATGGCAGGCGGGGAGGATGAGACCGGTGTTGTGAAGAAGGTCTTGACGAAACTGTCGACCCTGGAGACACCAAAGACCGTCGGAATCTTTTTTTACGAGGATTTGATAAACGAAGAATTGACGGATCTGAATGCGGTGGTGCAGGCCATTGGTGCGGATGCGGTGGTTCTGTTGGGACTTGCGGAGGATGAAGACCCCGCGATCAACGGGCTGACCGCGCAGTACAATGCTCGTTTCTGGCAGGACGGAATTACCGGAGCAACCCTGGCGGATGCTTTGCTTCGTGCCCTTTGCGATAGTCTCTATGAACGAGGCACCAAGCTGGAAGCGGCAGGAGAGGAATCCTTTCTCTACACCATGAAGGTCCCTTCCTGTGTTGTGAATCTGGGCTACAGAAGCAATGCACAGGAGATGAGTTTACTGCGAGACGAAGAGTATCGAAATCAGATTGCGGAGACGCTTGTGAAGGTATTTGCACAACTGGGAGCCGCAGACGGAGGAATCGAATAGTGAAAACAATTATTTTTGCAACCGGGAATGCCGGTAAGATGAAAGAAATTCGTGCGATTTTAAGTGATCTGCCGGTGGAGGTACTCTCCATGAAGGAAGCAGGGATTGCGGTAGAGATCGATGAGAACGGAACGACCTTTGAGGAGAACGCGCTCATCAAGGCCAAGGCGGTTGCAGAGGCGTATCGTGCCATGAAGCCGGATGCGGAGGCCGTTGTTCTTGCGGATGACTCCGGACTGGAGGTCGATTATATCAATAAGGAGCCCGGAATCTATTCGGCCCGTTACATGGGGGAGGATACCTCGTACCATATTAAGAATGCCAATATCATTGAGCGCCTGGCGAATGCGGTCGGTGAGGAGCGCAGCGCCCGTTTCGTTTGTGCGATTGCGGCGGTATTCCCGGATGGGGAGGAAGCAATCGTTCGTGAGACGATGGAAGGGGTCATCGGTTATGAGGAGGAGGGCGAGAACGGATTCGGTTATGATCCGATTTTCATTCTTCCTGCGTACGGTTGTACTACCGCGAAGCTTTCGATGGAGGACAAAAATAAAGAAAGTCATCGAGGCAAGGCTCTGCGCGCAATGCGTGTGAAACTTGATCAATATTGTAAATAAGGCGGATGCATTCCTTATGAAGATTCTGATTATCAGTGATACCCATAGAAAAAACGAGGATTTCGAGAAGGTTCTCAAAGCCACCGGTCCCATTGACCTGCTCGTGCACTGCGGGGATGTCGAAGGGGGCGAATACTATTTCAGCAAGGCGGTCGATTGTCCGAGCTATATTGTGCAGGGAAATAATGATTACTTTTCGCCTTTGTCTCCGGAGGTGCTCTTCGATGCGGAAGGGTATCGAATCTGGGTGACCCACGGCCATAAGCATTTCGTTTCCATTAATCGCGCCTTTCTTATAGAGGAAGCAAAAGACCGTCAGGCCAATATTGTTTTTTTCGGACATACCCACTGTCCTGTGGTGGAGTGTGTGGACGGAATCTGGCTGGTCAATCCCGGTTCCTTAAGCTATCCGCGCCAGGAAGGTCGCCGCTATACCTATGCAGTGGCGGAGTTGAATTCCGAGAGTGAACCGACAATCACGATTCATTCCCTGTAGGTGGGCGTCTCTTCTTATAAATAGTAGAAAAAATCATTTGTTTTTTATTGACAAGGCAAGATAGGTATGTTATATTACATATCGTGTCACGGAAACGTGGGCCTTTCGTCAAGTAGCGGGGTGTGGCTCAGCTTGGCTAGAGCGCCTGGTTTGGGACCAGGAGGTCGCAGGTTCGAATCCTGTCACCCCGATTGAGATACTTAATTTTATATGGTTTATGCGGGTGTAGTTCAATGGTAGAATGTCAGCCTTCCAAG